>CALCKT010000011.1 GCA_937965785.1 uncultured Propionibacteriaceae bacterium | reverse complement strand
CGACCTGACGGTCGCCGGGGCAGGGGCTGGAAAGTTCGCCGGACCGTTCGCCACCGCTCACGGCCCAGCACCTCTCACGTGGGGCGGTTCACTCCTCGCGCTGGAAGCTCATCGTCGCGGCGTAGGCACCGGACTCCGAGGGCCACCGGGTGGTGATGGCCTTGGCGCGGGTGTAGAAGTGCACACCCTCGGGGCCGTGGATGTGGGTGTCGCCCAGCAGCGATTCCTTCCACCCGCCGAACGAGTAGTAGGCCACCGGGGTGGGGATGGGCACGTTGACGCCCACCATGCCGGCTTCGACGTCCAGCTGGAAACGCCGGGCGTAGCCGCCGTCGTTGGTGAAGATCGCCGCGCCGTTGCCGAACTCGCTGGCGTTGACGAGCTCGATGGCCTCCGCGTAGTTCTCGGCGTCGACGATGCACAGCACCGGACCGAAGATCTCCTCCTTGTAGGCGGGGGCGTCGAGCGGGACGTGGGTGAGGATGGTGGGGCCGAGCCAGAAGCCGTCCTCGTAGCCCTCGACCTTCAGGCCGCGCCCGTCGAGCACCACCTTCGCGCCGCGCTTTTCTGCGTCGTCGATGAGACCGACGATGCGGTCGCGGGCCTTGGCGGTGATGACCGGACCCATCTGGACGCCCTCGTCGAGGCCGAAACCGACCTTGATCTTCGCGCCGTTGGCGGCGACCAGTTCGGCGAGCTTGTCGGCGATACCACCGACGGCCACCACGACGGGCAGCGCCATGCAGCGTTCACCTGCCGCACCGAAGGCGGCGGCGGAGATGTGCTGGGCGGCGAATTCGAGGTCCGCGTCGGGCAGGACGATGGCGTGGTTGTTCGCACCCCCGAGGGCCTGGACGCGTTTGCCGTGGGCGACACCCGTGTCCTGGATGACGTGCGCCACCGGGGTGGAGCCGACGAAGGAGATGGCGTCGATCCCGGGATGGGTGAGGATGTCGGAGACCAGGTTGCGGTCACCGGCGAGGACGTTGAACACGCCGTCGGGCAGGCCGGCTTCCTTGTAGAGGCGGGCGATGATCAGCGATGCGGTGGGGGTCGGGGAGGCGGGTTTCAGGATGAAGGCGTTGCCGGTGGCCAAGGCGACGGGGTGCATCCACATCGGCACCATGACGGGGAAGTTGAAGGGGCAGATACCCGCGACCACGCCGACGGGCTGGCGGATGGTGTGGATGTCGACGCCGGTGGAGATGTCGAAGGAGTACTCGCCCTTCAACGCGACGTTGATGCCGCAGGCGAAGTCGAGGGTTTCGCGGCCGCGCTGGATCTCGCCGATGGCGTCGGAGTAGTCCTTGCCGTGCTCCTCGACGATCGCCTTGGCCAGCTCGTCCTGGTGGGCGAGCACCAGCTCGCGCATCTTGAACATGATGGCGGTGCGCTTGGCGAGGGAAACCTTGGCCCACTTCTTCTGGGCCGCCTTGGCGACGGCGACGGCGTGGTCGAGGTCGGCCGGGCTGGCCGACATCAACTCACCGACGACCTTGCCGGTGGCGGGGTTCTCGACGGGGATCATGTGGGAAGGCTGGCCCTCGTAGGGGGCGCCGTCGATCCAGTGGGTGATTGTGGTCATGTACCTCTCCCTGGTTTCTGGGACGTTCAGGCTGGTCCGGCGGATTGCTTCGTCCCCACCGGCAACAGTGCCGACTGCACCGCGTTCGGGTCCGTCCAGTCCGCTGGCCCGACGGCCGGAACCGCCGGGAGCTTTGTACATACAATAACTCCCTCGCGCGGGATGCGCCAGCCTGCCGCGATCGGAGCGGCCCGGGTGGGTCGGGGCCGGACGGGATCCCGCCGCGGGTCGTGAAAATTTGTATTGACAACCGGCGTGTGTTTTCATGAGAACTTCCTCATGAAGTTCTGCCCGATTCCTCATCCGCGTGGGGTTCACTTGAATCAAGCAGAAGGAGAAGCATGATGAAGTCGGAACGAACCCGCCTCACCCTCACCCTGGTGGGCATAGGCGCCGCAGGGCTGCTGACTGCGGGGCTGCTGTTCCAGCTCGCGCACCCGGCGGAACCCGAACTGAACTCACCGGCGATCGTCGTCTCCCCGCCCGCCCCGTCGGCCAGTCCCTCCCCCACCGAGCCTCCGATCCCCACGGAGGTCACCCCGGTGGACCCGGCGGGCCCCGCGGATCCGACCAGTTCCACGGCCCAAACCACCAGCAGGCCGGCCAACACGACCGTCCCCACCACGACCTCGAGGAAGACCGACCGGGACGACGACGATGACGACGACGACAGGAAGAGCACGAAAAGCACGAAAGCCGCGACAGCCAAACCGACCAAGAAGGACAGCGACGACGACGGCGACGACCGCGACGACGACTGATCGCTGAGCCCGGTTCGCCGGCCCCTGCCCCAGAGACCCACGTGGTCGCAGACAGGCTCCACGTCTCACCGGCCCCACTATCCTGTTGCCAGGGCAGCGCCGGGAGGAGCCAAGGATGTCGAAACGGTCCACGCGATCATCTGATCCTGGCACGTCGGTGTGGTGGCTGGTTCTGCCGCTCGCCGGGGCCATCGTGGGCGCCGTAATCCCCCTCCTCAGCCCCCTCGGCGGGGTGTGGAGCGTGCTCGGTTCACTTCTGGGGGCCTTTGTGGGCGTTGTCGCGGATTTCACACCACAGGTTAGGGACTGGATCTCGACACGGGCGCGCAACAAATGGATCGCCGAGGTGTCTGGGGATTCCGGCCCGATCGGCAAGGCACACCTGGATTCGCTGCGCATTCACAGGTCTGACAGGGAGGTCGATGACTACGTCCGCCGCGATGTGCACGACAAGCTTCACGATTTTCTGAAAGACCGCACCCCCGTCCTGGTGGAGGGCCCGTCGATGGCTGGCAAGACCCGCCTCGTGGTCCAGGTGCTCCGCGAGGAATGGCCCGACGCCCGCGTCCTGTTTCCCAAGAGCGAAGACGACGTGGAGAAGCTGCTAAAAAATTGGCGAAGACCCGTTCGCGGCGCCATTATTTTCCTCGACGAACTGGAACGTTTCCTGGGTAAAGAGGAGTTCACTCTCGGGGTCCTGAACACGTGGATCGATGATTCCTGCACCGTGGTGGCCACCACGACCCGCATGAACTACACCAGATGGCGCGCAGAGCTGGACAGCAAGTTCCCCGGCTGGGAGATCGTCAACAGATTCCACCCGCTCCCCCTCGAAGCCAAGCTGTCCGACGACGAGCTGGATGCGGTGGGAAGCACGAGCTACGCCGGGGATCTGGCATCCATTCAGCAGCTCGGGCTTGGCCGCGTGCTCGGCAGGGCCGAGGACATACGCCGACGGTTCACGTCGGCGCTCGACAGCCACCAGGGGCGGGCCGGTCTGGTGAAGGCCGCAGCGGACTGGAGCCGCGTCGGCCTGGGGTCCGCGAGCAAAGAGGCCCTCCTCACGCTGGCGAAAGCCTACGACGACGATCTCTGGGAGGATCCCGACTGGGAGGCAGAGTGGTCCTGGGTGATCGGCGAAACCGCCACTGATGCGCCCCTCGTGCTACGAACCGGCAAGGACTCCTGGGAAGCCCTGGACCTTATAGTGGAAGAGGCGGACTGGCCCCTGACCAACACCACACTGACGACCATGGCCACCTGCCCACACACAGCATTCCAAGCTCTGGTCCTGATTTTTGAAATGCACTCCAGGAACCTGCTGACAGGGGATACGGTGACGGAGAACCTCGTGCAGGAAGTGGAATACCTGCTACAAAAAATCTCTTCCAGAAATCCTACTGATGCCGACTTCCTCGGCAGCTACGCCATCTTCCTCACAGATATTCGCCACAACCACGACCGCGCTGAGGAACTCTACAAACAAGCCATCAAAGCCGACCCCAAAAACGCCACCAACCTCGGCAGCTACGCCAACTTCCTCAAAAACATTCGCCACAACCACGACCACGCCGAGGAACTCTACAAACAAGCCATCGAAACCGACCCCAGCAATGCCAAAAACCTAGGCAACTACGCCAACTTCCTCACAGGCATTCGTCACAACCACGACCACGCCGAAGAGCTCTACGCACAAGCCCTCGCTATCGACCCCAACAACGCCAGCACCCTCGACACCTACGCTGTCTTCCTCACCACTATTCGCCACAACTATAACCAAGCAGAAAAACTTTATAAACAAGCCATCAAAGTCGACCTTAACGACGGTTACAGCCTCTGCTACTACGCTAACTTCCTCACATACATTCGCCACGACCACGACCAAGCAGAAAAACTCTACGAACAAGCCATCACCATCAGCCCAAACAAGGCCAGCATCCTCTACACCTACGCTATTTTTCTAACCACTATTCGCCACGACCACAACCAAGCAGAAAAACTCTACACACAAGCCCTCACCATCGATCCCAACAACGCAATCGCCCTCGGGAATTATTCTCAACTTCTATTCGCGACGGGGCGGGATGAGAAGGGGGTGGAGTTTGCCGAGCGCGCGTTGAAACTTGCCGAGCGGGGTGAAGAAGCGCTGTGTGCGGAGTGTCACTTCTGTTTGTTCATGCACTCCCCGCGGCACCGGATCGCGTCGGGGCGGGCGCTCAAGGCCCTCTTGGCCGCCGGAGTCACGACCGGCGACTGGTCGTTCGAGGAAAACCTGGAACGCCTCAGACAGGAGGAAGACCCCCGCTACGAGCTCGCCCGGGCGGTCGCCGAGGCGCTGCGGACCGGCGATGCGAGCGCGCTGGACGATTTCGAGGAATGGCGCGACCTCGATCTCCCGGACCGGGAGGAATAGCTCGGGCGATTTCGGCACGGGCATTCACCCAGGGGATCACGCCCGGCTCAACCGGCTTCACGCGGGCAGCCCGGGACGCCGGTCAGGTGGCGAGAACCCATGCCGCGGTGGCCCAGGCCTCGGTTTCCAGCGACCGCTCCGCCTCGGGTGGGGGCGGTTCCTCCCAGCCGGGCGGGGGTTCGGGATCCCGGGGCCGGGGCGGCGGGGATGCGATGCGGATGGTTCCCTGCGCGGTGACCAGGTACTGGTATCCGGCCGGGGAACTCCAGTGGAAGATGCCCGGTTCGGGTTGGGTCAGGTGCCAGCCGCCGTGGGTTTTCACCCGGTGTGTGAATCTCGACAACGGCCCGAGGTTTCCCCACCTGGTCTGGCCCGGGCCGCCGTCGTCGGCGTAGGGGACGGTGTGATCCAGGTCGCAGCTCCGTGACGGCGTCGCCCCGTAGGGGAACACGTCGTGCGGCATGAGGGATTCGACCGCCGTGCGCAGCGACACGGAAGGACGGTGCGGGGTCTCGGGGCTGATGGCCCAGGGATCCACGACGGGCCGAACCGTCACCCGCGAACCGGCCAGGAACTCAGGAAGCCGCGCGGTCAGGAGAGCACCCCAGCGCTCCACCACGGCGGCACCCGATGCGACAGGACTCGAACCTGCGATCCCGCCGGCCTCCTCCGTCGGCTCCACGAGCCCGAGGGCGGGATCAGTGGCGTTCACGTGCACCACCACGGTGGCCGCGGGCAGCGCGTCCTGGCCGCTCACCCGCCGGGCCAGAACACCGACCGCGGCGGCGCGCCGCTGCCGCAGGTCACCCTCCTCGGCGGGCAGGGTCCGGGCGACGGCGGTGAGGGCGTGATCGAACGCAACACCGTCGGCGGCGTCCACGATGCCCCAGATCGTGCAGTGCCCGTCTGTGATCCCGGAGACCTCCACGTCCCGGCGGCGGCGTTCCGCCTCGGCCCGCTCCGCGGCGACCGCGGGATCGGCCTCCACGATCCACCGATCAATGTGCTTGAGGATCCGCTGCCACGACCAGACCTTCATCGCCCAGGCGAGCTGCCGATCCAGCCACTCCACCGCCTTCACACCCAGCACGGCGGCCCGGTTGGTGACGTCAACCACCTGCCACCACCGCAGCTCCCCACCCAGGAAGGCCTCCCACAGCCGCGGGAACCTGAAGCGCACATCCAGCACGTCGGCGATCCTCTGCAGCGCCGAACCGGTGGAGATCCCGAGGATCCCGGCGATCTCGGCGGCAAGGAACTCCCCCACCCCGGGGGTGCCCGCGTGACCGGGAAAGATCACGCGCTCCATGCCCTCGAACACCGCTTCCTGATCAACCTCGTAGAGTTCGGCGGCCTTCGCCACGGCCACCACCGCGGCGACCTCGGCGGCGCGGGCATGGCGATTCGCCTCATCAAGCGCGGCAAAGGCCTCCGCCACACACCCGGGAACCATCTCGAACATACATACGATTCTATCCAACCTCGCCCACAAATAGAAGACGTTTTCGATAACAGTTCGATAACTTCTTCGCAGGATTGGACTGCGGTCGCCGTGGTTTCGACACGACCAGCTCGCAGAGCGAGCAGGTCGGCTCTACCAGCTTCGGGGAGGACAAAGCCGGTTGAGCCGGACCGCGACAAAGGAGCAGTCCGAGTCGAAACCACCCCACACCCGGCAGCCAGAACCTGACCCCAACACCCCGGAAACCCGCAAGAGGTTTCGACACGACCCGCTCGCTGACGCTCGCAGATCGGCTCAACCAACTTCCACCCCCACAAGCCGGTTGAGCCGGACCGCGACGAAGGAGCAGCCCGAGTCGAAACCACCCCACACCCGAAAACCAGAACCCACCCCTAACACCCCGGAAACCCGCAAGAGGTTTCGACACGACCCACTCGCTGACGCTCGCAGATCGGCTCAACCAACTTCGGGGAGGACAAAGCCGGTTGAGCCGGACCGCGAGGAACGAGCAGCCCGAGTCGAAACCACCCCACACCCGAAAACCAGAACCCGACCAAGTTCCCCAAACATGCACAAGAGGTTTCGACACGACCCGCTCGCTGACGCTCGCAGGTCGGCTCAACCAGCTTGGGGATGAGATGGTTTCGATACGACCGGCTCTACCAGCTTGGGGATGAGATGGTTTCGATACGACCGGCTCAACCAACTTCGGGGAGGACGAAGCCGGTCGACTTTAGGGACGCTCCCCTCACACCAGGCGGTAGCCCATTCCCCGGACTGTTTCGAAGCGTTGTTTGCCCAGTTTGTTGCGCAGGTAGGAGACGTAGACGTCGACGATGTTCGAGCCGGGGTCGAAGTCGAAGCCCCAGACGTTGCTCAGGAGTTGTTCGCGGCTGAGTACCTGACCCGGGTTGCGCAGGAACACCTCCGCGAGGGTGAACTCTCGGGCCGACAGATCCACCCACTGGCCGTCGACCTGGGCGCGACGGGTGCGGTAGTCCAGTACCAGACCGCGATGTTCCAGGTAGTTGGCCGATGTTCTCGTGGGTTCGGGTTCGGTCCTGAGCCGCAGCCGGATCCGGGCCAGCAATTCCTCGAAGGAGAAGGGTTTCGGCATGTAATCGTCGGCGCCGCCCTCCAGCCCCGCCACCCGGTCGGCCACCGATGAGCGGGCCGTGAGCATGATCACCGGCGTCGCCACACCCTGCCCGCGGATGCGTTCCAGCACCTCGAACCCGTCGATGTCCGGCAGGCCGACGTCCAGGATGATCAATGAGAAGTTGCCATGCACCGCCAGCGTCGCCCCCATGTCACCGGAGGCCGTGGTCTCGGGTGTGAATCCTGCCGATTTCAACCCTTTGGCTATGAAACCGGCGATCCTCGGTTCGTCCTCAATGATCAATATGCTGCTCACTGCTGTTGTCTCCTGAGTCAGGGTACGCCCGCCGGGAGCGGCCCGATGGGCGACGAATAAGGGCTCGCAGGATTCACCGGAATCCGCAGCGTGAACACCGACCCGCCCTTCGGCACGGATTCGATGTCCAGGTGCCCGCCATGAGCTTCAACGATACTGTCGACGATGTTGAGTCCCAGCCCCGACCCCGGTGCCCGCTGCACCGCGGCCGTCGCCCGGACGAACCGTTCCCGCACCGCCTTGGTTTCCTCCGGTGTCATGCCGATGCCCTGATCGCGCACCCACAACAGCACCGATGTGTCCTCCACCCGCGACCCGATGCCGATCCGGGTTCCCTCGTCGGAATACTTGACGGCGTTGGCCGCGAGTTGGAGCCACGCCTGGGTGATCCGCGACGGATCCAGCACCGCCTGCACCATCGCGACGTTTTCCAGCTGCCAGTCGCGGTTCCCCAGCGCCTTCGACTTCACCAGCACCTGATCGGTCAGTTCGGCGACGTCGCAGCTGGTGAAGGTCACGAAATCACTCTCGGCGGCCTTCGCCAACGTGAGGAGGTCGTTGACGAGCCCACCCATGCGGTCGAGTTCCTCAATGGCGAGGTCGCGGGTCTGGATGACGTCGTCGGGGTCTTCGTGGTCGATCAGCTCCAGGTGCCCACGCACCACCGTGATGGGGGTACGCAGTTCGTGCCCGACGTCGTCGAGGAGCCGGCGCTGCCCCTCGACCGCGCCCTGCACCCGGTCCAGCATCCGGTTGACGGCCTTCGCCAGGGCGGTCAGGTCGTCACGGCCCCGCACCGGAACTCGGGTGGTGAGGTCGTGCTCGTCGATCTGGTCGGTGGCGGTCCGAAGCTCCCCGATCGGTCTCAGCAGCCTGCCGACGGTCAGCCACGTCGGGCCGATCAGCAACGCCACCGTCAGCACCGCCGCCACCGCGTAGAAAGCCATGGACCGCCGCAGCAGGGCCCCCGCCCGGTCCAGGTCGATGACGCGCAGCAGGGTGGCCTTGTGGTCGCCGATGTTGACGACGGCCACCAGCACCCTGTAGTCCCCCTTGGAGGTCCTGATGGGTTTGATGACGTTCTCATTTCCCGTGAGGTTGTCCCGGACGGCATCCAGGAGTTCGGGGTCGTCCTCGGGCCTGAGTTTCACGTCCTGGCTGGCGACCCACCGGAGCTCACCGTCGATGAAACCCGCCTCCCCCGAGTCAGGACTGATGACGCTGCGTTTCATGAAGGTTTTCAGCACGTTGGGGGCGGAGTTGAACAGTTCCTTGGTCGCCGGATCCACCCCATCGGTGGCATGCGCCCTAAGCTCCCCCTCCACCCGCCGCAGTTGGTTCTCGGTGGTGTCCTTGAGGTGCCGGCTCTGAAGGATCCCGACGATCACCCCGGAGAACGTCAGCGCGATCCCGGCCACCAACACGAGCGCGAACATGAATCGGGCGCGAATGGTCGATCCGCCGCGACGCAGAAACCTCCTCATTCCTCCATTCTTTCCCATGATCACCCTCTCCCACGCTCGCAGTCCTCTCTAAGCCGGTTGAGCCGGACCGCGATGAACCTTTCAAAGCCAGTTGAGCCGGACCGCGAGGAACGAGCGGCCCGAGTCGAAACCCCCGACAGCCGGTGAACAGAACCCGACCACAACACCCCGGACATGCGCAAGATGGTTTCGACACGACCGGCTCGCTGCGCGAGCAGGCCGGCTCAACCAGCTTCGGGGAGGACAAAGCCGGTTGAGCCGGGCCGCGGGGAACGAGTGTCATGTCTCAGGACATGGGAGACGGTTCTGAGACAGCACACTCGCAGATCGGCTCACCCAGTTTCACCTTCCCAGACCGTGGTAGGTCCAGCCCGACGCGCGCCAGCGGGCCGGGTCGAGGGCGTTGCGACCGTCGATGATGACGGGGCGTCGCACCAGGTTCGCCACCCTCGCGGGATCCAGCTGGACGTACTCGTCCCATTCGGTGAGCAGCAGCACCAGGTCGGCGTCTTGCAGGGCCCTTTGCGTGTCGGGTTCCGCGACGAGGTCCGGGTGCCGCCGAACGGCGGCGTCGAGGGCCTTGGGGTCGGTGATGCTCACCTGCGCGCCGAGCAGGTACAGGCGATGGGCGATGTCCAGGGCGGGCGAGTCGCGGATGTCGTCGCTGTTGGGTTTGAACGCCGCCCCGAGCACGGTGATCCTCGCCCCGGGAAGCTGGTCGCCGAGGCTGCGCAGGGCCAGGTCCACCACCCGGTCGCGGCGGCGCTGGTTGATGGCGTCGACCTCTCGGAGGAAGGAGACGGCGTCGTGGACGCCGAGTTCCTGGGCACGGGCGACGAAGGCGCGGATGTCCTTGGGCAGGCAGCCGCCGCCGAACCCGACCCCGGCCCCCAGGAACCGTCGGCCGATGCGGTCGTCGTGTCCGAGGGCGTCCGCCAGGGCGGTGACATCGCCGCCGGTGGCCTCGCACAGTTCCGCCATCGCGTTGATGAAACTGATCTTGGTGGCCAGGAACGAGTTGGCGGCCACCTTCACCAGCTCCGCGGTCACGTAGTCGGTGACGATCTGCGGGATACCGTCAGCCAGCAGCTGGGCGTAGGCCTCGTCGAGCCGGGCGCGCCCCAGCTCCGCATGCGCGGGGTCGGCGGGCAGGCCGTAGACGATGCGGTCGGGGTGGAGGGTGTCGGCGACGGCGAAACCCTCGCGCAGGAACTCGGGATTCCACACCAGGGCGATGTCCCGGACCGCCAACTGGTCCGCCAGGCGCGCGGCGGTGCCGACGGGGACGGTGGACTTGCCCACCACCACCGATCCGGGTGCCGCCCCGGCCAGCAGGGTGGCGATGGCGGAGTCGACATAACTGAGGTCCGCGGCCCCGGTCTCGGATTGGGGGGTACCGACGGCGATGAAGTGCAGGTCCACATCGGCCAGGTCGTCGCCGGGGGTGGTGGTGAACCGCAGCCTCCCGGTTTCCAGGACCCGGGTGAGCAGTTCCTCGAAACCGGGTTCGTAGAACGGGGACCGGCCCGCGGACAGCGCCGCGACCTTTGCCTCGTCGACGTCGATGCCGAGCACGTCGTGTCCGAGTTCGGCCATGCAGGCGGCGTGGACGGCTCCCAGGTATCCACAACCGATAACCGATATCTTCATCAATTTCTCCTATTCACGAGTTCACGAGGGGGTGGGACCGGAGACCGCGAGGGTTTCCTCCACCCAGTTGGGCAGCCAACTGGCCGCCTTCGGCCGGAAGGCGTACACGAAGGCGAGCCGCAGCCGGGCGGCCCGGTGGTATGCGGCGATGCGGTCGGGGGTGGTGGGAAGTGCCCCGGCCAGGTCGCCCAGCAGCAGAGCGAGGATGCGGTCGCGTTCCTGCGCTCCGAGGCTCCCCTGGGCGTGTCGCAGTTCGACGTGGGCCCACAGGTTCCCCAGGTCCAGGGCGGCCTCGCCGCGGGCCGCGGTGTCGAGATCCAGCAGGCCGAGGGTGATTCCGTCCCACAGCAGCTGCTTGTCGTGGAGGTCGCGGTGGGTGAGCACGCGGGTGCCGTCGTCGCCGGTGGCGAGCAGCTGGCAGAGCTGCGTGGTCTCGGTTCCGAGCCGTCCCAGCAGTGACAACGCCCGATGTTCCCGGGCACGTTTGAACCATCGCCACAACACGTTGGCCTCGTCGAGGCCGGTGTGTTCCGGCAGCCCGGAGGGACGCGCGACCAGGCCGGGCCAGGCCTCGGCGAACCGCCGCCACCCGGGCAGCCCGTCGCCGCCGAGGTCGTGGAGGGTTCGACCGGGAAGGAGCGTCAACTCCACCCGCGAAGGCGAATGGGTCAGCACCCGGGCTGCGGCGATCCCGGAGCCGTCGCACAGTTCCGCGACCTGCGACGACTGCACCGCGACGGCGTTGGCCCGTCCCTTCCGGGTGAACTTGACGGCCCGGTCGCCGGTGAGCATCACGGCACGACGGTGAAGCCGGTGCACCACGAGCCCGCCCACGAAATCCGGGGTCAGCTCCGGGAGTTTCGAATCGGAGGCGTAGCCGGTGATCCACACCTCTCCTGCCGGACTGACCGATCCGGCGCGGAGTTTGCCCGCGGGGGCTGCCAGTTCGAAGGTGATCGAACCGTCGTGCCCAGGCCAGGCACGCCGCACACCGCTGAGCGCACGAACCGTTGACAGGGCTTTCACTTCAAAACCTCCAGTATCCGATCGAGATTCGCCGAGATTTCCTGCTCCCAGACGGGGGACGCGTGCCTCAGCGGGTCAGCGGCCCGCAGGATCAACGACGCCGCGACCGCCCGTCGCAGCTGGTCGCCGGGGGGCAGCTGGCCACCGCCGTCGCAGTAACCGTCCAGGAAGGCGTCGTCGTCCAGGACCGCGAGGAAGGACCCCAGGTCGACGGCGCGGGGGGCCAGGCAGGCCCGGTCGAAGTCGGTGAGCCACACCCTGTCGCCGGCGTGGGTGGTCAGCACCTGGTCGGGTGACAGGTCGCCGTGGGACAGCACCGGCGACGCGGAGGCGGCCCCGGGAAGTCGCTCGACCACCTGGCGCATCCGTTCCGCCAGGTCGGGGTTCAGCTCGTCGAGCAGGTCGGCGTGGGCCAGTCCCTGGGCCACCGGGTTGGGGACGCGGGTGGCGAGCGGGCGGGCCAGGTCGTCGGGGAGCCCGGCGGCGTGGAGCCGGGCGAGCATCGTCCCTGCGGCGCGGATGGGGCCGCGGTCAGCCCCGGGATGGTTTCGACACGGGCCGCTCGCTTCGCTCGCAGCCCGGCTCAACCAACTTCCATCAGAATCACTCGCGCCCCGGCTCGGCCGGTTTTCATCGAGGAATTCGAAGAGGTCCAGGTCGCCTGTGAAGGTGTGGACGCTGACGCCCTCCAGGGCTCCGTCGTCGAGACGGCGGGGGGCCTCGACCACCCCCGCCAAGAAACGGTCGAAGGCCACCCCCCTGTCCCGACTGGTCGCGACCCGCACCACGCGCATCCCGTCACGCACCACCACCCTGCGCAGCGGGTTGTAGCGCAGCACCCGCGAGGCCTCCCAGCCCCCGAGCTCCGCGGACGCGGTGGCGATGCGTTTCAGCAGTTTCGGGTCGGCGGGCAGCGGGCCGGTTTGCACCAGCAGCTCCCCGAGTTCGTGTTCGGTGGTTTCCAGGCCCAGTTCACCGGCTTTCCTGCGGGTCTGGGCGGCCTTGTTGTGGCTGACGGGCCACAGGAGACGCAGCCAGCCGACCGGGTGGCCGTCGGGGTCGTCGAGGCCGACGACCAGCGAGGTGCGGGGTTTGATCCGCAGCCGGGCGGCCCGGACAGGACGTCCTGCCTGCTCGCTGAGCCAGCTGGTGTCGAGGACACGGGTGACGAGTTTTTTGGTTTTCACTGCGGGCTCCCTACCTTGATGGAGTCCATGTCGCGACCGCTGGCCTCCACCCAGGCCCGGAACACTTCGCTGTTGGCGATGAGTTCCTCCGGGGTGGCGTCGAGCCGGATGCGGCCATCCTCGAGCCACACCACCCGCGTCGCCCTGAGCGCCACCTCGGCGTCGTGGGTGATGGCCAGGGTGGTACGGCCCGCGGCGAGACGGTCGATGGCGTCCAGCACCAGGCTCGCCGCCTCGGGGTCGAGACCGGTGGTGGCTTCGTCGAGCACCACGACGGGGGAGCGTCGCAGCAGCGCCCGGGCGATCGCGATCCGCTGCCGCTGACCGCCGGAGAGGGTGCCGCCGCGTTCTCCCACGACGGTGTCGTAACCGTCGGGTTGTTCCATGATGAAGTCGTGGGCGTTGGCGGCGCGGGCGGCATCCTCCACCTCCGCGTCGGTGGCGTCCGCGCGGCCCATGCGAATGTTCTCGCGGATGGTGCCGGTGAACAGCACCGCCTCCTGGTGCAGCAGGGAGATGCTGGCGCGCAGCTGGGTCAGGTCGAGGTCGGTCAGACGGTGCCCGTCGAGCCGCACGCACCCGGTCACCGGGTCGATGGCCCGCACCAGCAGCGACACGAGGGTGGACTTGCCCGCCCCGGACGGCCCGATGATCGCGATCCGTTCGCCGGGCTGGATGTCCAGGCTGAGGCCGTGCAGCACCTCGACGCCGTCGTACTCGGTGACGACCTGGTCGAACTGCACCGCACCCAACACGGCGCTGGGCCGCACCGGCTCATCGGGGGTGGCGACGTCGGGGGTGATCTCCATCAGGTCGGCGACCCGCTCCCCCGACGCGCTGGCCCGGGCGATACGGCCCGTGTACTTGGCCATGTCACGCAGCGGTTTCATGGTGGTGCGCAGGTAGGTGATGAACAACACCAGGTCACCGGGGCTCATCGCGCCCTGCATCACCCGCAGCCCGCCGCCGACCAGCACGATCGCGGTCGCCAGGCCGACGATGAAGTCGGTGGCACGCTCCAGCCTGGCGGCGTAGCGGCGCGACCGCACCCCTTCCCGCAGCGACGTGCGGTTCGCGGAGGTGAAGTTCTCCTCCACCATGTCTTCCAGCCCGTAGGCCTGCACCACACGGATCGAAGCGAGGGACTCCTGGGCGGTGTTGGCCAGATGCCCCTCACCCTTTCGGGTCTGGCGGGACGCGTCGGTGATCTTCCGCGAGGTCGGCCCCGAGGTCACCGCGAAGGCCACGACCGCCGCCAGCACGACGGTGGCGAGCAGCGGGTCGAGGAAGAACATCACAACGACCATCACCAGCAACGTCGCGACGTTGGCCATCAGCGGCATCCCTGCGGTGATCGCGACCTCCTGCATCCGCGCGACGTCACCGACTATCCGCTGCACGGTGTCGGCGCTGCGGTTGCGGGCGTGGAACTGCTGGGACAGGCCCTGGACGTGCCGGAACACGCGGGCCCGCAGCGACGTGGCGGCCCGGGAGCCGACCAGCGCGAAGCAGATGGTGGCCAGGTAGTTGCTGAGGGCACGCAACCCCACGATCAGCAGCAGCACAACACCGCACCCGATCAGCAGCTCGGCGCTCGCCGGCTGGTGGGAGACCTTCGCGCCCCGGAATGCCGTCACCGCATCGACGACGATCTTCAGGGGCCACGGCTCCAGCACCCGGAAGGCCACCTCCATCAGCAGCGCGATCACACCGAACAGGATGAGCGCGCGATGCGG
Source organism: uncultured Propionibacteriaceae bacterium (assembly GCA_937965785.1). GTDB lineage: Bacteria > Actinomycetota > Actinomycetes > Propionibacteriales > Propionibacteriaceae > Arachnia. The sequence continues at coordinate 123,628 of CALCKT010000011.1, read as the reverse complement.
GGCGACGTCGGGCGCGACCAGCTTCAAGCTGCGCCGCATCGAAGGTTTGTTGCGATCAGCCATCGGCCCTCCCGGCCAGGTCAAGAATGTGGTCGACGGCACCGGCCCAGCTGTGTTTCTCCTCGGCCTGCACTCGCCCCTGCCATCCCAGTTTTCCGCGCAGAGCGGGGTCGGCGGCGAGGGTGTCGATGGCGGCGGCCAGCGCGGCCGGGTCGGAGGGCGGCACCAGGGTGCCCAGCTCACCGAGGATCTGCGGCAGCTGCCCGACCTCGGAGGCCACCACCGGCAGCCCGGCCGCCAGGTACTCGTAGACCTTCAGGGGTGAGAAGTACTGCTGCTGTTCGCCACCGAGATCGGGGTAGGGGGCCACGCCGATGGCGGATCCGGCGAGCTGCCCCGGCATTTCGGCGGGGGCGACTGCGCCGCGGAAGTCCACCTTGATCCCGAGGCCGGCGGCCTGCTCCTCCAGGGCGGCCCGTTCCGGTCCGTCGCCGATGATCCGCAGCTTCCAGGGTTGTTCGGCGAGGGCCGCGGCGGCCAGCAGATCGGTGACGCCGTGCCACGGTTTGAGGGTGCCGACGAAGGTCACCACCGGGTCGCCGACTTCCTCGGGCTGCGGGACGATGCGGTTGATGCTGACGCCGTTGGGGACGGTGTGGACGCGCTCCGAGCCGGTGCGTTCCCGCACCCAGTCGCGGACGGGATCGGAGACCGCGATGGTGGCGGTGGCGGCCGCCACCTGACGGGACAGCGCGTTCTCGGCGGCCTCCTCGTCGACGAGCACCCGATGGGTGCGCTGCTCCTCGATGAGGGGGGCGTTGACCTCCAGGATCCCGGCGACCCCGGTGGCGTCCACCACCTTGGACAGCACGGTGCTGAACAGCGAATAGCGTTCGTAGACCAGGTCGGCGCCGTCGGTGATGATACGTGCCGCGATCCAGGCGGATACCTCCTGCTGGGCACGTTCCCTGGCCTCGGGGTCGTTGGCCTCGATGCGGGTCTCGACCACCTCCAGGCCGGCCAGGTCGGCGGGGATGTCATCTCCGGCGCGGGTGGTGTGGACGGTGACGTCGTGTCCGCGGCGGATCAGTTCCCGCACCACCTCCTGGATGTGCACGGAGGCGCCTTTTGTGCCGAAAACGGGGATCCCGGGATCGACGGTGACGTATGCGATGCGCATCAGTTTCCTCCCTCCCATGTGGAGAGCGTGGCCGCCTGGCGGCGGCTGTTGAACTGTTCTTCGATGAGGGCCCGGGCGTTGCGGGCGAGGGTGACCACGGGCACCTGCCCGGAGGCCAGCTCGGCCAGGGACCGGGTCAGGGCAGCGACGTCGCCGGGCTCGATGAGGATACCGGTGAGGCCGTCGCGAACCACCTCGGGCAGGCCGCTGACGGAGGTCGCGACCACCGGGGTGCCGAGGGCCATGGCCTCCAGCACCACCGTCGGCAGGCCGTCGATGTTGCCGTCTTCGGCGGGAATGCAGGGAGCAGCGAAGACGTGGGAGCTGCGGATCAGCTCCGAGACCTCGTTCTGGGTGAGCGGCCCCACCAGGCGGGCGCGATCGCCCAGGCCGAAACGTTCGATGCGGGCGGCGAGATCGTCGTGCAGCTCACCGCTGCCCGCGATGTCCAGTTCGACGGGAATGTCGAGGGCCGCGACGGCGTCGATCAGGTCGGCGAAACCCTTCTTCGGGACGAGCCGCCCGACGGTGGCGATCCGCAGCGGAAGGCTGGGCTGGATCGGGTCGCGGTAGGGGAAACGTTCCAGTTCGAGGGCGTTGTACTGCAGGGAAATCCTCGCCCCGGTGTCCTTGAGGACCTCGTTCAGGTAGCGCTCGTTGAAACGGCTGATCGCGATCACCCGGTCGGCGTCGCCGCAGATCCGCCGCAGCCAGCCGCGGTCCACGGACTCGTGGTAGATGTCCTTGGCGTGCGTGGTGATGGTGTAGGGCACCCCCGTCAGCCGGGATGCGAGCCAAGCCATCCGGCCCGCCAGGGTTGCGAAGTGGGCGTGGAGGTGGTCGATGCCGTCGTTGATCACGGACGCGGCCAGGGAGATTCCCTGCGCAACCTCGTCGGCGGGCAGGTCGGCGATGCTGGGCGCGAGCTCGGCGAAACGGCGTCGCAGTTCCTCGTGGCTCAGGGAGTCGCTGAGCTGGAGCCAGAAATCGCTGGCCCTGGTGGGGCGCGGCACCCACGAGACCTGGGCGCGCACCCGCGCGATCTCGGGGTGGAAGCGGGCGTCGGTGGTGGGACGCAGCGCGTAGATGCTCAGGTCGTCGCCCTGGGCCTCGCGGGCCAGGATCTCGGTGACGATGAAGGTCTCGGAGAAGCGCGGGTAGACCTTGAGGACGTATCCGATGCGGGTCATGCCACAACCTGCCTTTCCACGTGGTCGGCGTCGCTGAGCAGGTCAGCGGCGAAATCAGCGGCGGCCGCCAGGCCGTCGAGGGCGATGTGGGAGCGGTCCACGCGGCGCGTCACGGCGTCGGCCACCCAGGCCCCGAGGGTTTCGGGGGTGACCTGCGGGGTGCGCATCACGTCGAGGGCGCGGGCGTCGCGGAGGGTCTCGGCGCGGATCAGCTGCTCCAGCCGCGGGACCTCGCGGGGCACGACCAGTGCCGGGGTCTCAGTGGCGAGGATCTCGCAGACGGTGTTGTAGCCGCCCATGGAGATCACGGCTGATGCCTCGGCGATCTGACTACCCAGGCCCGGCCAGGAGCGGTGCACCTGCGTGCCGGGGCCGGCCTGAGCGGCGATGGCCTCGAAGCTGTCGTCGTCGAGCTGCGGCCCGGTGACGACGATGTTCTCGTACCCTTCCGGGACCTGCATGGCGACGGCGGCGCGCAGCAGCTCGTGCCCGTCGGAACCGCCGCCCGCGGTGGTGAGCACGAACGGTTTGGGTTCGATCGGTTCGCCGTGGTCGCTGACGCGGCGGTCGTTGGCGAGGTAACCGGTGAAGCGGATGCGGTCGGCCAGGGCGGGCGGGGCCTCACCCGTGGCGATGGGGTCGTGGACGGCGGGGTCGCCGTAGACCCACACCTCGTCCACGAGGTCACGCAGCCGGTCGGGGTCGCCGAGGCGTTCCCACTCCGCGGCGGCGACACTGGGCTCGTCGAGAACTTCTCGCAGTCCGAGGACCACCCGCACGGACGGATGCTGTGTGCGCAACCACATGAGGGGTTCCCGCAGCTCGGCCCAGACACCGTAGATGTGGCGGTCGATGATGACCAGGTCGGGTTTGAAACCAAGCAGAGCGGCCTGCAGCAGCCGGGAGCGGAGTTTGATCAGGTCGCCGGTGGCGCCGGACAGGCTGCGCGGCTGGTAACCGTTGCGGCCCTTGGAAACGCCCGGGATGGTGACCCAGTCGAAGCCCTCGGGCAGGGGGAAGCGTGATGCGGGTGCCAGCCCGGTGACCAGGAGCCCCGCGACATCGGCGTCGAGGGCTCCTGGCAGGCGCCGGGCTAGGTTGTGCGCTATGGCCAGGTTGCGTCGCACATGCCCCAGGCCTTGGGAGTCATGGCTGTACAGCAGTACCCGGTAGGTTTCCGCCATGATCGTTGCCTTTCTCTCCAGTCCCGTTCCCCGAGACTGAGAAGAGCATCGCAACCGAAATGAAGCAAGCGATGAGGCTGACGTGAGAGCTTTCTCATGTTGTTGAAACCGCTCTCAACCAGCTGCCCGCCACCAGCCCCTCCCCACACCTCACCCCAGTCCTCCCCACGCCTCACCCCAGTCCTCCCCACGCCTCACCCCAGTCCTCCCCACACCTCACCCCAGTCCTCCCCACGCCTCGCCCCATTCTCCAGCCCCTCCCCGGTTCGCTGGCCTTAACACCGGTTTGCTGGGCTTGTTCGTGTTCGCTGGCCTCACAGCGCAGGCAAACGTGAACAAGCCCAGCAAAACAGGAACAAGGCCAGCGAACCGGGGGAGAGGGAGGGGGATGGGCGACAATGAGGACATGCTGAGCATCCTCTCCCCCGCCAAGTCACTCGACTTCGACTCGCCGGTCACCGCCACCGGGCACACCGAACCGCGGTTGATCGACGAGACCGAGGGGCTGATCGAGATCATGCGCACCAAATCGCCCGGCGACATCGCGAAACTGATGCGCATCTCCGAGGACCTGGCCCATCTCAACGCGACGCGCTACCGCGAGTTCACCACCCCGCACACCCCCGACGACTCGCGCCCGGCGGTACTGGCCTTCAACGGCGACGTCTACCAGGGGCTGCGCGCCCGCGACTTCGAGGCCCGCGACTTCACCGAGGCGCAGAAGAGCCTGCGGATCCTGTCCGGGCTCTACGGGCTGCTGCGTCCCCTCGACCTGATCCAGCCGCACCGCCTGGAGATGGGCACCCGCCTGGCCACCGACCGCGGCCGCAACCTCCGCGACTGGTGGGGCGGGCGCATCACCGACCTGCTGCGCGAGGACCTGGCCGCTTCCCCGGGTGCGAAGGTGCTGGTCAACCTGGCGTCGCAGGAGTACTTCGCCGCCGTCGACGCCGACCGCCTCGAAGCGCGGATCATCACCCCGCGTTTCGAGGACCGCGACCGGAACGGCACCGCCCGCGTGGTCAGTTTCCACGCCAAACGCGCCCGCGGCGCCATGGCCGGCTGGCTGGTCCGCAACCGGGTCCGCTCCGCGGCGAGACTCCCTGACTTCGCCGAGAACGGCTACGCCTACGACGAACAGCGCTCGACACCCGACGCCCCCGTCTTCGTCCGCTGACCGGATCACTGAGCCCCGGCCCCGGCGTCACGGCCCCAGCAGCGCCAGGGGCACCACCGCCACCCCGTCCCCTCGACGGTAGGCCGTCGCGCAGCTCAGGCAGCAGCTCATCCCGCACACGAATCACGGAGGTTCGACGGTTCAACGCCGCCACACGACGTTGAACCGTTCTTCTTCCGCTTTTCGTGCGCAGGAGGCGGTCGGCCTTTGAAGCCGGTTGAGCCGGGCCGCGAACACCCCTCCCCGAAGTTGGTTGAGCCGGGCTGCGACGAAGGAGTGGCCCGAGTCGAAACCAACCCGCACCCGGTAGCCAGAGCTCCACCACGGCCACCCTGGTCTCAACACGCCCGGCCTCGGGAAGGAGATCCGTCCCCGGGATCCCCAGTTTCTCTGGTTTTTTCACGCCACCCGGGAAACTGGCCTAGCGTGTACGAGCAACGGCAAAACGTTGAGGAGTCCCCGATGGAGTTGGCCGGTTGCTGCTTCGCCTTCGACGTACCCGCCACCTGGACGGCGGAGACGAAAGAAGGGCTGGTCACCGCCACCTCGGACGAGTCGGTCGCGGGTTTCAGCCCGGATGTCGTGCTGCGGGAGTGGCAGGTGAAACGTCCCACCCGGTCCTCCCTGGCGCGGGCATCGTGGGCGAACCTCCGGGAGGTCTCCCGGGAGAGAACCGTCCTCCACGTGGAAGCGATTCCCGACAGGAAAGCCAATTCGGACATCAGGGAGCGCCGCCGGTTGTGGGCGTTCTCCGCGCCGGATGTTGCCGGGGGTGGTGCCGAATCGCTTGGCCTGTTGACGATCCGCGACCTGCTGGTGGCCGGGAATGCGCTGGCGGAGCTGACCGTGACCGTGCCTTGGCGCGTTTGGCGTCGCGGCGGTGTTCACGAGACGATCCTGGACAGCCTGCGGCCCCTGCCACGCAAGGAGCGCGGGATTCCCCGCGAGATGTTGACCGCTGACACGCTCCTCTGCGACGAGTGGGCGGAGCGGCGCGACGACGCACCCCGGGAGAACCTGGAGATCCTCGAACCACCCGCACTCCGGCCGGTCACACCCCATTCCCCGTGGCGGACCGAACCCGTCGACACCGCACCGGCCATCCCCTGCCTCTCCACTGAGGTCGTCGAACTCCCGGAGAAAACCTTCAGGTCCTTCGGCGCCCTGGCGTTGCTCGGCCGCTCCATGAAGAACGCAATGCCGACCTACGGCGACCGGAAGCTGGTGCGGGCGGGATTGGCGGAATGGAACGGCGTGGCCACGGAGCTGGGGACGCGGGTGGCCCGGCACCTGCTGAACGGGCGGCAGGTGGCTTTGCAGGTGAAGGGCTCTCCACCGAGGATGCTGACCTTCTGGATCGACGGCCCGAGAGCCCTGGCCGTCCTGTCCTTCATCTCCCCGGACACCAATTCCGACAGGAGCGCCCTCGGTTTCTGCCCCACCGAGAGGATTCCCCGGGTCCTGCTGGAGTTGATCGGTTTCCATCCCGCCTGGGAGATGCGTTTCCACTACACCGTGACGCGACACGAACTGCTGGCCAAGCTGCTCGCCAACATCCCACCCGGTGCCGCAACCCAGAGGGACGCCGTCGCGTTCTCCGCGCAGCAGTGGGTTCCCATGTCCCTGCTCGGCCCTGATGGGGAGCCTGCACTCACCTGGGTGATGACCCCGCACCGTGGGGCCGCGGTCCTGAGGAACCGGGCGGATGCGAACGAGATCACCGTGACCAGCAACCCACGACGCCCCTTCTGGGAACTTCTCCTGGAGGCCTCGAAACGACTCATCCAGGAGGGTTCCGGCTCATGATCCTGCTCGATTCCGCAAGTCAAGGCGCCGTTTCCCCCGTGGTCATGGGGCCAATCCTGAGCTTCCTCGGTTTCCTGGCGATCTGGGGAGGGATGCGCATCCGGAATGCGAGGATCCCGAATTTCGTCACGACCTACACCGGCCGGGCCTCAGGTTCCCTGACCCTGCCGTTCACGGGGATCTGTCTGCTCTGCGCGGGCGTCGCCGGTGTCGGGTACTCGTTTCCCTCGTGGGTCAAGGGGCTGATCGGCCTGGTTTTCTTCCCCACCGGGGCCATCGCGCTGCTGGGCACGTTCATCTGGTTCCCGCGTTTCCTGCTGCCCGCCTGGTACCGGAGAGCAACCAAGGCGGGGGTTCCCCGCAACGACCGCCATCTCATGGGCTGTTTCAAGGAGCTCTCCGAGGATGACCAGGAGGAGCTGGTCCGGTTGCGCGCGAAGCACGACGCCAAGGACTCCCCCGCTGATTGACCCCGCGACGCACGGTGGGGTCAGCTACCCCCGGGGGAATCCGGCTCCCGGCCACCGACGCTGGCGCTGGAGGCCCCGCGGGACCTCTCACCGAGTTGCCAGTTCAGAGTATCCACGTTTCCAGCGGTGATCAGTTCCGCTTTGGTCACGGTGTGCGCCGGAAGGTTCTTGAACCCGTCGAGCCGTTGCTGTAAGGCGCTCATACCCGCGATTCCCTCCAGCCGCCCAACGTGACCGGCGTAGGTTTCCAGGGCCTCCGGCTCGATGGGTCGTTGACGAGGTTCACGGGAACCCCCGCCTCGTTGGCCCTGACGATGGCCGGCATGAGGGCCTGCGAGTCGGCGGCGGACAGGATGATGAAACCGATGATGAGCTTCTGCTGATAGGACGAGACGTTCAGCAGATTCAAACCGACGCGATAGCGTCGAGTTCGTGGTCCTGCCCGGCGATGGACCGCGCCGAGTTCAGCTTCGCCGCCAGCACCACCTAGGCGATGCCCGCGAAGGCGCCGGAGACGGTGCAGGTCGGGGTCTTGCACTGGAACACGCCGATGTCGGAGAGCCAAGTGACCTCCTCGCCCGTCGTCTTTCCGGTACGCGCCTCGGCGCGCGCAGCAAAGGAGACGCCCTTGGGCGCGTCCCCCCGCCTGCCCGGAAGCCGGGCGTCCCCCGGAGGAAAAGCCTCCCCGGAGTCGCTGGCCATCCGGACGACAGGATTTATCACCCTTCTGGAACTAACCAGTGTTAACATCATGCGAAAAGGGCGTGGCTTCCACCGCGTCGACTGACCTTGAAATGCCACGGGCGGGCAGGTTGCACGGGGGATTCAGCCAGTCACGCTGGAACCAGGCACCTCACAGTGCACACCCGAAGCGTTTCACGTTCATTTGAGTCTGCGCTTCACCCGGATCTGCGCGGTCGTGGTGGCGCTCCTGTGACGGCAGCGTGCTCCGGCACCGCCTGGGATTCACCTCGCATCGAGGGTTGGCCGCGACATCGAGAAACGGCTGAGAAATCTCGGCTGCGAGGTAGAGGAGAAAACCAAAAATGCACTGGCTGAGCCTGTTTCTCGCAGGCATCTACGTCGTCGGGGCCGTGTGCGCTGCGGCCAAGACACGGTATGCACGCCGCCGGCTGCGCAACGCAATGCTGATAGTGACCGGCGTGTTGGCCGCTGCCTGCTTACTGGCGCCCACCTTGCTTATGGCCGGTTTGACGGACGCCACCTGGGCCCCCTACGCCGAGGGGCTCGCGGTGCTCGTGCTGCTCGCCCTGGCGGCCGCGGTCTTCCTGAACATCAAACCGATCAGCCGCGTCGAACGCCCCCGCCGGATCTTGGTGATCGGCGCCCATCCCGACGACCTGGAACTCGCCTGCGGCGGCAGCCTCGCGCGTTTCGTCGACAACGGCCACGAGGTCAACGCCCTGGTCATGAGCCACGGCGCCCGGGGCGGCCACGAGGGAGTCCGCGCAGGGGAGGCGGTCTCCGCCGCGCAGTTGCTCGATCTGACCGACATAACGGTGCACGATTTCACCGATACCCGCATGTCCACCGAAATCAATGAAATGATACGAGCAATAGAAGCGATGATTGATTTCGCCAAACCGGATATAATCCTTACCCATTCCCGCAACGATCAGCACCAGGATCATCATGCGGTGCATTTGGCGACGCTCCGCGCGGCCCGCCGCTGCTCCACGATTTTGTGTTTCGAGAGCCCGTCGGTGACGAATGATTTCTCAGCCCGTTTCTTCGTGGACATCGAGGATTACATGGACACCAAGATAGCGGCCGTCAGGGAACACGCCAACCAGTCCGGGAAACCCTACATCGACGAACAAAAGCTGTCCGGCAAGGCGCTTCACCGCGGGGAGCAGGCAAAAGTCGGCTACGCCGAGGGCTACGAGGTGGTCCGCGCCCTCTCCAGCCAGCTGGGGTCGTTGTGACGACAGGGCCGGTGCTGGTCACCGGCGCCCACGGACCGGCCGGGCGCGCCCTGATGGCCCAGTTCGACGAACGCGGCCTGCCGGTGCTCGGCGTGGACATGGCGGTGGACGACTCGTCGCCACGGGTGCTGCGCGTCCCTCCCGCCAAGGACCCCACCTACCCGGATGCGCTGCGGAGCGTCATCGAGGCGAACGGCGTGGATGTGCTGATACCGACCGTGAGCGAGGAGCTCCGGCTGGTGGCGGGTCTTCGCGGCGGTTTCTGGGACGGAATCCGCGTGGTGATCTCCCCCGGGGATGCGGTGCGGGTCGCGGACGACAAGCTGCTCACCGCCCGGTGCCTCGCCGCGGCGGGCGTCGCCACTCCGCCGTTCGCAGGCGGTGAGGAGTTCACCTCCGACCCGGGCGTCGCCGAACGGATCGGTTTCCCGCTCGTGATCAAACCCCGCGTCTCCCGGGGAGCGCGGGGGGTGCGGGTGGCGCGTTCCCCCGGCGAGGTGGGTGAGGTCGCCGGATCATGCATCGTCCAAGGATTCGCCCCGGGCACCGAGTACGCGCCCGTGGTCTACGCCGCTCTGCCCGGCGGTTCATTCTCCCGCTCCGGGAAGCCCCTCGGTCCGTTCGTCGCAGTGCTGGAGAAGACCGGGTTGACGGCCGGGGAGGTTGGCAACGCCACCAGGGTGAAACGCGTCGACGGACCCGGGGTGGCCGATGTCGCCCGGCTGGCGGTACGGACCGTGCAGGAAATCGGCCTGGTGGGGCCGGTGGACATCGACATCCGGCGCGACGCCACCGGGACACCCCGCGTGCTCGAGGTGAACGCCCGGTTCGGGGCCAATTCGCGGGCCGTTCCCGAGCTGCTGGGGTTGCTCCTGCGCGACCTCGACCCGGGAGATCCGTGATCACCTTCCACGACGTCGCATCCGTAATTGCGTGGGTGGGTTTCGTGCTGGGCCTGATCGCCTTCGTCTTCGGGTTGATCAAGCTCAGCTACCTCCCCCTGGCCGTCGTCTACGAGGTCGTGGAACGGCGAAACCGGCGCAGGAGATTCCTGACGAAGTTCCACGAGAACCCCCTCGTATCGGTCATCGTCCCGGCCTACAACGAGGGCGTCGTGCTGAGGAACTCCGTCACCTCGGTGCTGTCCTCCAGCCACCGCCGGCTGGAGGTGGTGATCGTCGACGACGGCTCCACCGACGACACCTGGGAGGTGATGACCGAACTCGCCGGCCGAGATTCCCGCGTCCGGATCCTGCGGCAGGCCAACGCGGGCAAGGGGGCCGCCCTCAACAACGGCATCCGGGTCTCCCGCGGTGAGGTCCTGATGTTCGTCGACGCCGACGGGGTGTTCCTGGCCGACACGATCAAGGAGATGCTGCTGGCGATGGACCACGAGCAGGTCGGCGCGGTCTGCGGCGACGACCGTCCCGTGAACCTGGACCGTCCCCTAACCCAGATGCTCGCCCTGTTCAGCCACGCCGGGTGCAGCGTCGTGCGCCGCGCGCTCAGTTTCCTGCGGGTGCTGCCCATCGTCTCCGGGAACATCGGGGCCTTCCCCCGGCACGTGATCGAGGAGGTCGGGGGATTCAACGAACACACCTTGGGCGAGGACCTGGAACTGACCTGGCGGATCCACAGGGCCGGCTACGACGTGCGGTTCCAGCCGCTGGCGGTGGTGCACGCCGAATCGCCGTCCACCATGCGGGCGCTGTGGCGGCAGCGGGTGCGGTGGGCGCGCGGCCTGCTCCAGACGATGCGGCTCCAGAAGGACATGATCGGCAACCCCCGTTACGGGGCGTTCGGCTGGTTCCTCGTCTTCAACGCCATAAACATGGTGGCCATGCCGGTCATACTGGTCGTCACGCTCCTGTGCATCCCGTTCGGGATCGCCGTCGGGGACATGCCCTTCTCCCTGGATGTGCTGTCGGTCATCGCATGGCTGGGGTTGGGGCTCTCCGTGGCGACGATGGTCTTCGCGGTGGCGATCAACCACGCATGGGCGGATCTGCGTTTCCTGTGGACGATCCCGCTGTGGCCGGTCTTCACCACCCTGATCGCCGGGGTGATGTTCGAGGCGCTCTGGAAGGAGGCCACCGGCAGCGCGTCGAAGTGGAACAAGCTCGCCCGCACCGGGGTCGTGAGCGACCGGTCCCTGCAAGAGGCGGCAGGATTGAGGACATGACCGGAAACGGACACGAACACCCGGCCCGGATCAGTCGTCGCGCCCTGCTCGCCGCCGCGCCGCTGGGGGCGGTGGCCGCGTGCAGCGGTCCCGTCCCCGTCCCGGACCGCCGGATGGTCGGGGTGGGTTTCGAGGATGTCGCGGCGGGCGCCACCCGGCTGCGTGAACTCGCCACCCGGCTGGACGGGGCGGGGATCAACGAGGTCGGGCTCGCCGCCGGCCGGGTGGACTGGACCCTGTTTCCCGCATCCGAGAATGCCAGCTGGTCCTCGAACCTCCGCGAGGCCGGCGGCAGGGACCTGCTGGCCGAGGCCATCGCCACACTGACCGCGTCGGACGATTCCGGTCGGCGGGTCGTGCTGGTGGTGGACGGTCTGGCGCCGCGCATCATCGCGGAGCAGCCGGACCTGGCCGGGGTGGGTGCCGGCGGGGAGCCGTCGAAGGAGTTCCCGGGACTCGTGGCCCTGGCCCGCGGCGAGGTCGGGGAGAAGCTCATCTCGCTCGTCGGGGAGGTCGCGAGGCGTTACCACCCAGCCGCGATCAGCCTCACCGAGCTGTTCTTCGACGACACCACCTACGGCGAGGACGACCTGGAGGACTTCCGCCGGAAAACCGGCGAGAACGACTGGCCCCGCACCCCCGGAGGCGGCATCGATACCGGGAACGCGCTGCTGCAACGGTGGCGCTGCGAGGCGATGGCGTCGCTCGTCTCCCGGTGTCGCGGGGCCGCCGCACCCCACGGAGCCGAGCTCTGGATGGAGGTGCGGGCCCCCAGGAACGACCCGGGCGGGGACCGCCGGGACAGCGGCCACGACTACACACTGCTGGAGGGGGCCTCGGATCGCCTGGTCGTGTGGGACTACTTCGGGATCGCCCCCGAGGGCTCCCCCTCGACCCGCGACCTGGCGAAGGCCCTGGCCGGCCGCAAAGAAGGCTCCGGGGTGTTGTCGGTGGGCGTGTGGGGTTCCGGGGACGACGCAATCACCCCGGAAGCGCTGAAAACCGCCGTCAAGGACGCCGCGACGGGAGGAATCGGATCGGTGTGGGTCACCCCCGCCTCCCTGATGACCGACGCCCACTGGAAGTCGCTGTCCGAGGTCTGGGGTCCCCGGTGAACCGGGACGCGAGCCTCCCTCCCCGAAGCCTGTTGGGCTGGGACGCGAGGAACGAGCGCCCCAAGTCGAAACCACCCCGCAACCGGTGGCCAGAGCTCAACCCCAGACCCCGGACACCCTCACCATGGTTTCGACACGACCCACTCGCTGACGCTCGTGAGGGCCAGCTCAACCAGCTTCAGGAAGAAGAATCGCAGGTCGACTCAGGGGACTTCAGCGCGGAGTTTCTCAGCCCTGGAGGGCTGGATAGTCGGTGTATCCCTTGGCCCCGCCGCCGTAGATGGTCTCCTGGATCGGGGTGTTCTCCGGGGCGCCGGTGCGCCAGCGTTCCACCAGGTCCGGGTTGGCCAGCGCGGGCCTGCCCACCCCCACCGCCTCGGCCACGCCGTCGGCGACGAGTGCGGCCGCATCCTTCCGGTCCGTCACGGTCCCGAAACCCCGGTTCACCACCAGCGGGGCGCCGATGATGCGGCGGATCCCCTGCACCAGTTCGCTGGCGGGGTCGCTGTGGAGGATGTCGACGAAACCCAACCCCAGCGGGGCGATTTCCCGGGCGAGGTGCTGATAGGTGGCCTCGACATCGGCAGGGTCGGTTTCCTCGATGCCCTGGATGTTGTGCTCCGGGGACAACCGGATCGAGGTGCGCTGCCCGCCGATCTCGGCAGCGACGGCCCGCGTCACCTCGACGGCCAGGCGCGCCCTCCGATGCGGGTCGCCGCCCCATTCGTCGTCGCGCATGTTGGTGTTGAAGGCGAGGAACTGGTGGATCAGGTAGCCGTTGGCGCCGTGGATCTGGACACCGTCCATTCCGGCGTCAATGGCGTTGCGCGCCGCCCGCGCCCAGGACTCGATGATCCGTTCGATCTCGGGTCCGGTGAGGGGTTCGGCCTGTATGTAGTCGACGCGACCCGAGGAGTTGTGCGTGTATCCGGGGGCCGTCGTGTCGCTGGCCGAGACCACCCGGCCGGTTCCGTTGATCGTCGGGTGGCTGAGCCGTCCGGCGTGCATGATCTGCATGACGATGATGCCGCCGTGCGCGTGCACCGCGTCGGCCACCTTCCGCCACCCCGCCGCCTGCCCGGCTGTCTCGATGCCGGGCTGCCCTGGCCAGGTGCGCGCCGCCAGGTCGGGGAACGCGCCCTCCGTCACGATCAGCCCCATCGATGCGCGCTGCGCGTAGTATTCGGCGACCATGTCGCCGGGGACGCCGTCCCGGCCGCAGCGGAGCCGGGTCATCGGCGCCATGACGAGCCGGTTGCGCAACCGGTGCGGGCCGAGGTCACAGGGTGAGAAGAGATCCATGCGACCATCCTCACCCCATTGCGCGGCCCGGGCAACAGCCCAAGTCCGCGCGGTTTCCTGCAACCAGTTCTCAGGTTTCGATGGTCCGGATGACCTTCGCGGGGACGACGGCACGTCTCCTCAGCCGGCCAGCTCCTTGATCATGATTAGCTCGTCTCCCTCCTCGCGGTGATCGACGAAGCCGGCGCGCCGGTACAGGCGCAGGGCGGGGTTCGCCTTCTGCACGGACAGGGACACCCGCCGGTGACCAAGGGTTCGCAGGTGGTCGAGCAGCCGGTCCATCAGGGCCGTGCCGATGCCCCGTCCCCGGTGTTCGGGCAGCAGCGAGATCGACAGCAGCGGGGTGGTGTCGTCGACGTGGCCGTACGTCCTGGCGATGCGAGCCCACGCCGCCCCGACCACCGTCCCCTCAACCTCCGCCACCAGGCAGTGATCGTCGGGGAGGGTGCCGAAACCCTCGATGAACGCAGCGAGCTCGGGTTCACGGATGATCGAACGCGGGATCTCACCGTCGAAGTCCTCGGGGATGAAGATCGCCTCGTACAGGAAGTCCTCGAGCAACGGGTACTCCGCCTCCCGCATCTCCCGGATCACGGTTCCCGTGGTCACGGTTGTCTCCTTTCACGTCGGATGGCCTCACCCCAGTAGGGCACGGATGAGGGTCCAGCTGTTGAGCGCCCGGATCATCATCTCCAACCAGGACACGCCAAGAAGTTTTGATGGCAGCCCCTCGCGTGTTCCGTTCGTGAAACGTCTAGGGCGTGCCCGTTATCGATCATCTCGTCAAGAATGGCAAGATCACGCCGCATAGAAAGGCTCCGCTTCGGCCAGCACATGGTCACGCATCCGACGATGAATGGCTCGACGGGAGACGAGGTCTACTCTCCGCCCAAGAATTTCGGACAGCCCCTCCGTAAGATCCTCGATCTCCCACCCCAAACGCACACCAGGTTTCAGAGAAAACAGGAGATCAATGTCGCTATCAGGGCCAGCATCCCCACGCGCCACGGAGCCGAAAACTTCAAGGCTCGCGATCCCGTAGCGTTCACACAATTCGCGCAAACGTTCTTGGTCCACGACTTGGATCGTCATGCTCAAAGTCTAGATGCCACCCAGCCCATCCCCCGCCAGCGGTTCACCGAGCCACACCCTGAGTTGCGGCGCAGACATCCCACCGCCCCGCGGTTCGCTGGCCCTACCGTCGAACGCCAGCCCTCCCGTCGAACGCCAGCCCTCCCGTCGAACGCCAGCCCTATCGACGGAAACGCCAGCCTTCCTGTCGAACGCCAGCGCTACAGCGCAAGCACACGACCACAAGACAAGCGAACCCCGGGCGACGGCGACGGACGGCGGCTTCTACTTGGTGAAATAGGCCGCGATCGTTTGTTTGTCGGCCTCCACCGCGGACTGCTCGATCAGGGAACCGGCCTGGTCGGTGAGGACCTTGGCGCGGGCGTCGAGGATGGTCTGGGCCACACCGGAGGTGTAGAGCTCCTGCTTGAGGCGGTCGCGTTCCGCCGACACCTTGGTCTCGCCTTCCATGAGCGAGTTGAACCGGTCCACCAGGGCGTTCGCCTTCGTCTGACTCCCGCCACCACCGGGTTGCTGGCCGGTTGGCGCCTGACCATTCGACGGCGCACCCCCGTCACCCGGTGGTTGGCCACCCCCAGGCTGCTGACCGCCGCTCGGAGGCTGTCCCTGGCCGCCTCCGCCGGGGGGTTGCCCGCCGCCCTGCCCCTGCTGCCCGGCCCCGGGTTTGAGGCCGAAGGCGCAGTTGTGGTCCCAGGCGACCACGGTCATCTGGTTGGCCTGCTCCGCCCACCACAGGAAGGAGTTGTTTCCGGGCCCGGTGATGTCGTCGAAGTTGTCGATTACGTCCTCGAAGGCCAAATAGGTGACCATCTTGTCGACGTCGACCCGCTGCGCCAGCCCCGACTGGAAATCGGCGTCGCTGGATTCGTTGATGAACTGCAGGAACTCGATCAGCGGGGTGAGGTTCGCCTTCCCGGTTTCCTGGTCGAAGACGTCCTTGTATGCCGACTCGTCGGTGCCGCGGTAGGTGTAGTCGCCGGTGGATTCCGCCTTGTACAGCAGCCCCGCGACGTCGAAGTTCTGCTCCACCCAGGATTCGTCGAGGTCCTGGCAGGTCAGCCGCAGCACCGGGTCGGAGCCGTTGACGCTGAGGCTGATGTGGGCGGTCTTCTCGCTGGCCAGCCCGGTTTTGGCGAGCAGGTCGAGGGCCACCGCCTCGTTCAGGGCGGAGGTCGACGAGCTGGCGCGGATCACCATGCGGGTCATGCCGTCGTGGTTCGCGCCGTCGACGAACTTGTCGAATCGCACCAGCCACGGGAGTTTCTGCGGTTCGCTGTCGGCGGATATCCCCTGCAGGGAAGAGTTTCCCTTCAGCTTCAGGCCGGCCTTCTCGTGCGCGACCCCGTCGACGGTGACCGTCGCCTCGATCCAGTTCTTGGTCTGGTTCGAGGTGTAGGCGGTGATCATTTCCTGATAGGCGTTCTGGTCGACGGTGATCTCCACGGAATGGAGCGAGTCCGGGTCGAGGTAACCGTCGGTCACCTTCCCCGTGGACGCGGCCAACGATGTTCCCCCTGACGAGCCGCATCCGCTCAGGATCACCGCCCCGACCGCACCCAGTCCCACCGCCGCGAACACACCGCGACGAGAAATCCGTTTCATGAATCCTCCTGCTCCTGTCTGGGGATTCCATGAAGCCAGCCGGCCCTGAGCTGCGACCCAGCCGACGCTGTGCCCCGGCTGTCAATCCGAACGGAACTCGTCTTCCTCAGGAGGTCGGGTGCCCAAAGTGGACTGAACCCAGATCTCGCGGCTGCTGGAACCACATCCCCAGTTCGCTTGTCTTCCGGTCGTCTGCTTGCGCTGTAGCGCAGGCGTACGACCGGAAGGCAAGCGTTTCCGTCGGGAAGGCAGGCGTACGACTGGAAGGCAGGCGTACGACCGGAAGGCAAGCGTTTCCGTCGGGAAGGCAGGCGTACGACCGGAAGGCAAGCGCACGACCGGAGGGCAGGCGTTTCCGACGGGGCGGGGCCGGGTGTGCCCCGGCCCCGGTTCAGGTCAGTTCCACGACCGCCGGGCCTGGGCGGTCCTCGGCACAGGTCAGGGTCCCGTCCTCGAGGGATGCCCACTCCGGGGTCAGCAGCCTCCCTGCCGGGATGGTGACGGGGACATCGGCGTCGATGAACAGCAGGCGGGAGTCCCCGACGCGACCCAGCCGCGTCCAGGCGCCCTCTATCTCCAGTTCGCCGTCGGCGACGAAGTCGGGCAGCCACTTGCCCGCGACCTGCATCCAGCGCCCGATGCCGCGGAGGATCTCCGACTGCCATCCGGGTAGCGTCCCGTCGGCCTTCGGACCCACGCCCAGCAGCATCCGACCGCCCCGCCACACGATGTCGACGAGGTGTTTCATCAACTCCAGCGGGGTCATGGCGTGTTCGGGACCCTCGACGGAGTTGTACCCGAAGGACAGCCCCACCCCTCGGCAGTGCTCCCACACCGCGGCGTTCTCGCACTGCTGGAGGTGTTTGTACTCGCTGGTGGCATAGTCCTGGTGGGGCACCTGCCAGCGGTCGTTGACCAGGCCCTCCGGATTGGCGGCGTAGTACTCCTCGAACACGGTGCCGATGCCGTCGGGTCCGAAGTCCTTGCCGGCGTCCGGCCAGTTGATGTCGTTCCACAGCACGTCGGGGTTGTAGCGGGCGATGAGGTCCCGCAGGTGCCCGGCGGCATAAGACGCGTAGCCCTGGTCGAGGGGACGTTCGGTCAGGTCCCAGTCGTCGCGCAGCCCGATCGGTTCCGTCGGTGCGGCGTGCCAGTCCAGGCCACCCGAGTAGTAGGCACCGAAACGCATCCCGGCGCGCCGCGCGGCGTCGGCCCACTCCCCCACCAGGTCACGCCCGGGTCCGCGGCGCACGGTGTTGCGGTCCCCGGTGCCGGGCGCGTCCCACAGGCACACGCCGTCGTGGTGTTTCGTGGTGACCATCACGTAGGATCCCCCGGCCGCCACCAGTTCGGCGACGGCCGCGTCGGCGTCGAACCTCTCGGCCCGCCAGGCGTCGAGGAAGTCGTCGTAGTCGCAGCCGCCGTGCACCTCGGCGTGGTGCCGCTGCGCGGGGCTGCCCTCCAACCGGATGGTGTTGTGATACCACTCGGCGTAGGGGTTGTGCCGGAACCACTCGGTCGGCGGGATCTCGCCGAGTTCCGCGACGGGCTCCCCCCACGCGGGCACCGAGTACGGCCCCCAGTGGATGAAGAATCCGAGCTTGGCGCGCCGGAACCACTCCGGGGTGGGGCGCGCGAGCGCCTTCCAGCGTTCGGCGTCGCGTTCGAATCGTGCCTCCAGGTCAGCGGCCACCGAATCCTCCTATGTTGAGGCCCTTCGCCAGTTGTTTCTGCATCGCCACCACGATCACGAGGCTGGCGAGCACCGCTATCGTGGACGCCGCCATCAGCGGCCCCCAGTCCGTGCCGCGTTCACCGGTGAACATGGACAGGCCGAGCTGCAGCGGGGCCTTGTCCGTGCTGTTGATGATGATCAGCGGCCACAGGAAGGCGTTCCAGTAGTCGATGAAGGCGAACGCCGCCACCACCGCGATGGGGCCGCGCAGCAGCGGGATGATCACGTGGAACAGGATCTTCACCTGGCCCGCGCCGTCGATCCGGGCGGCCTCCTCGTAGTCGCCGGGAAGCGACAGCAGGAACTGCCGCAGCATGAAGGTGCCGAAGGCCCCGAAGGCGAAGGGCAGGACGATCGCCGGGTAGGAGTCGACGAGCCCGAAGGCGTCGGCCCCCAGGAACAGGGGAATGACGAGCACCTCGATGGGCAGCACCAGGGTGGCGATGAACACCGAGAACAGGGCGGAGCGCCCGGGGAACTCCAGGCGCGCGAAGGCGTAGGCGTTCAGCACGGAGACCACCACGGTGATGAGGGTCCCGACGAGCGCGTAGGCGAAGGTGTTGACCAGGATCTGCCCGAACGGGATGGAGCTGAAGGCCTCCGCGAAGTTGTCCCAGCGCACCGCGTCGCCGAGCAGGGCGGCCCCGGTGGACAGCACCTGGTTGCTCGGTTTCAGCGCGGAGAAGAGCATCCACACGAAGGGCGAGACGAACCCAACGGCCACGACCACCAGCAGCGTCTTCGAGACGATCTTCCCCCAGCGGCGGGGGCGGTTCTTCTCAGGAGTCATAGTTCACCCACCTCTTCTGGCCGACGAACTGCAGCGCCGTGACCAGCATCACCAGCACGAACAGCACCCACGCCAGCGAGGACGCCAGGCCGAGCTTGTCGTAGGAGAAGGCGCTGCGGTACAGGTACAGCACCAGGGTGTTGGTGGATTCACCCGGCCCGCCCTTGGTCAGCATGAACGGCTGGGTGAACACCTTGAAGGCCCCGATCACCGTCATCACGGAGGCGAAGAACAGCGACGGCGAGAGCATCGGGAAGGTGACCCGCCAGAACCGGCTCCACGCTGTGGTGCCGTCGATCTTGGAAGCCTCCATGATCGCGGGGTTGATGTTGTTCAGACCCGCGGCCAGCACGACGATGTTGTAGCCGACCGCCTGCCACAGCGACATCATGATCAGCGAGACCATCGCCCAGGTCGGGTGCCCCAGCCAGGAGGGTCCCGTGATGCCGATGGCCGCCAGCATCCCGTTGATCACGCCCTGGTCGTCGAGCATGACCCGCCAGATGAGGGCGTTGGCCACCATGGGGGTGACGACGGGGATGAAGAACAGCACCCGGAAGAACGGGGCCCAGTCGGGCAGCGAGTGAAGCCAGACCGCGATGCCCGTAGAGACCACGAGGTTCACGGCGGTGTAGCCGATCGCGAACACCAGGGTGTTGCCCAGCACCGTGTAGAACGCCGGGTCCTGGCCGGAGAGCAGTCGCACGTAGTTCTCCGCACCGACGAACTCGGGGTCCCCGTAGAGGGGCCAGTTGTGGAGGCTGATCGCGATGGAGGCGATCAGCGGAACCACGATGAAGATCAGGAAGCCGCTCATGCCCGGAGCGAGGTGGAAGAAGGCCAGCAACCGCTGGTTGACGCCGGGTTTGCGGGCCTTCTTCACCTTGCTTCGAGGCGACGGCTTGGCCGTCGTCGTCATTGGATCAGTTCACCGACTTCTCAATGGTTCCCAGGATGTCCTCGGCGGTGCGGGTGCCGCGGGCACCCTCCGGGGAGTACTGGGTGAACTGGGTCACCACCTGGTTCCAGGTGGAGGTGGTCACCAGCGGCTGCCCATCCGCGAGGAGAGCCTTCATGACCTCGGCGTCCTGGGCGGGTTTGCCCTCGGCCCAACCCGACAGCGCGGAGTCGATGGAGGGGACGGTGCCACGGTTCTTGCCGACGTAGGCCACGACCTCGGGGGTGGTCATCTTCATGATGTTCTGGAAGGCGGCCTTCTTGTCAGGACATTTCGCGGAGATGCCGAAACCGGAGCCCTGGATCATGCCGACGGGTTTGCCGCTCTTCGACGGGATGACGGCCACCCCGACCTCGTTCTCCATTCCCTCGCGGATCGTCGAGTAGAACCACGGACCCTCGATCACCATGGCCACCTTCTTGCCCTGGAAGCCCTGCATGGGCACGTCGGTGGTGTCGGCGGGGTTGGGGGCGGCGGCGACGTTCTCCTTGCCGACCAGGTCGAAGGTCTGCTGGATGTCGGCGACGAAGCCCGGGTCGGTGATGTTCAGCTTGCCGTCCTTGACGGGCACGTTGCCGTTGGCGAAGGCGAACGGCAGGTAGGGGTAGCTGATGTCGGGGGCGACGGCGAAGCCCTGCACGCCGTCCTTGGTCAGCGCCTTGGCGTCGGAGAGGAACTGCTCGTAGGTGTAGTCGACGCCCGGTTCCTTCAGCCCGGCCTGGGCAAACATGGTCTTGTTGTAGAACAGCACCATCGGTTCGGCGTCGTAGGGGATGGCGCGGACCTTCCCGTCGACCGTCATGCCCTGCATCATGGCCTGGTTGTACTTGGTCAGGTCGAGGCCGGCCTCCTTGGCGAGGTCGTCGAGCGGGGTGAGGAGCTCACCGAGTTCTTGGGCGCGGGCGGCCTGCGTGGTGACGATGCAGGGCGCGTCGGCCGACGACATGCGGGTCTTGATCTTGGTCCAGTAGTCCTGGAAGCTGGGTCCCTCGATGTCGAGCTTGAAGTTGGGATCGGTTTCCTGGACGCCCTTTACGAAGGTGTCCCACTGGGCGCGGTCGGATTCGTTGGACACCCAGGTGTACATCTTGCCGGCCTGCGCGCTCTTGTCCTTGGACCCTCCTGAACAGGCCCCGAGCCCGAGGGCCAGGGTGGCACACAGCAGCGCGGCTGCTGCACGGCGGTACTTCATACGAACTCCCTTGTCGTAATCGGTCGGTCTCCGGAACGGCAGGGCTGCTGCTTCTCGTCCGAGTGCCCGAAGTTAGCGTTAACAGCGGAGATTGTAGGCGAGGATCGAGAGTTTGTCACGACTTTTCCAGAAAGAAATGTCAACGCTGCCACGTCGGGGTGGAGATGCACCGGAGAGCCACGGGAACCACCGCACCCCAGGAGCCCACCGCAGGTCGCCCGGGAATTTTCCCGATCCCTCCCCCAGCGCACCTGGTTCCCTCTAATCTGGAACCTCCGCGAAGAACGCCCGGAAAGGCTCCACGATGGAGATGAGCGAAAAACCGGAGGGCACCGGCCCGAAACCCGAGGAACCGAGCCTGCGCGAGGTGGTCAGGGCCATCGACGGCCTGACCCTCAGGATGGACGTGATCATTTCCTACCTGGACAAGCT
The DNA here is from genome assembly GCA_937965785.1 of uncultured Propionibacteriaceae bacterium. GTDB lineage: Bacteria > Actinomycetota > Actinomycetes > Propionibacteriales > Propionibacteriaceae > Arachnia. Next base: position 102,275 of record CALCKT010000011.1, on the reverse strand, counting down.
GGACACCCTCCCCGAGGCCTCGCGACAACGGAGCAGCACCTCCCGGGAGCAGCAGAAACCGGCCGCCCCGCCCCCACCGGCACCGGCGCCGCCCCACCGCCCCACCGCGACCGGCCCGACCCCGCTACAGATATCGATCCCCTCCTTGAAGCAGCCCGCACCCCCACCGCCGGCACCGCCGCCGGCCCCTTGGCCCGCTCCCCCACCGCCGGCTTCCCCGCCTCCCCGGCTGCCCGAGACGATTCCGGTTCCCATCCCCCCTCAACCGGTGGCGCAGAACGCGCCCGCCGGGGCATCGTCGTCCGGGCGCCCGGACGAGATACCCCTCGGCATCCCGTCCCACTCCCAGAAACCCAAACCCTCGCCCCTGACCTCGATCAGGAACCGTGCGGGCGAGGCCGCCCTGGGCAAGTACCTGCTGTCGGCCGCGGCGGCCGTGCTGGTCTTCCTGGCCGCGGCCAGTCTCATCGCGCTGCTGTGGAACTCGATACCTGACATCGTCAAGGTCGGGGCCGTCGGCGTGACGGGCGTCACGCTGACCGTCGTCGGGATGGGCATGATCTCCAGGGCCACGACGAACCGGCTGCCGGCCGCCACACTCACCGGAATCGGCGGCGGGCTGGGATTCGTCTGTCTGGTGGGCGCGGTCCTGCTGGGTTTGTTGCCCCCGCTGCCCGCCTTCCTCGCGCTCACCGGCTGGACGATCATCCTGATCCTGGTCGCCGCGCGCACCCGCCTGCCCTACATCACGATCATCACCGCGCTGGGCGGGTTGTCGACCATCGGGCTGGCCGCGGCGCAGTCCCACGTCCATCCCGAGCAGTCCTTCCTGGGCCTGACGATGGTGGTGGGTTATGTCGCGGCCATCACCCTGACCACCGCCATGACCGCACGAAAAGCGGTCGCACGGTCCCGCTTCAGGCCCCTTTATCTGCTGTCGGCCAGCGCGATCGGACTTCCCGCGCTGTTCCTGGCACCCGTCGAGAAGGCACGGGAGATCACCGAGACCGGCACCCTCGTGGTCATGCTGGCCCTCGTGGCGCTCCTGTTCGCCCAGCTCATCCTGGTCGTGAAGGCGGGCGAGGTGCCGGAGGGCGAGATCCCGGCGACCGCACCGGAGCCGTCCCCCGGGACCCCGGCGAACCCATGGGCGCTGGCCTGGCTGGCCGCTCCGCTGCTGGTGGCCATCTCGACGCTGCGTCTCACGCCGGCACCGCCTCCGCGGGCCACACCTGACTGGTTCCAGCAGCAGGACTTCACCCTGCTGGCCGTGACGCACCTGATCGTCCTTGCCTTGACGGTGGTGCCGCTGACCTTCAAGAAGGTCGCCGCGAAGGCCGGGCAGTGGGCGGGCCACTGCCTGTTCGTCAGCGCCTTCGTGACGGTGGGCGTTCTGCTGCCCCAGCTGAGGAACGAATCCCTGGTCCTGGGAGCGCTCGTCGCCGTCCTGGCCCTGACGGCACTCCCCGCGGTGCTCGCCGGCAATGCGATCCACGCGGTCACCGTACCGGCCGCGGTCGTGCTCCTGACTTGGTTCGGGTACGACCCGGGCATCGCCCTGGCCCTGGTGCGGCTGGGCATCCTGGCGGTGGCCGTGGCGGTCGCGCTGGCCGTCGAGAAACGCCTCCCGGACAGGCCGGAACACCTCGTGGCCGTCTGGCTGGTGGTGTTCCTGCTGGTCCTCCGGCTGCCCGCGGTCGTCGAGGAGCTGCTGCGGAGGCTGGGCGTCGGCCCGGCCTGGGGAGTCACGGTCTGGGGAATCCTCGTGCTGAGCGTGATCGTGGCGCTGATCGCGCTGGGGCTAAGCAGCGGGCACGCGACGACCCTGCCCCTGCTGTCCGGCAGGCTGTTCAGGCAGCGGGCATGCCTGGTCGACGAACCCACAATCGGCACGACGTCCTTGGCCCCGTCGTCGCAGGTGCCGATGATCCTGACCCTCGTCGCGGCCGGTCTGATGCAGTACGTGGTCCACGCCGCCACCGGGTGGTCGCTGGTGCCGTGGCTGCCCGTGACCCACCGGGCGTGGGCCTTCCTGGCCCACGAGCTGGCGCTGATCCCCTTCGTGCTCGCGGTGGGCTGCGCGGTGGTGTGGATGATGTGGCCGCTGGTGCGGCACCCATGGCACGGCGTGACCACCGGGGTCACCTTCACCCTCTCCCTGCTCGGGGTGAACACCCTCCTGACCACGACGAACGTGGACTCCGCGACGAGCAGCGCCACCCTCATCATCGCCGGCGCCCTCAGTATCGTCGCGGGTTTCCGCGCCCACGCCACGGCCATGCGCCTGTACGGGCTGGTGCTGGTGATGCTGATGGTGCTCAAGCTCGCGGTGATCGACATGTCCGGGCAGAACTCCATCACCCGCATCCTGTCGCTGCTGGTGGCGGGCGTGATCTGCTTCGCCCTGTCCGTGGCCTACAGCCGGCTGAGCGCCCACCTGAGCGGCACCTCGGAGGAAACGGAGGATTTCGACTAGCCGTACCCGGGATTTGCACGGTTGTGCAGCACTCAACCCCGATTTCCCGCCGAAAACAGGGTTCTCGCCGGTTGAGTGCTGCGCAACCGGGATTGTCGTGGTGTGATCACCACACGTCGATGGACCACGAGTAGACCGGGATTCCCTCCTCGGTCGCCATGCCCTCCAGCCGGAATGGTATGACGCTCTCGTCGCGGTATTCGGGGGTGCAGGAGTAGCCGTCCGCCTTGCGGTCCTTGACGAGACCCTTGATCATCTCGTCGTGATGTTCCTTGGCTTCAACGACGGATGCCGGGACGAAGACCCGGTTCATGGGCATGTCCTGCCCGCCGAAACGCAGCGGAACGAGGTACAGCGGCGCCAATTTCCCCTCGGCGGCCAGGGCTTCGGCCTTCAGAACAGAGTCGACCTTCGTGAAGTCAAGCTCCTTGGCCCACTTCCTGCCCAGCCAGTCGAGAATTCCCATCGTAACCTCCGTCTGCACGCGCGCCCCGTGTTCCCCGTCCGCGCGTCATGGCACAGTTCCCCTGTACCCACAGTAGACAGCCAATGGGTGCGGAACCCCGGGACGTGCCCCGGATAGTCCGAAAAACCGACAGAAAAAGGGTCGCGGGGTTCACCCCTCCACGCGACGGATCCCGACGGCCTCGTCCTCGGGAGCCCCGCTCCTCGGCGAGGTGGCCAGCTGTTCCTTGAGATTGTCCTCAAGGACCCGGATGGCCCTGACCCGGGGTGTGACCACCGCGATGAGGATCAGCAGGATCCCGACGAGCCCGAACATCAGCCCGATGCCCCGGGACTGTCCGACGCCGATGACGCCACCCAGGCCATCGACCAGCGCCCCTCCGGGGCGCAGCAGCGGGTTGAACACGTTGTCGGCGAGCGGCCCTGCGATGCAGTACGCGGCCAGGAAACCGAGCTGGGAGACCAGACCCATCAGTCCCCAGATCTTGCCCTGGGTCTCGTTGGGAATCCACGACCGGGTGAGCACCTCGACGCTCGTGTTCAACGGCGGCAGGACCATGAAGAACAGGAACGTGGCGACCCCGATCAGCACCACGTTGGTGGTCATTCCCAGACCGATCACGACGACCCCACCGAACACCAGCGCGATCGCCAGGTAGCGGATGTGGTTGTTGCCCATGTTGAACACCCCGATGGCCAGGCTGGCCACGACCATGCCGATGGCGGCCACCGAACGCACCAGACCGAGGGTCTGTTCGTCGGCGAGGTCGAGCATCATCGGCGTCAGGAGGGTCTGCAGGAATCCCATGCAGAAGGTCATCAGGGTCACCAGCAGCATCAACACCACGATCCCGCGGTTACGGGCGAAGTAGGCCAGCCCGTTGCGGAAGTCCTCCCAGAAACCCTGCTCGACCGGTTTCGGTTCCGCCTTGATCGTGCGCCACACGATCACCGTGAACGACACGGTCGTCGCCATCGTCGCGACGTCGATCATCAGGACCGCGTTGATGCCGAACTGCACCATCACCAGACCCGCGACCGCCGGGGATATGAGGTACTGCGCAGCGGCTGCCAGCTGGGTCATGCCAGAGGCCCGGGCGTATTGTTCGGGCGTCAGCAGGTCGGTGACGGTGGCGCGGTAGGCCGGGTCCAGCAGCGCCTCGAAGACCGAGCTGAACGCCACACAGACGCAGATCACCCAGACCTCCCGGAATCCGAGATAAAAGGCCCCCAACAGGGCGGCCAGCCCGATCGCCGACAACGTGTCGCTGAGGATCATCAGCAGGCGTCGATCGAACCGGTCCACCAGGACCCCGGCGAGCGGTGCCAGCAGCAGACCCGGGAGGAATGCGGCGAGCATGATGAGCGCGCCGGGGGTCGTCTGCCCCGTCTCCTGGTACACGAAAACCCCGAGCCCGAAAGCGGTCATGCCGTTGCCGACCCGGGCGATGAGCTGCGTGAGCCATATCAGTTGAAAGGCACGAAGGTTCCGGGCAGCCTGTGGGTTCTCGGTAACCTTCGTGACGTTCTTGTCCATAATCATCGTCTCCACATGTCCCCGGGGCCGCGTCACCACACCGCCCTGAAACGTCGTTGCGCAGCCGTCGCGAACGTTTCGCTCTCGCACCAGAAGGTGTGTTGTGGTTCATCGTAGGCCGACGGAGACGGGAGAGCTGCGGAAATAAACCAAAAGTTGATTCGGGCCGCGGGCGTGACGCCCGCGGCCCGAATCGGTCGGTTGGTGTTTTCAGAACTGGATGTCGTCGGCGATCCCGGGACCGGTCTGGGACGCGATCCGGGCGGCGATCTCCCGCTGCTTGGCCTGCTGCAAGGTGATGAGGGAATCGGCGTTGCGCAGGTCCATCATCCAGTTCACCCCGGCGCTGCCGACCTGGGCGACGGTGACCCCGTAGTTGGACTCGAGGTAGCCGCCCGCGTCGAGGCCCGCCTCGGTGGCGGCGGCCGCGGCGGCCGCGCACTCGATGTAGAAGTCACGGTCGGTGGACAGCCGGGCCGCGTTCGACGGCGCCCCACCTGCGGAACCCGCCGCGTCGAACTTCGGGTGGGGACGGGACATGAGGTTCGCGTACTCCATCCCAACCGTCATCGGGAACATCTGGACGCGCTGGGTCCATTCCGCCGACGCCTGATCCCACTGGGGACGTTCGACACCGAGGATGCGCGCGATCTCGTCGCCCGGGACCCCGGCGTGCATCTTCGCCGACGCCGCGACCCAGTCGTGCAGGGAGACCCCGAGCACCGGCTGGAGTTCAGGGGCGGCCGGGTTGACCTGTCGCATCGCCTCGATGGGCGCGAAGGCGGCGTTCTCGGCGGCGCGGGCGGCGGCACCGGAGGGGTCGTGGTAGAACCCGAGCAGCGCATTGTTCATCGAGGTGTGGATCGACACCACCCGGGTGATCGCCCCGGTGGCGTGCTCCATGGCGTCCTGACCGGAGATGCGCAGCCCGATGTACTCTCGCACCTCCTCGACCATGGCCCCCAGCGTGGTGTGGATGTCCGAGTTGGCCAGCAGCAGATGACGGTTGCCCCGGAACTCACCGAGCCGGGCCTGTTCCACGTCGGCCTGCGCCAGCTGAGCCTCCCACTGGGCCAGCGCCTGCTGCGCCCCCGCGACGTCACCGGCCTCGACGGCCTGCACCGGCACGACGTGCCCGTCACGCACCCGCGCCCAGATCCCGTACCAGGCATCGGCGTACTGGACGGCGGCCGGGTCGAGACCGGCCGGGGGAAGGGGACGCGAGAGGTCACGGGCCTCGTCGGGGCCCATCATCATCTCAAGGCTGTACGGGAAGGCGTGGGTGATCCAGTCGACGTGCTCCACACCGCGCACGGCGTCGCTGATCCCGGAGACGGTCTCCTTGGCCTTCTTGAAGAATTTTCCCAGCATGTTTCCTGCTTTCTTGGGTTCGTGAACCGATCAGTTTCCGATATGGGCGGGACCAGCCACCCACGGATCGTCGGGGCGTCTCCTGGCGGTGACGCGTGTCGCCGCGACCATGGTCGAGGACGGCGTGAAGGTGGTGCGGGAACCGCATCCCCGGCACCCCAGGTAGACCGCGACGGGGTACAGGTAAGGAACCGGCACGGGGGCCCCGCACTGGGAGCATGTGAGCCGGATCGCACGCCACTCGGCGACGGCCTGCTCCCAGACGGCCTGGTCGTGGTTGGCCTCGGGGGCGGCGAAGGCCTCCTCGGCGATGGTCTCAAGGCTGTCCTCCCACGCCTCGAACCACTCCTCGAGGCGTTCGTAGGCGGCCTCGGTCGCGGGGTCGTCGATCGTCTCGAACACCTTGAACTGTTGTTCGAAGACCTCGCGGCCCTTGTTCGCCAGTCCTGTGATCTGGGAGGTCACCCCGGCCTGGAGGGTGTGGGCCGCGACGCTGGTGTTCTCGTCACCGGAGGCTTTCATCTCCGCGAAGGCGGCAGCCGCCTCGGCGGCCACCTCGCGGGCGCGGGCCGTCAGTTTGCCCAGGAACGTCTCGAGGCGCGGGATGAGGGCGTTGAGCTGGTTGCTGGAGTGGCTCACGGGCACTCCTGCGGGTTTCGGGCGTATTCGGTGGCGAGGGCGGCCACGAAGACGTGCCCGCAGTAGCTGCACTCCCCGATCCCGTCGGCCTCGGACCGCGGCGCACCGCAGTCGGGGCAGGTGCGGGTCTCGGCGCGCGTCCTCTCCTCCTCGAATTGGATCGATGACCTGGGCGCGGAGACGGCCTGGCGGCGCATCCTCTCGACGAACGACTCGGCCATCACAGGGCCTCGATGATCTGCGACTTCTTGGCGTTGAACTCGTCCGCGGTGATGAGCCCGGCCTCGAACATCCTCTTCAGCTTCGCGAGTCGCTCGACGGGATCGTCCGTCCCCGTGGACGGCGTGGGCGCAGCCGGTTGCGTCGGCTGCATCGGCTGGGCGGGGAAACCCTGCTGGGCCGGGGCGCCGAGCTGTTGCTGCACCTGCCCCATCGCGATGCCCATGGCCATTCCCCCTTGGACGCCCTGCCCGACCGCGGTGTTGGGGTTGGCGGTCGCGATGGCGGTGTTGAAGGCCTGGAACCGCGACATGTCACCGATCATGTTCATGCTGGTGACCTTGTCGTAGTACTCGTTGACCTCGTCGGGCAGCGTCACCGAGGTCACGGTGAACTGGGTGAGCGTCACCCCCAGGTCCAGGAAGTAGGGGGCGATGGCGGGTTGCAGGCGCGCGTTGACCGCCGACAGGTTCGCGGCGACGTCAAGGACGGAGATCCGCTGGGTGGCCAGCACCTCACCGAACTTCGCGGCGATGTAGTCGCGGAGCTGGACCTCGAGGTCGCGGATCGTCAGCACCGGATAGGCGCCGGCGTACTCCCGGAAGAACCGGGGAATGTCGGTGATGCGCGCGGAGTAGGACCCGAACGCGCGCGCCCGGACCTGCCCGAACTTCTCGTCGGCCATCATCACCGGCGCCGGGGTTCCCCATTTGAGGTCGACGAACTGGCGGGTCGCGATGTAGAAGATGTCGTAGATGTGCGGCGACGCGAACCCGTACTTCCATCCCGCGAGGTTGGACAGGACCGGGATGTTGCCGGTCGGGAGGGTGTGGGTGCCGGGCAGGTAGACACCGGCGGCCTGACCCTTCGCCAGGAGCAGGACGTTCTGGTTCTCCCGGACGATCAGTTTCGCCCCGGACTTGATCCGCCCGTCGGGATCCGGGTAGCGCCACAGCACGAGCTGAGGGTCCGGGTCGAGACATTCAACAATTTCGATCCAGGGCAGTGCCACGTTCAAACTCCTTGTGACCAAGCTGATCGTCAACGGTGATCAGCGGGAGGAGTCTAGCAAGACACGAGCGGCACGATTCACACCCCCGGAAACCACTCATCACGTCTCTGGCAAGGGGTGACGCGGCTCCCTGCGATCCCGCGGGAGCCCCGCCCCGGAGGTCACGGGGTCCGGGAACCGCACGCCGATGCTCCGCGGATCCTCGTCGCCACGGGTCAAGAACACCCAGGATCGCAACCGCACCCTTCCCCCGACCGGAAGTTAAGTTTTCCGTTTTTCCTCTCCCGCATCGGCTCTGGAATTACTACGGTTGACGTACCGGAGGTCACGGACGACACCCGAGGAGGATGGAAGGCATCATCGTGGAAACGGAAACCGTCGAGGTGGTGGATGGGGTCAAGGCGCCTCGCGACCGGGCCCGTCGGCATGGCTCGTTGAGCATCGTCCCGGCATCAGCCGCGTGGGAGCTCCCAGAGTCCGGGACGGTGCTGGATGCCGCTGCTGAACCGGAATGCCGGGTCCAGCTGATCAGTTCTCCCGATGGAGATGAGATCGTCCTCTTCCAGCGTCGTTGCGACGGCCAGGTGGAAGCAACGACGCTCCCCGGCGACTCCTGGTCCACCCGCATCGTCGATCTGGGGGTCGGGACCGTCCGTATCGACGGCAGCGGGATGTTCCGCACGAAACCCGCTCCAACATCCCACGTCGAAACCCTGGTGCAGCACGGCGTGCACGTGGTGATCGCCACGGAGGACACCGAGGACGAGTTCAATCTCGTGGCGCGCCTCAGCCATCTGAAACCGCAGCTGCTGCTGCATCGCACAATGCCCCCCGAGGAGGTGTGGCGCACGGTCCGGTCACAGACCGGCAATGCCCTGAACGTTCACCGGGCGATGATCGAGGCCCTTTGCGAATGCCACCCCATCCTGGTGCACCTTTTCCTGGCGGCGCTGTGCCACACCAGGGACGGCGAACTGGTCTCGACGGCGGCCGTCGTCGATTCGCTGGCCGACGCGATAACCCACGTCGTGCGCACCCAGCTCCCCCGGTCCCACGACCAGGCGATATTTCTCCTGTGCCTCGCGCTGCGCGGGGATCGGGTTTCCACGGTGAAGGTCGACCGGGTGCTGGAGAGCACCAGCCTGGGCACCCATTACGCCCGGCGCATGGTGTTGGCCATCTCATCGGAACCGGTTTCCCCGGACTTGGATGCCGCCTTGTGGCAGCGCCTGCGAACACACCTCGACGCCGAAACCTTCGACACCGCCCGGCGTGCCCTGATGCCCCTGCTGAACGATGGCTCGGTGAACGAGGGGCATCACCTCGGTCTGCTCGAACTGTTCACCGGGGACACGGATTCCTGCCTGAGACCGGAAGTCGCTGATGTGATCCGGCGGGTGGTCGATGCAGCCGATGTTCGCGGAAGGAACCACATCCTGCGTTCCCTGCCGCGATTCCTCAAGGATGAATCGGCAGGAAAGGCCGCCACGCGGCTGGCCACGATATGTTCCGATATTGATTTGACGGCGCTCGGGGTTGCGTTGGAGGTGCTCATTGCCGCAGACGGTTTACCTGACGCCGCTTACGACGTGTTGTCGCCCTTGGTCGCCCTGGAACATCCAGTCCTGTCGGCACAATTGGCGGAAAGGGCTCTGGGGACGCTTGACCCGCGTGATCCCCGAATTGTCACGGCGGCACTCTCGTGGATAATCACCTCACCGGCCACCACATGCACCGAACCCGAACGTCGCCGCCGCACACTCCGGCGAATCGTCGCCATGTCGCGCCGTGATCATCCATCGGCCCCCGTCATGCGGGCGGGCGTGGCGGGCCTTCACGCCTTCACCCGGCGCTCCGCGGGCGCCCAGCTGCGCGAACTGGTCGCACAGCAGGGTTTGTCCCCGGGTGGGCTGCCGCTCATGGCCTGTTGCCTCGCAGGGCTGGCCATGAGCATGAACGCCAGGACGGATGAGGCCTCGATGTGGTGTTGGCGCGCACGGTCGCTCGCGAGCACCCGCAGGTCCGAGCACACCTGGGTGCTCATCGTTCATTCGCTGGTCGCCTTCCACCGCCGGGACCTGAGACTGGCCCGCGAACTGCTCGCACGCGTTGTCGGCGTGGCCAAGGCCATGCGGGCCTCCGCCGTCGGGCAGTTCTGCGAACTCGCGATGCGCTACCTGTGCAAGGACTCCAGCAGCTCAGGAACGCTTTCGCCGCTCTACGAAAGGGCCCACATCGTTCTCCGCGTGTTCGCCACCTACTGCGCCGCGGATCTGGATCACCGCAGGGGCAGTGTCCAACTGGCCATAGACAAACATTTCGCCACCGGCCGGTTGCTGGCCTCGGCGAAACTCACGAACCCCTTGATCCTGGACTGGCAACACCAGCTCAGAACCATATTTGTTTCCTGCCACGAGGACGCGATGGCGGAATGCCTCCGAAACGACATCTGCGCCGCAGAGGAGTCGTGGCGCTCCGTGAACGACTTCTCGGACATCCCCATCCATCGCGACGGCATTCACCCGGGAACCGGAGACGAGCCCCCGAAACTCAGCGTCAGCGAGCAGAAGGTCGCCGAGCAGGTGGCCGCGGGATGCACCAATGCGCAGGCCGCTGAGGCGCTGTTCCTGAGCAAACGCACGGTGGACACCCATTTACGAAACATTTATCGCCGCCTCGGAATATCCAATAGATGCGAGCTGACCGAGTTCGTCAAGAAAAATTATCGCGAGCAAGAATAGTTTTCACACTCAGCAATAGTTCATCAGGAATGAACAGCAAGCCCTGAATGAAAAACGTCGAGGGTCCCGCCTCCAGAAAAACTACGGAGACAGGACCCTTGGCACGATACCGGGCGGGGCGGGCAGCCGCCCCCCACCCGGTCATTCCCAGCAGCACACCCAAGCAGGACGCTGCCGCGGATTTCACTTCACCCGCTGACCACGCCAACGGAAGGCGAAAGCGGCCAGAATGCCACCCACTACGGTCCAGGCGATCAGGATGACAGCCGCCAGACCCAGATCCCAGGACCCGCTCGGCTCGGCCGACTCCAAGAAATCCGGCAGGAACACGAACCGCAGACCCTTCGCCATCCACAACAGGGGGAAGGCGTAGCCGATGCTGGTGAGCACGGCGGGAATCATCGAGAGCGGAAAGAACACCCCTGAAACGAATTGAAGAATCATGAACGGAGGGGTGGTGGCGCCGGGGGCGGCCCGGGAATTGGGGATCAGCGCCGTGTACGCGATACCGAGTAGCGAACAGGAACTCACCCCGAGCAGGACCACCCACACCAAGGTCAGCCAGCGCACGGCGTCGGACGGCATCGGAAGGCCGTAGAGCACCATTCCCAGAACCATCAGGATGATGACCTCGAACACCGTCGTAATGAGCGCCTTGACCGTGATCCCGACAAAATAGGCGACCCTCGGCATCGGGGACGCGGCCAACCTGCGGATGAGACCCTCGTCCCGGTCACTGGTGACGCTGAGCGCCAGCGACTGGAATGTGGTACTCATCACACCGACACCGATCATCCCGGAGATGAACAACAGGCGATAATCAACGTTGGTTCCCGGTATTTTTTGATTGAAAACGGCACCGAAAACGAGCATCAACAGCACCGGAAGGGCCATGTTGAAAATCAGCGACATCCAATTGCGGAAGAACGTCAACAGTTCCACCCGCGACCGCGCCAGACTCGCCTCAACCAACCCGGGGAGTCGTTTGCGCGTCGCGGCACCGGCCCTAGGAGCCGTTGCCATCGAAACCTGCGTAAATTCGCTGCTCATCGCTGCTCCTTCGCCTGTTCGATCATGTCTATGTAGATCCGCTCAAGGCTGGGCTGGGTGACCTGTAAGCCGGGTATTTCCGCTATTCCTCGTCGCTGTGCTGCATCCAGCAGCAGCCGTAGCAGCGCCGTCGGCTCATCGGTGGCATAGAGGCAGCTGTGGGGTTCGCTTTCCAGTCTCGTCGCCAAACCCGGCGGCACCTCGACCAGGGGATCGAGATCGTAGGAAACACGATGCCGGCTACCGGTCAACTGGGCCAGCTGGTCCAGGGTACCGACGTGCAACATCCGCCCACCCGCGATGACACCGATCCGCTGGGACAGTTCCTGCGCCTCGTCCAGGTAGTGGGTGGTCAGCACCGTAGTCATTCCCTCACCGGTGAGCAGGCGCACCAGTTCCCACGCCTCACGCCGGGCCTCCGGGTCGAGCCCAGTAGTCGGCTCGTCCAGGAAGAGGAGCCGAGGCCGGCCGACCACACCCACCGCCACGTCCAGGCGCCGGCGCTGCCCGCCCGAGAGTTTGGTGGTGTAGGTCTTGGTCTTGGCCCTGAGACCGACCATGTCTATGAGCTGCTCGGTCGGGAAGGGGTCGGGGTAGAACGTGGCGAAATGGTCAATTACCTCGTGGACCGTGAGTTCCTGATAATCCGCCGTGCCCTGCGGCACCACCCCCACCTGAGCGCGCCATTCGCGCTCATCGTTCTGCGGGTCACGTCCCAGTACGCTCACCGTACCGCTGGTACGTCGCTGCGCACCCGTTAGGATGTCGATGGTGGTCGTCTTACCGGCACCGTTCGGACCGAGAAAGGCAAACACCTCCCCACTTTCCACTTGCAGGTCGACGTCGTCGACCGCCACGAAACTCCCGTATGTTTTTCTCAGTCCGCTGACGGTGATGGCGCTCGACATCCCCTGTCCTCCTCTCCGGGTTGTCACTGGAGCCGGGGCGACGAGACGGGGCCGCTTCGCCCCGTTCACCAACTCCTCCCGGAAGTCAGGGTATTCCGGTTACGGGAACCCCAGGAGAGCATCCGGCGACTTACAGAGCGCCGCGAGGATAAATACGCATCGAGTCGGTATGCGTAAGCATGCCTACGCAACAAACTGCGACGATGCGCGACAGCTCCCAGGGCTCCGGAGGTCCGGCATCCGATTGCAGCCCTGCCGTCATCAGCTCTTCTTGATTTTCTCGATGTCGGGAGGCAGCGTGTCCCAGTCCCATTCCTTGACCCACTCCCCGTCCTTCTCCACCACACGCGAAGTACCAATATCGCCAGACAACAGCCACAACACGTCGGCATCCTCCTGCCACACCACCCCCACCGGATGCGCGCTCATGAGATAACGCCTATCATCACTCCACAACACCTCACCCGCCGAATTCTTGATCACCGGATACACATTGCGTCTCCCATTGATCTCCTCGGCGAGGAACTCCGAGGTGTACCGCCCCGACGACGAGATCCGCGTCTCCCCGTCAGGCAGCACAGCCGGATCCGGAACAAACCGCCCCCACAACCAAACGACCAACACCGCCACCACCACGGCGCCAGCCCGCAAGACCCATGTCCTCGCCCTCATCAGTACAGCCGCCCCTTTCCACTTCCACCCACCACATCACCCCGGGCATCAACGATCGCAGCGCTGCTCCCCCTCACCCGACCCAACCAGCCACATCCTCCCCCGATCCCGACGGGCCTCCGAACGGCGGCGGGGCCGCCCTCCTTTCAGGGCGGCCCCGCCGAGGTTCAGCGCAGATAGTGGCGCTGGTCGGTCTTCTTGCCCTCGTACCAGGTGCGGGCCTGTTGCGTCGACTCGATGCGCGAAACCTCCGAGATCGGCACATCCCACCAGCTGGAACCGGGCGGGTTGGGGCCGTACAGGTCGGTCTCGATGTGGATCATCACCGGACTCTCACAGGCCACCGCCTCGGCATAGGCCTTGCGGAACTCGTCCATGCCGTGGACCCTCAGCACCTTCAGGCCCCACGACTCCGCATTGGTGGCGATGTCGACGGGAAGCAGGTCGCCGTCGGCGTTGTGGGGGGTCTCACCGGTGCGGTAGCGGGTGCCGAAACGCTGCGACCCGTGGCTCTCCGACAGCGCCCCGATGGAGGCGAAGCCGTAGTTCTGCAGCAGCACGAAGATGACCTTGATCTTCTCCTGGACGATGGTCGCGAGCTCCATCGGCAGCATCTGGTAGGTGCCATCGCCGACGATGGAGACCACCTCGGCCTCGGGCCTGGCCAGTTTCACACCCATCGCCGCGGGGATCTCGTAGCCCATGCAGGAGAAGGCGTACTCCACGTGGTACTGCTCCGGGGTGGGGGCCTGCCACAGGCACTGGAGGTCGCCAGGCATCGAACCGGCGGCGTTGATGACGACGTCCCCGTCGCCCATCAGCTCGTTGAGCGCCCCGAACACCTCGGTCTGCGCGGGCAGCGGGGTCTGATCACGGTGGTAGCACTCGTGCGTGACCTTCGCCCACTCCGCCTTCAATTCCGCGATGCGCCCGGTGTAGTCGTCACCGACCCGGTACCCGTCGAGGGCCGCGGTCAGCGCCTCCAAGGACTCGCGCGCGTCGCCGACCACCATCTCGGCGCTGTGCTTGGCGGCGTCGAAGGCGGCGACGTTGATGTTGACGAACTTCACATCCGGGTTCTTGAACTGGGTGTGCGAGGCGGTGGTGAAATCCGAGTAGCGCGTCCCGATGCCGATCACGACATCGGCCTCGTCGGCCAGGGCGTTGGCCGAGGCGGCACCCGTCGACCCGACCCCACCGACCGCGGCCGGGTGGTCGTGGTTGATCGCGCCCTTGCCCGCCTGGGTGTCGGAGACGGGAATCCCGGTGGCGTCCGCGAAAGCCCGCAGCTGCTTCGACGCCTCCGCGTAGATCACGCCACCACCCGCGACGACGAGGGGTCTGCGCGCATCCCGGATGATCGCGGCGGCCCGTTCGATGGCGGCGGCCTCGGCCGGTGGGCGGCGCACGTGCCAGACCCGTCGCGCGAAGAACTCGACGGGGAAGTCGTAGGACTCGGCCTGCACGTCCTGCGGCAGGGCGATGGTCACCGCGCCCGTGTCAACCGGATCGGTCAGCACCCGCAACCCGGCGAGCAGCGACGGAATGAGCTGCTCGGGCCGTTCGATGCGGTCGAAGAACCGCGAGACGGGACGGAAGCAGTCGGTGGCGGCGGTCATCGGCGAGACCGGGTCCTCGACCTGCTGCAGCACCGGGTCGGGGAAGCGGGTGGCGAACTGGTCGGAGGGGAACAGCAGCACCGGCAGCCGGTTCGTCGTGGCCAGGGCCGCGCCCGTGACCATGTTCAGCGACCCGGGGCCGATCGAGGCGGTGCACATCCAGGTGCTCAGCCGGTTCGTGGTCTTGGCGTAGGCCGCGGCGGCGTGCACCATGCCCTGCTCGTTGCGGGGCATGATGTAGCGCATCCGTTCGCCCTCGGGGGTGGGGTCGAGATCGTTCTGCAGCAGGGCCTGGCCGATCCCGGCGACGTTGCCGTGCCCGAAGATGCCGAAGGCACCCGCGATGAGACGCCGCTCGATACCGTCGCGTTCGGTGTACTGGTTGACGAGGAAGCGGACGACCGCCTGCCCGACGGTGAGACGCACTGTTGACACTGGGTTTCCTTAGTTGAGAGGGGTCATGGGGAGCCGGGGATCAACGTCCTGGGAGGCCCAGGTGTCGCGGATCCAGGTGTATGCGGGATCGTCGGTCATCAGCCAGGTGGAGTCCTCGGCGGGCCCGGCCATGACGTTGAGGTAGTAGAGGTCGTATCCGGGCGCGGCCACCGACGGGCCGTGGTAGCCGTGCGGCATCGTCACCACGTCGCGGGAGTGCACCTCGGCACACACGTCGATTTCGTGGCCCGAGGGATAGATGCGCTGCAACGCCATCCCCGGCGACCCGTTCAGCCCCGGCCGCACCTCGTAGTAGTAGATCTCCTCGAGGATGCGTTCCACCTCGTTGTGTTCGTCGTGCTTGTGGGGCGGGTAGCTGGACCAGTTGCCACCCGGGGTCAGCACCTCGCAGGCCAGCAGGTGGGAGGTCTCCAGGTCGTTGCCGAGCGCGTAGTTGTTGACCTGACGGGAACACGGACCCGCGCCGCGCAGGGTGGTGACCACCTCGGTGACGGGGCAGTACCGCACCGGCAGGTCGCGGGTGGCCTTCGCCGCGGGCAGCGCGAACCGCCCCCCGGATTCGCTGCGGACCGTGAACGTGGTCTCGCGCGGGATGTAGAGGTAGTCGGTGATGGCGCTCCACACCTCCTCGCGGCCGTTGAGCACGTGGGTTTCGCCTTTCACCTCGACGGTGCAGCCCCCGGACAGCGGCAGCACCAGCAGCTCGGAGACCCCGGAGGTCACCGTCTCCGATCCGCCCGCGGGCAGCGCCAGCACGCGGATGGAGCTCCACTCCCAACCGGCGCGTTCGATGCTGACGTCGGTCTCGAACTGGCCGTGGGCGGTGCTTCCCGCCTTGATCACGTGGGTTTCGTTGTCCATGTTTTCCTCCTCAGTGCCGGATTCTGCTGACGACCGGGACGACCTGCGGGTTGGCCGCCATCAAACGCTCCACCTCGTCGATACGCGGCATGGCGGTGGAGCACTCCAGCCGTGACGCGACGATGGCACCCGCCGCCGACGCGAAGGCGAACGTCCTGGCCAGGTCCCAGCCCTGCAGCAGGCCGTGGCACACGGCCCCGCCGAAGCCGTCGCCCGCGCCGAGCCCGTTGCGGACCTGGACGTTCGTGACGGGCACGTAGACCCGCTCCGTCGCGGTGCGCACCAGGGTTCCCATCATTCCCTGTTTCACGACGGCCACTTCCACCCCGCGTTCCAGCAGCGCGAGGGCCGCGGCATCCGGGTCGGTCTCGCCGACCGCGATCCGGCACTCCTCCAGGTTCCCGATCGCCACGTCGACGTGGTCGAGGGCCTGCTGGACCTGTGCGGTCGCCTCCTGTTCGCTGGGCCAGAAACGCGCCCGGTAGTCGAGGTCGAGGATGCTCATGCCGTTGCCGTGGTGGCGTCGCAGCGCCTCGTGGTTGGCCGACCGCGACGGCTCCACCGACAGGCCGCTGACGGTCAGCCACAGGATGCGGGCCGTGGCGACCTCGTCGGGCAGGTCGTCGACGCCGATCTCCAGGTCGGGGGTGGTGGGCTGGCGGTAGAAGAACAACGGGAAGTTGTCGGGCGGGAAGACCTCGCAGAAGGTGACGGGGGTGTTGAACGCCGGGTTCACCACGACGTGCCGGGCGTCCACGCCCAGCCGGGTCAACTCGGAACGGACGAAACGGCCGAAGGGATCGTCGCCGACCCCGGTGACGCAGGCGACGGAATGCCCCAGGCGGGCCGCGGCGACGGCCACGTTCGCAGACGAGCCACCGAGGAACTTGCCGAACCGCGTCACGTCCTCCAGGTGGGTGTTCATCTCCAGCGGGTACAGGTCCACCCCGCACCTGCCGATGGTGCAAACGTCGAGTACCGGCTCATCCACGGTGATGACTCCTTGATTTCGGGGATGGCTCCTCAAGGTCGGGGATTGTTCCAGTCTGCCCACGCGGAGGACCCCAGTCAACCTATGTCAGGACATACTTCCCGTTCCGCGCACCGCGAACAGTCATCCGGCTTGTATGATCAATCCAAACCGTCACCTATCTGTCACGCCGAAACAAAGCACGTTCTGGCCCGAGGACCACATCATGGAACCGACCTACGAACCGGAGATCACGCTGGACCGCGATTCCCAGGTCCCCCTGTACCAGCAGATCGCGAAACCGATCGAGACCGCAATCCTGTCCGGGGCGCTACCCGCAGGGGCGATGATCGAGGACGAGGTGTCGATGGCCACCCGCTTGGACGTGGCCCGACCCACGGCCCGCCGGGCGTTGCAGGAACTGGCCTCGCGAGGGCTGTTGACGCGCCGTCGCGGAGTGGGCACCCGCGTCACCCCGCCCCACGTGCACCGCCCCATGAAGCTGTCCTCCCTGAACGACGACCTCGCCGAGGCCGGGTTCTCCCCCACCACCCGGGTGCTCTCCTACGAGGTGCGCGAGGCATCGCCGGAGGAGGCCGAGAAACTCAGCATCCCCCAGGGCGAGGGGCTGCTTGCGGTACGTCGCCTCCGCTACGCCGACGACCACCCCCTGGCGCTGATGACGAACCTCATTCCCCTCGACATCGCACCGACCTGGCAGGAACTCGGCGAGAGCGGCCTCTACCGCTGCCTGGCGGCGCGCGGCGTCGAGGTGGCCTCCGCCCGCCAGGTGATCGGCGCCCGCGAGGCGAACGCGAAGGAGGCCGAGGCCCTGGGCGAGGAGGAGGGGGCGCCGCTGCTGACGATGGAACGCACCGGCTACGCCGCCGACGGACGGGTGGTCGAGTTCGGCCAGCACGTCTACCGCCCGAGCCTGTACTCCTTCCACTTCTCGCTGTTCACGTCCTGATGTGAACGCACCACTCGGCACCAGAGGCACGTGCCGGCCCGTTTGTCGTCTCGGTTTAGGGAGGGTAAATTAGTCCATGTGACCAAGCCCATGAAATACCGCGACCTGTCACGGCTTCTGGTGGACGCCGGGTTCACGTCGCGGCCGGGAAAAGGCGATCACGAGATCTGGCGCAAGGGACCAATCGTGGTCGTCATCACCAAGACTCGGGATGTGTCGCCAAAGGTCACGCGCGATGCGCTCAGGGCGATCGAAAGGAGCAAGGCATGAACGCTCTCACCGTAACGGCATCCCGCTGGAGCGCGGGTTGGGAACTTGAGATCGACGACAACCATCACACAGCTGTTCGCGACCTCGGCAACGCTCGTAGGCAGGTTGTCGACTATCTCGACAGCCTCAACGAGAAGGTCGATCACTCCACATGGGAGATCACGATCATCCCCGATCTCGGAGAGCTTTCCGACGAAGTGGCCGCCGCGAGAAACGCCACAAAAGCCGCGGCATCTGCGACAGAAGCCGCAGCCAAACAATCGCGCGATGTCGCACGCAAGCTTCGCAGCGCTGGCTACTCCGTCGCGGATTCGGCCGCCATCCTCGGAATCTCCAAGGGCAGGGTCTCCCAGCTCGTCAACACCTGAGACGTTCCTCGGAGGAGCGGCTGATCCTCGGCGGGTCGCGAACGCGCAACAGCCCTCCCACAAGGCGAATCGCCCCTCGGATGGGATCCCGATCCCACCCTCCCGGCTCTTTGTCATTACAAGCGCTTGACTTGGTGTTGCCATTGGGGTTGACTTGGTTCGACGACGGCGATGACGCTGCCGCGACCCCCGAGAAGGAGCCTGAAGTCCATGACTGACATTGAATACACACCAGGACCTCTCCTGGACGCCGCCCGCAACACCCCGACGGCGCTCTGGAACGATTCCTCCGACCTGGACGAGCTGCGCCAGTCCATCTCGTACGGTGGCGTCGGCGCCACCTGCAACCCGGTCATCGCCTACACCACCATCAAGAAGCACCTCGACGTGTGGGCGCCGCGCATCCAGGCCATCGCCGACGCCAACCCCACCTGGGGCGAGTCCGAGATCGGCTGGAAGGCCGTCAAGGACATGTCGCAGGAGGCCGCGAAGCTCCTGGAGCCCATCTTCGATGAGCACAAGGGACGCAACGGCCGCCTGTCGGTGCAGACCGACCCGCGTTTCCACCGCGACGCCAAGAAACTCGCCGACCAGGCCGAGGAGTTCCACAACCTGGCCCGCAACATCGTGGTGAAGATCCCCGCCACCAAGACCGGCCTTGAGGCCATTGAGGACGCCACCTCCCGCGGCGTCTCGATCAACGTCACCGTCTCCTTCTCCGTGCCGCAGGCCGTGCAGGCCGCCGAGGCCATCGAACGCGGCCTGAAGGCCCGCGAGGCCGCCGGGCACGACACCTCCGAGATGGGGCCGGTCGTCACGATCATGGTGGGGCGTCTCGACGACTGGCTGAAGCATGTCGTCGCCCGCGACGGCATCTTCATCGACCCGTCGGCCCTCGAATGGGCGGGCATCGCCGCCATGAAGCGCGCCCACCAGATCTTCCAGGAGCGCGGTTACCGCGCCCGTGTGCTCGCGGCAGCCTTCCGCAACGTCAACCAGTGGGCCGAGTTCGTCGGCGGCGACGTGGTGGTCTCCCCGCCATTCAAGTGGCAGAAGATCATCGCCGATTCCGACTACACCGCCCGCGAACGCATCGCCGATCCCGTCGATCCGCGCTACATCGCCGAGCTGAAGCGCATCCCGGACTTCGTCCGCGCCTACGAGCCCGACGGCATGACCGTCGAGGAGTTCGAGGAGTTCGGACCCACCCGCAAGACGCTGCGCCAGTTCCTGGCCGCCGACGCGGACCTCGACGCCCTGGTGCGCGACATCATCGTCCCGGCACCCTGACCCGGTCCCCGAGACAAGCCGGTTTGCTGGCCTTGTACCCGGTTTGCTGGACTTGTTGCTGTTTGCCTGCGCTGTAGCGCAGGCAAACGTGAATACGCCCAGCAAACCGGCATTAGGGCCAGCGAACCGGCCCCCCACGCCCAGCGGGCATCTCACTCCCAGGAAGGAAACCCCATGCTGCGCATCGCAGTGATAGGCGCGGGTCGCATCGGCAAGGTCCATGCCGCCACCGTCGCCGCCCATCCCCAGGCCCGGCTCGTGCTGGTCTGTGACCCGTTCATCGAGGCCGCGAAGGCCCTCGCCGAACCCCTCGGGGCGCGCGCCTCCGCCGACGCCGCCGAGGCCTTCTCCGCCGACGACGTGGACGCGGTTGTCATCGGCTCCCCCACCCCCCTGCACGCCGAGCACGTCCTGGCCGCCGCCCGCGCGGGCAAGGCCTCGCTGTGCGAGAAGCCCGTCGCATCCTCCGTCGAGGCGGCCCGCGCCCTCGCCGACGAGCTCGCGACCTTCGAGCACCCGCCGGTGATGGTCGGTTTCCAGCGCCGCTACGACCCCTCCATCGCGAAGGCCCAGCGGCTCGCCGCCGAGGGCCGGATCGGGCGTATCGAGCAGCTCACCATCATCTCCCGCGACCCCGCCCCGCCGTCGGCGGAGTACCTGGCGCAGTCGGGGGGCGTGTTCAAGGACATGACCATCCACGACTTCGACGAGGCCCGGTTCTTCCTGGGTGAGATCGTCTCCGTCAACGCCATCGGGCAGAAACTCGACCCGGCGCTGGCCGACGTCGACGACTTCGACGGCGCCGTCACGACCCTGCGGGCCGCCAGCGGCGCGGTCGCGATCATCAAGAACACCCGTCACTGCGCCAGCGGCTACGACCAGAAGGTGGAGGTCTTCGGGTCCGAGGGTGAGCTGGTGACCGAGAACCTGCGTTCCACGTCGCTGATCATCAACGACGCCAAGGGGTCGGCCACCCAGGAGGTCTACCTCGACTTCTTCCTGGAGCGTTACGCTGACGCCTACCGCGATGAGCTCACGGCCTTCATCGACGCCGTCAACAACGGCTCCCCCGTGACCCCGACCGTCGAGGACGGCGTGGCCGCGCTGGTGCTGGCAGAGGCCGCAGAACGTTCCGCTCGCAGCGGACAGACCGTGGAGGTGACGAAATGAGGATCGCAGGGGCCCCGATCTCGTGGGGCGTGTGTGAGGTGCCGGGCTGGGGTTTCCAGATGAACCCCGACCGGGTGCTCTCCGAGATGGTGGAACTGGGGTTGACGGCCACGGAGTTCGGCCCGCAGGGCTGGCTGCCCGTCGAGCCGGAGGCGCGCGCGGCCGCGGTGAAGGCGCACGGCCTGACCCCGGTGGGCGCGTTCTTCCTGGCCGTGATGCACGACCCCGACCACGACCCGATCCCCGCCGTCAAGGCGGAGCTGGAGGCGTTCCGCGTCGCGGGCGGGTCGGTGCTGGTGCTGGCCTGCGACTCGGGTCGCGAGGGCTACGACGACCGTCCCGTCCTCGACGAGCAGGGCTGGGCGACGCTGTACCGCAACCTGGACCGGATCGCCGAGGTGTGCGCCGAGGCCGGTGTGACGGCGTGCGTGCACCCGCACTGGGGCACCATGATCCAGAACGCCGACGAGGTGGAGCGGATCCTCGACGAGACCGGCGTCGGGCTGTGCCTCGACACGGGACACATGATGGCGGGCGGCGCGGACCCGGTGGACATCGTGCGCCGCCACCCGGAGCGGGTCGCGATCGTGCACGCGAAGGACGTCCACAAGGAGCTCACCGACAAGCTCCTGACCGGGGAACTCACCTGGAGCGAGGGCATCAGGGCCGAGATGTTCGCCCCCATCGGTGACGGCGACGTCGACTTCGCCACCATCGTCTCCCTGCTGAACGAGGTGGGCTTCGACGGCTACTGGGTGCTTGAGCAGGACATCATGCTCGACGAGGATCCCGCCCCCGGTGAGGGTCCCATCCACAACGCCCGCAAGTCCTTCGAGGCGCTGAAGTCCCTGGCGGTCTAAACGCCTCTCCCCCTGAAGCTGGTTGAGCCGGGACGTGAGCGCCCCTGCCTGAAGCTGGTTGAGCCGGGACGCGAGCACCCTTCTCTTCTGAAGCTGGTTGAGCCGGGACGCAACGAAGGAGCGGCCCGTGTCGAAACCACCCGACCACGAGTCCTCGGACACGCGCAAGAGGTTTCGACACGGCCTGCTCGCTGACGCTCGCAGGCCGGCTCAACCAACTTCAAATGGGCAAAACCGGTTGGGCCGGGCCGCGGAACGAGCGGCCCGGCCCGGTCATTTTTCCCGGTGCTCAACCCGACCCAAAAATCTGATATCATTTTGACATCACGAAGAAGGAGTCGACATGACCACCAACGTTCCACTTCCCTCCACCCCGGATGTCGACGTGCAGGAGCGCCGCGCCTGGACCATGCCCGGACCCGTCGGCCTGTTGGGAATCGTCGTGGCCGTCGGATTGATCGCCCTGGGTGTCCAGCAGACCGCCATCGAGAACCTGCCCCTGGGGCCGATCCTCATCGGGATCGGTGCGCTTGCACTGGCCGTCCTCGCCTCCGGGTTGTGCATGCTCAGCCCCGGCGAGGCGAAGGTGCTGGAGTTCTTCGGCTCCTACATCGGCACCGTCCGCAAGCCCGGCCTTTGGTTCGTGGTCCCGTTCGTCGTCCAGAAGAAGATCTCGGTGAAGGTCCACAACTTCGAGACCCACGAGTTGAAGGTCAACGACGCCGACGGCAACCCGATCAACATCGCCGCCATCGTCGTGTGGCAGGTGGCCGACACCGCCCAGGCCAAGTACGCCGTCGAGGACCACATCGACTTCGTGCGTGTCCAGTCCGAGGCGGCGCTGCGGCACATCGCGATGAGCCACCCCTACGACAACCAGGAAACCACGATCACGCTGCGCGGCGACACCGAGGTGATCGCCAAGGAGATGGCCGACGAGGTGGCGGCGCGGATCGCTCTGGCCGGGCTGCGCGTCGTCGAGACCCGGATCTCGTCGCTGGCCTACGCCTCCGAGATCGCGCAGGCGATGCTGCAACGCCAGCAGGCCGCCGCCATCATCGCGGCCCGCGAGAAGATCGTCGAGGGCGCGGTCTCCATGGTCCAGGACGCCCTCACCCAGCTCGAGGCCGCCGATGTCGTGGTCCTCGACGACGAGCGCCGCGCCGCGATGGTCTCCAACCTCCTGGTGGTGCTGTGCGGCGACTCGCGGGCGACACCCATAGTCAACGCGGGATCGCTGTATCAGTGACCCCGAGGTCCGCGGATCGGCCGGAGCGCAAACAGGTGCTGCTCCGGCTCGATCCATCCGTGCACACGGCCCTGGCGCGCTGGGCCGCCGATGACCTGCGGTCGGTGAACGCGCAAATCGAGTACCTGCTCCGAGACGCCCTGAAGCGGGCCGGCCGCCTGCCGGGTGACGCCGCCCCCATTCGCCGCCCGGGCCGCCCCCCGAAATCGGAATCCAGCTGAGGCAACCCCGTAGGCACGGCTGGTCCACGTAGGATCGGAAACCAGAGAGGAGAGGCGGCATGGAACGCAGGCGAATGGGCAGCAGCGGAGTTTCGGTCTCGACGCTGGCGCTGGGAACGATGACCTTCGGGGCGGAATCCCCGGCCGAGGAATCCTTGGCAATGCTGGACACCTATGTGGAGGCGGGCGGCAATTTCATCGACACC
This sequence comes from uncultured Propionibacteriaceae bacterium, assembly GCA_937965785.1. Classification (GTDB taxonomy): domain Bacteria; phylum Actinomycetota; class Actinomycetes; order Propionibacteriales; family Propionibacteriaceae; genus Arachnia. The sequence continues at coordinate 78,675 of CALCKT010000011.1, read as the reverse complement.
GCCGATGTCTACGCCGACGGCGTTTCCGAGGAGATCGTCGGCGAGTGGCTCCGGTCCCGGCCACGGGAGATCACCCGGGAGATGGTGCTGACGACGAAGGGGCGTTTCTCCACGTCGGCGCTCGGTGGGTCGTTCGGGGCGTCACGGCGGCACCTGCGTCGCGCGCTCACCGAAAGCCTGCGCCGCCTGCGGGTCGATCACATCGACCTCTACATCGTGCACTCCTGGGATCCCATCACCCCGGTCGAGGAAACCATGGACTTCCTGGACCGGGCGGTCAGTGACGGCCTGATCGGCTACGGGGGCATCTCCAACTACCTGGGCTGGCAGGTTCAGCGGGCCGTGCGGGCCTGCGACGCACGGGGATTGCGCCGCCCCGTCATGCTGCAGCCCTCGTACTCGCTGCTGCGACGCGAGGCCGAGTGGGAGATGCTGCCCTCGGCTGCCGACGCGGGACTGGGCGTGATGGCGTGGTCGCCACTGGCGGGCGGCTGGCTGACGGGCAAGTACTCCCGCGACGGCGCTCCGACGGGCACCACCCGACTGGGCGAGAATCCGCAGCGCGGCATCGAGGCCTACGACCGGATCGCCCGCGACGAGCGCACGTGGGAGATCCTCGACGCCCTCCGGCAGGTCGCTGCCGACAACGACACCACCCCGGCGAACGTCGCACTGGCCTGGGTGGTCGCGCAACCCGGCATCACCACCGCGATCCTCGGAGCCCGCACCGTCGGGCAGCTGCGGGCGAACCTGGCCGCGGCATCACTCACCCTCGCGCCGGAGCACCTGGCCGATCTGACCGCCATCTCCATCCCGCGGACCGGCCCGTGGCCGTACGGCCCCGACGGCGTGGCCCAGCGGTCACGGGGAGTCGGCGAGGGATAACTCCCCGAAGCTGGTTGAGCCGGGCAACGGCCGCAGGACACCGAGGAGCACCAGTACCAGCAGCAGCTGCGCGACGCCCATCCCGCCCCACAGCGCGTGGGGCCACATGAATCTGTCCAGCACCAGGCATTCGCCCGCGATCCACCCGATCATCACCGTCCCGGCGAGCGCATGCCCCAGCGGAAGCCATCGCCTCATCCGCAGCTGGACGACGGCGGCGGCCCATTGGAAACCGCCGACGACGACCCCGAGGAGCAGGGCGGCCAGGACGTACCGGCCCTCGAAAACCGTGGCGTCGAGCAGCGGGGCGAACCACTGCGGCGCGACCAGCAGCTCGACCGCCCCGAGCAGCGTCGAGAGAATCTGGAAGACGGCGACCCCCAACAGGCACCCCCGAACGACCCTCACGGCCGTCTCCTCACCCTCGCCCGGCAGGCACCCACCAAGTGGGGTCTCCGGAAATGCTCCAGATGGAGGTCCAGCAGGGCGGATCGGGTGTCACGACGCATGGAATCCTCCTGGCCTGTGGATGTGGTTCCGGCACGGGCCATCCCGTCGTCGCAGTCCGGTTCGCCCAGCTCCGAGATGACGTTCCCGCGCGACCTTTGGCTAACACTTGTTAATTTACTTCACAGAGGGCACGCCCTCCACAGCCGCAATCCGTGGGACGAAACCGGGCCGGGCGTCCCGAAGGACCCACCCGACCCGGTTGCGGAGGAGGCAGAGGAGTTGGATCAGCCGGCCTCGCCAGCGGGTGCCGGGGAGTCGTGCCAGACCACCACCGACCACGGCTGCACCTGCGCCTGGCCGTCGAGGATCATTCCCTCGCCCTCCGGCCAGGAGTTGTCGGCGGGCTCGGCCCAGACCCCCGTGTCGATCAGCCGACGCCACACCCTGCCCTCGGCGGGAACCGGCGCGCTGAACCCGACCTCCACATCGGCCATGTTGACCATCATCAGGAAGTTGTCCCCGGGGGAATTGATGTAGACACTGAGCGCCCGGTCACCGTCCTGCGGATGCCCTTCCAGCGACGGGGTGTGGAACAGGTAGGAGACGTCCCTGTCGTCGGGCACCAGGTCACCGTACTGTTTCTGCTGCAACGATTCGTGCCGTTGCCGCAGGTGCGCCAGGAAACTGGTGAACCGGAGCAGCCCGTTGACGTTCGGTGCCGTGTCGAACGTCCCTAGGTTGTCGTGGTACGACGCGTCCGTCATGCCGGGCGCCACCGGCACCTGCTGCGGGGCGTTGGTGGGGATCATGGCGTAGTTGTTCCACATCGCCACCGAGTCGATCTCCCACGGATTGTTGTTGCCGTTCTGGGTGCGGCCGAACTCGTCGCCCGCGACGAACATCGGCACCCCGCGCGACAGGTACAGGATGGTCAGGAAGTTGCGGATCCTCTGCCGCCGCAATTCCCGCGACCCCCCGGAGTCCCACGACAGGTTGCCGTCCGAGCCGCCGTCGGAGGGGCCGAACGGGTAGGGCTGGTTGTTGTTCTTCTCCTGATAGCTGACCAGGTCGGCCATGTTGAAGCCGTCGTGGGCGTCGATGAAGTTGATGGTTTTCTGGGGTCCGCCGTTGTCGGCGAAGTTGTCGTGATCGCCGTTGACGACTTCCAGGAACTCGATGGTGTTCCCGTCGCCCTTTGCGAACCGGCGCACCGCGTCGCGGTAGCGGCCGTTCCACTCGGCCCAGCCCTGCGGGAAGTTGCCGACTTCGTAGCCCCACAGGTCCCACGCCTCCGCGATGACCTCGATCTGCTTTTCCTCGGCGAACTCGGCGATGGCGGTCAGCAGCGGATGGTCGGTGTAGAAGCGTTTCTGGTTGTCCCAGTCCTCGCGGGCGGCCTCGTTGGGTTTACGGCCGAGCACCGTCGCCAGGTCGAACCGGAATCCATCGACCCCCATCTCCACGGTCCAGCGTTCGAGCGAGTCGAGCACCAGCTGCTGGGCCACGGGTGAGGAGTAGTTGAGCTGGTTGGAGGTGCCCGTGGCGCCGTCGACCAGCGCGTGTGAGTCCGTCATCACGTAGTACTCGGCCGCGGCGAACCCGCCAAGAGAGGTGAATCCCACGGTGTTCGGGTCGCCACCCCAGTTGCCGCCCTCCGCGGTGTGGTTGTAGACGACGTCCAGGTAGATCTCCAGCCCGGCCTCGTGGAAGGCGGCCACCATCTGCTGGAACTCGCGCGTCGGCCCGCCCAGCGACTTGTCGTGGGCGTATTTGCGGTTGGGGGCGAAGAACGACAGGGTCATGTAGCCCCACGAGTTCGTGTGTCCCTCGCGCGCGGATTCGGACTGGTTGGTCTCGTGGATGGGCAGCAACTCCAGGGTGGTGATGCCCAACGCCTTCAGGTAGGGCGCCATCATCCCGACGCCCCGGTAGGTGCCCAGGTATTCCTCGGGGATGTTCACCACGTCCTGGAAACCCGGTTCGCCGCTGAGCAGCGTGCCGAGTTCGACGATGGAGGGGTGCCCGACCAGCTGCGAGACCGACGCCTCGTAGATGGCAGCCTTCTCGCCGGGCAGCTTCGGTTTGGTGAACGCCGGGCTGGTGGGTCGCAGGATCACGCCCTTGGGTGCGATGTGGGCGGTGTCGGTCTCGCGGCGGGGCGCGCCCCGGTAGTCGTCCGGGCCGGTACCGAAGGCACCGCCGTCGAGCCCGGTCTCCAGGATCGCGTCGGAATAGACGGTGTGGGTGATTTCCCGGGCGTAGGGGTCGAACATCACCTTGTTGGGGTTGAAACGGTTGCCGTACTCATCGATGTCGGCGATGAAACCGGCTGAGCTGCCGGGTCTCCAGGCGGGGTCCCAGGGCCAGTTCCCACCCCAGACACGGAAACCGTACAGGTCGCACTCGGAGACACCGCGCACATGAGCCCGCCAGACCCCGTCGGGACCCTCCGACATCAGGAAGGATGCGACGGAGTCGGCTCCCAGGGCCTGGGGGAAGAAGTCAAGCTGAACCCGGCTGGCATCGGGGGCGTAGACCGCGAAGGTGGCACCCTCGTCGGTTAGGTGAGCACCGAGTGGCCACTCGGCATGCCCCCAGTTCTCGGGCTGCACAGGAGCCATATAGGAAACGTCCATGTGAGACATCATTACACGCGGTTCCGAGGGTTTCGGACACTCAGGTCCGAAACCCCCACGGATCGGGTCGGCCACGCACCCCCGTCCCGCCTCTGGACGCGGCTAACCCCCAAGCCGCTACAGTTGTGCTTGGATTTCCACAGAAAGGCTTGCGCATATGAGCGACCCGTATCCACCTCAGCAACCTGGTTTCCAGCCCCAGGGGGGACCAACATCCCCCAACCCGTACGATCCGTCGAGTCAGCCGACCTCGCAGCCCTACGGTCAGCAGACACCCAATCCCTACGGTCAACCGGCCGCGCAGCCCTACGGCCAGCCGACCGCACAGCCCTACGGTCAACCGACCATGCAGCCCTACGGTCAGTCGACCGCACAGCCCTACGGTCAACCGACCATGCAGCCCTACGGTCAGTCGACCTTCAGCCCCTACAGCGCCTACGGCCCCCAGCGTCCCGGCGCCGCCACCGGGGCCTCCGTGCTCGGAATCGTCAGCGGAAGTCTCGGAATCATCCTCGGGTTCGCCTACATCGCCGGCCTTTCCGCCATTCAAGTCGCGGCCAGCGTGCTCGGGGTCAACGAGGGCCTGTACACCCTTCTCCGTTATTTTGCCGCCTTCGGCACGTTCCTCGCCGCCGTCGCCCTCCTGGTGGGAGGCATCATGTTCCTCAAGGGCAAGGGATACCCCGTGCTGCTCTACGGCGCATTCGCACAGGCCGCCCTGTCCCTGATCGACCTGACCACCAGCCTGATGAACAAGTACGCCGTCCAAAACGGGCTCACCTACCTTGGTCCTGTCATCGGTTTGGGTATGGCCGGTTTCACCATCTACCTGCTGTTCACGCCAGTGGCAAAGCAGTGGAGGAAGTAGGCGATCCGAATCCACTTTGACTTCATTTCTTTGTTGGAAACAGGTGAAGTCATCGCAATCACGTCTGTAGCGACGCGGAAAGGCTGAGACGCATGACCAATCAGTATCCGCCCAATCCGGCATTCCCGGGCCCCGGCTACCCGCCAAACCAGGCACCTCACCAACCCGGAGGGGTGCCATCGGGCCAGGGCCAACCGCACGGGCAGTCGTACGCCCAGCCCTACGGGCAGTTCTACGGTCAACAGTTTCCGCAGCCCTACGAACCCGTCTACGTCCCGGTGCCGCAGAAACCGAGGCGCCCCGGCAACGCGACGGCCGCGTCCGTGCTGGGAATCGTCGGTGGCGGCATGGGTATCTTCATGGGCTTCTTCGCGATCGCTTTCACATCCAGCTTCCAGGGCGCGGTGGCATTTATCGGCGCCTCGCCGGGTCCTTCGGCTCTACTCGTGCTCTCCTACATCGAGGCTTTCGGCACCTTCCTCACCGCCGTCGCCCTCCTGACAAGCGGAATCACCTTCTTGAAGGGCAAGGGAGGTGCCGTGCTGCTAATCAGCGCCGTATCGCAGGCCGCGATGGCCCTGCTCTTCCCGACGATCCTGTTGATGATTCCACAGCTTCTGGATCTCGACAATTACACGAACAGGGGGGTCCAACAGCTGACATCGGCCTTCAGTGGGCTCATCCTGTTCGCCGTGATCGTCGGACTGGGCCTGGCAGCCTCCATCATCGGCCTGCTGCTCTCGCCAACCGCCAGGTCCTGGCGAAGATAGCCGAGGTCTGGACTCCGTAAACCGACCTGAAGGACGACAACTTGTAAACCGGTACGGTGCGCGCTGAAATGTGACCCCCTCAGAAAGGCTCGCGAATGAGTTGCGCAGGTTCTTCCGACCCAAGGCCTCCAGGTCCCGATTTCCTGGCCGCCCCGCCATTCCAGCAGCCCGGTCCGCCCCAAAACTCAAGCCCTGAGTCGTCGCCCACCCCTCACAGCCAGTTCCACGCCCCGATGCCCCAGAACACGGCACCATCCCGGCAGGTTCCCCCCCTGTACGGGGCGCATCGCCAGCCCGAAGGTCCGAAACGCCCTGGACCGGCAACCACCGCAGCCGTACTCGGAATCATCAGTGGTTCCTTGGGACTGTTTCCAGCGATCGCAACCCTTTTCACCGTAGCCAAGATCCTCGAAGTGGAAGGCGATTCCGCTGGACCCATGAAGGCATCGATCACCATTTTGTTGCCCTCGGGCTTGGCGACCAGCGCCACCGTGATCGCCCTTCTCGTGGCCGGAATCACATTTCTCAAGGGAAAGGGTTACACGGTACTGTTGTCCGCCGTCATAGCACAGCTCACCCTGACGGCTTTCTATGTGGTGATCATGCTGCTGGCCCTTGAGTCGATCATCTGGTCGATACGGAACATGAATTCGAGTGCCGCGGGTTTGGTGATCATCATCTTCTGCGCGCTGGTCGGCCTAGGGCTGGCCATCAGCAACCTCGTCCTGTTGTGCAAGCCCGCAACCCGGCGGTGGGCGAAGCGGGTTTCCTGACGCCATTCGATACCCATGACCTGACTCACAGGGTCTTCACTGAACCCTTTGGCCCGATTGGCCTCGGGTGTTTCGTCAACGTCGTCATCCTGTTGCTCGGCCCCGGCACACAGCAGCGGGCAAGACAGACCTCCCGCCTCTCCCAGCCCATGCCGACGACCAGGGGGCAGCCTCACCAGAACCCGTTCTTCTGGCCGCTTCCCGGGAAACCACTTTCCCGGGACACTTTTGTTGCATCATCCCGGGGCTATCCTTGCCCGCGTGTCTGATCGCCGTTTGATGTTCGTCCACGCCCACCCCGATGACGAGTCGTCGCAGTCGCCCGCCACCATGTCGCGTTACGTCGACGAGGGCGCCCAGGTGACGCTGGTCACCTGCACCCTGGGTGAGCTGGGCGAGATCCTGGTGCCCGAGTGGGAGCACTACAGCCCCTCCGAGCTGGGCGCGCACCGCATCGACGAGCTGAACAGGGCGCTCGAGATCGTCGGCGTCACCGACCACGTGTGGCTGGGCGGCATGGGCAGGTACCACGACTCCGGCATGACCACCGACGACGAGGGCCGCGCGATTCCCCGCGACGAGCTGCCCGACGGCGCGTTCTGGGCCGCCGACCTGCTGGAGGCCTCCAACCATCTCGTCACCCTGATCCGCGACCGCCGGCCCCAGGTGGTCGCCACCTACGACCAGAACGGCAACTACGGCCACCCCGACCACATCCAGGCGCACCGCGTCACCATGTACGCCACGCTGCTGGCGGGGGTGTCGTCGTACCGGCCGGACCTGGGAGAGTCGTGGCAGGTGAGCCGGGTGCTGTGGATCAGCCACAATCCGCAGGCGTGGCTCCGGGCCGCGGAGAAGGCCCGCGAGCTGGGTCTGCCGTTGCCCGAGGGCGTGGACGAGGAGGCCATGCGCCGCCGCTTCGCCATCGACCCGCGTCACATCGCGGCGGTGATTCCCTACGCGAGTCGCGCCGACCTGTGCCAGGCCGCCCTGGAGGCCCACCGCAGCCAAGTGGATCCGGAACACCCGCTGTGGAAGATGTTCCGTTTCATGCGCACCGTCGAGGGCGCGGGCGAGGCCTACCGACTGGCCGCGGGGGTTCCCTTCCCCGGCGACGGTCCCGCCGACGACCTGTTCGCGGGCCTCGACGTCTGAGGGTTCCGTGGACGGGGATGCCGCCGATGCGGCAGATTCGTCCTTCAACTGATACCCTCCGCCTTGAGGCTGGCCCGTAGAGGGCATGGGAACCCGGTGCGAATCCGGGACTGACGCGCAGCGGTGACGGTGACAAACCTGCGACTCACGCCACTGGGGAAACCCGGGAAGGCCACAGGCGAGGAAGATCCGGAGTCCGAAGACCGCAGCTTCGTTTCTATCGACTGAGAGCCTCGCGGACGGGCTCGTGGACACTGGAGCTTCTTTGGCAAGCCTGAAAACAGCCCGCAGGGTGCTGAAACGCCTCACCCTGCCCATCGTCGTCGTGGTGCTGGCGCTCACCGCACTGAGCGTCATCCACTCCGTCAACATCGGCTCCGAGCCCCTCGATCAGAACGCCATCTGGCAGGTGATCGTCAGCAGGCTGCAGGGAGTCAGCAGCGGGAACAAGGCCGTCGAAACCATCGTCTGGGACCTGCGACTCCCCCGGGCGCTGCTGGCGGTTGTCGTCGGCGCGGGGCTCGGGATCGCGGGCTGCGCGATGCAGACCCTGGTGCGCAACCCCCTCGCCGATCCCTACCTGCTCGGTGTCTCCTCGGGTGCCTCCGTCGGCGCCACCGCCGTGATCACCTTCGGCATCCTGTCCGGTTTCGGGCTGTGGTCGACCTCGATCGGGGCGCTGTTCGGTGCCCTGGGGGCGGCGCTGGCCGTCTACCTGGTGGCCATGGCCCAGGGTGGCCTCACCCCGATCCGGCTGGTCCTGTCCGGGGTGGTGCTCTCCTCGGCCTTCTCGGCCATCGCGAGTTTCCTGGTGTTCAAGGGCCCCGACCCGCGCGCCGCGCAGTCGGTGCTGTACTGGCTGCTCGGCAGCGTCTCCGGCGCCCAGTGGGACCGGCTCCCGCTCGCGACCGGCGTCGTCGTGGTCTGCCTGGTGCTGCTCCTGCTCGGCAGCGGCTGGCTCGACGCGCTGGCCTGGGGACCCGACGCCGCCGCGGCCCTCGGAATCCCCGTCGGCCTGCTGCGGCAAGGTCTCTTCCTGCTGCTGGCGGTGCTGGTCGGGGTGCTGGTGGCGGTTTCCGGCGGCATCGGTTTCGTCGGCCTGGTCATCCCGCACCTGTGCCGCATGGTCGTGGGGTCCCTGCACCGCCGGCTGCTTCCCGTCGCCGCCTCCGTCGGTGGGCTGTTCCTGCTGTGGGTCGACGTGCTCTCCCGGGTCATCGTCGCCCCCGCCGAGGTGCCTCTCGGCGTGGTCACCGGCCTGATCGGCGCACCGGTCTTCCTGATCGTCATGGGTCGCCGCAACTACGGATTCGGAGGTGCCTCGTGACCGCGCTCAAGGCCGACAACCTCACCTGCTCGATCGGGCGGCGGGTGATCGTCTCCGGCATCGATCTCGACGTGCAGCCCGGCACCATGACGGCCCTGGTCGGGGTCAACGGCGTCGGCAAATCCACCCTGATGCGGGTGCTGGCCGGCATCAGGCCCGCGACGACGGGGCGCGTGGAGGTCGACGGCAAGGATCTCTCCCAGCTCCGCCCGAGGGAACGGGCACGGCTGATGGCCTTCGTCGCCCAGGAGGAGGCCGCACCCGAGGACCTCACCCTCTCCGAGATGGTCACCCTCGGGCGGCTGCCGCACCTGATGCCCTGGCAGGTCGGCGGTTCCGACGAGAAACGCATCGTCGCCGAGTGCCTGGAGATGGTGGGGTTGACGCACCTGGCCGGCCGGCGCTGCGGGCACCTCTCCGGTGGCGAAAGGCGCCGCGCCATGCTCGCCAAGGGCCTGGCGCAGGGCACCGACCTGCTGCTGCTCGACGAGCCCACCAACCATCTCGACGTGCACCACCAGCTGCACCTGCTGCAGACCATGCGGGCCACCGGCCGCACCATCCTCGCCTCGATCCACGACCTCGACCTGGCCATGGGCTGGTTCGACCGGATCGTGATGCTCGCCGACGGTGGGATCCACGCCGCCGGGACACCCGAAGAAGTCATGACCGCCGTGAACCTGGAGTCCGCCTTCAAGGTGCGGGCCCGACAGGTCTCGGCGGTCGGCGACGGGGTGCAACACCTCGTCATCGACGGCCTCGTGCCGACCGAAAAGACCGATCCAGAAACGTAAGGAGACCACATGAACACTCGCCGCACCCGGGCAGTCGCCTGGCTGACCCTGCCCCTCATCGCCCTCAGCGCCTGCTCCTCCCCCTCCCAGCCGACCGCCTCCACCCAGTCGACCGCCGCCACCAGCAGTTCGGCCGAAGGTTCCGGGCAGGTCACCGTCACCAACTGTGGCAAGGAACTGACCCTCCCCTCCCCGGCGAAGAAGATGTACGTCAACGACGGCAACATCATCGCCCTCGCGTTGGCGGCCGGAGGGGCGAAGGAGATCACCGCGGTCAGCAGCATGGGCCGCGACGTCCCGATCCTGAAGGCCAAGTACGGGGCCGAGACCGTCGACGGCCTCAACGACGTCTCCAAGGAGTACCCCACCCTCGAGTCGATCCTCGCCAACACCCCCGACCTGGTGGTCGCGGGCTGGAACTACGGTTTCTCCGAGGGCAAGAACCTGACCCCCGACATCCTGGCCGAGAAGGGCATTCCCTCCTACCTGCTGACCGAGTCGTGCCGCCAGGAGGGCACCACCAAACGCGGTCTCGTCGACCCGTGGGAGGCGGTCCGCACCGACATCACCAACCTCGGTGCCATCACCGGGCACAGTGATGTCGCCAAGGCGGCCGTCGACGACATGGACGCCCGCCTGAAGACCGTCCAGGGTGCCGCGCAGCCCGAGAAGAAGCCCGTGGTGTTCCTCTTCGACTCCGCCAAGGACAACGTGTTCACCAGCGGCATGTACGGCGCCCCGCAGGCGATCATCGAGGCCGCGGGCGGGGTGAACGCCACCGCCGATGTCGAGGACACCTGGACCAATGTGAACTGGGAACGCCTGGCCACCGCCAACCCCGACGTCATCGCGCTGGTGGAGTACCCCGGCCAGTCCTACCAGGAGAAGATCGACGCGCTGAAGTCGCACCCGGCCACCAAGGACCTCCCCGCGGTGCAGGAGGAGCGTTTCGTCAACCTGCCCTACGCCCTGTGGACCGAGAGCCCCCTCAACATCGACGCCGCCGAGTACCTGCGCAAGGCCTTCGAGAAGCACGGCCTGGCCCCGGCCTCCGACGTGTCGACGCACCTTGAGATGCCCGCCGACCTTCCGGGCCGCGACAAGCTGTCCTGAGGTTTTCCGGCAAGGAATTCCCGACCCCGCCACCCACCCGGTGCTTCTCCCGATACGCTCCGGGTGGGAAGGACGGGGCAGTGATGACCATCTCCAAAGCGCTCGACCTCGACCGTGAGGGCCGGAACGACGCGGCCCTCGATGCCATCCGGCGGCACCAGCACGACCTGCTGGACCACGGCGGGTCGCTGGACGAGACCATCGAGGCGTTCCGCGCCGAGGCGCGCATCCAGCGTCACCGCGGCGAGGCCGGCGCCCTCACCCGGGCCTGCGACTCGGCCCGGCAGGCCGTGCAGCTGAGCCGGCTGCCCGCCGCGTCGCGGGAACTCGCGGTCCCCGCATGCCTGGAACTGGCGGCCTGCCGGGTCAGGCGCGGTGACCCGGCAGGCCCCCAGACCATCGCCGGGTTCACGACCCACCCCGACGCCGGGATCGCGGGCTGGGCGTGGCGGCTGCTCGGGGAGGCCGCCCTGCTGGCCGAGCGCCCCTTCGAGGCGGTGGCCTCCCTGTTGAACGCCGTCGCCGAGAACCAGCGCGGCAAGGACGAATACCACGAGGCGGGTACCCGCGTCCTGCTGCTGCTGGCCTTCAGCCGGGCCGGTCACCTGGAGGACGCCGACCGGCTCGCGCTCCGCCACGGCAACCCTTCGGATGCGCCACAGGGTCTGCTGGGAATCCGTTTCCTGCTGGCCCGAGCGGAGCACGAACACCGGTCGGGACGCATCGGCGAGGCCCTGGAAACCCTGGAGGTCGCGGAAACCCGCCTCCGGGCGACCTCCGGGCTCGACGTGCTGCGTCGCGAACTCCTCACCATCCGCGCCGGTTGCCTCGACGACTGGTGCCAGCCCGACGAGGCCGCCCGTCTCCGCACCGAGGCCGGGAAACTGCCCCTGCCCGCCCATCTGGATCCCCCGGCGAGCGCGTCGCACACCCTGCGGGATGCGCAGGACGCGACCCGTTGGCTGGGCGAGATCCCGCGCCCCGGGGCGAGCACGAGGACCGACCCGCAGGCCGTGGCGGCACTGCTGCGGGACCTGGCGGCGCTCCCGCAGCGGAAAGCGGATCACGCGGCGGTGGTGTCGCGGCTCCTGGACTCGCTGGCGGGCCGCCCGGGCCTTGAACGCGACGAGGCGCTGCTGCTCCTGGAGGCGGGTTCCCTCCTGGCCGAGAGCGGACCCGAACACCACCTCGCCGCCGAACGGCTGCTGCGTCGCGCCCTGGTGCGCCTGGAGTTCCTGGAGGGCGCCGAACAGTGGTTGGCTCAGGCGCGCGTCACGCTGGGGCAGCTGCTGCCCGATTCCGAACGCGACCAGGCCCTCGACCTGCTGGTGCGGGGCATCCAGGGCCTCGACGAGCAACGCTTCCAGATGCTCAACCGCAGCTACCGCGACGGCTGGCTGACCCGCCGGGAACACCCGGCGGTCGCGAGGGCCATCGAGCTGGCCAGCGGAACCGACACCGCCCTGGCCGCGGACCTGATCACCTTCTCCCGGATCGCTGGGGTGCTGGTACCCAGGGGCGAGCGGCAGGTGCCGCTGGTTCCCGTCCCGAGGCTGCGTTACATCGACGGCACCGAGTCGCGGCTGGGCTCGACGGGGTCGTGCAACTTGCTGTGATCCGGGACCGGATCACCGGTACCGGGCCAGGCGGTTCCTCAGGGGTCGCAGGAACAGCAGTTCCAGCCCCAGGGTGAGGACGGCCATCACCGCCGACAGGGCGAACACATCGGCGGTCTCCAGGTTGGTGCGGGCCTGCTGCACCTCCGCGCCCATGCCGGTGGTGGTGCTGAGCAGCTCGGCCATCACCGTCAACCGGATCGACTGCCCCACCGCGACGGTCACCGCCGACAGCACCGGCGGCACCACGGCCGGGATGATCACCCGCTGCACCGTGCCCCACAGGCCGAAGCGGAACAGCCGCGCCATCTCCAGCAGGTCGGGGTCGACGTTGGTGACGGCGTCGCGCAGGGTCGTCACCAGCAGCGGCATCGTCACCAGCGCGACCACCAGCAGCACCACCGACGGGCTGGGGCCCAGCCACAGCATCCCGACCACGACGATCACGATCGGCGGGATGGCCATCAGCAGCTGTGTCCAGGACGCGGTCAGTTCCTCGACGGGCCGCCAGGTGCCGGCCGCCCAACCCCAGGGCAATCCGATCAGGCAGGCGATCCCCAACCCGCCCAGCGCCCGCTGGAGGGTGAGCAGCACCCCGGTGCCGAGTTCCTCGTCTCGGATCAGCCCCAGCAGCGCCTCCCAGGTGGCGCCGGGCCCGGGCAGGACGTAGCGGGGCTGGCTCCACGACGCCGCCTCCCAGGCCAACAGCACCAGGGCGAGCCCCACCCACCACAGCAGCACGACCCGCCAGCGCGGCGCCTCGTTCTCGCCGGCTGGGTTCACCTGGGGTCGGCCAGGTAGAAGTCGTCGGCGGGCATCTTGCCCCCGACGATGTCGGGGCTGAGAGTGGTCAGGCGCGTGTAGAAGTCCTCCAGCTCGGCCTTGGCCTTCTGCGCCGGGACCATTTCGAGCTGGAGCCGCGGGATCACGTTCTTGACCACGGCCTCCGGCACCTCGGTCTTCGCGGTGATCGCCGCAACCGCCTTCTCGTCGAGGGCGTTGACCTTCGCGACCGCCTCCTCCAGCTCGTTGAGCACACCGGCGACGAGCGCCTGGTTGGAGTCGACGAGTTTCTGGGGCATCACCACGCCGGCCATCGGGAAACGCGCCTGGCCGCCGGTGACCTTGGCCCACACCTCCTGCAGGTTGGCGGTGCGGTCCAGGTTCTTGCCGGCCTGTTTGGCCTGGTTCTGCGCGACGGTGGCGACGTGCTCGAGCAGCACCGCGTATTCCACCTGCCCGGCCATGAGGGCCTTCACGAGCTCCGGGGCCTGGTCGTAGGGCACGACCTCGATGCCCTCGGCCCCACCTTCGAGGGGGATGCCGCTCTGGGTCATCAGGTAGCGGAAGACCAGGTCGGGCATGTTGTTGGGCAGCGGGACGCCCACCTTCTTGCCCTTCAGCCCCTCGATGCCCTGCGCCGACGATCCTTCCGGGCCGAGGATGTAGAGCATCCCCCACACGGTCATCGCGACCAGCCGGATGGGAAGGCCCTTGTTGAACAGGTTCGCCGCCGCGTAGGAGGGGGTGGCCACCAGGTCGGTCTCACCGCCCACGACCAGCGACTTCATCACGTCGACGCTGGCCCAGTTCTGCACGTCGGTGTTCCCGACGAGGCCGTCGAGTTTGCCGAATGTTCCGAAGGAGGCCATGGGGGCCATGAACGCGAGGGTGGTGGGGACGTGGACGCGCAGGGTTTCCAGTTTCGAGGCGGACGTTGAGCCCTCCCCCGCCGGCTGGCCGCCGGAGCAGGCCGCCAGGCCCGCGGTGCCGAGCAGGCCGAGTCCGGTGAGGGTGAACAGGGATCGACGTTTCATGATTTCTCCTTGTGGGGGGTGGGTTCTTCGGGATCGGGGGCGGGTTCTCCGGTGTCGGTGGTGAGCCGCCAGGTGCCGGGCGGCCCGTCGAGGTGAAGGTGGAGGTGGGAGACGTCGTCGGCCTCCTCGGGGTCGTGGGTGACCCACACCGTCACGACCTCCTGTTCCGCGAGCAACTGCACGAGGTCGGTTCGCAGGGCCGTGGCGAGGGGTTTGTCGAGGGCGGAGAAGGGTTCGTCGACGAGCAGCAGGGTGGGGCTGGTGGCCATGGCCCGCGCGATCGCGACCCGCTGCCGCATGCCACCCGACAGCTGCCGGGGATACAGGTGGGTGGCCTGCTGGAGGTCGACGCGGCCCAGCCAATGCTGGGCGACCAGATCCGGGGTTTCGCCGCCGACCACCAGGGCGACGTTGCGGTGGGCGCTGTACCAGGGCAGCAGCCGGGGTTCCTGGAACACCTGCGCCAACCGCCCCTCGGGTTGCGTCACCGACCCGCGATCGCAGGGGCTGAGACCCGAGATGGCCTTCAGCAGCGTGGTTTTCCCCGCCCCGGAGGCTCCCGTCACGGCGAGGGTCCGTCCGGGCGCGACCACCAGGCTGAGACCGTCGACGAGGGTGTTGCCGCCGCGCACCAGGGTGACGTCGTCGAGGACGAGGTCGGTGGTCATCGGGTGCTCTCCGCGCCGGGTTTGCGGGCGAGGATGACGATACCGCCCATCAGTTTTCCCTGGAGCTGGAATCCCTGCCGCATCGCCTTTAGCCGGTCGCGGGCGCCGGGGAGGCGGCGGGCGTTGTTCCAGAACCGCAGCGCACCCCACAGGCCCTCGTCGGAGACGATGCGCCGGGGTTCGAGGAGGTGGAGGGGGGCGCGGTCGTGCCATTCGGCTTCGAACCCGTGGGCTGCGAGCAGTTCCGTCCAGCCTTCCAGGGTCAGGGGCCGGGCACCGACCTTGATGATGCGGGAGAGTTCTTTGCGGGCGGTTTCGCGTTCCTCTTCGGTGTGGTCGGGCAGCCACGCCATTTCGTGGATGGCGTAGCGGCCCCCGGGACGCAGCAGCCGCGCGGCCTCCGCGATGATCGCGTTCTTGCCCGCGTCGTCCTGGATGGTGAGCATCGCCTCGCCGACGACGAGGTCGGCCGAGGTGTCGTCGAGTCCCGTTTCGCGGGCGTCGGCGACGACGTAGTCGGCCCGGGGATGTTTCTTCAGGATGTTCTTGACGGCGTCGCGGCCCTCCGGGTTGGGGTCGACGCCCCGGTAGGACCTCGGGTTGGCGCGCAGCAGCACCTCGGCGGTGGCGCCGACGCCGGGGCCGAGCTCCACGATGTCATCGCCGCCGGCGGGTTTTGCCCGCTCCAGCAGTTTCACGGTGAGGGCGCGCCCGCCGGGCCTGAGGATGCGTTTGCCCAGCTTCGCCAGGAGCCAGTGTCCCTGCATCCGCCCGGCTTCCGGACCCGACCGTCCTCCTTTTACCCCGGCATCGTGTGGCTTCGCGCTCATGTTCACCTCTCCAGCAACTCGGGCATGGACGATTGAGCGTAACCCACCCTCACTCATTTCCGTAAGGGGGGCGTGTTGTTATTATTGTCGGTGCGAGGGATCCGCGTCGCGCGACCACCGAGATTGTGCCGCGGATCGCCTCGCGCCAAACCGCCGCCGCCCCCGCGTTCTCACGGCTTGGCCGTCTCCCATCTCCACAGCCCTGGCTGCCATCGCCCTGCCGCCGATTCGTGGAGCACCGGGTCGGCAAAACCAGCAACCGCTGCCAGAACCTCGGCGAACCGTTCAGGCAGACCAGCCTCCTGGCCGGTCCGCCGCCGCCAGGCCCTCCACTTGGATTGAGCGAAGTCAGGCATCTCCGACAGCGCCGGCATCAGCGGTTGCAGCGAGACTCTTCGGTGATCTGCGACCGTCTCCAGGCTTGAACGCAAATCCGCTGCGGCAACGGTGTGCAGGCGAGCCAGCGCATAAATGTCGGCAAAGTCTCGCCAACGCGTGTTGGCGGTCCCTCGATCGATCGCGGTGACGATCTTCTCCGCAAGCACCATGGTGAGTGGGTAGCCGAGAATCACTACCGGAGGTTGCCCGAGCGACACGATCCTCGGGATTTCGATCAGCTCGGGGTCGGGCAATATCGGATCACCGAAGTTCACGTCGACCCCGATGGTCAGCCGGGCTCGTCCCAAATGAGCAACGAGTTTGATGCGGACTCCTGCATACTCGCTACCGTCACGAATGACGGTGGCTTTGACACTCGCAGGATCGAACCTGACTCCATCCAGGAGGTCCAGCTCGGTGATGGCGGCGATCCGGGCCGCCACATCGCTGACATCATTGTTGATGTTCGTGGCTCGTAGATCGATGTCCTTGGTGGGCCGACGTATGGCAAAGGCCGCCAGAAGCACTCCGCCCTTGAGCACGAAATCACGGCGGTACCCAGACGCGGCAATGCGAGCCAGCAGCCCTTCAAGGCAGTGGAGGATCATCAATTCCTGGACATCTGCACCCGAGGTCCGGGCCAGTCGCTGAATCGCAAGGACAACATCCCCGGCTGGCGTCCCCGCCTGTGGGCTTGGCGTCATAGGAGAATCTCCAATACGTGCCGGATCCCTGCCACAACTCGTGGGAAGTGCTTCGCCATGGCCAGCAGAGCCGCTGGGCTGCTGCCGGGTTGCCTGAGCCATCGCTTCAAAGCGTCGATCGCCACGTCGCTTCCCCAGTCGTGGCGCAGGCGGAAGAGATCGATGATGGTTCTTTCCGGCGAGTAGAGCCCAATGCTGACGTCACCGGGAAGTCGATACCGGAGGCGGCCAACCTCGAAGCTTGCGGGGTCGAAGCGATGCCAGCGAATCGAGGCGAAATCGATTTTGGGCGGCATCACTCCACGAGGAACAGCAATGTCACTTCGAGAGGGAATCTCATCCGTGAGATCGTGCAGCGCAAGAGCGGACAGTAGACACAGCGTCGCCCCCGGTTTTTTCACCGCGGCCGCGATCCACGCTGCCGTTGTGTCATCGGTCAGTCCCGAACGGAGGAAGACTCCCGGCGCGATGCGCTCGAAACTTCCCTCGGCCACGAAACGTTCGAGAACGTGCCGCGTCACGCCGCGGCATGGCAGATCACCGTATGTCACCCGATCCGGGAGCATGTCCGCAGTCATCACGATCACCTCAGCAGAAATACTACCAGTACAGCTGTTACTGTATAGATTTTAGAGAACACCTCGCCAACTCCTTGGCGAGCGGCAGGCGAGAGCTGCACGCTGACAGCCCGCCGGGGCGGGCAACTCGACGATGCCAGCAGGACCACAACTGACATGGATGTCCTCAGCCCCCGCTCCCGCGTAGACTTTTCGCCCGTGCCAGACCTCACCCAAGCCCAGCGCAACGCCGTCTCCGAGTTGCTCCGCATCTCGAAGGTGATAGGCGACCTCGGTTCCCGCTTCGATGCGGCGGGGCACCGGCTGTACCTCGTCGGCGGTTCGGTGCGTGATGCGATGCTGGGCGGGCTCGGGCAAGACCTGGATTTCACCACCTCGGCACGCCCCGACGAGACCCACGCCATCCTCCGCGACTTCACCCCCGCCACCTGGGACATCGGCCGCGACTTCGGGACCATCGGCGCCGTGAAGAAGGAGGACGGCAAGGAGTGGCAGATCGAGGTCACCACTTTCCGCGCCGACGCCTACGAACCCGGCTCCCGCAAGCCGGTGGTCGCCTTCGGGGAGCGGATCGAGGAGGACCTCGTCCGCCGTGACTTCACCGTCAACGCCATGGCCGTGGACGTCGTGGCAGGTGAGTTCGTCGACCCGTGGGGTGGGTTGCGTGACCTCGCCGACGGCGTGCTGCGCACCCCCGCCCCGGCGGAGGTGTCCTTCGGAGACGATCCGTTGCGCATGATGCGGGCAGCGCGGTTCGCGTCGAGGCTGGGGTTCCGGGTGGCGCCGGAGGTCCAGGACGCGATGCGGGAGATGGCCGAACGCATCACCATCGTCTCCGCGGAACGCGTGCAGGCCGAGTTGACGGGGCTACTGCTCACCGATTCCCCCCGCGAGGGCCTGGATCTCCTGGTGCGCACCGGCCTGGCCGAGCATTTCCTGCCGGAGCTGCCGGCGCTGCGCCTGGAACGCGACGAGCACATGCGCCACAAGGACGTCTACGCGCACTCGCTGACCGTGCTGGAGCAGGCCATCGAACTGGAGAAGGCCCGCGGCCACCAACCCGACATCGTCAACCGGCTGGCCGCTCTGCTGCACGACATCGGCAAACCCGCCACCCGCCGTTTCGAGGGCTCGAAGGTGACCTTCCACCATCACGACGTGGTGGGCGCGAAGCTGGTGACCAAGCGTCTCAAGGCGTTGAAGTACCCGACGGCGACGGTGAAGTCGGTGGCGAAGCTCGTGGAGTTGCACCTGCGGTTCCACGGCTACGGCGAGGCCTCCTGGAGCGACTCGGCGGTGCGCCGCTACGTGCGTGACGCCGGCGACGAGTTGGAACGCCTCCACATCCTCACCCGCGCCGACTGCACCACCCGCAACCGCAACAAGGCCACCCGGCTGCGTCGCAACTACGAGGAACTGGAGTGGCGCATCGACGAGCTGGCCGCGCAGGAGGAGATCAAGGCCATCCGCCCGGACCTCGACGGAGCGCAGATCATGGAGATCCTGGGCATCAAACCGGGCCCGGATGTCGGGAAGGCGTACAAGTTCCTCCTGAACCACCGCATGGACCACGGCCCCCTCCCCGAGGACGAGGCCCGCGCCCTGCTGCTGACCTGGTGGAAGGACCAGCAGTCGCAGGGCTGAAAGTCGATCGCGCCCCTTCCCGAAACCGGTTGAGCCGGAGCACGAAGAACGAGCGACCTGAGTCGAAACCCCGTCCTCACCCTCTGGAGAAATTTTTCCCGAACTCCTCCACCCGGAGGGTCCTCCCAGGTAGTGTCAGCATCACCACACCCGGGAGGCAAAGATGCACCACCGAACCACGGCGACGGTCACCGCCTTGGTCCTGTGTGCCTGTCTGCTCCTGACCGGCTGCTCGGCCCGCGCCAGACAACGAGACCTCATACGCAACGACCCCATGGCCTCCGCCACCTGGGACGGCATCGAATTCCTGGGCTCCAAGGAAACTGAGGACGACGACCCCAAACCACCACCGGTCGCCATGACCCGCTGTTTCAATATGACGATTCCTCTAGAGGATGCGCACGAACGCATTTTTGCAACCGCCAAACAAAACGGCTGGCGGAAAGATGATCTCATCGGATCAAGAACGACCCGAGCAGCAACCAAGGGAAGCAGTGAAGGAGGAATGACTCTTTTCGTATCAACAGCAATCATACGCTGCGAGCAACACCCCGAGACCAATCTGGCTCTAACCATCACCTTCGGATAACCCAGGAAGAGATCGCGCAGAAAGCAACCCGCGAGGTCACGTGGCGGAAGCAACGAGTAGACGCTCCGTGCACTTCACGTGAAGTTGAACCGCCCCAGGGCCGCTCAGGGACATCTACCCACACCCTTCGACGATGGCACTTGGGACAGAGCCGACGCACAGCAATCCGGACGCTCCCCGGGTCAGGAAAGCACACGAGCCAGCCCACCCGTGCTCTCGCCGGCCCCCGCCCCCACGAGGCCCCAAGGACGAGGTGAAGACGTTCCTTCACGTCAGCAGCCAAAGTGAACGCGACATGACAGACACATCTGCGAAACCGCCACATCAAGGCCACAGCCACCCCCGCATCACATCAGGATGCGGCTTCGACAGTGACCAATCCACACGATCCAACCCCATGACACCACCCCCACCCCCTAGAGATTTTTCCCGAACTCCTACAACCGGAGGACCACCCCGGGTAGTGTCAGCAGCACCCCACCCGGAAGGCAAAGATGCACCACCGAATCACGGCGACGGTCACCGCCTTGGTCCTGTGCGCCTGTCTGCTCCTGACCGGCTGCTCAGCACGCGCCAGACAACGAGACCTCATACGCAACGACCCCATGGCCTCCGCCACCTGGGACGGCATCGAATTCCTGGGCTCCAAGGAAAGCGAGGACGACGGCCCCAAACCACCCCCAACATCGATGACCCGTTGCTTCGCAACAGACCTTCCCCTTGAAGAAGCATTCGACCGCATACTCACAACTGCCAAACAAAATGGCTGGAACAACGAATACGCCAATGGCCCCAAAGTTCGAATCATAAGCAAGAACACCTCAGAGGGAGGAATAGAGATTATTCTGTCAACAATTCTTGCTAGGTGCGAACAATACCCGGCCGCAAACTTCACCCTAACCCTCACATTCGGGTAAGTCAGGAGAAAATCGTGAAGAAAACAACCACCAAGAAGAAAATCTTACTGCTGGCCATGGCACTCGCTTTGTGTGTCAACTTCATGAGTGCGCACCCGGTCAGCGCGGATCCACCAGCCAACGATGGAAAGGTTGCTGTGGTGACCCTGCTGGGGGATTCCTTCTCGGCAGGGAATGGCGCGGGCGACTACTACGACAAAGGCCCCGAAAAAACTTACCGGAGCCGGAACAACTGGGCTCATCACTACGTCAACTCGCTTCGGGACAGGGGCATCGCAACGGTCTTCCACAATCTGGCATTCTCCGGAGCAACAACCGATGCGATCAAATCAGGTCAAATAGACAACATTCCCATCGACAGCGATCTGGTCATGCTCAGCATGGGCGGAAATGACAAGAATTCCTTCGGGAATATTGCAATAAATTGCTTCGTGCTCTTCACCCAGAGCCCGGAGAAATGCAAAGAGAGCGTGGAGTCTGCCGAGGCTTTTGTTCAGAGCGGGGACCTGAGAGCAAACACCGAGAGCGTCCTGAACCGACTAGAGGCCCGCCTGCCGGACAAGCATGCTCAGATAGTCCTCATGGGGTATCCACATCTCAGTATCGAGCACCAGAATTTCCTGCTGTCTAAATGCATCGAATGGGATTCTTCAGCATCAGGGAGGTGCAACGAATTCTACAGTTACCCCACGGCCAACAGAGTTCGCGAACTTGTGAATAAACTGACCGCAGTTCAGGAGCAGTTGGTTCATGACTGGAACGCGAACAATGACGGCAGCCGCCACACGGTGCACTACGTTTCTTCTCTCCGTTCCGACTTCGAGGGGCACGAAACACATCCCAGCACCATGCTCAAGAATGATTACCGGTGGCTCAATGAGTTCTGGGAAACCGAAGGCCATCTCGGAGATTCCGGGAAAACCGAGGCCTCTCTCTCATTCGACGCGATGGAGTGGTATCACCCGAACAAGATCGGCCATCAGAAAATGAGCGATGCCCTGAACAACACCGTGGACCCGGCCAGTTTCACACGCGAGGCGAGCACGTCACAGGCCCCAGTGGACGTGGCCATAATTCTTGATACCTCGGGAGGGATGCTCGACAACCCGCAGGCCACCCGACAAAAAGTGAAGGACGCCATGGATTCCTTCACCAAATACAACAGCAACACACGCTTTGCACTGGTCACCTATTCAGGCTTCCCGGTTTCCGGTTTTCAGGTCTGGTACGGAGGCGACATGCCGGTCGTAAGATCGAAATTCACCTCCGACCCTTCTGCCATCCAGACCACCCTCGGCGAAATCATACCTACTCCAGGGGGCGACAATGAGGAAGGAGTGTACTCCGCCATGATGGAAGCATTCACAAGACTTGACTGGCGACCGGGAGCCCAGAAGAGAACAGTTCTGATAGCAGACGCCCCTCCCGTCGATCCTGAACAACGCACCGGCTACACGAAAGCCGATGTGGAGAAGAAGTCCTACGAGCTGGATCCGGTGGAGGTCTACGCGTTCGACACCAACGGCTGGCTCGAAACCCCGGAACTCGCCGACCTCGCCACACGCACCGGCGGGCAGATCGTGAAGGTCAACAACCCCCAAACAGCCCCCGAGGCGATCGCCGCCGCCGTGGAGAAGGCCAACAACAAACCCTTCGCCTGGCTCGACGGCCCCTACAACCGCGCCATCGGCGCGCCTCTGAGCCTGGACGCCCGTGGTTCCTACTCGAAGAACG
The DNA here is from genome assembly GCA_937965785.1 of uncultured Propionibacteriaceae bacterium. Classification (GTDB taxonomy): domain Bacteria; phylum Actinomycetota; class Actinomycetes; order Propionibacteriales; family Propionibacteriaceae; genus Arachnia. The sequence goes on along the minus strand of CALCKT010000011.1, from coordinate 56,429 downwards.
GCGACATCACCGGCTACGAGTGGGACCTCAACGGGGACGGTGATTTCGAGACATCAACAACCACCCCAACCCTTGAGCACGCCTGGGATGCAGCCTATTCCGGCCTGGTAGGGGTGCGGGTAACTGATTCGACCGGCGCCACCTCGATGGCCACCACCAGAGTCGATGTCAGCATTGACGGCGACGGTGTCCCCGACGACACCGACAACTGCCCCACCGTCTACAACTACGGCCAAACCGACTACGACGGCGACGGCATCGGCGACGCCTGCGACGACACCCACGGAATCCCAACAGAACGCCAACCCGGCGTCTTCGAGGGGCCACCACCCACCCCGGGCACCCCAACCCCGACGGCAAACCCGACGGTGATCACCCCAACCCCCGCACCCACCGGTTCAGCAAGCCCAACCCCATCGGTAAGCCCGACACCGGCCCCGACCGGAATCCCGTCCTCCTCGCCGACCCCCACTCAGAATCCAACCCGACCGCCAACCACACCAACCACTGGGCCGACGCAGAGCCCAACTGGAGAACCAACCCAACATCCGACTCAGGAACCCCCACCGGCTCCGACCACGGCACCGACACCTCCCAACCCGACCCAACAACCAACACCCACCCAGCCACCCAGCCGGAGCACCACCCCACCACTACGCCCCGGACTGCCCAAGACCGGTAGCTGAAATCCTCATTGTGCGGTGCCCGACCCGCGGTCGGGCACCACACAATGACCCCGTTTCTCAATCCCGCGAATCCTCGGGGACACCCATGCACCACCGAACCAAAACCACCGCCGTCACCCTCATCCTGATCGCATGCCTCCTCCTCACCGGATGCTCAGCCGAGGCCTTGCAAAAGAACAGACTCCGGCAAGACCCCCTCTACACAGCAACCTGGGACGGTATCGAATTCCTGGGCACCGAAGAATCCGCGGACGGAACCTGGAAACCACCCCCACCATCCATCACCCGCTGCTTCACAACAACACTCCCCCCAGAAGAAGCAGTACAAAGAATCATGACAACCGCCGAGCAAGAAAACTGGACAGAAACCAAACCAACCCCCAAGCCAGCAACCACCAGATGGGCACGCAAAGAAAGAATAAAACTATACATCTCAGCAGCAGACGAGCGATGCGAAAACCACCCAGAAACAAACTTGATCTTAACCCTCAGCATCGCTATCAACTAACTGGAGCGCTGCACGCCTCCGCGAGCTGCTCCACATGAACATCAAGAAACTTGACAAGATCTCCGCCGGTGGTAGCTGGCGCTACGCTGGACACCAATAACCTGACTTGGGCCAGGTGCACCGTGCCGACCTGTAGACGACCAACGGGCCAAAACGCCAGCTGGGGAAGGCGTTGTAGGCCGCCTGGACCTGACCGCCCATTCGCTGCCTCCCGTCTCGACCGGCTCCACGACCACGCTTCCTGGCGTGCACGGACCGGGCCCGAAGAGCCCGGCGGGCCGGTACCGTGTCGTAGGCCTTGCGTAGAGTGAAGGGGTGGAGACCAACAGGACCGTACCGAACTCGACCTACCGGATGCAGCTGCACGGCGGTTTCACCTTCGACGACGCCGCGGCGTGGATGCCCTACCTGCATGCGCTGGGTGTCACGCACCTGTTCTGCTCCCCGATCCTGCAGGCCTCCCCCGGTTCCACCCACGGCTACGACGTCGTGGATCACTCCCGTATCTCCGAGGAGTGCGGTGGGGAGGAGGCCTTCCGGAGGCTGTCGCAGGCCGCCCACGAACAGGGCATCGGCGTCGTCGTTGACGTGGTGCCCAATCACATGGCGGTCCCCACCCCGATCTGGCACAACCACGCGCTGTGGGACGTGCTGCGGCGCGGCCCCGAATCGGCGTATGCGGAATGGTTCGATCTCGACATGACGGACTCCCAGGCCATCCTGATGCCGGTGCTCGGCAACCGGATCGGCCGGGAGTTGGAACACATCAGCTTCACCACGGATGTCATCAACGGCGAGGAGCAGCCCGTGGTCGCCTACTACGACCAGGTCTTCCCCGTCCGGCCGGGCACCGAGGACCTTCCCCTCGAGGAACTGCTGGAAAGGCAGTGGTACCGCCTGGCCTACTGGCGGATCGGCAGCGAGGAGTTGAACTACCGCCGCTTCTTCGACGTCGACACCCTGGCGGCCATCCGCGTCGAGGACCCTGCCATCTTCGAGGCCACCCACAGCAAACTGATTCAGCTCCACAACGAGGGGCTCATCGACGGTTTCCGCATCGACCACATCGACGGCCTGGCCAATCCCCGCCAGTACCTCGCGGATCTGCAGCGCGCCACGGGCGGCTGCTGGGTGGTGGCGGAGAAGATCCTCGAATACGACGAGACCCTCCCCGCCGATTTCGAGTGCGCGGGAACCACCGGCTACGACTCGCTGCTGCGGGTCGCGGGCCTGTTCCACGTCCCCGGCAGCGTCCCGAGACTCACCGACCTGTGGGAGCGCATGTCCGGGTCCGGCGAGGGGTTCGCCTCCACCGTGCTCAACGCCAAACGCACCGTCGTCAAGGAGTCGTTGTTCACGGAGCTGAACCGCCTGGTCAACATCGCGATGGCCATCTGCGAAGACGACATCCGGCTGCGCGACCACACCCGCCGCCAGCTCAACCACGCCATCCGCGAGCTGCTGTACCAGTTCAGCCGCTACCGCGCCTACGTCGAACCGGGCCGGGTGCCCCCGGAATCGGAGCGGGAGATCATCGTCGAGGCCGCAACGAAGGCCAGGGAATACCTCTCGACCGACGAACTGGACGCCCTCGACTTCGTCGTGGCGCTGGCCCTCGGTGAAACCGGGGAGACCGACATGGGTGGCGCGGTGACGCTGCCCGCGCCGTCGAAGATCCTCAACCAGCTGCCGGGTCGCGCCCACAACCCATCGGACCTGCGGGCCGAGTTCATGGTCCGTTTCGCCCAGACATGCGGACCGGTGATGGCCAAGTCGAAGGAGGACACGGCCTTCTATCGGTGGAACCGGTTCATCGGCGTCAACGAGGTCGGTTCCGACCCGAACATCATCGGCATCAACCAGGACGACTTCCACGGTTTCTGCCGCACCCTGGCCGCCGACTGGCCCACCAGCATGACAACCCTGTCCACCCACGACACGAAACGCAGCGAGGACGTGCGCGCCCGGCTGGCGGTTCTCACCGAGTACCCGCGCGAGTGGGAGCAGTGCGTCAGTGAGCTGCGGGCCGCCACCTCCGAGCTGCGTCCCGCGCTGCTCGACGGCGGCACGGAACTGTTCCTGTGGCAGACCCTCGCGGCCACCTGGACACTGCCCGGCACGGCGGCGGGCGCCGAGACGATCTCCGCCGACCGCCTCACGAAGTACCTGACCAAGGCCATGCGGGAATCGAAACTCCACACCAGCTGGACCTCCCCCGACGAGGACTACGAGTCGGCCGTCATCGAGTTCGCGACCGCATGCCTCACCACCCCGGAGGTGGGAGCCGCGCTGGAGGCGTTCACGGAGCTGACCTTCCCCTCGGTGCGCGCCAACATCCTGGGGCAGAAACTGATCCAGCTCACCATGCCCGGGGTCCCGGACCTGTACCAGGGCTGCGAGGTGGTGGACCTGTCGCTGGTGGATCCGGACAACCGCCGCCCCGTCGACTACTACCGCCGCTCCGGGGTGCTGACGGCACTGGACATGAACCCGCCCGCCGACCTGGACGCGGAGAAGCTCCTGGTGACGTCGCGGGCGCTGCTGCTGCGCCGCGACCACCCGGAGGCGTTCCGCGGCCCGGACGCCGAGTACCGGTCGGTGTCGTTGAACACCGGCCACGCAGTGGTGTTCGAACGCGGATACCGGGATTCGGAAACCCCGGTGGCCATCACGGTCGCCACGCGGGTGCAGTCGGGACTGCACGAGGAGGGCTGGGGCGACGCCGAACTGGTGCTGCCCAGCCTGAGGTTCCGCGACGTTCTGACCGGGCGCGAATACCCGGGCGGCGCCACACCTCTGGCCGACATCCTCGACCGCCTGCCCGTGGCCCTGCTCGTCCACCAGGTCGACTGATGCGAAACCAGCGTGTGAGCACCCGCAGTCACCCCGAGTCCTGATCCGAGGAGCATTCATGCGAGACATCACCCGCCCCGAGGTGTGGGCCCCCGACGCCGGCATGGTGGAGGTCGTCGTCGATGGCACCGAGACGATCATGGCGCGCGGCGATGGCGGCTGGTGGTGGTCGGAACCGCTGCCGCCCGGAACGCTGTACCAGTTCCGGATCGACGGCGGGATGCTGCTCCCCGACCCCCGGAGCCTCAGCCAACCCGACGGTCCGCACGGGCCGAGTCGCATCGTCGATCCGGCATTGTTCGACCGTCCCGCCACCTTCAGCGCGGACCTGCGGGGCACCGTCGGCTACGAGCTGCACATCGGAACATTCACCCCGGAGGGCACCTTCGAGGCGGCCATCGCGCGTCTCGATCACCTGGTGGATCTCGGGGTGCAGACCGTGGAGGTGATGCCCGTCGCCGATTTCCCCGGCGAGCAGGGTTGGGGCTACGACGGCGTCGGCCAGTACGCGGTGCACGCGGCCTACGGGGGGCCGGAGGGTTTCGTCGCCTTCATCGACGCCTGCCACGCGCGCGGGCTCGGCGTGGTCCTGGACGTCGTACACAACCATCAGGGCCCGGAGGGCAACTACCTGGCGCAGTTCGGACCGTATTTCACCAGTGCCCACCACACCCCGTGGGGGGATGCCATCAACCTGGACCAGCCGGGCAGCAGCGAGGTGCGCGACTTCCTGCTGGGTGCGTGCCGGCAGTGGTTGGTGAAGTACCAGGTGGACGGGCTGCGCCTTGACGCTGTCCACGAATTCCAGGACGACTCCCCGCGCCACTACCTGGCCGAGCTGAGCGGCGAGGTGCGCGCCTGGGAACGGGAAACGGGACGCGAGTTCACGCTGTTCGCGGAGTCGGATCGCAACCAACCCGCCACGGTCTCGCCGATGGGTTCGGTGCCGGGGGCGTTGGGCATGGATGGGCAGTGGGCCGACGACGTCCACCATGCGCTGCACTCCTTCTTCACGGGGGAACGCGACGGCTACTACGTCGATTTCGGCACCGCCGAGGTGCTGCAACAGGCCCTCACGAGGGTGTTCATTCACGAGGGCGGGTTCTCGACGTTCCGCGGCCAGGACTGGGGGGCGCCCGTCGATCCCGCCTCCGGGCTGTACGACGGGCACTCGTTCGTGGTCTCGTTGCAGAACCACGACCAGGTGGGCAACCGGGCCGTCGGCGACCGGATCTCGCACTCGACCCTGCCCGGATGCCAGGCCGCTGCCGCGGCGCTGTACCTGCTGTCGCCGTTCACGCCGCTGCTCTTCATGGGCGAGGAGTGGGCCGCCTCCACGCCGTTCCCGTTCTTCAGCCACCTCGGCCCGGAACTGGGTCCGCTGGTGACCGAGGGACGCGCCCGCGAGTTCGAACGCATGGGCTGGGACGCGGAGATCCCGGACCCGCAGTCACCCGCGACCCGCGAGTCGGCGACGCTGCGGTGGGACGAGGTCACCGAACCCGACCACGCCCGGATGCTGGCCTGGTATCAGGAGCTGCTGCGGCTGCGGCACGACCGCCCGGAGCTGGCCTCGGGGTCGCTGGCGGAGGTGTCGGTGGAGGTGTTGGACGAGGACACGGTCCTGATGCGGCGGGGCGCCACCGTGGTGGCCGCCACCCGGGCCCGGGACCGGCTGGTGGAGATCCCCGTCGAGGGTGAGGTCCTGGCGGCGTGGGGCGAACACGGCCCCGTCCCGGAGGGCCACGCCGTCACTGGCCCGGGCGCCCTGGTGATCGAAACCAAAACCGACTGAACCGAAACCATCGCGCGCGTATCCAAGAACCTGCGCTCAAGCCGGTTGCCCGACCACCGGATGGCTTCGACACATGCAACTCCCCCATCACAGCCCGAGGCAACCGGCTTCAAGGATGATTTCCACAGTGTTCACAACCTTGTGGAAAACCCGCCTGTGGTTGGGGATTTCAGCTCTGGCTTGGAGTTTCGTCCTTCTCGACGGGACTTTCCCCCACCTCGTCCACAGTTTGCGGGGACTCTTCCACAGTCCCGGTGGATTCCTTCTCGCCGTCCTCGCTCGCGTTCTCCTCGGGATTCTCGTCGGCGGTTTCCTCCTCCGGGTCGTCGGCGGGCTCCTGCACATCGGAGATGCCACGCCTTCCGGCCCACAGCCACAGCGCGACGCCTGCGAGGATCATCGGCACCGACAGCCACTGCCCCATCGACAACCCGAGCGACAGGAACCCGAGCTGGGAGTCGGGTTCGCGCCAGTACTCGGCGATGAACCGGAACAGGCCGTAGCCGATCAGGAAACCGGCGGCCACCTGGCCGCGGAGCCGCGGTTTACGGGCGTAGAGCCACAGCAGCACGAACAGCAGCAACCCTTCGAGGAGGGCCTGGTAGAGCTGCGACGGGTGGCGCAACACGTTGCCGCCGGTGGGGAAACGCATCGCCCAGGGCAGATCCGCGGGGGCCGCGCGGCCCCACAGCTCCCCGTTGATGAAGTTCCCGATCCGCCCGGCCGCGAGCCCGATGGGAACGGAGGGGACGAGGAAGTCGGCGACCTGCAGGAACGGCCGGGACCGCCGCCGGGCGAAGAAGACCATTCCCAGGATCACGCCGATGGCACCGCCGTGGAAACTCATTCCGCCGTCCCAGACCTTGAAGACGTCCAGCGGATGGGTCACGTAGTAGCCGAGCTGGTAGAACAACACATACCCGAGCCGCCCTCCCAGGATCACGCCGGCGATGCCGTAGAGCAGCAGGTCCTCAACATCGGCGGGAACCCACGCGGACGGTTTCGTGATCGACGCGAAGGGTTGGTGCCGAAGCCGCAGCCGCATCAACCCGTAGGCCATGGCGAAGGCCAGCAGGTACATGATGGCGTACCAGTGGATCCGCACGGGCCCGATGGTGATCGCCACGGGATCCATGTGGGGGAAAGCGAGCTCCAGGATCGTCACGGAACAAGCTTTTCACACGCCGCCGACAAAAACCGGCAATCGCTGCGAAGCCACTAGAATCGGGGCCTGTCATCCCGCAAAATGCAGTCACTGGAGGGGTCATGTACGACCTGGACTGGTTGCTGGCCCGCACGGCCAGGAAGCAGAAGACGAAATACCTGTACTTCTGGGGACACCGGCCCACCGCGAACGGCACCCTCTCGGGAAGCTGCCTCAGCCAGTGGTGGGCCTCACCTTTCGAGGTCGACGGGGTGCGCTACGCCACCGCCGAGCACTGGATGATGGCGGGCAAGGCGCGGCTCTTCGGCGACGACGAAGCCACGGATCGCATCGTCGCGGCCTCCCACCCGGACTGCGCGAAACGGCTGGGCCGCGAGGTCCGGGGTTTCGACCAGGACCGCTGGGACGAGCGCCGTTTCGATCTCGTGGTGGAGGGCAACCGGGCCAAATTCTCCCAGCACCCCGACCTGCGGGAGTTCCTGCTCGACACGGGGAAACGGGTGCTGGTGGAGGCGAGCCCCGTCGACCGCATCTGGGGGGCCGGACTGGCCGCCGACGACGACCGCATCGCCGATCCGCACTCGTGGCGCGGACTGAACCTGCTGGGTTTCGCCCTCATGACGGTCCGCGACGAACTGGCCGAGGCCACCTGAGAAGACCCCGGCCTCACCCCGCCACGCCCAGGGCCGCCGCGAAAACCGCGGACAGAAGGACGACCACCGTGTTCAGCAGGGCAATCCACCAAGGCATAACGTTTTCATAATTATTATGCAGAACTAAATGTTCTCGTTTGGATACGCTACTGTCCATGGGCGACGGAGACAAGGTCCTGAATTCCACTTTCGTGAGGCTCGGCATCCTGGGCGTTCAGGTCACCGAGCTCGCCCGGCAGCGCCTGGAGCCCCTCGGGCTCACTCCCAAGCAGGTGGGCCTGCTGGCCTGCGTCGACTCGGGGGCGAACACCTCGCAGCGGGAAATCGCTTCGGGAATGCGGGTGGCGCCCAGCCTCGTGGTCACCCTCGTGGACCAGTTGGAAGGTTTGAAGGCCGTCACGCGGATTCGCCGCCCCGGCGACCGCCGGGTGCAGGAGATCTCGCTCACCGAAACCGGCAGGAAACTGCTGTCGGAGGCCCTCTTCGTGGTTCGCGAACTGGACGAGGACCTGACCGCGCACCTGGCCGACGGGGACCGCCGGGCACTGGAAAGGGCCCTGGAGGCCGTCGAGAACGGCCGCTGGCTTCCCGATCTGGCCAAGCGGGAGCTCAACCGACCGAATCGGCCCTGACGAAGGCCTCGGCGTCCTTGACGTAGATCATCAGCGCCTGCATCGTGCTCCCCGACAGGTCGCCCCCCTGTTCGAGGGTTTTGCCCACCGCATCCAGTTCCGCGCTCCGCCTGACCACCTGCTCGTAGACCCGGCGGGGCACCTCCTCAAACCACCCGTTCTCGAAGGTGTCGATCCCCAGCCTCAGCGCGGCGGTGAAATAGTGCAGGTCGGCTACGGGAACCCGGATCTCGCGGCCATGATCGTCGGAGACGACGAAGTGGTCGGGGAAGTTCTTGAGCCCGGCCCGCCTGCAAAGCGGCCAGGCCAGCGCGGATGGCACCAGGAGGGTGAGTTGTTCCGCCGCCGCGCGGTCGTATCCCATTTCCCACAGCGCGGCGATCACCTTTTTCTCGGACCGTTTCGAGGCCAGCAGCGGGATTGCATCCAGCACTCCACGCAGCGCGGTCTCATGATCCATGAGCCTTCCTCTCCACGCTCCCGGCCGCAACGGCTCATTGTGACACCCCCGGGCTCCCCCGGCAAACGATCCGGGCAGGCGCACACCCACCCGGTCCGGCGGTTTTTGTCGGCTTCGCCCGGTACGGTTCCACCATGAGATCGTTCACCTCGGCCTCAGCTCTGGACAGCACCGGCCTGACCCTGGAACTGGCCCCCGCCCTCACGCCCGAGGGGTTCACCGAGGCGCCCGAGTTCTTCTCGGGATTCGCCGCCCAGCCGCTCGTACTGGCCCGCGGTCTGCTCGTGCTGGCCGACGTGGCCCAGACCCGGTACTTCCAGCCGACCCCCTCCGGCATGCGGGACCCGATCTGCACCGCCAACGGTGACCGCATGCGATTCGAGGCGTTCTCGGCGTGCAACACCGTCGGGGTGCGGTTGGATCTCCTGGCGGCCGCCTTCGACGGGGGTGAGATCCGCCACGGCACCACCAATGTCGACATCAACCAGCCGTTGCGGGAAACCCTCGGGCAGGTCTCGCCGTCGGAGCTGATGCACCTGGCCGTCGGAAACGACGAGCTGCGCGTCTCCACCCTCGATGCCACACACGTGGAAAGGAAGGTGGAGTTACCGGATCGCTGGTTGAAGGCGCTCGGGTCGTCGCAGGAGCTGACCCGGGAACTGGAACTGATCGGCGAGGCGCCGGCCGTGCAGACCCGGCAGTTCCTGGCCGCGCTGCCGTCGGGGACGGGCCGCCGGGGGCACTGGAGCGTCTCGCGGATGGGGGTGAGACCGGCGCTGCGCCCCGGCAAGGGCACCGTGTACGCGGAGGGCCTGAACCGGTTGCGGGCGGCCCGCCGCCTCGGTCCGCAGATCACGGGGATGCGGGTCTACGGCCTGCCGCAGGCACCCAAGGCGGCGTCGGTGTGGGAGTTCTCGCTGCCCCACGGGCGGCTGACGTTCACCCTCACCGCCGAGCACTACCGGGGTTTCTCGGGCGAGGGCGCGTTGCTGACGAAACTGGCCGCACCCACCGCCGTCGATGATTCCGCTTTGATCTCGGCCTGTCTGGCCTTCGAGCCCCGCATCGAGATCGCCTCGCTGGTCGCGGAGACCGGATTGAACGAGGAACGCACAGGTCAGGGCCTGGCGGTGCTGGCAGGCGACGGCAGGGTGGGTTTCGACCTTTACGAACAGGCCTATTTCCACCGGGAGCTGCCCAGCGACGCCGACCGGGTGATCAAGGACAACCCGCGCCTGAGGCACGCGAAACGCCTCGCCGCCACCGGCGCGGTGCGGCCGTTCGACGAACACCCCGGGGCGTTCCGGGTGCGGGGCGACCACGACGAGTACATCGTCCGCACCGACCCGCCGAGCTGCACCTGTCCCTGGTGGCGTGGCCACACGGGATCACGAGGGGTGTGCAAACACATCCTGGCCGCCGAACTGAGCAGGACGCCCTCCAAGTCCGACTGAAACGACAGGAAACAGGAACATGGCAGACAGGTCTCTCACCCCGGACGAATTGGTGCTTCACCGCCTCATCAACCGGAGCCGAACCACCAAGGATCTGCTGGGCGAACTGGAACGGCTCTCGCCGGAACAGCGTGCGCTCGCCAAGGAGTCGTTGCCCGTGCTACGCGGCAAGGCGACCTTCAACTTCGAGTACCGCTACATCCTGCTCGCCGCCTTCCTGGACACCACGCCCGCGCAGGTGGCCGCCACCTTGGGCGAGTGGTCCGTGAAGATGCTGGTGCGGGACACACCGGCGCGGACCTGCGTGGTGGAAAGACTCACGGCCCGCGGCGAGGACTGGGTGCGGGAGTTCGTCTCGGCCACCCTGAAGAAACTCAGCCTGACCGAGCATGTTCCCCCGCTGCTCGATCCGCTCATCGACACCTTCGAACTGCCCCTCCCCGATGATCCCCGCTACTGGCTGGGCTGGATGCGGACCCGCTCGGCACCCGCCCATCACTGCCGCTGGGAGAAGCGTTTCATCGCCGCCTGCGCCGCGCCCAACGCTTTCGTGGTGCCCCACGGCGACAAGACCACCTACCTGGATCAGGTGGTCCGTCGCGCCCGGCACCTGCGCGCTGCCGAACCCACCGACGACCCGGCCCTGCTGCGTGCCCTGCTCCAGATCTTCGACCGCGGCGACCGCATCGGCGGCCAACGGGTCGCGATGCTGTGGTTGGAAGGGCTCGGGCTGATCCCCCTGCTCCCAGCCGAACGAACCCGCGTGATCGCCGCCCTGCCCAACGCCGGCGGTGCCTTCGCGAAACTGGCCATCAAGCAACTGCTCGCCGCCGATCTCACCGACGCCGACCTCACCGACCTGGCCCTGGCCATCCTGCCCCGCAGCGAAAAGATCCTGACACGCATCGTGGTGAAGGCGGCCACCCGGCTCACCACACCCTCACAAGACCTCCTTGACACCGTCCAGTCGATCGCGGCGGATCAGGACACCACCAACGCCGCCCTGGCGAGAAACCTCCTGGATCACTGGAACGCCGGGACCACCGGGCAGCCACAACCATCTCCCGGCGGCAATCCTGTTCCCGGCGCCCCCCGCCCCCGGGAACAGGAAGCGGAAACACTCGGTCTGTGGCGCGCCCCGGCGGGCCGCTGTCCACAGCCGTTGCGCAACCACACCGACACCGCCCTGATCCTCGACGATCCCACTCTGGCGGCTCTGATCGCGAAGGTGGACGCCGACCGGAGAAGCAACCCCGACCTTCAGGAACACGCCCTGGCGGCGCTGGTCGCGACGGCACACGCGCGCGGCCCGATCCGGGTCAGACACGCCATCCGCACCGGCATCAGATACACCAACCCGCACAGCTCTGCCCTGACCCAGCTCCTGGAGAAACTGGGCAAACGGGGCGACGGCGAGCTGAAACAACCGCTGATGATGGATTTGCGGCCCCTGACCTTCCTGCCCGTGCAGCGCGCCATCGACGCCCTCGCGCGACTCGGTGAGTTGCCCTGCCTGCTGTCCACCCCCACCCACACCGGCTTCCAGGTGGCCTGGACGGTGTTCGCCAGGCGGGCACGTCGCTACCGGGAAGCGGACCTGGCGGTGCTCCCGACGGATGTCGCGGTGGCATTGGCCCGGTTGGACCGTGCGAAGGCACCCAAGGACCTGTCGGCGTTCGAGCAGCCCATCCACGGCGTGACGGCCGACCTTGCGACGGTGATCGCCCACTGGCGCGACCACCCGGCGCGGCCCGGCGAGCTGCGCAGCCTGGCCACACAGGGCGAGCAGAACCACATTCCCCCATCCAGGCTGCTGGAGGTCGACGGGGACGAACCCACGACCCACGAGCTGTTGGGCATCCGCAGCCATTGGAGCCTCCCCTATCAGCTGATATATGCCTACCAGGAGGACCCTTGGGTGTTCGTGACGCTGCCCGAACACCCGACACGCCCCGCGGGCCTGGTTATTTACGCCTCGAAAACATTCGCCCTGAGCATCTTCGAGCGGATCGCAACCACCGTCCCCCGGTTCGGGCCGGTGGCCTCCTTCGCCTCCTTGGCGCTGGCCTCGGACACGACGACAAAGGATCGCGACCGCGCCGCGGCCCTGATCCTCACGGCCTGGGACGAGGAACGCCTCACCGCCGACGATCTCGTCTCGGCCTGGCGCAGCCCGTGGCGCGGGATCCGGGAGTTCTCGGCGCCCCGGGTCACCGAAACCCTGAGACGCATCGCCGATGCGGGCGGCCTGGCCCTGACGTGGCCGCTGCTGACCGCCATGGCGGAGGAGATAGCGGGTCAGGAGAGGATCCCGGCCCCGGCCTCCACCGTGCTGGAGTCGCTGCTGCACTACCTTCCCGAGGTGCGGGCCGCGGACGTCCCCGTCGACCTGCCGAACGTCACGGCGCTGGCGAACCGGAATTCCCCCACCAAGGCCGTGAAGGTGGCGAAACTGATCGCATCAAGGCTGTGACCGGGCGCGTTCCCAGTCGGCAACCGGCCCCGGGACGACGGTGAACAGCGGATGCGGAAGCAGATCCGCGGGCTTGGGGAATCCTGCGACCCGCTCGGGTGAACGCTCCTTCAGTTTGGCGAGCAGATGGGAGGCCTCGACGTCGAGCTGCCCACGAGTGACGGTGAGCGTGAGCGCGCGATCGGATCTCACGATCCGGGTGACGTCGAATCGGTATCCCCGGCGTCCCGCCTCGTCCGCGAGTCCCTGCAGGTAGAAACCGATCCCGGCCAGCGGGTCGTCGAGGGCGCGGAACCTGGTGAGTTGTGGATGCCGGGTGTAACCGACGGTTTTCCCGGCCAGGACCTTCTGCGCCAGCAACGACTCCCGCCAGCAGGCGACCAGCCCCTGCCTGTCGAGGTATTCCGGATGCAACGACCAGATTCTCACCAGACCTCCCGGATGGTTCAGCAGGATCCAACAGATACCACGGATCGGCGGTCGGCGGTGTTGCCCGCTGCCCTCCCGGCCGCTCCACTGCTGGAATCATGGAGTGGAATCGGACCCACGAAACCCGCCGCCCAGAGGACAGGAGCCCACCATGACAGACCGGGACCTCACCCCGGAGGAGACCGACCTCGTCCGGATGACCAAGGAGGCCACCAGCCTTGGGCACCTCACCGAGCAGCTGGAATCAATGGACCCCGAGGAGCGGGCGGCGAGGTCGCGGGTGTTGAAGAAGGGCCGTCACGCCATCAAGACAGCGTTGCTCGACAAATGGCAGATCCCCGATGCACGCCTGATGCTGATCACCGCCGCGCTGGGCAGCACCCCCGCCCAGACCGCCGCGGCGTTCGGTTTCTCGACGGTCACATCCTTGGAGGACGAAGACACCATCGACGAGGCGGTTGCCCTGCTCGCCGGTCGGGGCGCCAGCTGGGTGGAGAAGCTCGTGGCGGCCCTGCTGAGGAAACGCAACCAACTCTGGCGGATCAGCCATTTCGTCAGCCCCTTGTGCGTCGCCCTGGACCTGCCGCTGCCAGGGGCGGACCACACCAACTACTGGACGGGCTGGTCCAGCAACAACTCCGATCCCACCCCCGGCAGGCGCTGGCAGGAACACTTCCTGCAGGCCTGCGAATCCCCGAACGCCCTCACCTTTCCCGGCCTCGGCAGGGACGAGTCCGGCATCCGCGAGAAGGCGAAGGCCCTGCGGGAACGGGAACCCACGAACGACCCCGCCCTGCTGGACGCGCTGCTCCGGGTCGTCGAACGCGGCGACCGCCCCACCGCCCAGCAGGCCGTCGTGCACTGGCTGCGGGCGCTGGACCTGGAGGGCCTGCTCGCCGCGGAGCGGACCCGCCTGTTGGCGGGCCTGCCGAACGCCGACAAAACCGTAGTGAAACTCTTCACCGGGTGTCTGCTGGCCGAGGGGCTCGGCGACGACGACCTGACCGCCCTGGCCCTTGACGTCCTGGTCCGCAAGGAGAAGGGCGTCAAACGCGACGTCCTGAAAGCCCTCCGCGGGTTGGGGACGCCGTCGCAGGATCTCGTCGGGACCGTCGAGGCGCTGGTCGTCGACGCGGATGCCACCACCGCCGAGCTGGCCCGGGAACTCCTGAACCACTGGAACGCCGCCCCGCCCGAGGAGGAGCCGCTCGGGTTGTGGCTGGAGCCGTCGCTGCCGGAACCGGAGCCTCTCCCCGAATTCGCCGACGACGCCCTGGTCCTCGACGAACCCGCCCTGCTGGCGCTGCTCACCGACATCGACACCCGCTGGTGGTTGAGCGCCTTCCGTTACGAGCGTCTCCTCGCGACCCTCGTCGCCACCGCCCACGCAGGTGATCCCGAGTATCTGGTCCGGCTGATCAGGCGGAACGTGTCGCCGGATGACTGGTGTGGTTTCCTGACCCGGCTGGTCGTGTGCCTGGGTGACGGTACCATTGTCCCGGGCCGGGGCGTCCGGCCCGCCGCATCGCGGGGAGGTCCCCTGTCCTTCCTCACGGCGCAGCGGGCCCGCGACGTCCTCGGCCTGCTTGGTGAACTGCCCTGCCTGTTGTCCACCCCCACCCACGAGGGGTTCCGCATCGCCTGGGAGGTCTTCCGGAAGCGGGTGGGCAGGTTCCGGGAGGCCGGGGTGGAGTTGGTTCCCACCGATGTCGCCGTGGCCCTGGCCCGTCTTGACCGCACCTGCGCCCCGCGGGATGTCTCCGACTTCGATCTGCCCATCCGCGGCGTCGAGGTCCGCCTGTCCGAGGTGCTCACCCTGTGGCGCGACGCCGAACCCCGTCCCGGCGCGCTCCGGCTCAGCCTGCCATCCGAGGGCGATCGTCCGCACCTGAACCGTCCCGTCTGGAGGCTGATCGCCGACGGCGATGTGCCCTGCACTTTCGAACCGCTCGGTCTGCGCAACGCCTGGGCGGACCAATTCCACCCGGATCGCAGCTTCGACTGGGAGGTGGTGCGGGACCTGCCCGAGGCCTGGCCGGAACCGGACCCCAACGCGGTGATCCGCATCGAGTCGATGGGGGACGACGGCACCGAGGTTCGCGTCCGGCCCCGCGGCTCAACCATCTACATCTCGGATTCCGAGGCCACCCTGACGCTGCTCCCGGAGCACCCGACCCGCCCCGCGGCGCTGGTCCTGCAGGACCTCGGGAATTACTCTCCCACCAAAGCGGTTGACGGTTTCCTCCCGATCGCGAGGGTGGCGGAGCGGTTCGGGCCGGTGTTGTCGTTCGTCACCCTAGCCGTGATCTCGGGGGCGGCACTGAAGGACCGTGACCGCGTCGCCGAGGCCCTCCTGACCGCCTGGGACGAGGGCCGCCTGCGCCCCGGCGACCTCGTCGACGCCTGGCGGAGCCCCTGGTGGGACGACCTCAACGACACGTCGTGGACGCGACGCGAAACCTGGCCCCATTCGCCCGCGAAAACGGTGACGATCCTGTGCACCGTCGCCGACGCCGGCGGTCTGGCCCTGGCCTGGCCGTTGCTGGCGGCAATCGCGGAGGAACTCGCGGGGCAGCGGAAAACCACGGCAGCGACAGGAACGGCACTGGAGGCGGTGCTGCGTTACCTCCCGGAGGTGCAGGCGGCGGGGGTCGCCGTCGACCTGCCGAACGTCACGTCACTGGCCGCCCGGAAAGGCAACAGCAAGGCGGTGACGGTCGCGAAGCGGATCGTCGGGTTTCAAGGTTCCTGAAGAAACTGGCCTCCCGGTTCGGCGGTGACCTTGGTTTCTCCCCACGCACCTTCGCCGAGAAACTCATCGGGGCAAGTTTCGCCGAGCTCGAGAAGTTCGCGATGGGTGTTCGTCGCAGAGCCGTGTAGGGTCTGGGGCACAACGACAGGCTCAGAGGCCCGGCCCGCGATTCCGTGATCTGAAGTCAGCCTTCGACGCCAAACGGGTTGAAGGATTCGAGTTCCTCTCAGAATGGACTGGCGAGGAAACCAACCCCGATGACGACTTTCACCGGTTGGCTCCTCACAGGGGACCCGAGGACCACATCCGAGAAACCGGTTTGGCCGCTGTGGCGATCGGATCGGAGTTGGTAGGTGAGCATGCACACCTTGACATGTCGAGGGACCTTGGGACGCTACCGGTGTGGGGACGCCGAGCCTGCTTCGCTCACGATTCTCCGAGATACTGATCCCATGCTTCAGATCGGACAGCCAGACGAGGTTGCGGATGCTCCCACCTCTGGCCTGCACTCCACAGCCTCGGACCCGTTCGGCACAAAGGCCACTCCTGATGTGAAACTTCGGTCTCTGGCACCGCGGTACGAGCAGAGCCAGCATGAGTCGTACGTCCGCCATCTGGAGTCTGCTGTTGAGGACCCCAAAAACAAGAACATCGCACTCACTGGTCGATATGGGACAGGCAAATCAAGCATCCTCGACGAGTTCTTGGAGCGGCAGTCAAACAAAGGACAGAAGACGCTCCGGATCAGCATCAACACGCTTGGACCCGATGGCGATAAAGACCTTACGAACCGCATTCAGAAAGAGTTGGTCAAGCAACTCGTCTATCGAGCTGCTCCTGGTGAGGTCAAACGATCTCGGTTTGCTCGTAGCAAGAAACCGAGCCGGTATAGGTCGCTTTTGGACGCCGGCGTGTCGAGCGTTATCGTTTGCGGCTTGCTGTGGTTCTTCGGGGTGCGACCAAACCCGGATGTCCTCGGGGATATCCACCCGGTGTTCCCTATGGTCGCGTTCATGGTGCTGGTGGCGGCTGCCTTCTGGGCTGCCCGGCGGCTCGTCGGCAACCGCTTGGTGTCGCAGTTCTCGACCGGAGGTGCATCGATCTCGTTTGCGGACCCACCTGATTCGTATTTCGACGAATACCTTGATGAACTCGTGGCCTTCTTTGAAGCCACGCAACCTGACGTAGTTGTTTTCGAGGATCTGGATAGGTTTGATGACCCACGGATCTTCGATTCGCTGCGTGAACTAAATACCCTGATCAACGCATCTGCCGCCTGGAAGGACAAGGAACACCCTTTACGGTTCGTCTACGCCATCAAGGACAGTCTCTTCGAGAAGCTCGGCAGTGAGACGCGTTTCGAGGAGCCACCTGGGGATCCCGTTCAGGAGGAGAGCAAAAAGGGAGTCACCGAGTCGAACTCTTTGTCTCAACGTGATGCTGTCGAGGCAGAGGTGGAGCGCGCGAATCGGACGAAGTTCTTTGAGATCGTCATCCCCGTCGTTCCGTTCTTGTCCCACAACAATGCACGGGACTTGCTGAGTGCTGCTGTGGCGGAGTTGAACATGCCGGAGGAGACGAGGATCAGTCGGGGCTTGCTCGATCTTGTTGCCCGGCATGTCACGGACATGCGCCTCATGATCAACATCTGCAATGAGTTCGCTGTCTTCGCCGAGCGGCTCCTGTGGATCCCGGCCCAGGATCGCGCACCCGGCATGACCGCGGACAATCTGTTCGCCATTGTCGTGTACAAGAACTTCCACCTGACCGATTTCGAAAAACTACCTCGCCGAGCCAGCGACCTGGATGCTCTCGAAAGAGTACGTCGACGCCTGATCCGCGACGAGATCGCGAAACTCCAGCAGAAGCGAAGCGATGCGGCACTCAACGAAAGGCATCTGAACCAACAGGAGAAGCTCGCCCACGCTCTTGGTAATCGCCTGCAAACACTGCTCAAAGCTACTGGAAAATCCATCAGCTCTATCACGGTCGGGAACCAGTCATTCGGCCCCGAATCAGTCCAAGAAGTTTTCTTTTGGAAGACTGTGGCCAAAAATCAGAATGCGTCGGTTGACCTGCATACCTATTCAGGCTACTACATTCAGCTCTCCTTCGCCGACTTGTCGGTTCTCTTCTCCGAATGCGCCGAACCTTACCGGTGGTCTGATCAGGCCGCGGAAGAGCTTTCCGAGCAGCGCTCAATCATCGACAAAGAAGTGACTTGGCTTCGCGGTGCGAATTTCCAGGATCTGGTCAATGAATCGCGTTATCGGGTCAATAATAAGCCTTTCGAGGGTCATCTAGCTAGGATTCTGAAATCCGAGTTGGCACGTGACCTCGTGCGACGCGGATTCGTGGATCGATACTACGCGGAGTACTCAGCAGCCTTCTATGGCAGTTTCCTCGGCGTTGATGTGGCGAACTTTTTTCGTAACAGTGTTTGGCCGAACGAGATGGACATCTACGCCCAATTCACAACCAATAATGCGGTGCTCAACATTATTGAACAAGCGCCGACTGACTTCACCAGTTCCCGTAGTGTCCTCAACATTCAGATCATTGACCACCTGCTCGATCGTCTGCCAGCGCGAGCCGAGGAAGTCGTGGCCTTCATCGCAACCAATCAAAGTGAAGACATCCGCGCCTTCTTGGAGGCGTACTTCAATGACTCAAGCTCCCTCAAAGTCAAGCTAATCGCTGCCTTGGCTCGGTATCCTTGGTCCGGAGTGTTCGATCACTTGGCGCTTCCCGGAGCGGTCAGCGATGAGGGCATGAGGACGGAGCTTCTCGATGCGGCGTTACTGGCAGCGCACGACACGGAGCGTTACACGCTGAGCGAAGAAGCACGTGCCCTGATCGTCGACCGGCACGCAAGCCTGACGGCGTTCACCCAGGAGCATGATGCGGCCAGGGTGGCTGTGGTTTGGTCATTCGCTCAGCGCTCGGATCTGACTGTCCCTTCGCTCTCCCCCTTGTCCGACGGCATTCGAACCGCGCTGGTGAAGGAGGGCGCGTACACCCTCGCCCTTTCCAACCTGCGGACCGCGCTTCATCTCGAGGAGACGGCTCCACCAACGCTGGATCGCATCCTCAAGGATGAGGATGTCTGGCTGCGATGCCGAAATGACATCGACACCTACCTCGATGCCGTAACGGGTGACCGTTCCATGGACTGGGCCGTGGACAGCGCTTCAACCTTGGCAAGCATTATTTCCGAGCAGTCCAGCGAGTGGAACAAATCACAAATTCAATCCTTACTGACCTTGGCTAGTCCCAAGGCTTCACTCCCCGATCTTTCCGC
Organism: uncultured Propionibacteriaceae bacterium; assembly: GCA_937965785.1. GTDB lineage: Bacteria > Actinomycetota > Actinomycetes > Propionibacteriales > Propionibacteriaceae > Arachnia. Next base: position 37,268 of record CALCKT010000011.1, on the reverse strand, counting down.
CGCGCCTCAAACCACGTGGACGTCAATCGCGGAATCACAAAGGTTTGTTCCAAACGTGACAAACCTCGATTCCTACTCAAAAGAATTTGGCGTAGACGACCCCTTGGCAAAGATTCTGGTCGGAGAGTCAGGCAAACCTATCGAAATCTCGGGCATTGATGAAGCCTCCGCTGTTTCCCTCCACGACCTGACAGTCACGATCCTAAACGCGTCCAGCAGCTTGAAGGCTGAGGATCGTGTTCAGCTTGCGCTTCAGCTGAATCCGCAACGACCATTGGATTCCTCGTCCGTGACGGAGATTCAACCATCCGGGGATGATCTTCTGGCTCACGCTCTCGAATCTGGGCTCCTTCCGGATACCGCTGACACCTTCACCCACTTCCTCACAGGCGGATGGGCGTCGGTATCCGCCGCCTTCAAGGTCTCAACCTCAGCGGAAAGTTTCCTCACGCCATCCTTCATTGCAGGGCATGTGCATGAGCTTCTCGCCGATCCACAGGTTCCCGATTCGCTCAAAGTACGTGTGATTCAGGATCTTGAATCCTATGCCGCCGACGCCGATACAGAGAGCGCTGTCCTTTCCGCTGCCGCAGCCTTCGCCCACGCCAAGCAGATCCGCTTGAAACCTGCCTGCGTACGGATGGTTGCATCCTATTCGGCAGTACCAGAGCAAATCCTCTGGCAACTGGCCACCCCGGAAGATGAGATGAGTGGAGAAGAAATCAAGTACATCCTTGGCTCACTCGGTGGCGAGTACGGCGGCTTCAACGGCGAGACCAGCCATGAATTCGATGTTCCCGTGACAGCCTCAACGAAATCGGTGCTAGACCGTCTCAAGCGTGACGAACTCATTGAACTGCCCAGCGGAGGACCGAGGGGCAGGCAGAAGGTGCGTATTCTCTGATGCCCGCCAATCTCGCTCTCGCGCCACCACACTTCAGCTCGACGGACAACGAGGCTTACTACATAGGGGGGGTTTCGACCTTCCCCAGCTGATGCTTTAGCCCAAGGGGATGCAAAACGGCTTACCCGGTTTGAGATAATTCAAGGTATCGAACAAAACCTCAGGTGAAATGCAAGTTGTTGTCGGGGCATGGATGACGCCCGGCGTCTCAAGGAGAATGAGCGCATTCGTTACGGGCTCGTCGTCTCCGTCAAAACAGCGGTTGAGACCTCCACCACCATTCACGCCGAGGTGCGCGAAGCACTCCGACTGCAGCAGCGGCAGCCCACCCGGGTGCGCGCCCGGGCGTGAGGATGGTCGCATTGTCACCCACCACCGATAGGTTCACCCCATGACCTGGGATGCTGACAAGTTCACAGAGCTGATCATGGAGCCGGATTCGATCTCCGATCTTCTCGCGCGGCTCACCGCCCTTCCCGAGGCCGACCGTACCTCCACGCGCCGGGCTTTCGGGAAGGCCCTGCCCGAGCTGCGCCAGAGGCTGCGCACCCCGCAGACGTGCGAACGCTTCTCGCTGCTCGCGGCCACCCTCGACTGCTCCGTCACGCAGACCCTCGCGACTTTCACCCCGTGGTCGATGACCCTCCTGGCCCGCGACGAGGCGGCCCACGACCACGTCTTGACCCGGTTCCTGGCGCGCGGCCGCGACTGGACCGGCCGGTTCGTCACCGCCGTGATGAAACGACGGCCCATCGCCCGGGTTGCCGTTGCGCTGGTCGACCCGCTCGTCACCGCCCACGAACTGCCCCTTCCCACCGACGCCGGCTACCTGGAGGACTGGTTGAAGCGCTGCTTCCTGCCCCGCCCCGGGGTGCGGTGGACGGAACAGTTCCTGATCGCCTGCACCGCCCAGAACGCGTTCCGGTTCCAAACCGACTTCTGGGCCGATGAGGCCAGGGCCGGCGACGTCCGCGCCCGCGTCGCGCAGCTCCGCGACCTCGGCGAGTTCGACGACGCGACGGTGAGCAGGGCGTTGATCCAGATCCTTGAGCGCGGCGACAACCGCAACGCGCAGCGCGGCGCCCTGGACTGGCTCGTCGGGCTGGGCCTGGCCCCGCAGCTCTGGGAGGAACGCGCCCGCCTGATCGCCGCCCTCCCCTCCGTCCAACCCAACGTCCTGGCCCGCGTCCTGGATGCGGTGATCCAGCCCGGGACCACACCCGGCGAACTGGCGGAGATCGCCGTCGCGGTGCTGCCCCGGCAGGAGAAACAACCCCACCGCGACGTGCTGCGGGCGTTGTCGCGGGTGGGATCCCCAACACCGGAGCTGCTGGAGACGGTTCGTTTCATCACATCCGGGCAGGATTCCGTCGCGGCCGGGCTGGCCCTTTCGCTGCTCGACGGCTGGGGCGAGTCGAAGCCCGAGGCCGAGGTCTCCGGTCTGTGGCACAACCCCTCCGGCCCGGATCCCGACCCGCTCCCGGAGTTCACCGATCAGGCCCTGGTGCTCGACGACCTCGCCTTCGCCGACCTGCTGACCAAGGTCCTGAGGTCCTACCAGGATGATGAGCACATCCTGGCGTGTTTCGTCGCGACGGCGCACGCCAGGGGTCGCGAGGTCGTGACGACGGCCTTCGAGAACCTGGGCAGGTTTGACACCAACACGCCGCTGCGGGAGGCGCTGGCCCGGTTCCTGGGACGCCCGGTGAACAAGTCGTGGCAGCTGGCGCGTGAATCCCGCTTGTCGCGGCTGGCGACCGCCCGGGTCTCGGCCGCGCTGGAGCGTCTCGGCGAACTGCCGTGCCTGCTCGCGACCCCTAGCCACAGCGCGTTGCGCATCTCCTGGGAGGTTTTCACCGACCGCGCCCGCCGGTACCGCGACGCGGGCCTGGAGCTGGGCGCCGTGGATATCGCGGCCGCCCTGACCCGGCTCGACGGCACCATCCCCGAGGACCTCACGGACCTCGACCAGCCCATCGGGGAGGTCGGGGTTTCGTTGGCCGAGGTGCTCGCCGCATGGCGCGACCACCCGGCACCACCCACCGAACTCGCCCCGGCCGAGAACGGGTCCTCGTTCCTTGAGGCCCGGATCTGCGGCGGAGAACCGCTCGCCTTCGAGTTGCTGGGGCTGCCGCCGACCGACCAGCCCACGGAACCGGCCACTCACTGGAGCAGCGCGGAGCACCCGTTCGCCCTCCAGCTGTTCCCCATGTTCCCGGCCGTCCCTGCGTTGCAGGCCCTGCAGGTGTTGACCGGCGCCAAGGGAAGCCAAGGGTGGCAGGCCCTGCGGGTGTTGCAGGGGTTCGTCGGAGCGGCCCGGTCGTTCGGATCGGTGCCGTCGCTGGCGGTCGTCGGGGTGTGCGCGCAGCTGCCTCCCGAATCCTGGGACGAGGCCGCCGTTTTGCTGATCGACGCCTGGAACGACGGCCGCCTGCTGCCCAGCGACCTCGCCGCGGCCTGGCGCAACCCATGGCGGACTCGCTTGAAAACCCCGCCCCACCGGCTGGTTAAAACCCTCAACCACGTCGCGGACACGGGTGGCCTGGCCCTCGTGTGGCCGCTGCTGGTGGAGGTGTGCGAGGAACTGGCGGGAATGAAACAGGTCCCCGCCTCCGCGCTCGGCCTGCTGGAGGCGGTGCTGCACCACCTCCCGGATGTGCGGGCCGCGGGAGTCACCGTCGACCTGCCGAACGTCGCGGCACTGGCCGCCCGGAAGGGCAACAGCAAGGCGGTGACAGTCGCGAGGCGGATCGTCGAAGCCACCCCGATGGTTCACCACACCGGACAGGAGATGCGGACAGTCCTGGAGGAGATTCCGCCTCCGGACGAGAAGTTCATCGCAGATGTCGCCGGGGCCGTGAACTTCGTGACCCACGGAAGAACAGGTCCGAAGGAAGGCGCACAATTCTGAACACGCAATCCCGCGACCGCCCCGCGCACAGGTTCGATACCGAGCACCTCCCCATGAAGCCGTGCTTGCATACTGCTAGCATAGTTTCATGACCACCCTGTACATTCGCGACGTGCCCGACGATGTGGCCGAGACGCTCAAGCAGCGTGCCGCTGCGCGGGGGCAGTCCTTGTCGGCCTATGTCGCCGCCGAACTCAAGCAGATCGCGTCGCGACCCACGAATGCGGAGATCATCGACCGGCTCCGCGCCATGGATCGCACATCCGGGCCCGGCCGCGAGGAGATCCTGGCCGAGATCGCGGCGAATCGCCGGTGATCGTCGTCGATGCCTCCGCCATGATAGAAGTTCTGGTAGGGGGTGACACCGACCCGGCGCTGCTCGATGAACTGACTGGCGACATCGCAGCCCCACACGTGCTGGACCTTGAGGTCCTGTCGGTACTGCGCGGCCTGACGTTGGCGGGAAAACTCGCCCCGGAGACCGCTGACCGGGCCCTGCAAGAGTACTTCCAGCTGAACATTCAGCGCCACAGCACGGCGCTGCTCGCCGAACGCATCTGGCAGCTCCGCTACCAGTTCACCGCCTATGACGCCAGCTACCTCGCCTTGGCCGAGGCGCTCGGTGTCCCCCTCATCACCTGTGACAAGAAACTGGCGCCACCGGGCCACCGGGCCGAGGTGAGACTTTTCCCCTCTGACACCGAATCGACGATGATCGCGGGTGGATTTGTCGCCCATCGCGGATAGGTTCATCCCATGACCTGGAACGCCGACACCCTGGCCGCTTTCCTTCTCGAATCGAAATCGTTCAAGGATCTCGTCGTGGCCCTCGACGATCTCACCGAGGCCGATCGTTCGGCGATCCGCAAAGCGATCGGCAAGGCCCTTCCCTCCCTGCGCCGACGTTTGGGGGAGGGCCGTAGAAGCGGACACCTGATTCTGCTGACGGCGGCGGTCGGCGCCACCCCCGCGCAATGCGCCACGGTTTTCTCCCCCTGGGACATCTGGAAGCTGATGCGGTTGCCCATCACCCGCGACCGATTGCTCTCCTGGCTGGCCGGCAACGGTCCGGAATGGGCCGGCGACCTCATCGCACGCCTGCTGAAACGCCGCGACGGAGCCGAAACCTACGCCGAACTGATCGACGAACTCGTCCTCGCCCTCGACCTCCCGATTCCCGACGACCCCGGGTTCCTGACGGGATGGGCGACGGAAGACAACACTGTCCCCAGACCGGGACGCCGCTGGGAGGAACACTTCATCGCCGCCTGCGCCGCCCCGAACGCCCTCGGCCAGTACCTCGTCGCCGATCAACGTCCCCAGGTCCAGGCCCGGATCCAGGAGGCCGTCGCGGACCTGCGGGTGACCGAACCCACCGACGACGAGGCCCTGCTGCTGGCTCTCCTCCAGGTGTTCGAACGCGGCGACAACCGCCCCTCACAGCAGTTCGCCCTGATCCAGATCGCAGGTCTGGGCCTGATCCCTCTGCTCACGAAACATCTCGACCGCTTCCTGGCGGCCCTGCCGAACGCCGATCCCGTCGTCGTGAAATTCGCGGTCGAACAGCTGCTGCCCCTCGGCCTGGGCGAGGACCACCTGACCACACTGGCCCTGGACGTGCTGGCCCGCAAGGAGAAGGGAGTCAAACGCACCGTCCTCAAGGCGCTGCGCTCAGTGAACGACCCGTCGCAGGACCTGGTGGAGATGCTCACCGCAACCACCACCGGCTCCGACTCCACCGCCGCCGGACTGGCCCGGGAACTCCTCGACGGCTGGGGAACGGCCACCGGCCCGGCCGAGTCGTTGGGGTTGTGGCGCGACCCGCTCGGCATCCCTCCCGAGCCCCTCGACGATCTGGACCGGCTCCTGGACGAGGTGGAGTTCGACGAACTGATCCACCGGCTGGAGAGCAAAGCCACGGGGAGCTGGGTGTCCGTTGAGGACCACGAACGCAGCTTGGCGGCGCTGGTCGCGCTGGGGTGGGCCGAGGGACGCGACGCCGTCGTCGAGACGCTGCACGACAAGCTGAACCACGACCCGAACACATATGAGATGTGGAAGCAGCTGATGCAGCGCTGGCTGCAGCGGGTGGCCGGCCGGAAGGAACGCGGCAGGTCACCCCGGGGTGCGGCACTCACGCGGGTCGCGATTCGGCGCTGCAACGACGTCCTGGATGCTGTTGGACGGGTGCCGTGTCTGCTTTCCACCCCCACCCACGAGAACAACCGGGTCTCCTGGGAGAAGTTCCGGGACCGGCTGCGCCGCTACGCCGAGAAGGACGTGGACGTGCTGCCGATCGACCTGTTCGTCGCCCTGGGGCGGATCGACCGCTCCGAGGCCGCGCCCTGCACCCTGCCGGGCCGCGTCGCCGGGGGACGAACCGTGCAGGAGGTCGTTGATATCTGGCTGAGCACCCCCGCCGAACCGGGCCGGATGAGTTTTGTTCCCCCCAGCGTCTTCGGGAACGAACAGAGCAACCAAGCCTGCCGCAGGGTGCGCATGGAAGGCGACGAACCCGTGGTCGCGAAGATCCTCAAGGTCGCGGGACCGTGGGACAGGGCGCGCCGAGCACCGGATCGCAGCGGGGAACACGAAATCGGCAGCACCCTGCTCCCGGCGCACCCCATATGGGCGGCCACTGCCGCCCAGGTGAACCTGCCCTTCGGCAGCAGCTCCGCCTGGGAGATCACCGAGGCGGTCGCCTCCGTGTTTCACGTGGACCCGGTCATGGCTCTCCTCGTCCTCGTCTTCACGAGCGAGGCCTCTCCTCAGGGTCGCGACGAGATCGCGGGGGCGCTGCTGACGGCGTGGGACGAGTCCCGGCTGGACCCGGAGGTGCTCGTCGCGGCCTGGGAAAGTCCTTGGCGTCAGGAGTGGCGCGACGACATCGCGCCTGTGAAGGTGGCATCCATGCTCACGAGCATCTCGGAGGCCGGTGGCCTGGCCCTGGCGTGGCCACTGCTGACGAGGATCGCGGAGGAGCTGGCGGGGGCGGAGAAGCTCCCCACCGGGGTCGCGACCGTCCTGGAATCGGTGCTCCATCTCCTGCCGGAAGTACCCGGGAAACCGGACCTGCCCAACGTCGCGGCGCTGGCCGCACGGAAGGGCAGCAGCAAGGCGGTGAAGGTGGCGCGTCAGATGGTCGCCGCCGACTGATCCGCAGGGAAGCCCCGGTTCTGCAACACTCGTCGAGATGAGCAGGTCACACGGCGTCACGAGTCCGAAGCTGATCAATGGGGTTGCTTCAGCTAGCTTGACGCCGACTGTGGTGGTGCAAAGCACACCGCGCGAAAAGACATGTGGCCTTGGCCTTGCTCGGTTAATCGTTGGGTGTGGAGACGAAAACGGGATCAATGAAGCGGGCGACGAGGGTGATCTGATCGTCGAGCTGGGCTTCGCAGACCTCTTCGAGGTGCTCTTTGCGCCGCCAAGCGGCCCACTTAGCCTGTTCGATGGCGCCATGGCCCTTCAAATGAGGGCTGACAGGTTCGAGGGTCACGCCACGGTAGCGGGCGACTGCTTCGGCGGATCGTCGCAGCTTGTAAGGGTCGAAGCCCTGACGGCAGAGTTGGACGATGTCGACGTAGTCGCGCCATCTGGTGCTGGTGATGCCGCGTTCCAGGATGGTGATGGCCTTCTCGGCGATGGTTGTCTCGGCCGCGTATCCCAGTAGCTGTAATGGCTCACCGAGTACTCGGTCGATTGAAACGATGCAGGGTTCTGGAATGATGGGATCTCCTGTGGAGACATCCCATGTCGAGGTGCCCCTCCACGGTCCGATGGACGCTTTCATGCGTATCCGATAACCGGGGTAGTCGGCGTGTTCTCGAATCTCCTGGATGCTGATGCTGTTGATGTCGAAGGTTACGCCGTCGTCGGATGGCACCTCGGCGAGTTGGGTCACGACGAATGTGAGGTGTTCGGGAGTGACGTCGGCGTTGATCGCGTTCGCGTCGATGTCCTTGGTGGGACGACGAACGCCGTACGCAGCAAGCAGGATTCCGCCCTTGAGCACGAAGTCATCCCCGTGCTCGCTGCGGACGAGGCGGTCCAGGAAGGATTCGAGTAGGTGTCGAACCAGGTATTCCTGAGTGGGTGCCGGCCCTCCGGTTCTGCTCGCCGTGGATCGAGCCTTGGACTGGAGGATAGTGAAGACTTCTTCGCCTCGCGTCATGACAGCGTCTCCAGGGCGTGAAGCAGCGGAGTCTTGGCTCGAGGGAGCTGCAGGGCGATCCGCATCAGGGTGTTGGGTTTCCCGCCGCGGCGCAGCCATTCCTTTAGGGCGTCTCGTGCGGTCTCGTAGCCGAGCTGGCCGCGCAGGCGGAACGCGTCCGCGATGCAGCGTTCGGGGGAGTAGAGCCCGATCGACAGGTCCGTGCCGTCGATGGGGATCTCATCGCGACCGAGGTCGAAGGTGGCGGCATCAAACTGGTGCCAGGTGATCGCGTGCTCGGTTGCGGGAGAGCGTCCGCCGCGGGGGATCGCGACATCGAGAGTGTCGGGAATGGCGTCAGTCAAGTCATGGTGGGCGAGCGCAGAAGTGAGGCAGATCGTCGCATCGGATCGCCGGGTCGCGGCTTCGACCAGGCCCCAGTCCACGGCTGGCGCATCTGCGGGGAGGTAGATGCCGCGTGCGACCCGAGTCAGGCCGCCAGCCCAGGCCGCCCGGTAGAGGCCGGTGCGGGACAGTCCAGCGCGGTCAGCGGTTGACGGGGTGATCGGTGTCACGTTCTCACCTCAACTCGGGCGGCATGAAATGTCTACAGGTAATAGTAGCTGATTACGTTTCGTCCCGCTCTGGTGTCGAAGTGAAGCGAATCAAAACGCCCCTGTGAGTTGACAGGGCGGTTTTGGTTCTGGGGCGTGACTCGTCTGGACTGTTGGTGCTGATGGGCCGAGATGTAGGTTGTGGGCCCGCCGGGTGACGCGGTGTCAGTCCATTCGCCCTCGCAGGTCAGCGCCTCCATCTCAACACGAAAAACCCCTTTCGGACGCCGAAAACCGCGTTGAGTGCTGCATAACCGGGGAGTCGCGGGCGGAGTGTCCTCAGAAGTCGAAGTCGAAATCGATTCCGTCCAGGAAATCCCCCAGATCGAAGCCGTCGAACAGACCGCCGATGCCGTCGAACAGGCCATCAGCGCCGTCGAGGAGGTCCAGGGTGAACATCTGGAACACCAGCTCCCCCGCCACGTCGGCGCCGATGTCGATCCAGTCGATGTCCCAGTCGACGTTTCGTTCGATGGCGAGTTCGCGGAAGATCTTGACCCAGTGGTCGGCGACCCCGAAAACCATCGCGTAGGGCAGGTAGCGGCTGAAGGTGTTCTCCGCCTCCTCGAAGCGGATCTGCCCGGCCTCGGCGGTCGCGAGGTACTGCTTGAAACCGAGGGCCTGGATGCGCGTGGCCGTGCCCGCGCCGGTGCGGGGCACGCGACGTCTCGACCCGAAGGCGGCGACGACACCCGAAGCGACGAACAGGGCTGCGGCCGGTATGCCCATGGTGTCCCCTCCGGCGATCACCAGCGCGGCGACACCCGCCGCCATCCCGGCCACCAGGCCCCAGAACCTGTGCCCTCGGCCGCCCGGGTTCGGGTTCTGCCGGTACCAGCCACGGCGGCTGGTCTCCTCGTAGATGTCGGCGGTGAGCTGCCGGAACACCTTCTTGTGTCTGCGCACCAGCTCCGACATCCGAATCGCCTGCCCCCGCGGGAAGGCCCTCTCCAGGAACGTCCTCTCGTAGCGCATCAGGCTGGAGCGGGATTTTTTGCAGGGGTGCAGCAACCAGTCCTTCCCGCGTCGCCTGCCCTTGCCGTCGTCGACCACCTTGATGCGCAGGAATCCGCGGGAGGCGAGGTCGACGATGGTCGCGGTGAGGTCGCGGGAGTCCACCATCCCGTCGATGACCATCCCGATCAGCCCCGGAGTGACGTCGCGCGGCGGGGTGAAGGCGACGGGGAAGGGGCCCTTGTACTCGGTGGATCGGAGCCGTTTGGTGGGGGTTGCCTTCCGTTCCTTCCGCGGCGGCAGGACACCGGGCGTCAGGCCGTCGTAGATCTCGTCGTGCGAGGCGAGGATCCGCTTGAGAAGCAGTCTCGCCGACCCCAGGAACACGACCACCGCCACGGCGAGCACAAACCATCCCATGGAAGAAGTCTCCCGCATCAGTAAGGTCACTGGCAGTATTTGGTCTTGAACAGGGCCCCGACCCGTACGAGGAGCACCATGACCGACCCCAGGGCAGCGCAGACCGAGCTCGTCGCCCGGCTCCATGGGATCCTGGCCGACGAACCCACCACCCGCGTGATCCCGATGTTCGGGTCGCGTGCCTTCATGGTGCGCGACAAGATGGTGTGCTGCGCTCTCAAGGGCGGGCACCTGCTGGCGCACGTCGATCCCGACGACGACGCGACCCTTTCCGGGGAACCCGGCGCCTCCCCCGCCGAAATGGGCCCGGGACGTGAGATGGGGCCCGGCTGGATCCAGGTGTCGGCGGAGGTGATCACCGACGACGACCGCCTGCGTTTCTGGGTCGATTCCTGCATGGCGTTCAACCGCACCCAAACACTGGGTTCGAAACAGCCGTGACCACTCCTCGACTCCGGTCGATCGGGTCTTCTACACTCGTTGCCACGGCGTGTAGCTCAGCAGTAGAGCACCGGGCTATGGACCCGGAAGGCGCAGGGGCAGCACCTGCCACGCCGGCCAGGTTCGTGTCGCCGCCCGGAGGGACATCGTGAGTCAGTACGTCCACCACCAGCTCCTGCGGGCGATGCGCACCGCCGCCGACCATCCCGACCCGGCCGTCCGGGAAGCCGCCCTGGAGCGGGTGGAACGCTGGCGGCAGGTGATCGACGGCATGACGGATGGCGCCCTGAGGATCGGCAGTCGCAGGCCGCTCGCCGGGCTTCCCGCCTGGGTGACCCTCAGGGTGGTGCGGGGCGGGTTCGCCACCGGCAAAGCAGCCGCTGCCATCCCGCCGGCCATAGACGAGAGGCTCCGCGCCCAACGGCTCGGCATCGAGGCCACCCGCCAGGCGATCTTCGAGTCGTGGCTGACCCCAGAAGGCCTGGCCGAGCTGGAGGTCCTGCTGGAAACCGGCGCCTACAACGTCGGTTTCCCGGAGCACGCCGTCCTCCTGAGCGTCGCTGCCCTGCTGAGGCACGGCGCCAGCGACTCCGTTCGCGCGCTGCTCGACGAGGTTTCGCCGCTGGCCGGGTCGCTGCGGTTCTCGCCGTACCCGGGTGCGCCATCCCCCCTGCGACCGGGCCAGGTGTCGCGGTGGACGGCCCGGCAGGTCGCGGGTGCCCTGGAAAAGGCCCGCGTCAATCCGCGGGTCGCGGCGGAACGCGAGGCCCTGACCGTCTGGCTGCCGCTGACCGACAAGGTGGTGGCGTTCTGGGCGGGCATCGTCGAGGCACCCGCCTTCGACGAGGGCCACATCGACGAGGCCCGTGCGCTGGTCGCCGACTACGAAAGGGCGGCGCAGCAGCACATCCACTGCCGCAAGTACCGCCGACCGGGTGAGAACCTGCCGATCCTGATCGACGCGCTGCGGCAGGCGATCGACGGGCAAGGAGCGTGGCCGCCCGGGCGGGTGAGGCACGTCCTGTCGCGGATCGAGGCGAAGCGGGGCCTGCCCGGTAGCAAGCGATCCGACGACCTGCGCGCCCGGCAGGCGGTGGCGGCCTCCCGTCCCCTGCATGCCGAGGTGGCGGTGGTTGTCGCGGAGCGGGTGGCGCAGCTGCGCGGGGACGTCGGCCTGACCGATTTTCCCGCCGCCTCCGCACCGATCTCCGACGACGAGGCCACCGACCTGGTGCCCGCCGGCACCCCGCTGCCGGCGTCGGTGCTGCGCACCCTGCGGCTGGGTTTCGTCTCGGATCTGGAGGAGCTGATCGAACTCGGTGTGGTGCCGTCGGCGGAGGTGCTGGCGTCGCTGGTTCCGCAGCTCACCTCCGGACAGGTGGCCTCCTCGGCGGATGACCCGCTGGTCGGCGCGCTGCTCGCCGCCACCTATCGGGCTTTCCGGCAGCGCCGGAGTCTGCTGCTGCTCAACCTGGAACGGCAGGTGCGGTTCAAGGAGCTGCCGTGGGTGGCGGCCCTCCAGGGACTCACGGCCGGCGGCCCCCTCGACGACCCTCTGGTGCTGGCGCGGCGGCTCGGATCTGTGGTGTTGGACGCGTTCCCGGGAACGATCCTGCCGAACGGGTTCATCCGGGAGTACGGCACCCTCCTCGACATGGCGCAGGTGCAGCTGCCGTTGACCGAGGAGCTGGCCGCCGACATCTTCATGGGACGGTTCTCGCCCAAGTTCCAGCAGGCCGCGAAGGTGGCGGCGGAACTGCTGCGCGGGTCGCTGTACGAGCGCTACTACGGCATCGACTACGCCGCCGTGCTGGGGCTGCCGGAACCGGACGGGCACGGGAATGTCGAGGAGTTCGACCGCATGGTCGCCGGGGATGTACCGGCGGGTAGAAGCGTCGCAGCGAACGGCCAGATCATCGAACGCCAGCAGATCCTCACCACCCACAACCTGGCGGTCCTGGTGAAGCTCGGCGTGCAGCCCGACCGGAGCTGGGCCGAGCTGGCGCACCACGCCGCGGGGAGGTCGTTCCAGCTGCTGGAACGCGCGAGGAACAGCCCTTGGCCGCTGCCGGCCATCAAGAACGCCGCCTACGCCTGGCGGCAGGCGGTGTTCTTCCTGTCCATCTGTGGCGACGACACCGCCGCCGAGGCCCTCCGTGACCTCCCCGGGGCAACCACCTGGCCCGCGACCCGGATCCTCGAGGACCTCACCCGCTGCCTCCAGGGCGAACCCGTGACCCCGTTCACTGGCTGGACCCAGGGCCCGCACTGGGTGCAGTCGACGGTCCCGGAAACCAACCCACCCCAAACCGGTTGATCCAAGCCCCGAGACCCAGTCCCACCTTCAAGCTGGTTGAGCCGGGCCGCGACGAAAGAGCAGCCCGTGTCGAAACCACCCTCAACACCCTAACTTCCCCCGAGGCCCCGTCTTCGGGTATGCTTGCCCGGTCTCGGGGCATTAACTCAATTGGTAGAGTGCCACCTTTGCAAGGTGGAAGTTAGGGGTTCGAGTCCCCTATGCTCCACAAACGATCTGCAGCGAATGACAATTTGCTCACCGCGGTCGGCTGTGTTCATCCGCGATCCAAACGCCAACCAGCGAGGCGCTTTGGTCATGGCAAAATTAATGAACTACCAACAAGCCTCACCAGCTAGGTGACTCATAGAATGTCGGACGAACATCGGTCCACTTGGCAGCATGAAAAGCGGCAAGCAAATCCGGATCTATGTCCGAACCCCCCGGTTCGGAACAAATGAAAAAGTCCCACAGCCCTTCAGCACGCCAAGCAACCCATCGCTGACAGGAGTACACTTCTCCAGAATCCCCTTCGCGTTTATAGGAAGCACCGGCAGCAAGCACCCCGTCAAGACTGAAGTTTCCAAGGGATACAACCTCACTGTACCCCCGCATGGGAACCGCCTCACGACTCATCCAAGCATCTCGATAAACCTCAGGATCAATCTTTCCTGTCTCATCAAAACCCACCAAACCCGAGTACTTTTGAAAATACTCGACACTCAACAAATGAACCGAGATTCCCTCTTTGTCACCCTTCTTGTAACTTTTACGGAGGACACGAGCCTCATATCCAGAATGCGGATAAACAAGATGCCACCCCTTGGGTGGTTCAATGATCACAGCTGGCCTACTGGGCGACGTCGTAACCGAATCAGTAGGATTGGGCGAAGGAGCCGACAAAACACACGCCCCCACACCCAGAAGAACAACCAGAACACCAACAGCCCCAAGAACCCTTCTCGCCTCTTTCAGGAATCTCACCCCGGCCTCCTTTCCCACATCCCACCCAAAACAAGATCCACGGAAAACCACCCATTCATAGCATTAAGGATCAACCGACCCATCCACCGCATCGTAGTCCGTGCCATCCTTCACCCACTTCTTGTAGTCGACGTATTGCCGCCCATCCATCTTCTCGAAGGGAACCATGGCATTTTGGCTCTTGTCAAAGAAACTGGAATTCCTCAGATTCGCATCATTGTTGAAATCGATTCCACCCACCAGTCCACATCTTCCGCCCTCGTCGCCGTTGACCCGCACACTCTACCACACTTAAAGGGACGCCGAGACATCTCAGAGCTTCCCGGACGGCGGAAAGTGACGCCCCAGAGCAGCTCGCATCCACCATCCCGCGCGGAGGTCACCTGCCCAAAGAGTGGCGTTTTGAAAGTTGATGTTTTGAAGGGTTTGTCGTTTATATGCCACGCAGCCCTTTTTGCACAGGCCGATCCACACCCGCCGCTTTCCACTCGTTATGGCAAGTAGCCGACACGAAAACCGGAAAGCTGCCCTTAACCCTTGGTCACAGCGGGAGGACGCAGGGGTTCGAGTCCCCTATGGTCCACGAAAAATAGTCTGCAGCGAAGAAGCGCATTGGCTGGCCAGCAGAGGATACCAAGGCGATGGCTGGGATCGGCCTTTGGTGACCGATCCCAGCCTCAGACATCAAGCTTGGAATGACAGCCACGAAGCAATTCCCGCGGCTGTGACAACAACTTGAATTCCAAGCCAGATCAGAACCACCAACAGCCCTCGACGCCGGTGCGGCACGTCGCGTCGCGTCTGCAAAACCAGCACCAATGCCACCAGAGAGAGCCCCAGGGAAACGGGCAGCGCTGGGATCAGGGCGACAACGCTCAGGGCGAGAAGTATCCACACCCAGGTGAGAGAGGATGGCCCTCGGACATTCCGCTCCGCGATCTTGTGTTGCTGTGCCATTACCCCTCCTTGTGACGGTCTGTCTTATGTTTGTCCATGAATCATGCACTGACAAGCCAAGCGCTGGCACCGAGTTTCAGATGCTGGATCTTGTTGAACCGAACACCGAATCCCCTGAACAAGATGTTACCATGCCACGTCGTCTCGCAGACTCCGTGAAAGTTCTACGTCCAGCGACTGGTGTCATTACTCAGGTCAACCGCGACATTGAACTTGGCCCTAGGTGCGGCGCAGGACTTGGTGGCTACAGCCGGCCACCCTGCACTTGATAGATAAAACTCTGCGAGAGCTTGGTGATGGTGATTACAAAAATCGCCTGCTTGACTGAATACGAGGAAAGACGATCGAGGGTTGCATCCTCTTTTTCGCTGGCCGATTCATTCTCCACGCCATTGTCGATCGCGATCTTCGACAGCGCTCCGACCCGTTCAGGATTTGAACCACTGAGCGCTTCTTGCAGTTCTTTCCCAGCAGTACCATCCGAAACGGCCTGCTCAATCCACCCCCGCCGCATCGGTCGCAGCCAGCCGCTTGAGGTTCTCCTCGAATGCTTTTGCCCGGATCGAACAAACATGAAGGGTTGGTCACTCGCCGATCTGTGCCTTGTCGGCCGTATGGCCAAGGCGTGGGGGATCTCCGTCGTCACGCTTCACGACCCACCCCTCAGCGACCCCCTTCGACTCCCTGACGCCCACCCGCGTCGCGTTCCGCCAGCGCGGCGAGGGTGAGCAACTGTTTGCGCATCATCAGCAGGTCACCCCAGGCCAGCAGATACCTCAGGGGCTGTCCCAGTACCCGGCCGATGGGGGGCATCCACAACGCCGCGACCAGCTGGCTGCGAAACCCGGTGATCGTTTCGACGCGGTAGTGGAGGGTGATCGCACCGAAGATCCGGGTCGGACGACCGGCCTTCATCCGCAGCGTCAGCGACTCGCCATCGGTGAAGTCCGTCAGCTCGAAGATCGTCATGAACGACTGCCCCACCGCAAGATCGGTCAGCGACGGATCGGCCCGCCGCGGACTGCGTCGCCCGAAATTGTCCAGCCAGTCGTAAGAGTACGGAGCGCGACGTATCTGGCACAGCCACAGGAAACAGACCTCCCTCGGTGCTTCCACGGCGACGGCGCGAACCGCGAGTCGCGAGCCGGGCGCGACCTCCGGGGTTGGCAACCCCGCCGGTTCCACGGGCACACCCCACACCCACGGCAGCCCGTCACCACGCCCCATCGCACCCACCTTTCAAGTTACTGAACGGAGAATCAAATATTACAGGCCCCGCCCCGAGGCGACGGCGGAACCGGAGCTCAGGTCCTGGCAGAAACGGAACTGGGAGCCTGGCAAAAACGGAGTTCCTGACCCGGCAGTTCCGGAACTCGACCGGAAGCCATGACACGAAAGGCCTTGTCAAACGAGGATTATTCCCAACCGTCAGCAAGCACCACGGGGAGGCTTCCGCTGTGCTCCTCGAAGCACGGAAGCCTTCGGAGGCCCGCACGCTCCCGGCCCTGGACGACCTCCTCCACGAGGAGGTTCTCGTCCTCGAAAACAAACACCGCGGAAGCCCCACAACCGCTGCACGTCCGACAATAGAAGTGGGCATTCCCGGGGGCCGGTCCGATGCCGACCAGGGACAGCTTCCCACCCGGACCGGCTTCCACTACGGTTCAGGGATGAGCACAGAGAAGAACACCGGGTTCAAGTTCGGGGTCCTGCCCCGGATCGTGGTTGCCATTGCGCTGGGGATCCTGCTGGGATCGGTCCTGCCCACCTGGGCCACCCGGATCTTCGTCACCTTCAACGACATCTTCGGCCAGTTCCTGAGCTTCTCCATCCCGCTGATCATCGTCGGGTTGATCACCCCGGCCATCGGGGAGCTGGGGCGCGGCGCCGGAAAGTGGTTGGCGCTGACCGCAGGCCTCGCCTACGCCTCCACTCTCATCGCCGGGCTGATGGGGCTCGGCGCGTCCCTGATGGTGCTGCCCCGGGTGCTGCCCGCCGAGACCGGCGCCCTCGGCAACCCGGATGACGCCCTGCTCAAGCCCTACTTCTCCATCCAGATACCGCCGTTGTTCGGGGTCATGACCGCCCTCATCCTGGCCTTCGTCATCGGCGTGGCACTCACCACCATCAAAGGCAGGGCGCTGCGCACCGGATTCGAGGAGTTCCGAGACATCGTCAACCTCGTGATCTCCAAGATCATCATCCCGCTGCTGCCGATCTACATCTTCGGCATCTTCCTCAACATGACCCAGGGCGGCCAGGTGCTGCTCGTCATCGCCACCTTCCTGGGGGTGGTGGTGTTCGTGTTCATCCTCACCTGGATCATGCTGCTGCTCCAGTACCTCGTCGCCGGGGCCGCCACCGGACGCAACCCGTTCCGGATGCTGGGCACCATGCTGCCCGCCTACCTCACCGCACTGGGCACGTCGTCGTCAGCGGCGACGATTCCCGTCACGCTGCGGCAGTCGATCAAGTCGGGGACCTCGGAGCCGGTGGCGTCGTTCGCGATCCCGCTGTGCGCCACCATCCACCTGGCCGGTTCGACCATCAAGATCACCTGCTTCTCCCTGGCCGTGATGATGCTCTCGGGCATCCCCATCGACCCGGTGCTGATGATCGGGTTCATCTGCATGCTCGGCGTCATGATGGTGGCGGCCCCGGGAGTTCCCGGCGGCGCTATCGTCACCGCCGCGGGCCTGTTGCAGTCGATGCTCGGGTTCAACGAGGCGCAGGTCGGCCTGATGATCGCCACCTACATCGCCATCGACTCCTTCGGCACCGCCACCAACGTCACCGGCGACGGGGCCATCGCCGCCATCATCGACCGGATCATCTCTCGTCGTCAGAAGCCCCGGACCGCGCAGGATCCCGCCCCGGAACCCTCCACCTCGTGATGGGCACAGCTTCCCTTTTGGAATGCAGGGGTAGCGTGTAAATCATCCACATCGGGAGGATCAGATGAGCGACGCAGCATTTGACAGCATCTTCCCTCGCGGGGAGGAGAACACGGCCTTCGGGAAGTACTTCACGGGCCAGAGCTACCTGAACATGCTCAGCACCGAGGGCGTCATGGTGGCCAACGTCACCTTCGAGCCGGGCTGCCGCAACAACTGGCACATCCATCACGCCTCGAAGGGCGGTGGACAGATCCTGCTGTGCACAGCGGGGAGCGGCTGGTTCCAGGCCGAGGGCGAGGACCCGGTCAGTCTGGAACCGGGCTCGGTCGTGACCATCCCGGCGAATCGCAAGCACTGGCACGGCGCCAAGAAGGACTCGTGGTTCAGCCACATCGCCATTGAGGTGCCGGGCGAGGACACCAGCAACGAATGGTGCGAACCCGTTTCCGACGAATACTACGACAACCTCTGAGAGGAACCGGCTCATGGAGAACGTGACGGCGGGCCGGGATATCCTTGGCGATTTCGCCCCGAAGTTCGCGGAGCTGAACGACAACGTGCTGTTCGGCCAGGTGTGGGCCGTGAGGAGCAGCTCTCGCCCCGGGACCGCAGCGTGGTCACGGTGACCGCGCTGATGGCGTCAGGGGTGCTCGACACCTCCCTCAGGGCGCACATCGAGATCGCGAAGAGCAACGGCATCACCCGCGACGAAATGGTGGAGACCCTGACCCACGCGGCGTTCTACGCCGGATGGCCCAAGGCCTGGGCGGCATTCCGCTACGCGAAGGAGATCTACGCCGAGTAGATTTTCACGGTTTTGCAGCACTCAACTCCATTTTGACCGCCAAATCGGGGTTTTACGGCCTTGAGTGCTGCATTACCGGGTGGTTTCGTTCGGGCTCAGTCGGTCGCGGGTGACTCGCGGAGCTCCGCCGCCATAGAGCACCCCCTCCTTGGCCTTGACCGCAGCGACGAGCACGAAACTGAGGGTGATCAGCAGCGCCCAGCTTCCGAACTTGCCGACGTGCACGAGTTGCCATCCGCCGAGCTGGTCGGGGTAGCTCCAGGCCCCCAGGAGGGTGGCGGCGTTCTCCGCCAGCCACAGGAAACCGCCGATCAGGACGAAGGCCTGCGCGGTCGGCATCCAGTAGCGGTCGCCGCCGACGGTGAAGTGGACGGTGGAGCCCCACAACGCCACGAGGAAGGCCACGGCGATCAGCCAGCGCAGGTCGGCGATGAAATGGTGGGTGAAGAAGTTGAGGTAGGCGGCCACCGCCAGCAGGCTCACCGGCAACCAGCGGAACCCGCCGACGCGCAGGTCGAAACGACGAAACGCCTGGCAGATGTAGGAGCCCACCGAGGCGTACATGAACCCGGAGAACACCGGCACCCCCGCGATTCGCACCGCCCCGGCGCCGGGGTAGCTCCACGACCCGGCGTGCACCTTGAACACCTCGAGGGCCAGGCCGATCAGGTGAAAGGCGCAGATGACGCACAGCTCACGCCAGGTCTCCAGCCTCAGGACCACGAACGCCACTTGCACGACGATCACGTAGATCAGCAGCGCGTCGTACCGGGCGACGGGCATCGCGACGCGACCCCAGATCACGGAGGTGACGGCCAAACCGAGGAAGATCGCGACCGGGAAGGCGCAGCAGGCCAGTTCGATGAGCGCGAACTGGACCAGTCGGACGGGCAGCAGCCGCAACCGGGTCAGTGGGCGACGTTCAGCAGGCACTCCGGGATTGTGCCCGACGGATGGCCCATCTCCCCACTATCCCTCAAGTCCGCTATCCAACGGTGACAGCGCCCAGGACGGCGGTAACCTGTCGCCATGAACGGCCCCGGCAGCCAGCACCACATCACGGGGGGCACGGGCACCACGGGTGCCCGGTCGGAATGAGGACGGCCGCAGGACGTCGGGTACTGCTCTCCGAGGCGTCCAGTTTCACGGCCCGGGAGTTCATGACGGTGCTCGGGCGCGATGGTGTGGTCGTCGATGCGATGTCCAGCGTCCGGGCCCCCATCGCACGGTTCAGCAGATACTGCCGCGCCATTCGTCGCGTCCCGGCCCCGTCACGGGACCCACTGGGTTATCTGGCGGCGACGGACCGGCTGATGACCTCCGGGGAATACGACGCCCTCCTCCCGACCCACGAGCAGGCCTGGCTCTTCTCCGCCGGCCGGCACCTGATGCGACACCGGGTGGAGGTCGCCGACATTGCCGCATTCGACCGGGTGGAGTCGAAGATCGAGTTCGCACACCTCCTCGACGACCTCCGGCTGCCGCAGCCCGCGTGGCGGCTGGTCGAGAACGAGGGCGACCTCTCCGGGCTGGGTTTGCCCGTCTGGCTCAAGGCCGAGTTCTCGACCGCTGGTCGCGGGGTCGTCTGCGTCCCTTCCCGGGACGAGGCGGCCGCGGCCCTCGCTTCGCTCACCCCGCGGGGCCGGGTCATGGCGCAGGCCCCGGCGCCCGGCCGGTACGCCCAGGTGCAGGGTCTGTTCCGTCGCGGCCGGCTGATGGCGGCAGCGGCAAGTGAGCTGCTGGCAACCGGCGTCGGGGGAAGCGCGGCCGCGAGGGTGAGCGTCCATCATCCCGAGGCGGTGACTGCCCTCGAACGCCTGGGCGCTTTCCTGTCGTGGCACGGTGGCCTCGGCCTCGACTACTTCCACGAGGACGGCAGACCGTGTTTCATCGAGTGCAATCCCCGCATCTCCGAGCCCGCGAACGCAGCAGCGGCCGGCGTCGATCTCCCCGCCCTCATGATCGGCCTGGCCGACGACGCCCCTCCATCCGGGGAGCCCGTGGTGGCGCGGGAAGGTGTGCGGACCCGTTCGACGCTGGCCATCGGCCTCGGAGCGGCCGAGACCGCCGGAACCCGCCGGGGAGTGGCGAAAACCGTTGCCCGCGCCCTGCTCGGACGCTCCCCTCGGGCACCGGCGCGGGAGGTCCTGACCCCGGTTCTCGAGGACCCGCCCAGCCTCGTCCCGTTCGTCGTCGCGCTGGCCCCGGTCCTGGCGCGCCCTGCGGCGGTGCGACGGATGGCCGCGAGAACCGTGGCCGACTACTCCATCACCCCGGATGCGGTCACACGGGTCAGTACGAGATAAGAAAATAGCTGCAGGCTCCACGAGCAGATGAGTGGAAGCCGGAGAGCACCGAAGAATTCTGTCAAAGTTCGTCGAGGTATTGGGGACGGGCTTTCATGGCATGGATGATCAACTCGTAACCGTCGTCGTAGACCAGCATGACGAGTTCGAGAAGACGCCCGGCCGGATCCATACCAATCAACAGCCAGCGCCGAGGGTCATCCTTGTCATCAAGTGGACGGGAGTGCAGGACATGGGTGGCTGCATGGCGCACTGCGTCGTCATTGAGGCGGTCACGACGGTAGTGCTTCCGCGCAGCCTGATGTAGGTCACGCAACGTCCACCCAGGCCTTGACAGCAGCCCTGATCGCTTCCGACCGGTTCTGGATGCCCTCTGCCTCGGCCCGGGCAGTCAAAGCTGCAAGGGTGGCTGCATCGAGCCGCACGGGGACGACCACCCCGGGGCCATCGCCCACAGGCGGACGACCTCGGCGTGCCTTGGGAAGACTCGCGAGATCGTACCCGGCCTCCGCCTCGTCGGCCCAAGCCTGGATCTGCTCGTCCGTGACGGATTCACCCCGCAACAGATGTTCACTCACATCAATAGTGTATACGAAATTCTTGCTGATCTGACCGCTCGACCGTGGCGGGCGCCCCGAACCCACCCATGACAACATCGCTTTGGGAAAGAAATCTGCACGAAACCATTGCGCGCGAGCCACAGACGTGGAAGACTGAGGTCATAGCTCCCCACCGTCCTCCGGGACTGGTGGGGTTTTTTTCTACAGGAGGCAACGGTGTCTGATCTTCGGGCTGCACTTGTAATCGACTACCAGAACGTGCACCTCACCGGAGCAGGACTGTTCGAGCCGCACCAGCCGCCGCACGAGCATCTCGTGCATCCGCTGTACTACGCCAACCGGATTGTCGGTTGCCGGAACCAACGCCAACGACCCGGTTTTCCGCACGCTGTCGTAACCAAGGTGCTGGTGTACCGCGGGCTTCCATCCGCGGACATCGACCCTCGATCCTACGGGCGCAACTTAGCCCAGAAGGCCGATTGGGAGCTCGATCCAAGGGTAAAGGTGACCCACCGACCGCTGCGATATCAGTACCACCGCGATGGACACGGACGGAAAGCAACCGACCAGCAGGGACGCTGGTTGACCATCGGAAAACCCCGGGAGAAGGGCATAGATGTCCTCGTAGCCCTCGCCGTCATACGGGAAGCTCGGGATCCTGACGTCGATCTGGTAATCCTGTGCTCGCAGGACACCGACCTCGAACCCTCACTCGACGAAGCTTTGACACTTGATTCGGCAAAAATCGAGACCGCATCGTGGTTCGATCCGAAATCACCACACTCCAGCCATGAGATTCGCCCCACAGGCAGCACGAAGATCTGGAACATACGACTGGGCGCAACGGACTTCGCCGCATGTCGCGACAGAAAGGTTTACCTATAGTTCCTCGAGGGAAGAACGATCGGAAAGAGTCCCTGCGAGCTTATTGATCCGGACCGCGCCCGGAGGAGCAGCCCACCTTGAAACCACTTTCAGCAGCCGATTGAGCCTGCCGGGGAAGCGACCAGCCGCGCAATCTCCTACTCCTCCCAGCGACCCTTTCCCGGCGGCAGCCCGACCGCCTTCAGCAGGCCGGGGAAGCGCTGCTCGATGGCGTGGTCGCGGCGGGTGACGCGACGTCGCTTGCCCAGGACCTCGGTGTGCATGAGCCCGGATAGCCGCAGCATCCTGAGATGGTGCGACAACGTGGACTTGACCACGTCGTAGGTGAGATCGCCACAGTAGAGCGGCCCTTCCTCGGCGATGCGGCGCAGCACATCGCGGCGGATCGGGTCGGACAGGGCACCCAGCACCGCGTCCAGGCTGATGTCGGCCACAGCCGGATGAAAAACCTCCCTGGCCATCTTCCCGCCCTTTCACATTGCACGGTTCGATACATGCCTAACTAACGACGTTACCGTCCACCGGCGGGTCACACAACATCATCCGGAGGCCGGCCGCTCCGGACCCCGGCGAAGGAGCAGCCTGCGTCGAAACCGCCTCGGCAACCGGACAGCAGGCCTGACCGCAAGGCCCCAGACACGGCCATCTTGGTTTCGACATGACCCACTCGCTCACGCTCGCAGGCCGGCTCAACCAACTTCCCCCTCCTTGAAACCACCTCGCAGGACTTGACTCCCGACTCCCACAGGACAATTCTTAGTTCGACGAACTTCGAAAGGAAAGGAATGGTTGTGTCTACGCGTCAGCGAACCACCAGCGAATCCACCATGGGGGTGCTGTCCTTCTTCACTCTCTTCGTCATCGGAACCGACACCTTCCTCGTCGCTCCCCTGCTGCCCCTGCTGCAAGAGGAGTTCGGCGTTCCACTCGCGCAGTCCGGGTGGCTGGTGTCGGCCTACGCCCTGGGGTATGCGCTGTTCGCCCTGGTGGCGGGGCCGATCTCGGACCACCACAATCGACGCCGCGTGCTGCTGGCCGGGGTGGCGGCCTTCGCGCTGCTGACCTGCGCTTGCGGGTTGACCTGGGACTTCTGGTCCATGTTCACCACCCGTTTCCTGGCGGGTGTGGGCGCCGCCTTCGTCAGTCCACAGATCTGGGCCGCGATTCCGATGGTGGTGTCACGCGGGGCCGTCATCAAGGTCATGGGACACGCGACGGCCGGCCTGGCGATCGCCCAGGTGGCCGGGATTCCCATCGGCTCCTGGCTGTCCACCCAGGACTGGCGTCTGCCCTTCTTCACCATCGCCGGGCTCAGCGTCCTGCTGTGGCTGACGCTTCTCGCGTGGTTCCCGAGCGTTCCCCCGGCCGCTCCAACCGGCGAGGACGGGTTCCTCGCCCCGTACCGCAGGGTTCTCACCTCGCGCACCCTGGCGTGGTCGCTGGTGGCCTATCTCGTCTTCCAGGCTGGCTGTTTGGGTGCGTTCTCATTCATCGGTTCCTGGCTGGCCAAGGACTTCAGCGCCACGCAGACCCAGATCGGCACCTCCATGATGATCATCGGCCTGGGACAGGGCATCGGCTCGTTCGCCGGGCCGCCTCTGGTGTCCAGGATCGGGGAACGCACCTCCCTGTGGTCCGGGATCGTCGCCCTCGGCGCCGGTTTCCTGCTCGCCTCGGCGATGCCGTCCCGCTGGGCCGCGACCATCGCCTTCGCCGTGACAATGCTCGTCGGAGGTTTCTTGCTGCCGGTGATGATGGGGCAACTCCAAAGCAACGCCGGCCAGGCCCGAGGCACCGTCTCCTCGCTGTCAAACTCGGCCATGTACCTGGGTACCGCCATCACAGGAGGCATCGGAGGTACCCTGCTGACCGTCTTCCCGGGCTACTGGGGCATCAGTATCTACACCGCCGCCACCTTCGCCCTTGCCCTGGTCATCTATCGGTTCGCCAGCGCCTTCCGAAGCGACCCCCGACCCTCATGACGCTGGTTGAGCCGGCCTGCGAGCACAGCGAGCAGGTCGTGTCGAAACCGTCCCGCGCGTGTCTGGCTCTTGTGGCGGGGTCTATTCATTGGCCGCCGGGATGGTTTCGACTCGGATCGCTCATTCCTCGCGCCCCCGGCTCAGCTGGCTCCATGAATGGCGGCCTCCAGGTCGGCGCGTGCTTCGACCATGGCGGGGCCGTACCAGAACAGCGACCTGCCCCGGACGTTCAGCGATCCCACTCCGCCCAGCGCCTCTGGGCCGTCGGTGGCGGTGAAGGGGTAGGGCTCGTCGGGAAGCAGGACGAAATCGGGGTTCCCACCGAGGGCGTCGTTGATTTTGACATCCGGATACCGCATGTCATCGACAATATTGGTCAGTCCCAGGCGACGCAGCAGGTCGTCGGGATAGGTGCCCGCACCCACCCAGATCCAAGGGTCCCGCCACACCGGGAGCGCCACTCGTCCCGACAGCCGCGGCGGGTGGCCCCACACCTCGCGGGCCTCCTCCAGCCAGCCGACTTCCCGCAGCCCGAATCCCTCCCGGAACAGCCGGGTCAGGCTGCCCAGGGCATCGTCGATGCCGTCGATGCGGGTCACCCACACCGGGATTCCAGCAGCCCGCAACCGTTCGACGTCAACTCGGCGGTTCTCCTCCTGGTTGGCCACCACCAGGTCGGGGCGCAACGCGGCGATGGCGGCGCGGTCGGGGTTCTTGGTGCCCCGCACCCGCGCAACATCCAGGCCTGCGGGATGGGTGCACCAGTTCGTGGCGCCGACGAGCACGCCGGGCGCGGTGACGGCGATCGCCTCCGTCAGCGACGGCACCAGCGAGACCACCCGCCCAGGCGGGCTGTCCAGCGCGACTTCCGCCCCGAGGTCATCCAGCACGCCCCAATTGTCCCCGCTCCGCAACAAAGCTGGTTGAGCCGACCCGCGAGAACCGAGCAGCCCGAGTCGAAACCCACATTGAAGCCGGTTGAGCCAAGCAGCGACGAAGAAACAGCCCGAGCCGCCCCCTTTGAAGCTGGTTGAGCCAGCACGTGAGCGAAGCGAACGGCTGAGTCGAAACCACCCCGCGGCCGACAAGCACACCCGACCACAGCCCCCCACGCACACTTACCCACGGCTCATCACGTTCGCCGCTCGGTTCAGTCCACAAACCGGCTCTGCCTGGCTGGGTCGAGGTCCTGACGGTCGAGCCCCACCCGCCCAGTGACCTGACGTCAGAGCGCCCGCCTCGGGAAATTCCTCGACACCACCTCTCCACTGAGACGCTCCACGAGGAGATCGAGTTCGTCGTCCGTCAACAGGTCCAGATGGACGGGACCTGTCTGAAGGGTGATCTCCTTCATCAGCTCCCGTGTGAACAAACTTCGGTTCCCTGTCGAGGGGAAATCGAGGATCCTTCGCGCAGCGGCTCTTATGAGACGTACGTTGCGGGCCAATGAAGAGCGTTCCGTCAACGCCACCAACTCGTCCTCCCCCAAGGGACGCTCCCCGGTTTCAAGAATCGGGCCGAGTAGTCTCCACCGTCTCCACGAGGTCTTCAAGTAGTTGCGATCCTTCCCCACCAGCGCCCCGATCCAACGATCCTGGTTCAGTTCCTTCCCGTCTGAATCGCCCCCTCCCCAGCGGGCATGGACCAAGTCGGGAAACAGGAACAACGAGAGGTACGCCCAACCCCCGCCATGGGCAGCGTCGCTTGGACTCGGTGCGATGACTTCCTCCAAGGCCCTGCCCAGAACGGCTGAGTGTTTCGCAGCCCCTTCGAATGGGTCGATCGACACATCATCAACCCGTTCGACCACTTCCTCCCGCCACCTTTGGATGTCTTCAGAGGTCGGGGCGCTTCCACCCGTCCTGTTGGGCACCGCACCCACGTCCCCTTCCAGCACCAACGCCCTACCCGTGTTTCCACTCCGCACGAGTTCCTGCAACTGCGCGAAACGCTCCACGGCCTGCGCCAAGGAGATTCTGGGTATCAAGAGTCGGCTCATCTGGTATCCCCCTTGAGGAAGAAGACTGCCTCTTGGAGCAGCGCCAGCGTCCGGGGCCGGTCATTGACGATCGCGTCCACAGCTTCGGAAAGGTCCTTGCCCAAGTAGAGATTGGTCTGATCGTTCATGACTGCTCCGACGCTTCCCGGCTCGAAGTCTTCGATCCCGTCCGATGACCAGTGCGCAGCCACCGTGCCGAGCATCTGGGAAATCAGGTCGTACTTCAGGACGGTGTGAATCAATCCCTGCTTCTCGCCGAGCAGGGCCTGTGCATGCTCGTGGCTCGTGTTCACGTAGAGCCGCGTGACACCGAGGAAGGGTTCATTCAAGAAATCTCCTCTGAACTCGAGAACCCATGCTGCGTCGGACGGATATTTGTCCAAGTGCTCAAAGTTGAAGGCCTCGACGGGAAACCCGCCCCCCTCACCTTCCAGAAGGAAAACATATTTACCGGATCCTGAATGAAGTCGGCTTCCTTTTCGATGGGCGGAGTAGCTGGCTGGAACCGGTCCATCAGGAACATTGAGCAGCACCGAATAAGTGACGACCAATTTTACGGCGACCTCGTGTTCCGGAATCGAAACATCCAGTTTCACATCACCGGACTGGTGGTCCGGCACGGGCTGCACGTCCAGTTTTCTGTACCCGGTTGCAGGACAGTCGACCTGCAGGACTGCCGCCACTCCATCCAGCGATTCCAACCCGGTTGAACTCAAGAATCGTTCGCGGTCCAGACTCAGAGAGCCGAGTACCTTCATGGGAATCATGTAGTCCCAGGTGGGAGCGGTTTCCCCCGCCTCGATCTCAACACCACGAAAATGAAGCGTCGGATTTTCAAATCGAACTGATTCCTCGTCCGCAACGAGGAAGGGCATGATCTTCACGAGGCGGCCTCTGCGACGAATGTAACATTGATCGCCAGTCCGACGGGAAACGACATGCAGGCCCAGAATGATTGCCCCGAGTCGACCTCCACAGAATCGCTCGAGAAATGTTTCTCGCCAACGCGCCATTCCTCGAGCCTCAGGAGATCATCCCCGGACATCTCGCCTCCATCCACCACCAGACCCATCTGACCAACCCGGACCGTGGCTCGATCGGCATTGATCAGCTCCAGCTCCAAGTCGACGAGCTGACGCCCTCTCCTGGCCTCCGCGGCGCTCGACAGCAGCTGAACACCTACCATGCCGACCCGAACGCTCCTCCCTCTTCTCGATCCACCGTTGCTATTTCCTCTTTTCCCCGACGGAACGGGGACGGCCCGCCCACCAGGAACGGCGCCTGCAAGATTCGCCAACGAGGACGACAACGCCCCGGTGGAGCTTCCCTCGATGGACTCGTTGGACGTCTGGGCCGGGGCCAGGTATTCCTTGACCTCTTCCTTGATTCTCCTGAGAGCAACATTGACATAGCTTCTACCCATGGGGTCCTCCACGCCCGCAGGATCCCAGCTGTCATGGGCGGGAGGTTCCGCATCAGCAAAATACTTGTCCATGTCGCTGGTCGGCTTGAAGATCCCGAGCCATGGCAAATCATCTGAGTTAGCCGCGGAGAAGCGCTCCACCTTGATCACGAGTTCAGCATCGGAACGCATGTAGGTGACACCTTGGAGAGCATCATCAAAAGCGGTTCTTTCTTGGCCGAAAATCGGGACCCTGGTGAGCGCGAGGTGCCCGAGTAAGGCCTTGGGTCTCCGGCTTCGGATCTCCACAATCTTGATCATTGGATTGCCGGCCTCTTCCCCGTTCTGAACGGAACGGATCTTTTTCAGGCATTCCAGCTGAGCCGTCAGGATTCCGGATTCAGGGAGAACCTCGATCTCCTCGTCACCATTCAGAAGAGAGGTCTGCATCCGTCGCCTCGGATCCTGTTCGGAATCGAGCTTTGGCCAGAGGTTTCTGCTGATGGCCTCGGCACACGGCTCGACCAATTTTCCTTCCTCATTGTGTTTGGGTGACAGTATGAGTATGGACGTACCCGTCTCGCCTGCCTTGAATCTGGACTCGAAGACGGCTTCCCCCAGCCTCCTGGCGTCTTCCTCCTCGGCAGGCTCAAACCTGAGAAGCTCGGCTTCCGTGTCTTCCGCAGCGGGGACTCCCCACCACTGCCTTCCCGTGTACTGGCGGCCGTCCTTGGTGAAGCTGTCCCCCATGGCAGAGGCCAGGAAGCGGTCTCTGATTTCTCCGCCCTCATCCCTGAATCGAGACCAGATGACGATCGTGGAACATCTGCTCGCCAGATAGCTGGCGGTTTTCCCGAACCCATAGGTGCCACCGCTCGACCGCTGGGCCGGGGGTGCCCCGATGGTCAGGACGAAACGGGCATAGTTGTTGACCTGAGCACTGTTCACCGGTTTTTCATTGGTGGTCGGGCCGCCCAACCCCTTGGTTCCCCGGTCACTGATCTCCAGAGCGTCCAAGTTGGGGTCGCGCAGAACCCCGGCAAGATCGAGGTTGTCCGAAGAACCGCGTCCAAAGACGTTCCATTGCAGGATGTCGCGCACCTTGGGACCAAGTTTTCGATACCGGACCTCGAAGCGGGGCACTGTGTCGTCCTCGTCCGGCATCAGTCGGGCGTCCCAGCTGTTCTGGGCCGTCTCCCGGATGAGCAGGTTGAGAAGGTCGACCTTCGGAGCACCTATGGTTCGCTTTGAACCAGCTCCATCCGTGTCACCCGGACCGAATGGTTTGGGATACCAGTGCAGATCCGGCATGCCGATCATGCGGTCATCATCTCTCCCATGAAGGCGTCAAGTTCTCCCGAATCCATGGCACCGGGAGCGCCCATCAGGTCCAAGGTGTAGCTGACCTTGGTGATCGCAGCGGAACGATGTGATGGCAGATCTTGGCTCCGGAGCCCGGGGAAGTCGTCCTCGACCCTCCAACTCAACGGGCCACTCACCTCGACGAATCGATGTGCGTCCTCGTCGACTCCGAGAAGGAATCCCGCTTCGGCCAGTTTTTCTCCGACCGCCGCTTCGGAACATCCCAGCGCAACCAGTTCCTCGACCATGTTTGTGATGTTCCGACCGTTCGGAGAGGACCGCACGTGTTGCCGGATCAGCACGAGCGGGTTGCCCGCAGGCCGGTCCAGCTGTTCCAGGCTGGAAATGGTGATGATTTGTCCACTTGATTTCGATGTCTTCACCTCGAGGTCGCCCTTGGACGTGGTGAAGTCGTGAGCCTCCCCGTCGGGGCCGGTCCAAGATTCCACCGCGAAGTGGGGATTCCATTTGGCGAGTCTTGCCGTCACGAGAAGTTCACCGAACAGTCCTCGCGCGGACTCCTCGGTCAGGGAACGCGCTGGCCTGACGAGGCGTTTCCAGTCGTCGAGGGTTGTCAGCATCGCCACATGGGCTGCCTGTTCAGCGGTTCTCATTCTCTCCCGGACATCATCCGCCAACCTTGAGAAAACTTTCCCCAAGGCATTGGCTTCACACACCAGATCCAGAAACTTCTGATCGGTTCGGGGGTCACACCAAGTGGTCAACTCGATGGCCGCGCCTTTCATCGGAGTGAACGCGAAATCCGTTGGTACGGGAGCGAGCAGATGTCGTCTCTCTTCGGCGTCCGCCCCCAGCCACAGATCACCTCCCGCCTCGGCCTCGTCCAAGATCATCAGGCTGCGTCCCGCCTGTTCCCTGGCTCGCGACAGGAGGAGCCCGAATGTGACCCAGGAATCGCTCATCCTTCCTCCTCCGCCATTCGGTCCTCGGATGTGGAGCGAACGGAGACGTATGTTCCCTCCCGTCCGTGTTCATCGTTCACGTGTGGGAAGAAGATCGCGAAACCGATCAGGTTTTCCCCGGCCGGCATATCCATGCGGGTCGGGGGTCCCCCGGCGGTCTTCCCCGCTCGGGAGTTCGCGCTGATCGGGTACACGACCACCAACCCCTTTCCCTGCCCGTGATGCCTGCGAATCCTCCGTCGCTCGACGTTGTTCGTGTGTTTGGTCGCACGGTATCGGTCGGGTTCGATGTCTCCCAGTCGATCATCCCCGGACATGATCGCCTTGAGATCGATGCGAGCACGCGTGCTGCCGATCAACGGGGAACGATCCAGACAGTTCACCTCACGCCCACCTATCAGGATTTTCCCGAGGTCGGCGTGTCCGTCCTTCGCCAGTTTCCCCGAGCCACCCGCGATCACCACGTTCCATTCGGGCCCGGATGCCCATTTCCTGATCCAATCTGACATGCCCCGCAACGCATCCGGATTGGTCAGCCACTTCTGGTCATCGTGCACCTTGAAGTTCTCGAGGAATCTGACGACCCTTTCTCCCGGCACACCGGTTGCGATGAGACGATCTGCGTTCCAGTCGATCGGCTGAAGGGTGGCGTCGCCGATGAGTTCCTCGGCCACGGATCTGTTCCTGTCCAGCACGCCCGGTCGGCCGTCCAGCAGGAAGGTCTGGTTCGCGGTGCCGCTGAGCCCGACCTGGACCTCCTTCGCACTGAACATCTTGCTGGCCGATGTGATCTGGAGCCGCCCCGGATGGGCACGAATGCGCAACCCCACGTCGTACGGGGTGAACTCCGACTCAGCCAGCTCCTTGATGCTGTCACGGAGGTCCTTCTCAACCAAGGCAAGGAATGCGTAGTCTCGATCGAGACCGTTCGCAACCCAGATCCGGGGAAGATCCTCGTATCCCTTGCGATAACCGAACCAACGTCCCATCTGCATCAGGGTGTCGTAGGTGCTGCTGGTTCGGGTGAAGTAGGAGACGACCAACCCTTCCAGTGTCAATCCCCTGGAAAGGGTTCCGCCACCGACCGCGATGACGGTGAGGGGTTTGCCGCGCTGATAGTTGATTCGATCAGGCGAGTCTCCGTTGTCGACCTTCACATCGATCTCGGCCAGCACATCACCGAGCCTCGCGCTGACCTCGGTCCAATCAGGAAGAGGAATGGTGGCCTCCGAGACCACCCGATAGGCCTCTTCCTTCCAAGCCTTCTCGAATCTTTCGATCTCACCAGCTGCTACCTCGTCGACGAGATCTTTGACGTGGCGCTTTATCCGCTCTTTGAAGGCAAAATGGGGGTTCTTGTAGTGGGTGGTGTGGACGAGCATGGAGGAGTGTTCCGACTGCTGGCCCCGTTGCCAACGGATCGCCGTGGCGACGACGAACCAAGCGATTGCGTCCTTCAGAGCGGGAGAGAGCGGCGGATCGAACTTCTCGCGGAGCTCGGTTTCGCTCGGTGGACGCAACTGATCCGATTCCTCGGGTGGGATTCTCCGGACGACATCCAGTCCCTCGGCCGCGGGCGCATCCTCGTCCACGGTGTCGGCAATGCCGAAGACCCTCTCGGGCCCGAAATACCCCTCCCCCGGCTCCAGGGTGACGATGAAATCTGACGGAAAAAGATCTTCCTCGTCATCAGGGTTTATCAGGACGTTGGCGAACGGCGTCGCCGTGTAGGCGACGTAGGTTCCGGTGATGACCTTTCCCCAGAGCTGGCGCAGTTTCTCATTGACAGCAGACACTTCTTTGTACTGGCTTCTGCTATTGGGGCTGGCCTGATCAGCCTCATCGTCAATGATGAGCACCGGAAATTTTTGCAGCACATCCGGTCCGAGGTCGCTGAGCATTTTCACCAGTTTCTGGAGAACCTTCTTGTTTTTCTTCACCACGGCACACAGCAGGGGCGTATGCTTGAACGATGCCCGCGGGCTGAGCTGATGATCAAAATCTTTGCTGGGACCAGTCAGCTTTCCCCAGTCATCCCCCGTGAAGAGTTGCTCATCGAGCCGGGTCTGGGTCTGCTCCCTGAGATTGTTGTGCATCCCGGCCAAGACGATGATCAATCTGTACCCGGCATCCGCGGCCTTGGCGATGACGCCCGCAAAATTTCGTGTCTTACCGGATTGAACGTTGCCCACCACCAAGCCCTTGCGTCGATCACCTTTGCGACGCGGATTCGCGAGAAGACGAACGATGTTGGAGGTCTCCTCGTCGAGTCCTCCCATGCCCGGAGCCCCGGCCTCCTCCAACGCCCTCCAATAAGCGGCCCAGCAACCATCACTCGAAGGGCCCATGTACCAATTGAGGCGATCCCTATCCCCCAGGACGGCATTGGGAACGTCTATCAGGGCTTCTGATCGTCGCCTCAGCTCCTCCACGGCCTGGTCGATGCCCGGCATTCCTTTCCTCTTCAGCTCTTCCGCTGCCTCGACCCAAGTGATCTTGCTTCTATCCGCCCAGTCCATGATGATTTGGGCCGCATTGAACGTTTCGGAACCAGTCATCGTCCTCTTCCTCTCGGACAATCAGGGTACCGGACCTCGCCCCGCGCACTCATTCCCCTTCAAGTTTTGCGATGACCGCTGCCAGCGCTGTTTCTGGGGACTCGTGTTCCCACACCCGCACCACCGTCCACCCGAGGTCCGTGAGGGCCTCGGTGGTCTCCAAGTCGCGGGCCCGGTTCCCGGCCAGTTTGTCAGCCCACCAGTCCTTGTTGTTCTTGGGCTTCACGCCGTGTGTCGGGCAGGCGTGCCAGAAACAGCCATCCACGAAGACGGCCACCCTTCTGCGCGGGAAGGCTATGTCGATGGTCCTGCGAGGCATCCCCGGGACCGGGTACGCCACCCGGAAGCGATACCCACGTGCGTGGAGACGCTTGCGAAGAACGACCTCCGGTTTGGTGTCCTGGCGCTTCTGATGGGCCATTCGGTCTCGAACGGCCTCGTCAGCGGGAGCCGGACGTTCGTTCGCCAAGAAGATCAGCCACCCTTTCAGCGATCTTGAGGGCCAGCAGCGGAGGTACCGCGTTTCCGACCTGATGGTACTGCTTGGTTCGGGTGCCGCAGAAGAAGTAGTCGTCCGGAAAGGTTTGAAGCCGGGCGGCCTCGCGAACCGTCAGGCTCCGCGACTGCCCGGGGTCCGGATGTATGTAGTAGTGCCCGTCCTTGCTGATGTGCGATGCGACCGTGCTGCCCGGGGCATCCCATTTCTGCACCTTGAACCGATCTGTGAACGGTGTCGATTCACCCTTGACGTTCTTGTGTTTCGGGCGCAGTTCCTCGGGAAGCTCCTGAACCTTGAAACTGCGGCCTTCCTGCGCCAAGGTGGCCAAGAAGGTGTATCGGACCAGATCCGACTCCATGTGGCCTCTCGCCTCATGCTGCGTGATGGGCACGTCGTGTCGCCTCAACCACGAGCGCAGTTCGTCCGCCGTTCCGGTCCCCGAGGCCTCGATACCGCGCCCGGGTGCCGCCAGCGCCGCGGCCAGTTTGACGCCCTTGTCACGAGCGCGCGACAGGACCGCTTCCTGGGAGTGGGTGGTTCGCGTGACACGGGGGTTCAGCCGCTCCATGTCATGGATGGCATGACGCACCGTGACCACGGGTTGGGGATGCAACGGATCGAGGACCGCGTTGCCCAGGTCGTTCCGAATCCCCAGCAGGATCACCCGGTGACGTCGCTGTGGGATCCCGTAATTTTCAGCCCGTATCACGAAATCGTTCGGCTGCGGATGTTCGTCGGGGACGACGAAACTACGGATCTCGTATCTCCCGTTCATCGCGAGGTCCGACATGATCAGGTTGAACATGTTGGATCCGTGATGCCCCGCGGAGAGCAGTCCCTTGACGTTTTCCATCACGAAAACCGCGGGCTTGAAGCGTTGAATGATGTCCAGGTATTCGCGATAGAGAAAGTGTTTCTTGTCCTCCAGGAATTCCGGGTCATGTTTTCTGCGGGATCTTCCCACGAGGGAATAGGCCTGGCACGGTGGCCCCCCGATCAGCACCCAGTCCTCGCGGCCGCCAAGGGCAGAGGCAATGAAACCAGCCGCCGTCTCGCGAGCCGAGGGGCCCAACTCCATCATGTGCACATGCGCGCGCGCCCGTCGCAGGGCTTTGTCCATTTCCCGTTCTTCGATCAGCGCCCGCCACGCGATGTTCCCGGCGAGGAATTCTTGGTAGGAGCGGGGAAGGCAGCCACCCCGGGAGAGTTCCCGAACCGCCGATCTCAGCACAAGCGTCTCGACCGCGTTCTTCTCCATCTCGAAGGAGGCCACGACGTCGAACACGGGCCTTCCGAGGTGCTCCACGGAGCTGAAGCCCTCGTTCAGTCCACCGGGACCCGCGAAGACATCGACGACAGGGATCATCCTCGCCTTGTCCCTCCTGTTCCTGTTTCGAGCCCAGGGTACCAGGTCCGTCCCCCTAGACACGCCCCACCCCCTCGGACAACGCTTGACCACACCGGCGATTTTCTTCACGAACAACCTCTTGCGCTTCTAATCGAACTCATGTATTATTACCTTATGGCTGGATCGGACCACACTCCCCTCGTCGAGGGCCCCGCGGAGGAAAACGCCGCGGCATGGCATCGGCGCGTGGCCGCAGCCCATGAGCTGGCGGGCAGGTTGGCCGTGATCCACGCCGACCTGGTAGCCCTGACCGAGGAGTTGCTCTCGTCCAACACCTGGTCCGGGGACGGGATCCGTTCCATCGAGCACTGGCTGCAGGTCTTCGTCGGTCTCTCCCCCGCGAACGCGGCGGCGGTTGCGCGGGTCGCGCAACGATCCACCGAGCTTCCCGAAGTGGTCGAGGCGCTTGGCGCAGGGCGGCTCGGGTTGGACCAGGCCGCGGTGGTCGCCCAGCACGCGCCCGAGACATACTCGGCCAGCATCACCGAGTTCGCGGAGAAGGCGACGGTCACGCAGCTGCGACGCACCCTGTCGCGCTACCACCACCCGGATGTCGCGGCACCCTCCCCGGAGCCGCACGAAACCGCGCGAGCCGACGCGTCGCAGCTGTCCATGATCACCAACTCTCGTACCGGACGTTTCGAGCTGCGCCTCAGCGCCCCGGCCGTCGACGGCGCCCTGGTGGAGACCGCCATCCGTGAGGCCAAGGACGCCCTGTTCACCAGCGGAAACACCGAGGCCACCCTCGCCGACGGGCTCTTCGAGATGGCGAACCGCTCCCTCAGGGCGATCACCTCGGGCAGCCGCAAGGAGCACTACCGCGTCCATCTGCACCTCGACACCACCGGTGCTGGCTGGCTCGCGAAGAAGGGCGCCCTGCCGCAACATCTCCTGGCAGAGTTCACCTGCGACGGCGTTCTCATCCCGGTCTGGGAAACCGATTCCCTGCCGGTCAGCGTGGGCCGCTCACAACGGATCGTGCCGCTTCGGACCCGCCGCCTGGTGGAAGATCGCGACCGCGGCTGCCGCTACCCCGGCTGCCCCGTCACCGGGTTCCTCGAGAACCACCACATTCAGCACTGGAGCAACGGCGGCGCCACGAACCGCGAAACGGTGGTCTCACTCTGCCCCACCCACCACCGGCAGCACCACCAGGGTCGCTACACGATCACCGGCAACCCCGACATCCCCGGCGGCCTGACGTTCACCAACCAGTACGGCCAACGCATCGGAGGCGACCCGGAAGCCTCGGCCAAGGCCGCCGCCATCAGCGGCATCCGGGGTCGGAACCCCCGCAAACCGATCCCTTACAAGGGCCCCACCGGAGAAACCCTCCAAACCCGGTCGATCCGCTTCACCCGCAACCCACCCCGCCGCGAGTGACATCACACATAATCGATTTCAGAGGTGACAGCTTCTCGCCGGAAGGAAAACGTGGAAGCCGCTTCTCTCTCCGAGGAACGAGCACCATGCCCACTAGTGCGCATCCTCAGAATCAGCCTCTCACGCCATGAGCTTCATCACCTGAATATTCATTAGGTTGAGGGTTTTCTGCCACCCATGTCCTCAATGGCGCCCGCAAGCAGCGCACAATCCTTTTCAATTTGGTTTTTCATAGATTCCATCGATTTTCCGGCAGGACCCTGAGATTTTCTCACCCACGTGATGGGAGATCGCAGCCACTTGAAGCGCCCCCCTGCCTCCGCACGCATGTAATCCTGAATCACCAGAGCACATCGCGCCTGTTCGGGGGACACGTGCCCCAAGCCCCTCTCCTTCCATTCCTTCAGCTCAGTCCACCAGCTTGCGTCCCAAACTCCTTCCTTCCTGTGCATTCTCGGCATTGCGGCGACGAAAGAAACCGCCACATGCCAGATCACGAAGGCCAGAGACAAGGCACCCAAGAACAAGGTTTCATGATCACCGAACAGGATGATCAAAAAAGACATTAATCCACTGAAAGGAATCACTGTCAGCCCAAATCCATTATCAAGAACAAGGATCTTCCACAAAGAGGCTCGCGAACCCTTGACAAAATACTTAAGGCATCTGTCAGCATGGCTTCTCTTGTTCGTGGAGACCGCCACAATTTCAGAAAATACTACAAGAACAACCGACACCATGGCCAGCTGCCAGAACAGTATTTCTTCAAGCTGATCCTCACGATATCCTGTCGATATCCATAGGAATGTTCCAACGACAATCAAGACCAACAATACCCGGACCACCGGAAGCCATCTAATAATCCACACGCAATGAGGGTGCTTTCCCGCCAGTGGAACCACATGCTTGCCAATACCGCAATCAAGTTCCAGAGTCCTTTTGAGCTCGGCCTCCAGCAGCGCCAGACGCCACTTTCTGCGCTCCATTTCCTCAAGATCGAGACGGAGCACGTGAAGTCCAGGAATCAGCACCCTATTAATCCACCTGCACCCCAGGATTCCGACCGCCAAGGCGCCAAAAATTATCAGATCAGGGATTTTCTCACGCACCGACCCTTCCGGCCAGAGGACTACCACAGGTATTTTTGCAGAAGTCAGTATCAGCGTTCTCCACAAATAAGCAGCAACGAAAAAAGTGCAGTACTCGATCGCCTTGTCGGCCAGATCGACCCTGGACACCCCCGAAGCGCGCCCGCGCGCAGAATTATCGTTTTTTGCATTCGGAATGCTCCCGCCGGCTACAAAAACCCCTATGGCGGCGGCGGCAAGAAAGGTCAGCACCGAAAGCACATCACTGAAATTGGCCCACGGTGTTTCACAAACTCCACGCAGCATCTTCGGGAAAAGCAACTCGCCAAAATCACCATCTGAGCAACGCTCTCCACCGCCCAGAGCAAACCCTCTGAGGTAAACCTCAAAGAAAGCCACCAAAATCCCTGCAACAAATGCGTTCCAACCGCTAAGGCGACCACTGTTTCTTCGATACCGTAAGTACATGTTTGAAGAATTCATCGCGGCATTCACTTCCCCCTGGATGAACAGTCATGTCTCACATGAAGTGTAGGGAATACGCTATCCCAGCGCGCCCCTGCCAATTGGCAGGGGC
>CALCKT010000010.1 GCA_937965785.1 uncultured Propionibacteriaceae bacterium | reverse complement strand
CCCGGTTCTTGTAGTTGAAGGCGACCGTCGTCAGCCAGGTGCACTCCAGCAGCCATCCCGCCAGTTCGGGAGCTGCATCGCAACGCATGATGAGGTGCTGGTTCGCGAGGAGTTTCCGCATCCTGCGGTGCACCGTGCTGGTTGGCATGTCGAGTTCCTGGGCCAGCGACGCGACGCTGGCCCTGCCGTCGCGGGCCAGGGCCTGCGACAGGGCCAGGTCGGCGGCGTCGGTCCCCGGCTGCGACCGGTCGAGTGTGCGTTGGGGGAGGGCCTGGTTGATCTGGCGCTGGGTGAGGATGTTCGCCCGCCAGGACTCCGCCCCGACTATGACGTTGGTCACCAACGAGCTGCGGGTTCCGTACACCCCCTCGATCCCGCCGATCCAGTCGATGATCAGGGAGGTCAGGGTCGCCATGTCGGGGGCCATGATGGTCAGCAGGATGTCACGCCGCCCGGTGGCCTCGTCGACGCTGGTGATCAGCGGGTGGGCGCACATCTGCTTGGTGGCGGAGGGGAGGAACTCGGTTCGACAGTCGACCTCGACCACCGCCGTGAACCGGTGCT
The DNA here is from genome assembly GCA_937965785.1 of uncultured Propionibacteriaceae bacterium. Lineage (GTDB taxonomy): Bacteria > Actinomycetota > Actinomycetes > Propionibacteriales > Propionibacteriaceae > Arachnia. The sequence goes on along the minus strand of CALCKT010000010.1, from coordinate 46,517 downwards.
CCAGGTTCGGGTATGTGCAGATCCAGGCCAGCCCCCTCTCCACCAGGTGGTTCCAGCGGTTCGCGACGGTCGTCGGCGACATCTGGAGGATCTCACCCGCCTTCGACCAGGAGATGCGGGGATCGATCTGCAGCAGGTTGACCAGCTTGAGATCCGTCTCGTCCCTCACAGACCCCTCCCGGAAGGGAGCTGGTATGGGATGTTTCCCAACTCGGAGCATCGGTGGTGGGAAGATCTCAAGATACGGGCCCCTATCGCAATTGAATCCGGCGTTCTCGGGCTTGTGGCGGGTGGTCGTGGATACCGTGAAAGCGAAATGGTCAGTGGCGACACCTTCACGACAGTGGGCCGACGGGCATCCGCGTGGATGCTCATCGGGCGAGGAGCCCGGGACATGGCGAACATACTATCCGCCGGATTGGAAGGGAGAAGCGGCGCCGGTCCTCGGTCCCCGGAGGAAGGGGCACGTTCGCTCCGAGGTTCTCGGTGCACCCGCGTGCCATGTCCAGGCTGAGGCGGAAACAACAACTCGAGGGAGAGAAGTGAGCAAGAATCAGCGAATCCGAGTGGCTCAGTGGGGTCTCGGGGCGATGGGCCAGGGCGTGGCGAAGGTGATCCTGGCCAAGGACGGCCTGGAACTGGTCGGCGCATTCGACATCAGCCCCGAACTCGTGGGCAAGGATGTCGGCGAGGTGCTCGGAGTGGCCCCGGCGGGTGTGAAGGTCAGCAACGATCCGGCCAGCATCCTCGACCCGGAGAAGGTGGACGTGGTCACGATCGCCACCACTTCCTGGGTCAAGAAACAGCTTCCCGATCTCAAGGCCATCCTCTCCGCGGGCATCAATGTGGTCAGCATCGCCGAGGAGATGGCCGCTCCCGAGGCGCAGAACCCCGAGGAGGCGGTCGAACTGGACGCGCTGGCCAAGGAACACGGCGTCTCCATCATCGGCGTGGGTGTCAACCCGGGCTTCGTGCTCGACCATCTCGTCGTGGTGCTGACCGCCGGCAGCCAGGAAGTCACCAGCATCGAGGCCAGCCGCATCAACGACCTGAGCCCCTACGGGCAGACCGTGCTCTCCACCCAGGGCGTGGGAACCACCCCTGAGGAGTTCAAGGCCGGGGTCGCCGACGGCTCCATCGTCGGGCACGTCGGTTTCCCCGAATCCGTCCGCCTGATCAGCGACGCCCTCGGGCTCGGCGTCGACCGTGTGGAGCAGACGCTCGAACCGATCATCGCGAAGGTGCCGCGCCAGGCCAGGGACCGGGTCATCGAGCCCGGGAAGGTCGCGGGCTGCAACCACATCGCCATCGGGTACCGCGGTGACGAGGAGATCATCAAGCTCATCCACCCGCAGCAGGTGGATCCCGGCGCCGAGGGGGTCGACACCGGCGACTACATCACCATCCACGGCGTGCCCGAGATCAGCATGTCCACCGGCCCCGAGATCGCAGGCGGAAAGGCCACTGCAGGCATCGCGGTGAACACCATTCCCCGCATCTTCGCCGCCACCCCGGGCCTCAAACGGATCATCGACCTGCCGTCGCCGACTGCGCTGATGGGCCCCGAGGCCTACGAGCGCCGGTGACCTGAATCGAGATTGGAGCGATGCAGTGAGTGCAACGAAGGTTGCCCCCGAGGGGGCGTGGGTGGAAATCCAGCAGGTCGTCCTGGCCCCGGAAGAGCGGGCGGAGGGGGTGCCGGCGGACACGGCCGCCACCCCGCTGCTGCAGTGGGTTGACGGTTTCCTCACCGCGCCCGCGGCGCTCGGTGAGGAGGCGACCATCCGCACCATCATCGGGCGGACCCACACCGGGGTGCTGAGCCGGATCAATCCCGGATATTCGCACAGCTTCGGCGAGACCGTGGACGAGATCCTCACGATCGGGACGGAGTACGAGTCATGAGCAACTCATACAAGGACGTGATGGCCCGCAAGAACGAGATCATGCGTTCCGCTCTGGGGCTGGACTACGACGAGTACAACATCAGCCCCATCGCCTTCGACTACGAGGCGATGATGGCGGCCACCGGCTACTCCCTCGACGAGGTGGCCGAGATCCAGCGGGCCACCAAGGTCGGCAGGACCCCGTTGCACGAACTGCATCGCCTCACCGAGGCGGTGCGGGCCATCGCCGGCCCCGGCAAGGGGGCCAGGATCCTCGTCAAGGACGAGGCCGCGAACGCCTCCGGCAGTTTCAAGGCGCGCCGCGCCTCCCTCAGCGCCCACGAGGCCCGCAAGAAGGGTTTCAAGGGCATGGTCACCGCGACGAGCGGGAACTACGGGGCGGCCGTCGCCTCGCAGGCCGTCCAGCAGGGGCTCAAGTGCATCGTGATCCAGGAGGTCTACGACTCCGAGCACGTCGGGCAGCCCGAGATCGTCGAGAAGTCCCGGGCCTGTGAGGCCTACGGGGCCGAGGTGGTCAAACTGACGGTCGGCCCGGAGCTGTTCTACGTGCTGCTGCGCACTCTGGAGGAGACCGGCTACTTCAACGCCAGCCTCTACACCCCCTACGGAATCGCGGGGGTGGAGACGCTCGGAGCCGAGATCGGCCGTGAGGTGGAGGAACGCTACGGACGCCAGCCCGACGTGGTCGCGGTCACGCACGCCGGCGGCGGCAACCTGACAGGAACGGCCCGCGGCCTGCGCAAGGTGGGTTGCGACCAGACCCAGGTGGTGGCGGTCTCCGTCGACCTCACGGGCCTGCACATGGCATCCGACAAGGACTTCAACAACAAATCCTTCACCACGGGCCACACCGGTTTCGGGGTGCCGTTCGCCACCTGGCCCGACCGGGTGGACGTGCCGCGCAACGCGGCCCGCGCCCTGCGGTACATGGACGGCTACCACCTGGTCACCCAGGGTGAGGTCTTCTACATGACCGAGCTGCTGACGAAAATGGAAGGCCTGGAACGCGGCCCGGCCGGCAACACCAGCCTCACGGCGGCCGTCGCCCTTGCCATGCAGATGGACCGTGACCAGATCATCGTCGTCCAGGAAACCGAGTACACCGGCGCCGGCAAGCACCACAACAGCCAGCTGTCGTTCGCGAAGAGCCGGGGCATCGAGGTGCGCAGGGGCGACCCGGCGGACAACGTCCCGGGCAAGACGATCGTCATCCCGGAGCGGCTCGACCAGGTGGCGGGCAAACCCCTGGACCTCGACAGGCTGCGCGGCAGCTACATCAGGCATGCCGCCAAGGTGCTGCCCCCCGAGCAGTGGAGCAGCGAGGACGTCGAATTCCTGGCAGCCGACGCCAACACCACCGAAGAACACGTTCGATCGCTCGCCCCCGGGGCCGCGGGCGGCGAGTGAACAGGAAGGACGATGATGAACACCGAGGAACAGGAGCGGCTCGACCGCTTCGAGAAATTGCGTTCCGAACTGGCGGACCTGGATGACGAGGCCCTCAAGGCAAGGTTCTGGGAGCTGTGCCACCAGGTGATGGAGCCGGTGGTGGAGCTGGCCCGCACCCACACCACGCCGTCGATCGAACGGTCGGTGCTGTTGCGCATGGGCATCGACTCGGTCACCACCCATGCCGTGGTCGAGAACGTGCTGAACGCCGGGCTGCTGGGCAAGGGAGCGGGGCACGTGGTGCTGCGCGTGTCCAGGCGCGACGGAATTGACGTCCGGGCGGCGGCAGCCGCCATCGCCGACGATCCGGCCGTGATGGCCGGGCTCTTCGAGGAGAAGTGAGCGTGACCGACAAGCTGGATCCGAATACCAAGATCAACGTGGAGGAGATCCTCGAGGGTCTGGAGAACTACCACCCGCCGCGCAAGGGCTGGACCTGGCGCACCGTGCCCGAGGGCGGTGTCGACATGGCGGGATTCCACTTCCGGGACATGTCGGAGCCGCTGAAGAACAGCGTCCCGATGCCCACCGCGAAGTACTTCGAGGGCATCGACCCGCAGCCGTCCCCGGTGGTGACCTCCGAGATCGCCTCCGGGCACTTCGAGGACGACATCCGCCGCATGCGGATGGCGGCCTGGAACGGCGCCGATCACATCATGGTGATCCGCACCACCGGGCAGAGCCACATCGACGGCCTGATGGAGGGAACCCCCGAGGGCATCGGTGGTGTGCCGATCACCCGCAAGCAGCTGCGCGCCAGCCGCAAGGCCTGCGACCTGATCGAGGACGAGGTCGGTCGCCCGATCAACTTCCACAGCTACGTCTCCGGCGTGGCGGGCCCCGAGGTCGCGGTGCTGTTCGCGGAGGAGGGTGTCAACGGCGCCCACCAGGACCCGCAGTACAACGTGCTCTACCGCAACATCAACGCCTATCGCAGCTACGTCGACGCGGGTGAGGCCAAGAAGGTCATGAGCGGGGCCCGGATCTTCCAGATCGATGGCGCCCACAACGCCAACGCCACCGCCCGCCAGGGCTGGAAGGTGATGCCCGAGCTCATGGTCCAGCACGGCCTGAACTCCGCCTTCTCCGTCATGGTCGGGATGCCCAAGGATCTCATCGGGCTCTCGACGGTGCCGCCGAGCGCCCCGCCGACCCCGAAGCTGTGGTTCGACCTGCCCTACGCGGTCGCGCTGCGCGACTTCTTCTCCGAGTACAAGATGCGCGCCCAGCAGAACACCCGCTACATCGAGTCCGACATCAACGAGGCGATCCGCCTGCACGTGATCGACACGATGATCTCCATGCTCACCAGCGCCGACATCCAGAGCACCATCACCCCTGATGAGGGACGCAACCTGCCCTGGCACTACAACTCGGTGCGTGGCGTGCAGACCGTCAAGCAGACCTGGGCGGCACTGGACGGCATCAAGGAACTGCTCACCCTCAACCGGGAAGGCCCGCTGGGTGGGATGGTGCGCGACCTCAAGGAACGCGCGATCGGCTTCCTCGCCGAGATGATGCACGCGGGCGGCTACTTCGCGGCCGTGGAGCAGGGCTTCTTCGTCGACTCCGCCGAGTTCCCGGAACGCAACCACGACGGCATCGCCCGCGACGGGGACGGCGGCATCGCGGTGGGCACCGTGGTCGAACGCGACCCCGACTACCTGGCGCCGGTGTGCGACCACTTCGGCAACAACAAACTGCCCGACGGGGTGGGCAAGGCCTGCGACCTGATCGACGGTTGCACCCTCTGCGACCCGGAGAAGATCGTCTACATCGACGAACTCGACCCGGAGGACAGCGCCCACAAACGGCTCGAACGGACCCGCGAGTACCGCACCGGGAACCTGCTGCGGCCCGAGGCCGAATGGGCCGGTGACGGTGTGGCCCTGGTGGAGCTGATGATCCCCGAACGGGCCGAGATCGCCGTCGAGGCGGCCCTCGAAATGGCCAAGCGCATGGGGCTGGAAGACCCCGAGGTCGTCAACCTCCAGGTGCTGCAACCCGCCGAGGGATGCTTCGTCGAGGTGAAGGGGCACGTCGGTTTCGATGTCGACAAGACCGAGCTGACCATCCCCGAGAAGATCGAGCTGCTTCCCGAGGAGGAGCTGCGCCAGTTCGTCAGCGACCACGAGATCACCGTCGTGGCCGGCACCGTCGGTGAGGACGAGCACAGCGTCGGCATGCGCGAGATCCTCGACATCAAACACGGCGGCCTCGAGAAGTATGGTGTGAAGTACCACTACCTCGGGACCTCGGTCCCCGTCGAGAAGATGGTGGATGCGGCCATCGAGTCGGGTTCGGACGCGATCCTGATCTCCACGGTCATCAGCCACAACGAGGTTCACCGCACGATGATGAAGAAACTCGCCGAGCTGACCAAGGAACGCGGCATCCGCGACGAGAAGGTGCTGATCGCCGGCGGCACGCAGGTGAGCCGCGACATGGCCGCCGAGACCGGCCTGGACGCCACCTTCGGCCGCGGCACCAAGGGCATCGACGTGCTCGACGCGATCGTGCGCACCATGCGCAGCCGCGAACAGGAAAAGGTCGGGTGAGTTGAGTGATGCGGGTCGTCACCACCCTTGAGATCGGGTCCACCATCACGAAGGCGAACGCCTTCTCGCTGGAGGACGGAAGGTTCAGGCACATCGGCCAGGGGTTCGCCCCGACCTCCGTCGCCCAGGGGGACGTGAAGATCGGCGTCGATGCGGCGATCGACGAGATGCGGAAGACCTCCGGCATCGAGATCGACAAGACGCAGGTCTTCGTCAACAGCTCCGCCGCTGGCGGGCTGAAGATGAGCGTCCACGGACTCACCCAGGGGATGACGGCCCGCGCCGCCCGGGAAGCGGCCCTCGGCGCGGGGGCGATCGTCGGACTGACCACGGTCGGGGCGATCGACTCCTGGGATGTGGAGGATCTCGTCGAGGCGAATCCCAACATCGTCCTGCTCGCCGGGGGAGTGGACTACGGTGAGAAGCGGATCGTGGTGGACAACGCCCGGATGATCGCGGAGTCCGGGCTGAAATCTCCGGTGATCTACGCCGGGAACATCGCGGTGCGGCGCCGGGTGCAGGACGTCTTCGCCCGCAACGACGTGGAGTTGATGTGCGCCGACAACGTCTTCCCCGACGTGGATGTGCTCCAGATCGAGCCGGTGCGCAAACTGATCCACGAGGTTTTCAACCAGCACATCGTCAAGGCCCCGGGGATGGCCAGGCTGACGGAACTCTCCGGATTCGAGATCCTGCCCACCCCCGGCGCGGTGCTGCTGGCCGCTGAGATCTTCGCGGATACCCTCGGCGACGCCCTGGTGATCGACGTCGGCGGCGCGACCACCGACATCCACAGTGTCACCGACGGTTCGGCTGAGTGGACCAGCCACAGCATCGACCCCGAACCCCGGGCCAAGCGCACCGTGGAGGGCGACCTCGGCGTCTTCGTCAACGCCCGCCAGGTGGCGGCGATGTCGGGGGAGACCGGTGACGAGGAGCGGCTCGAGTACCTGCGGGCCATTCCCTCCGACGAGAAGGAGGAGGACGTCACCCGCTGGTTGGCCGCCCGCGCCGTCGAGGTCGGGATCCGCAGGCACGTCGGCACCGTCAGCGACCTGTTCACCCCGACGGGCAAGAAGCAGATCGTCCGCGGCAAGGACCTGACCGCGATCCGGTGGATCATCGGCACCGGGGGCGCGTTGACCAGGATTCCCGGCGGGGACGAGATCCTCGGGCGGATCCGCCTCGGCGCGGGTGCCCGGCTGCTGCCACCACCCGAGGCGCGCATCCTGATCGACCGCGACTACCGGTTCTCCGCGTTGGGAACCCTGGCGCAGGTCTACCACGAGGAGGTCGCCGCGACCTTCCGGGACTGGGTGGCCGGCGAGGTGGGGGAACTTCCCGAACCAATCGAAGACGAAACCCCGGAAGGATGAACGTGGAAACCCCGAGACTGGAGATCCACATCGACCGGATCGCCCACAACGCCTCCGCTGTGATCTCCCAGTGCGCTGCGCAGGGGATCAAGGTGGCCGCGGTCACCAAGGTCATGCAGGCCCATCCAGCCCTGCTGCGGGCGCTGGAAGGGGCGGGCTGCGTGATGCTGGCCGACTCGCGGATCGACAACCTGAAACGGATAGCGGAGGCGGGTCTGGACCTGCCGACCATGCTGCTGCGGGCCCCGACCCCCGGCAACGCACCGGAGGCCGTGCGCTGGGCCGATCACACCCTCATCTCCTCCTATCAGACCGCGGAGGCGCTCTCGAACGCCGCAGGGATGGCCGGGGTGCGCCACAAGGTCGTGATGATGGTCGACGTCGGCGACCTGCGGGAGGGCGTGTGGCCGGACCGGGCCGTCGAGGAGGTGAGCCGGATCGCCCGGCTGCCCCACCTCGAGGTGGCGGGCCTGGGAACCAACCTCGCCTGCTTCGGCGGGGTGATTCCCACCCGCGAGAAGATGGAGATGCTCGTCGCTCTCAGGGACGAGTGCCGCAGCGTCACCGGGCATCCGCTGGAACTGGTCTCCGGCGGGAACAGCGCGAACCTTCCGTTGCTTGCCAGCGGGGAAATGCCCGCAGGCATCAACAACCTGCGGATCGGCGAGGCCATCATCCTGGGCCGCAACGTCCTGGATCGTTCGCCCTGGCCCGGGACCCGGCAGGACACGGTGGAGCTGGTCGGCGGGATCATCGAGCTGCAACGCAAACCGTCGGTTCCGATCGGCCGGACCGGGCAGGACGCCTTCGGCAACACCACGCACTTCACCGACCGGGGGCTGAGACTGCGCGCCATCTGCGACCTCGGCCGCCAGGACGCCGCCCCGGACGCCCTTGAGCCGGTGGACCCGGGCATTGAGGTGCTGGGGGCCAGCAGCGACCACCTGATCATCGATGTCACCGATGCCGAAACCCCCGTGAGGGTGGGTTCCGAGGTCAGGTTCCTGCCCAACTACGGGGGCCTGCTGTCCGCCAGCACCTCCCCACACGTCCGGAAAGTGGCCACCGGAAGGCCGTGGACAACATCGCCACCCGGGAATGGTTCTGCCCGGGTGGTTGACGAGATTCCAACACAGAACGAAGGAGTTCCCAGATGAGTAACCCCCTGACTGACGCACCCAAGGACGTGGTGGTCGAGGGCGATGTCAACGAGGACGGACAGGGGCTGCAACGCGGCCTGAGCAACCGTCACCTGCAGCTGATGGCCCTGGGCGGTGCCATCGGCACCGGCATGTTCATGGGGTCCAGCAACACCATCAACCAGGCGGGCCCCTCCAGCATGCTGGTCTACGCCGTGGTCGGTTTCTTCCTGTACTTCATGATGCGGGCCATGGGTGAGATGCTCCTGGCGAACCTGAAGTACAAATCCTTCCGCGACATAGCCGAGGACGTGCTCGGACCGGCGGGCGGGTTCATCGCGGGCTGGACCTACTGGTTCGCCTGGATCGTGGCGGCCATGGGTGACCTGGCGGCCATCACCGGGTACGCCCAGTTCTGGTGGCCAGAGGTGCCGAAGTGGCTGCCCGCCGCGGTGCTGGCGCTGCTGCTGTTCGTCCTGAACGTGGTGGCGGTCAAGTACTTCGGTGAGGCGGAGTTCTGGTTCGCCCTGATCAAACTGGTCGCGGTCGGGGCGCTCGTCATCGTCGCCGCCAGCCTGCTGTTCTCCGGTTTCGTCTCGGAGGCGGGGCATCGCGCAACCGTCGAGAACCTGTGGAACGACGGCGGTTTCTTCCCGAACGGTTTCCCCGGGTTCCTGGCCGGTTTCCAGATCGCCTTCTTCGCCTTCGTCGGTCTTGAGGTGGTTGGCACCGCGGCTGCCGAGACCCACAACCCCGAGCGCAACCTGCCCAAGGCCATCAACGCCATCCCCGTGCGGCTCGCCTTGTTCTACGTGCTGGCCCTGGCTGCCATCTGCGTGGTCATCCCGTGGCGCGCGGTTGTCCCGGGTGAGAGCCCCTTCACGGCCATGTTCCAGCTGAGTGGTTTCGGAGCTGCGGCCTCGGTGATGAACTTCGTGTTGTTGACCGCCGCGGCCTCCTCCGACAACTCGGGGCTCTACTCCACCTCCCGCATGATGTACGGACTGGCCGAGGACAAGCAGGCCCCACGGATCTTCGGCAAACTGTCACGCCGCAACGTTCCCCAGAACGCCCTCATCTGCTCCTGCCTGCTGCTGCTGTGCGGCATCGGTTTCCTCTACGCCTCCGAGACCATCAACCAGGCGTTCGTTCTGGTCACCTCGATCACCTCGGTGCTGTTCCTGTTCATCTGGGCACTGATCGTGGTGTGCTACATCGTCTACCGGAAGAAGCACCCGGAGCTGCACGCCAAGTCCACCTACAAGATGCCCGGTGGCGTCGTCACGGCCTGGATGGTGCTCGTCTTCTTCGCGGTCAGCCTGGTCATCCTGTGCCTCGAGGAGGAGACCCTGCAGGCGGTCCTCGTGACGCCGATCTGGTTCGTCATCATCATCCCCTGCTACTTCATCAACAAGGCCCGCCGCCAGAAGGCGGCCCAAGTGGCAAGGCAGTGATTCCCTGAATCAATGCGTGAGGGGCGGGTCCCGGCCGGGACCCGCCCCTCGACGCGTCCCGGTCAGGGTGCGTGCAACTCACCCAGAACCTCGTTGAGGGCCTCCGTGGTGGAGGGGTGGGTCCAGATGCCGTCGCGCAGCGCGGACGCGGTGACCTTGTTGCGCATGGCCAGGGCGACCAGGTTGATCACCTCCTGCGCGTCGACGCTGAAGATCGTGGCCCCGAGCACCTCGTCGGTTGCCGGATCGACCAGCACCTTGATCAGGCCGTGGGTCTCGCCCAGGGTCTTCGGGCGCGGCATCGCCGCGATGTTCGCGACCGGCTTGGCGGCCACCAGGTAGGACACCCCCTGCTCGGTGGCCTCGCGTTCGCTGAGACCGACCTGCGCCAGCGGGGGAGTGATGAAGGTGGTCGTCGGGATCGCCCTGCGATCCGCCCGGGAGCGTTTCGAGTCCCCCGCGAGCTGATCCCTGACGATCCGGTAATCATCGAGGGAGACGTAGGTGAACTGCGGACCCCCGTTGATGTCACCCACCGCCCACACGCCCTCGGCACTGGTGCGCAGGTGATCGTCGACGACGATGAAACCGCGCTCGTCGGTGGCGATTCCGGCGGCTGGCAGGTCCAGGGCCGCGGTCTCGGGTTTGCGGCCGACCGCGACCAGCACCGCATCCGTGTCGAAGGAACCGGCCTCGGAAACCACCCGCCTGCCGTCGTCCTCGATCGCGGAGACGGGGGCGTTCGTGACGATCTCGATGCCGCGGTCGGTGAGGGTGGTCACCACCGCCTCGCGCACGTCGTCGTCGAGACGGGGCAGGAAAACGGGGCCGCGTTCCAGGATCCGCACCGCCGAACCGAAGGCGGCGAACATGCTGGCGAACTCCAGGCCGATGAACCCGCCCCCGACGATCGTCAGGGTCTTCGGAACCCTGCCATCGGCGACGTGCTGGATGGTGGTGGAGTCGTGGACGAGGTTCCCGTCGATGCCCGGGATCCGGGGCATCAGCGGGGAGGTGCCGGTGTTGACGACCACGGCCCCGGCGGTGATGTCGAGGACGTCATCGCCGGCCTGGACCCTGATCCTGCGGGGGCCGGTGAACCGGGCCTCGCCGTGCACGAGGGTGACGGTTTCCAGACTGGAGAGCATCGCCTTGTTGGCGGCCCGGAGTTTGTCTATCAGGGAGTCCCGGGAAGCGATGGCCCGTTTCAGATACTCGTCCGGGTCCCGGTCGCCGCGTCGCTCCGCGAGATTCACCAAGGTCTTGGTCGGGACACAGGCCACGTTGATGCAGGTGCCGCCGATCATGGCATCGTCGCGTTCCACCAGCACCACGCGCCTGCCTGAGGACGCGAGGTCCCGGGCCAGTGTCTTGCCGGCCTTGCCCCAGCCGATCACCAGGAGATCGGCCTCCAGGGTCAGGGGTTTGGTTGATTCTTCCATGCATTCACTGTATGAGGTTTTCCCTAATTTCAGCCGGTGACGAGCCAGACATCCGAGCGTTCCCGCCACCACAGGGTCGCGGCCCGGGCCCCCATGAAACCGACGGTGAAAGCCAGCCACAACCAGACCAGGCCCGGCACACCTCCGGGGGCCAGCCAGGCCACCGCCAGCGCCAACGGCGCGTACACGGCCAGGGTGATCAGGCTGGCGCGGGCCAGGTAGGGGCCGTCCCCGGCGCCGATCAGGACCCCGTCGAACAGGGTCACCCAGGAGGCGATCACCAGCGTGCCGCCGATCACCACCAGCACCGCCGCCACCGCGTCGCGCACCCCCGGATCCGGGGTGAACAACGCGGCCAGGGGATGCCTGACGAGCAGGGTCACGATCCCGAGCAGAAAACCGGCACAGAGCGACCACCCGGTCATGCGGCGCGACAACGCCCGGGCCTCGTCGGGCCTGGAGGCCCCGAGGGCTTGCCCTATCAGGGTCTGCCCGGCGATCGCCAAGGCGTCCAGCACGTACTGCAGGAAACTCCAGATCGTGAACCCGACCTGGTGGGCCGCCAGGGCCACGGCACCCGAACGGGCCGCCGTCCAGGTGGTCAGCAGCAGGGCGGCGCGCAGCGCCAGGGTGCGGATCAGCAACGGAACACCGACCAACAGGCTGGTCCGCATCCCCGCCAGCCGGGGACGCCGCCCCGCCCCCGCCCTGGCTGCGCCGCGGGCCACGATTCCGGCCGCCGTCAACCCCATGAGCGTTTCGGCGAATGCGGTGGCGGCCCCCGAACCGGCGATCCCCATGCCGAGACCGAAGACCAGGACGATGTCCCCGACCAGGTTCAGGACCGCGGCGCCGATCGCCAGGACCATGGGGGTGCGGCCGTCCGCCATTCCACGCAGCGTCCCCGTCGCCGCCAGCACCAGGAACATTCCGGGCAGCCCCGGCAGTGACCAGCGGAGGTAGGCCACGGCCTGTTCGTGGACCGCTCCACCCGCTCCGAGCCAGGTGGCCAGCTGCGGCGCGAAAACCCAGGAGACCACACCGACCACCGCGCCGAGAACCAGGGCCAGCCACATGGCCTGAACCCCGGATTCCGCCGCGTCCTTCTCCCTGCCCGCCCCCATCAGACGCGCCACGGTGGCGGTTGAACCGTAGGCGAGGAACACGAACACCCCGACCAGCGCCAGGGTCAGCGTGGAACCCACCCCCAACCCGGCCAGGGGATCCGTGCCCAGCTGTCCGACGATCGCGGTGTCGGCCATGACGAACAGGGGCTGGGCCACCAGAGCCGCGAAGGCGGGCAGGGCCAGCTCCAGGATCCGGCGGTTCAGGGAATGCGGCACCCAGCGATCCTAGATCCTGTTGCGCCACCCGCGGGTCCGTCAGCACGCCGGTTCCCACCAAGCCCTTCCCGTCCTTGACCGAGTTCATCGAGTGGCTGCCATCGCCGACATCACCGCCCGGTCGTGACGGGATGGACAAGGCGTTGCTTTTCATCAACGACGTGCCGTCCCGCGGGTCGTGACCCGGTATTTCCTGCAATCAGTCTTGGACGATGAAGGCTTGTGCCGGTGACCCTCCGGCTCAGGAACAGCCGTTCATGAAGGGAACACCGGGCGCCAGCTGGGCCCATTCCCGGCTGGTCAGGGGATTCCCCAGACGGGAACACAGGTCGGCGGCCGCTGCCGTGGCACTGCCCGGCCAGGCCACGGCCGTGTTGTCGGAGAGAGCCAGCAGCAGTTGGCCGTCGACCAGGTCGGCTCCCGCGATTGAAGCCGAGGGGTGTTTGATGTGCAGACTCAGGGCAGGGGTTTCATCCACCCGCTCCCAGACCCACAGGTCCCCCTCGACGCTGGTTGCCAGCAGATGGTTTCCGTCCTGGCTGAATCTCAACCGCTCCAAGGATGCGTGGGCGTCGGAGACCCGGGCCTTGGTATGCGGCCTGGTCGGGTCGCTCAGATCGATGATCGAGACCCCACCGTTCAACGCACCCACTGCCAGAAGACCCGAGGGGGAGAACTCGAAGGCGCTGGGAACCACCCGGTCGGGCAGCCCCGCCTCCGTCAGAACCTCCGGGCCGGAATCGGTGAGGGCGGCCACGACGTACCCCGTGCCATCGGCGCTCAACGCGGCCATCAGCGTTCCATCGGAGTTGAAGGCCAAACCACCCGGCCAGGCGTGGAGGGTTCCGGTGGGTTCCCAACCCGAGTTCCCGCGCTGATAGATGTCGTAGCCGACCTGGCTCCTGTGCCCGATGGCCAAGCGCCTGCCATCGGGGGAGAGCACCAGGTCCACCACCGCGGTGGTTTCGTCGATGACATGTTCCGTCTCGTATCCGCTGCCGGCCAACCGGAGAAGCACCACCTTCCCGTTGCGCGACTGCGTCGCCAGGGTGCTGCCCGTGGTGTCTTGGGTCACGTGGGGCAGGTAGCCGTCGCCGTCGGGACTGGCGGGCACCGTCAGCTCCGGGGACTCCGGGGTGGTGGTGTCCAGGACACGCGGCCCGGTCCCGGTCGTGATGATGGTTTTCCCGCCCATCCGTCTGATGTCGTGAATCTTGACGCCGTTCGTGCGCAGCAGGGTGGGCAGCGGTGGGCACAGGGCCAGGGTCCCCTCCGTGGTTCCGGTCAGGATGCCGGTGGCACCCCGGGAGATGCTCGTCACGACGCTGCGGAGGGGGCACAGCTCGGTGACCTCACCCGTTCTGTTCGCGACCACGACCTCACCCTGGGAACCACCCAATGCCACTTGGCCGCCCAGATGCCTGACCGCGTGCACTCCCGATTTCATGGGGAACTCGCGGCTGATCCGCAGCGCGGTGCCGGAGACCTCGAAAAGCAGGGCCTTCGAGGCGCTGCTGCCCGCCAGGATCTCCGTACCATCCTCCGAGACGTCCAGGGACATCACCTGACCGGGCACCTGGAAATCCGGCAGGGCGGTTCCCGCCGAGTCGAACAGGGCGAGCCTGTTGCGGGAGGCGCTCGCCACGACGAGATCGGGTGTCGCGGTGAGTGCCGTGACCGCGACATCCTCGCCGGTCAGGAGCGGGGAGCGCACCTCGGGGTGTTCCGGGTTCGCGAGGTCAATGCGCTGCACCTCACCCTGGAGGTTTCCGATCAGGGCGACCGTTGACTGCCAGGCGGCGCTGTAGGAGGTGACCCCCGCTTCCGCCCACTCACCCAGTTTGCGGGCGGAGGTCGTCAGGTCCCAGACCGAGGCAGTCCTCTGGCCCGCGACGATCACGAGGTACCGCCCGTCGCGCAGAACCGGTTGTACCGCGAACAACTGCCCGCCGTCGGTCTCGACGAGCTCGGGTTCCGAGTTCAGGTTTCCGTCGCGCCAGACGGCGAGGTGGCCCTGGCTGTCGCCTCGCAGAATGATGTCGCTTCCCGCAACGGCAGCCACCATGGTGTTTCCCGCGATGCCGTTCACCCGCAGCGAGGCCCTTCCCCCGGCGGATTCGATGACGGTGGAGCGGGTACGGGGATTCTCCTCCAACCGGTGGGCGGCGACGGCCAGCTGCGCGGCCTCGTTCGGGTCGGTGTTGCGGATCTGGTCCGAGATCAGGGCCAACTGCTGGGCCTGTGCGGAGCGGGTCGCGGTGTTGGCCTGGTGGGCCAGGCCCGCGGAATGGATGCCCAGGAAAGCGGCCACGACCGCCAGGACGACGGCGACCGCCGCGATCCCCAGCGCCGTGCGCCGCTGTCTGCGGGTGTGTTTCAGCCGGTTTTCCTGCTCCTCCTCGTGGGCGCGGCCCAGAGCCAGCGAGGCGTCGATGAACTCGTGTTCGTTCCTCGAGAGCACCGGGGCGTCCTCGGCCTTCGCCCAGGCCTGCCACAGCTCCGCCTCAACGGGCATCAGCCCCTCCGGCGCCCGGCCGCCTTCGTCCCAGAGTTTCGTCGCCATGTGGATGCGCCGCCCCACCAGAAGCGTCGCCTCCTCCTGCTCCACCCAGCCGCGCAGCCGGTGCCAGCGGGTCAGGAGGGCCTCGTGGGTGATGGTCAGATGACCCTCGCCGCGGGTCAGGAGACGGGATGCGATGAAGGCCTCCGCCACCGGAATCATCTGCTGCGACAACGAACCGAAGGGGATCGAACGCCGGAGCAGCCGATTCGCGTCCACGACCACCAGCGACAACATCAGGCGCCTGACCAAGGGGCGGTCCTGCGCCGGCAGATCCTGCCAGACGGCCTCGGCCTCGTCGTTCAGCGAGGTCCACAGACCACCCGAGGCCAGGTAGTCGGAGGTGGTGAGGGTCTCTCCCGACGTGGCGTTCCAACAGCGTTTCAAGGTGTTCGACAGCAGCGGCAGCACGATTCCCGGGTCGGGATAACCGTACTGGTGCAGGTCGCGGATCAGCACATGGGTCAGTTCGGTGGAGACCGCACGGCCGTGGTGACGGGCCGGGACCTCGATGATCCGCCGGTACTCGGCGGTGGTGAGGGGACCCACGAGGACGGGGGAGGCCAGGAAGGGAGCGAGACGTTCCTGGCGGAGCACGGTCCCTACCGCGTTCGCGTTCAGGCCGATCACACAGGTCACGTGCCCGGGCAGCCGACACAGGGTGTCCACGAGCTCCTCGGTCTCGGTGGCTCTGAGCTGCTGGATTTCCTCGAACTGGTCGACGACCAGCAGCGTTTCGTCCAGGGGCGTTTTCCAACCCAGCAGGTCACGCACCGTCAACTGGACAGGTGTCAGGTGGGAAAGTGGGCCGTCGGGCGCGGTGCCGCGGCCGATCAGCCCGGCGGCAAGGAGGGAGGACTTGCCCGTCCCGGACGCCCCCACGACCATCACGATCCGGGGAGGCCGGGTCCGGGAGCAGGCCTCCAGGAGCTCCTCCAGGGAACGTTCCCGTCCGACGAAAAGACTGGACTCCGTGGTCGCGTAGGGGCGCAGGCCGACATAGGGGGATTCCGCGACGATGCTGGAGCGGCGCATCCGGTCCAACGCCTCCGCCCAGGCCGTCTCGTTGTGCACCGTGACAAGTTGCAGCGCGCGCAGCAGGGTCATGAACTGCGGCATCAACGACGGGGTCGGCAGATGCCTGCCCTCGAGCCATCCCTGAGCGGTCGAGGCGGGCACCTCGGCTATCGCCGCGGCGCGCCTGATGGACAGCCCGATCCTGCTTCGAGCGGCCGCCATCTGCTGGGTCAGGGCATCGCGGCTGAGTGGTGGGAGCATGTGGACTACCCTAAAGGGTGTCATCTAAAAGGAGGACTGTGTGCACGGATCCCCCTCCGTGAGTGAACTGATGTAGACAATGGACAGAAAAAGCAAACGGGCCTGACTACGGGTTATGCTCGTACGAGCTACTCTCGTACAGGTCCGTACACCCCTTGGCTTGGAGACAGGCCCGGGTGACCCCCTAGTGTTCCAGTCAGTCCAGGCACGTACCGGAAGGACGATTGGGCGGGGGGTGCCTGGACTGAAGGCTTGGCGGGAGAACGTAGGAAGAAGGATGCATGGCCCTGGTCACGCGCAAACGCGTCGAGACCGCGCTGGTTGGTCTTGTCGCGCTCTCCCTCGGGATCCTCGCGTTGATCCACCGGGGGGTTCCGGCAGCCGACGTCGATCTGAACGACGGCGGCGTCTGGGTGACCAACCAGAACAGACGACTGGTGGGGCATCTCAACCACGAATCCCAGACCATAGACGGCGCGCTCCGTCCCCCGGACAGCTCCTTCGGGGTCACCCAGTCCGCCGGCAACGTGCTGGTGCGCAGCTCTGACACCGTGCACCCCGTCGACACGGCCTCCCTCACCTTCCTCGGCGAGGCCGGGGCGGCCGGCGTGCTGACGGCCCATGGCGGCAATGAGGTGCTCTTCGCGGACCAGGGGGAGGGGCGGGTGTGGGCCACCGACACCCGGGGGGCCGCGAGCTTCAGCCTCACCGCGGATCCGCTCCTGAAGGGCTTGGACACACCCAGGATCGCCGTCGGCACCGACGGCGTCGGGTACGTGTTGACCGCCACCGGTCAGCTGTACACCGTCACCGGCGCGGGGGATGATGCGGCGGTCAGGGAACAGGGACGAAAACTGGAGGGAAGGCTCTCGGACTCCGCGCAGCTGACGGTTGTGGGGGACAGGGTCATGGTGCTGGACGGCGAAACCCTGACCGTCGACGGGCACACCTTGACGGACGGCGACTTCGCGGGTGGCGTCCTGCAACAACCGTCGGGGCCCTCCGGCACGGTCGTCGTGGCCACACCGTCGCAGCTTTTGAGGGTGGAGATCGCCTCGGGGAAGGTGACCCGGGAGAGCATCCCGAACGGCAAACCCACCGCTCCGGTGCAGCTGGAGGGCTGCACCCATGCGCTGTGGGCGGAGTCGGGTTACTACGTCCGCGACTGCGGGGGGGACGACTACGAACGGGCCCAGCATCCCGCCCTGGCCGCGGCCAAACAACCGGTCTTCCGCACCAACCGGAAGGTGATCGTCATAAACGACGAGGTCACCGGTGACGTCTTCCTGCCCCTGAAGCAGATGGCCAAGGTGAACAACTGGGAGCAGGTCGAGTCCCAGCTGGTGGACGAGAAACAGGACAAACAGACCGAGGAGACCGACAAGTCCCAGACGAGGGAGTTCTCGGAGGAGCAGCACCCCCCGCAGGCCATTGACGACGAGCTGGGGGCGCGCCCGGGAACCGCCACCGTGCTTCCCGTCCTGAGCAACGACATAGACCTCGATGGCGACGTGCTGACCGCGATAATCCGGGACGTCCCCGCTGGTGTGAAGATCTCCCAGGCCAAGGAGGGCCGCGCGCTCCGCATCGAGGTGCCCGCGGACGCGAAGGAGACGATCACCTTCACGTATCAGGCCTTCGACGGGGTGGATGTCTCGAATGTGGCCACCGTCACGGTCAACATCCGCGCCGAGAACGAGAACTCCGCCCCCCACAAGATTCGCGACAGCCAGGTCAACCTCAGCGAACGGGCCTCCGCGGGGTATTCGGTGCTCGCGGACTGGGTGGATCCGGACGGCGACCCCCTCTATCTCCAGCAGGCCACCGTTGAGGACGACGGCCTGGAGATGACGTGGCGTCCCGACGGGTACGTCTCCGTGAAAGACCTCGGCAAGGGAGGTCCGGGCCGGCGTTCGGTGAACCTGACGGTCTCCGACGGCAGGGACGCGGCCTCCGGTGAGTTGATGGCACAGATATCACCGGGCTCCACGAATTCCCCGCCCGTGGCCAACAACGACCACTACGTCGCCACCGTCGGACACGCCGTCACCCTCGACCCCCGCGGCAATGACACGGATTCCGACTCCGATTCCCTGAAGCTCGTGGAGGTCTCCGCCGCCCCCGAAGGGGTGGAGCTCAAACCCGACTACCAGGCGGGGACGATCCGTTTCACGGCCTCGAAGGCCGGAAACTACACGCTGGTCTACGGGATCACGGACGGCCCCAACAACGCGAAGGGCCGTATCCGTGTCGATGTGATCGACCCGAACTCGTCGGGACTCCAACCGGTGCCCGAGAACGACCTGGGATTGCTGCCCGCGAACGGTTCCCTGACGATCAACGCGCTTGAGAACGACTTCGACCCCGCGGGCGGGGTGCTGGCCATCCAAGGGGTGTCGCAGTCCGGTGCTCCCGGACTGAACATCGAGGTGGTCAAGCACTCGCTGCTCCGGGTCACCGCCCCGGCGGGCATCGATTCACCGCAGAGCTTCACCTACACCGTCAGCAACGGGCATGCCTCGGCGACGGCGAAGGTGCTGGTGATCCCGAAGGAACTCCCCTCAACGGTGCAGTCTCCCGTGGCCGTCCCCGACAACTCGGTGGTGCGGGTCGGGGACCTGGTCACCGTGCCGGTGCTGAGCAACGACTATTCCCCGGCGGATCTGGACATCTCGCTGTCACCGGACCTCGATGTGCGTTCCGATCCGGAACTGGGTGAGTTCTTCATCTCGAACGGCGCGATCCGGTTCCGGGCCGGCAGCGAGGCCGGTACGGCTGAGGCCATCTACACCGTTCGTGATTCGCAGGGCAACCCGGCCTCGACGACGGTGACCGTGAGCATTCGTGCCAGGGACGAACACAACGAACAACCAGCCCCCAAACAGATCGACTCCAGGACCTTCGCAGGCTCCTCGGTGCGGATACCGGTGCCCCTGGACGGGATAGATCCCGACGGGGACTCGGTCACCCTGGGCGGGCTCGGTGGTCAGGTGCCGAAACTCGGGGCCGTTAAGGTCGAGGGAAACCACCTCGTCTACGACGCCTCGAAGGGGGCCTCCGGCACCGAAACCTTCACCTACCGGGTGCTCGACCGGTTCGGTGCCGAGGGGGAGGGTGTGATCCGTGTCGGTGTCGTGCCGCCCCCGGCGGCAAATCAGGCTCCCGTGGCGGTGGCCGACGAGGTCGAGGCGAGGCCGTCGACCAGGTTGGAGATCCCCGCCCTGGCCAACGACATCGACCCCGACGGGGACCAGTTGCAGCTGGTGAAGGGTTCCGCGACCGTCACCGACGACAGCTGGGAGCCGAAGGCGCAGACCAGGGGGCAACGGATCGTCGTGGTCACCCCCGCCCAAGAGGGTACCTACCACCTGTACTACACGATCACGGATGGTGGCGGGGTTTCGGACCGCGGGGTCGTCACGATCCGGGTCGCCTCGGACGTGCCACCCAAGGCGCCCGTCGCCAACGACGACGTGGTCCCCACCTCCGCGATCGCCGGGGTGGACCAGGTCGAGGTTCCCGTGCTGGAGAACGATTCCGACCCGGATGGGGTGGTCTCCGATCTGAAGATCACTGTCGAGTCCCCGGCCACAGTGAAGGGCGGGACGGTGACGGTGCCCGTAGCCGATGACCGGCAGATCGTGCTCTACACCGTCACCGACTCCGACGGATTGTCCTCGCGCGCCGCCATCGTGGTGCCGGGTCGCGAGGCGATTCCCCCAGCGATCAACGCGGGCAGGGGACAGGCGCGCGTCAAGGCGGGGGAGCCGTTGACGATCCGGTTCGCGGACTGGGTGGTCACCAGGCCCGGGCGCACGGCGCGTCTGACCAGTGTCGACTCGGTGGTGGCGGGGCCGGGGGGCAGCCCCGAGGTGGGCAACAACGGTGTCCGGGTGATCGACGATCAGACCGTCGAGTTCACCCCCGCCAAGAATTTCTCGGGGCAGACCACGGTCTCCTTCGAGGTCACCGACGGCGAATCCATGGACGACTCGACCGCGCTCAAGAGCAAACTCAGCCTCAGCGTCATCGTCGAGGGTGACGGGCAGCAGCCCCCGCAGCTGAGACCCACCCAGCTCAAGGTGGCTCCCGACGAGGCGCCCCAGCAGATTTCGCTGAGCAACATGGTCTCGGACCCGAACCCGGGCGACAACGACATCATGGCCTACTCCCTGGTGAGCACCGAAGGCCCGGTGCAGGCCAGCGTCTCCGGGCAGGAACTCAGCGTTTCCGTGCCCAAGGGCACCCCGGTGGGCTCCACGGGTTCCGTGGTCGTCCAGGTCCATGACGGTTCCACCGAGCCGGTCAACATGACCATTCCGGTTACCGTGATCGCATCCACCCGGCCTCCCATGACGATCTCGGAGATCGTCGAACGTGACGGGCGGGTCGGCAACACGGCCTCTTTCGAGCTGACCCGGTGGGTCACCAACCCGTTCGCGGACACGGGTGGGGAGATCACCCTGGTCGGCAGCCCGCAGGTTCGAGGATCGGCCACGGTCACCAGCGAGGGCAACGTCATAAATGTCACCCCCACGGATTCCGGGACCGGGGCCGACAACGTCGATGACGTCCTGGTCACCTTCCGGGTCGCCGACGCCACGAAGGATCCCTCCAGGGAACGCACGGGAGTGATCCGCGTCGTCGTGAAGGACGTTCCCAGGGCGCCCACGGCGGTGACGGCCCAGTACGCGGGGTCACAGACCGCCCGCGTCTCGTGGACCCACAGCGGGTGGCGTGGCGCGACCCCGAAGGGGTTCACCGTGTTCTGGCAGGGGGGCAGCAAGAACTGCGGTCTCCAGACCACCTGCGACATCCCGGGGTTGGCGAACAGCGGCCGCTACACCTTCACCGTCAAGGCGGAGGTGACGGAGGGCGACCTGAACTCCCGCAGCCCGCGCTCCGAGCCGAGCAACGAGATCCTGGTGGATGCGCTGCCATCGAAACCCTCCGCCCCCACCACGGCCTTCGGGGACCAGCAGATCGCCCTTGCCTGGGATCCCGTCGCGGTCCCGGGTGGTGGTTCACCCGTAACGCGGTACACCGTCACGATGTACCCGGGGGGCCAGAGACAGGAGACCACCGCCACCAGTCTCAACTGGACGGGCCTGACGAACGGGCAGGCCTACACCTTCACGGTCACGGCCCACAACCGGTTGACCGACGAGAACAGTCAGCTCACCCCGCCGACCAGTGACGAGTCTCGGCCCGAAACCCCGGCCGGCGCGCCATCGGCCCAAGGGGCTCCCACCGTGACCATGGACAGCAGTTCGAGTTCGGTGAAACCCAGGGCGAACATCAAGTGGTCCCAGCCCGGCAATCCGAACGGGGACTCGAACTTCCGTTACGTGGTGACCGACGCGAACGGGAAGGAGGTGTGCCCGGAGCAGCAGGACACCAGCTGTACCACCCTGATGGATCCCTCCACCGAGACCGTCACCTTCTCGGTGCGTTCCACCAACAAGTCCGGCAAGTGGTCCGCGGCCTCGCCGGCCTCGAACGCCGTGCGCGCCTTCCAGCCGCCGGGGGCGCCGAGTGGGTTCTCCCTTAGGCCGACGGGCAGGGGATCGGAGGTGGAGTTCAGCTTCGGCGCGGCTTCCGGGAACGGGATCAGGGTCGACGAGATCACCTACCGGTGGAGTGCCGGTGGCCACTCCGGCACGGTGAAACCCGGCACGACGGTGGTCAGCAGCCCAGCCTTCCAGTTGGGACAGGCGGTGACCGTGCGGCTGGTGGCCGTGGCGAACGTGCTGGGACAGACCTCGGAGGGGGAGGCGGCGACCGCCTCCGTGACGGCCTACGGGCCTCCCCAGGCGCCCGTGGTGAACAGCGAGGCCGGGGTGGATCACGTGACCCTGCGCTGGCAGGTGCCCGGCTCCAGCAACGGTGCCCGGGTCAAGCAGGTCGAGATCACCAGCACGGTGAAGGCTGACGGCAAGAACCCCAGCACCGAGACGTGGACGACCACCGACCTCTCCGGCTCCGTGGACAAGGGGAACGACCGCAAGCAAAATGTCTGCGTGAGGGCGAGGGCACAAAACGAACACGGCGACTGGAGCGACTATTCCGCCGAGTCCTGCGCCTCAACCTGGGGGGACACCAAGGCGACCCTGTCCAAGGGCGACGCGGTCGAGTGCCGGGCCGGAGGGGGACGAGGATGCAACGCCTTCAAGGTGACGTTGCAGAACTGGAAACCCGGGGAAAGCGTCAAGTGCGAACTGCCCAACCCCATCAATGAGAAAGATGTGGCCAAGGTCAGGGTGGGGCCGGTTGACGCCAGTGGAAACGCGAGCAGGCAGTTCTCGGACTGGGTGTTCCCGGAGAACTACAACGTCCCCTCAGAGGGATTCGACATCACTGCCCGGTGCAGGTGAATGTCCCGACCGAAAACAAAGGTGATTGACCCAAGATGACCATGAATCCGGAACAGGCCGCATTTTTCGCGGACACCTTCGCGCGGCTGACTGACAACGTCGGGCAGGCGCTGCTCGGCAAGGCCCCGGTGATCCGCCTTGCGCTGACCTGCATGCTGGCAGAGGGCCATCTGCTTCTCGAAGACGCGCCAGGCACCGGTAAAACCGCCTTGGCGAGGGCGATCGCCGCTTCGGTTCACGGCAGCCACAACCGGATCCAGTTCACCCCGGACCTGCTGCCCTCCGACATCACGGGCATCACGATGTACGACCAGGCCACCTCGCGCTGGACCTTCCACCACGGGCCCATCTTCAGCTCGATCGTGCTGGCCGACGAGATCAACCGCGCATCGCCGAAAACCCAGTCGGCGTTGCTGGAGGTGATGGAGGAGTCGCAGGTCACGGTGGACGGTCAGCGTTATCCGACGGAGCGTCCGTTCATGGTCATCGCAACCCAGAACCCCGTCGAACAGGCCGGCACCTACCGGCTGCCCGAGGCGCAGCTCGACCGCTTCCTGATGAAGACCTCCGTTGGCTACCCCGACACCGAGGCGGCCATCCAGGTGCTCGCCGGGTCCTCCCAACCCGACCGCTCCAAACGACTCAATCCCGTGCTCGCCCAGCAGGCGGTGGCGGAGATGATCGAGTCCGTCAAGGACAACTACGTCGACAACTCGGTGCTGCACTACGCGCAGCGGCTGGTGGAGGCCACCCGGGAGGATGAGGACACATCGATGGGGGTCTCCACCCGTGGGGCGATCGCCATGGTGCGGGCGGCCCGGGTGTGGGCGGCCGCCCACGGCCGCAACTACGTCCTGCCCGACGATGTGAAGGAGCTGGCTGCGCCGGTGTGGACGCACCGGCTGATCATGTCGCCCGAGGCGGAGTTCGCAGGTGTGCAGCCGATCGACGTGATCGCCCGGGCGCTCGCATCCGTGGAGGCCCCCACGAACCGGATGAACGCCTGAGTGGGACCCGTGCCAGAACCCGCCGCCACCGCAACCGTTTCCCGGAGGCCCGGTCCGACCCGGGTCCTGCGGCGCATCTCGCGTTTCCGTCCCGTAGCTTCCGTCACCGCGCTGGGCTGGGCCCTGCTCATCGGAATCGTGGTGACCGGGATCCCGGGTTGGTGGCTCGGCTGGCTGGAGTTCCGCGCCCTGTCCGTGATGTGCGCTGTGGTGATGGTCGTGGCGGTGCTGTCGGTGCTGGGGAGACGGGAACACGAGGTGCTGTTCGAGTTGCAACGCCCCAGGGTCCAGGTGGGCGACGAGGCCAGGGGGAACGTGCAGGTTCGTTCGGCACCGGGCAGGTCATCCGGTTCGGCCACCCTGGAGTTCCCCGTGAACGGCGAGGTCGCTTCCTTCCGGGTGCCGGCGCTCGGCCCCGGCCAGGTGCACGAGGAACCCTTCTCGATTCCCGCCCGGCGCCGCGGGGTGATCCTGCTGGGGCCGGTGCGATCCGCCATGACGGATCCGCTCGCTGCCGTGAGCCGCAAGAAGGTGCTCTCGGATGTGAGCGAGTTGTTCGTCCATCCGCGCGTGGTGCCGTTGGAGACCCGCGCGATCGGCTTCCTGCGGGACATCGAGGGGATAGCGACGCAGAACCTCTCCTCCTCGGATGTTTCCTTCCATGCGCTGCGGGAATACGTCCAGGGAGACGACCGCCGCTCCGTGCACTGGCGCACGACGGCCCGCACGGGCAAGCTGATGGTCCGGCAGTTCGAGGAGACCATGAGGGCCCATCTGCTGATCCTGCTGTCCACCCTCCCCGGGGACTACGCGTCCCCGGAGGATTTCGAGCTCGCCGTTTCCGTGGCGGGGTCCCTGGGGGTGGCGGCGCTGCGGGAGGAGAAACAGGTCACCCTCTGCACATCGATGGGGGAGGTTCCCTT
Organism: uncultured Propionibacteriaceae bacterium; assembly: GCA_937965785.1. Classification (GTDB taxonomy): domain Bacteria; phylum Actinomycetota; class Actinomycetes; order Propionibacteriales; family Propionibacteriaceae; genus Arachnia. The sequence continues at coordinate 21,707 of CALCKT010000010.1, read as the reverse complement.
CCCGAACGCGATGGGCCTGCTGGATCGGCTCTCCGGGGTGGATCTGGACGAGAAGGGTCACGAGTTGCGGGAGCTGGCGGTCAAGCACGGTTCCAAGCCGGGAATGTCCGTGGCGGCCTTCGTCGCGGGCAACCCCAGCCCTGCGGTGCTGCGATCGGCGCAGCTCGCCCTGCCGCCGGGGGTGTTCCCGTTCGCGGTCAGGTGCCTGGGGGGTGAGGAACTGGCCAGACGCAGGGTGGGGGACCTGGTGGTCCTGGACATCCCGCAATTGGACGACCTGCGTCCCGCGGTCGGGAGCCTGGCATGAGACGCGAGGGTGTCTTCTCCCTGCCCCGGGTCGCCGGGGCCTGGTTGCTGTTGCTGCCCGGGGTGGTGGCCTTCCAGCCGGTCTTCGGCGGGACCTCCGGATACCTGCCCGCTCTGGCCGGGATCACGGCGGGGACCCTGGTGCCCCTGCTGGCCGCACGGTTCCGGTGGAGCGCGGCCCTGTGGTTCTCCGCGATCCTCGGGTTCTACCTGCTCCTGGGAGGGCCGCTGGCGCTTCCGGAGACCACGATCAACGGTTTTGTCCCCAGCCTCACCACCCTCGCCCGGTTGATGCAGCTCACCTACCAGGGCTGGTACGACATCCTGACGGTGGCCACCCCCGCGGGGGACCTCTCCGGACCCCAGGCTGCGCCGCTGCTCGGAGGAATCCTGTTCTCCGCCGCGCTGGTGGGGATCGTCAGGTTCACGCGGGCTGTGGTGTGGCCGATGCTGCTGCCGACGCTCTGGCTGGCGCTGGGAATCGCCTTCGGCATCCGGCAGGCGCCGGCAGCCCTGTGGCTGGGGGCGGCGCTCGGGGCCGGTCTGCTCGTCTGGGCCACGGTCCACAGGATCAGCAGGGTGGGGGCGGCGAACGCGGAGTTCCTCGTGCGCCAGCCCCGAGGCCTGTCCCGTCGCACCTGGCAGGGCCTCTCGGCGGTGCTGGTGATCGCCCTCGCGTCCGGGACGGCGCTCGGGGTGAACGTGGTCGCCGGCAACGACGCCCACAGGCAGGTGCTGCGCGACCACGTGGCACCTCCCCTGAACCTCCAGGAATACCCGAGCCCGCTCACCAAGTACCGGCTTTACGAGCTCAACCAGAAGGACGAGGTGCTGTTCCAGGTCTCCGGAATGCCCGCGGGGGGAAGGCTCCGGCTGGCGGTGATGGACGAGTGGAACGGTGTGGTGTTCAACGTCTCCCAGAACATCGGGGAGTATCTGCGGGTGGGGCGGGAACTGCCGTGGCAGCCGGAGGTCGCCACCCAGGTCTCGGAGATCACGGCGCAGGCCTACGACGATGTCTGGGTGCCGAGCTTCGGGGAACCGTCCCGCATCGAGTTCGAGGGGGAACAGGGCACCAGGCAGGCGCGCGGGCTGTACTTCAATCGCAACACCAAACAGACGCTCACCACTACCCGGATCGGTGACGGCAGCATGTTGCGGGTCACCGGTGTCGCGGTCATCCCCCTGACTGAATCCCAGCGGGAGGGGCTCCGGGGCGCCCGCGGCGGTGCGGCGCCTCTGGCGCGGGTGGACCGGGTGCCCGAGGTGCTGGTCAAGAACGCCACGGACTGGACCCAGGGGGCGACCAGCGCTTACGAACAACTGTCGATGATCGAGCAGAAACTCCGGACCGAGGGTTTCTACTCGAACGGATCCGACAACCGCTCCAGGGCGGGGCACACCGCTGAGCGGCTGGCCTACATGTTCAACCAGGAACAGTGGGTCGGTGACGACGAGCAGTACGCTGCATCCATGGCTCTGATGGCCACGCAGTTGGGCATCCCGACCCGGGTCGTGATGGGTTTCCACCCCGCCCCCGATGCCGAGGTGGGCAACGGCTGGCAGGTGCGTGGCACCGAGGCCCACGTGTGGGTCGAGGCTTTCCTGGAGGGCGCCGGCTGGGTCAATTTCGATCCCACACCGGACCGCAACCGGGTGCCGAACTCCGAGGACCCCCAGCCCAAACCGAAACCGAAACCCCGCGTCGATCCGCCGCCGACCCCCCCGGAGCACGTCGAGGACGAGACCGTCGTCGCCGACCAGCAGGAGGTGGACTTCGACGACCAGAAGGAACAGCCCCCGGACTGGATGCAGGTCGCCCTCGTGATCGCCGTCGGCGCCGGCGGGGTCCTGCTCCTGCTGTCCCCGCTGATGGTCATCGCCATCCTCAAGGGACGGCGGGCCGCCAAGCGGCGGAGGAAGGGCGAGATCGCGGACCAGGTGGCCGGTGCCTGGGACGAGGTGGTGGACCGCGCCAGGGACCTGGGTTTCGTCGCGGTCACCAACCACACGCGCAGGGAATCCGCCGACGATCTCCAGGACGGGTATCCGGATCTGCCCATCAGATCCCTGGCGGATCGGGTTGACGCCTCCGTTTTCGGACCCGAGGAGCCCGAGACGGAGGTTCGTGACTCGGTCTGGAAGCAGGGGGGGAAACTCAGGAGTTCACTTTTGGCCACCAAGCCTTGGTACGCTCGGCCAGCCGTCTTCTTCTCCCTCAAATCGCTTCGGCGGGTGGGGGTGGAAACGGAGCGGCGTTCCCGGAAGTCGCAGGCGAGTGACCACGCTGGGAGGAACGAAGGTTCCACCGGAGAACTTAAGAAATGAGGAGAGAATGATGCCTGGCCAGTTCGGCGGCAACAAGGCCACACCTGTCGGCGCCGGCCGCAGGGTGCTCGGGCACCTGCTGTGGATGGCGGGGTTGCTGATTTCCTCCCTGCTCGCGGTCAGCGGGACCTTCCTCGGTTCCGAGGAGATAACCGTGGCCCTGAGCTTGGGGGGGATGGTCCTGGGGGGTGTGGTTCTCGTCTTCAGCATTGCCGCGGCGCTCCTGTGGTCCACGTCATTCGGGGGGAAACTCCTCGGATACCGTTTCGTCGACAGCCGCACCAACCAGCCGAAGGGCTCGGTGATGCTGGCCAGGTTCCTGGTCCAGGTGATCTTCGAGTGCGTCACCCTGATGCTGGGCACGATCTCCTACTACTTCACCTACAGGGACGGCCAGCACTGGCTGGACAGGGTCTTCAACCTGGTGGCCGTCGACAAGGGGAAGGCCCCCCAGGTCGATCCGGTTCACCAGGAACCCACCGCCCGGGCCGTCGCGGCGGGCGGGGCCGCGATGCCGCAGCCCGCGGAAGCGTATGCGGCATCGCCGTTCAGCGCCCCGGCCCCGCGCATGTCCCCCGGATCGGCGTTCGCGCCTCCCGCCTACGGCGGTCCCGCCGCCCGACCCGCGGCTTGCGGGCAGCAGGTGAGGATGCCGCAGCCGGTCGCGGTCGGTGCGGGCACCGGTGGGGCGGAAACCCCGAGGTTCGAGATGCAACAGCCCCCGGGTTTCTCCGCCCCGGAGGGCCATGATCCCGGGGGCCAACCTGCCGGGGCTCCCTTCTACCCGCCCACCGCGGCCCCGGTTCCCCCCGAACCCGTGATGTCCTCACCGGACCGGGTGCCCGCCACCTCGGTGCCTTCCCCGGCCTCCGAGACGGACGCCGGCGGGCCGATACCCGCCCCGGCGCGTGGCATGTCCCCCGAGATGCCGCCGGCCGGCCCGGCTCCGGGGACCAGAGCCGTCCCGACGCGCGCTGCGGAACCGGTTCGTCCCCCGAGCCCTTTCACCCCGCAGCCCTTCCCGTCTCCCTCTCCGTTCCCACCGCCCTCGCCGACGAGCCCCTCGCAGGCCTCGGTGTTCCAACCTCCGGCCGGTTCCTGGGTGGCGAACTCGGCCTCTCCGGTGTTTCCTCCCGTCTCGCCCGCCCGCGCCACGACGAGCAGCCCGGCCGAACCGCCGGCGGCCGAACCGGTCCCGGCGATCCGCGCCGCGAGGACCCCATCCCTGGTGCAGGACAGGACAATTGCGGACGAGAAACTGGAGCTGAGTCCCGAGGTGGTCCTGGACGATGGCCTGCGGATCAAGGTCGACGGGTCACTGGTGCTGGGACGCAACCCACTCGCTCCCGACGCCTACCCCGATGCGCGTTTGGTGCGGGTCACCGACGAGAGCATGAGGCTGTCCAAGACCCACATGGTGCTGCGACCCGTCGATGGTCACGTCCAGGTGATCGACGTCGGGGCGACCAACGGCGTCTACATCGAGGTCGACCGGGAACGCACCCGGATCCCGACCCACGAACCCTGGCAGCTCTCGACGGGTGACCTGGTGCATTTCGGGGGGCGCACGCTGAGGCTGGTGCCGTGACGGGACCCCGGATGACGATGTGATTCACAGCCACGACTCATCCGGGGCAGACCCCGCGGGGCGGCGGCACGTGAGATTGGCGAAGTGGATGACGTCGTGTCGCTTGACGAGGGGGAGGGGGAAACAGTCTCATGGATTCACGAGGACACCATTCCTGATCCGGAGGGCAATTGATGGCGTTCGATGGCGTGCTTCGATGGAGCGAAGGGCGGTGGATCGCTGTCGCCTGGCAGAGTGGGTTCGCGTTGCTCTCCCCCAGCGTGGGGTTGCCCGTCGCGGAGTTGTTGTTCTCCAGATTACGGGAGAAATCAGAACTTGAGGTTTTCATCAGGACCCTTTTGGGGAACACCGGGACGGGGCAGTTGGAACCGCCGTCGTTCGCCGTCGCCATCGCGGACGGCGAACGATGGCATCTGGTGGTGCGTGGCACCCTGACCGTGGAGATCGTGAGCTCGGACGGAAACGAACCGCTCCGCGGTGAGGGGGCCGCGACCTGGGTTGAGCGGGTCGTCTCCGGGGTGACGGCGCTTCGCATGGGGCGGGTCGCGGAGCCGTCGAGCCCCCTGGTGGGGGGCGTCGTCCTGGCCGACGGCGTGGGATTCGGGGAATTGCCCCGGGACCACCGGGTCGTCGAGGAGCCGGGGGAACCGGCCATTCCGGAGAAGGGACCGGCGTGCCAGGAGGACACGCCCGCGCCCAAACACGGCCCCGTAGCCCCCAGCGACGAGGAGTTGCTGATGGGTGACACCCTCTCCGACGCATCGGAGGACAACAGGCCCCGCCGCCCCGAGACGACCGAGGTGATTGCCCGGTTCTGCACGGCGGGGCATCCGAACCCGCAGGAGAGGTCCCGCTGTTTCGTGTGCGGCGATCCGGTGACGGGGGAACCGCGCAGCACCGAGCGACCCCGGCTCGGTTGGCTGAAGGTGCCGCATATCGAACCCATCCCGCTGCTCGAGTCCATGATCATCGGACGGCATCCCAGCGCGGACGCACTCTGCCTGCCGGAACCCCCGAAATTGTTGGCCCTGCAGTACCGGCACGTTTCCGGTAATCACCTGGCGATCCTGCTGGACGGGTGGCGTGTCCTGGCGCTGGACCTGGCCAGCCGGAACGGCACCTGTGTGCGACGCAGAGCGAAACCACCCGTGCGCTTGCCCCAAAGGCCCATTACCCTGCTGCCTGGAGACGTGATCGACCTGGGTCACGACCTGCTTCTACATCTTGATCGGATTCCTTGATGGCACAGCGAACAACTCCTCCCGAAATACCGGGATTCACCTTCATCGAGTGGCTCGGTGGCGGTGGTTTCGCTGACGTCTTCCGCTACCGTGATTCGCTGGGCCGCGGGGTGGCCGTGAAGGTGCTGCACCAGACCGTCAACGAGGCCACGTTCAACGCGTTCGCCGCGGAGGCTGTGCTGATGGCCCGGTTGTCGGGGCATCCGAACATCGTCACCATCCACAGCTCGGGCCTGTCCGCCGACGGCCGGCCCTTCCTGGTGATGGAGGAGTGTTCCACGGCCCACCTGGGGATCCGGGTGGCGAACCGGGTCCTGGCGACGACCCTGGCGATGGAGTACACGGTTCAGCTGGCGGGCGCAGTGGAGACCGTGCACCGGCAGGACATCCTCCATCGCGACATCAAACCCGCGAACATTCTCTTCACCGGTTTCCAGCGTCCGGCCCTGACCGATTTCGGGATCTCGGCCTCCCACGACTTCTCCGCGGCGGCCAACGCACTGAGCCCGCTCTGGGCCCCCTCCGAGATGCATCCCGACTCACCGTTGGATGCGGGTCCCTGGAGCGATGTGTTCTCGTTGGCGGCCACCACGTGGGCGATGCTGGTGGGGCGCAGCCCGCTCGCGGTGCCGGGTGGCGACAACGAACGTCACGCCCTGCGTGAAAGGGCCCGCTCCTTCGTGGCCCCCCGGACGGGCCGCCTCGACGTGCCCGAGATGCTGGAGCAGGTGCTGGGAACCGCGATGGCCGCGCACCCGGCGCGGCGCTACAGCTCGGCGCTGGAATTCGCGCGCGCAATCCAGGCCGTCCAGGCCTCCATGGGGGTGCCCGTGACTCCGGTGGACGTCCTGACCGAATCCGAGGACCACACCGCCTACGGCACCGAGCACCGGGAACCGGGAAGCATTGATTCCGGGTGGCTGCTCGGGGATTCCGGGTCGATGCTGACCGCTGGCTACACGATGGGGATGTCTTCGCTGACGGGCGGCTACACCTTCCACGACACGATGAACCCCGCGTTCGACCCCACCCCTCCGGGGATGTCGACGGGGGCCCCGGGGCCGGGGGTGCTGCTGCGCGGGCACGGTTTCGCCCAGGCGGGGCTCCGGCACGTCGAGGGGCTTCCCGTGCCCGAGCCGAAGAACCCGGAGGTGAACAAATCCGACGAGGCCGAGAAGGCGCGCAGGAAGAAGAGGAAGCGCAAGCAGTTCACCTTGTTGCTGACGGGGATCATGGTGATCGCCACCGCGGTTACCTTCGGGGTGCTGTGGTTCAACGGTTTGCTCGGTTTCGGGGCCCAGGAAGCCCAAGGGGGCAATGACCGGGGCACCAGGACGGTTCCGGCCGTGGTCGACGCGTCCGGCAAGGTGACCGGCCAGGAGGTCAAGTTCACCTGGACCAACCCGGAACCACAGCCCGCTGACTCCTACCTGGTGGAGGTGGTGGGTGCCCCGGAGTCCGAATCCCGCCGCAGCGTCGAGGAGCCCAGCATCATTCTTCCTCTGAAGGGGGAACAGACCTGCATCAAGATCGTGCTGCGGCGTGCCAAGGGGCAGGTTTCGGAACCGGTGCAGACCTGCGTGCGTTCCTGACCTCCGGGTGGTGCCACCCCGCCCGGCCGGGGAATCCGGGCGGGGTCGCGCAGAAGGTCCTGGGATAATCGGCTCATGTCGCTGGTGCCAGATCCCCAACATCCGGGAGCTTTCCGCGTGGTGTTCGGGGATGCGTCCCAGTCCTGGGTGGATCCGGCCCGCCCGGACCTTCTCCTCTTCGAGTACGTCGTCCAGGTCTCGTTGCTCTTCGAACACGGCCTGGCCGACCTCGGACAGAGCGAACGAATCCGGGTGATCCACATCGGAGGGGCGGGACTCAGCATCCCGCGCTGGATCGCTCGGCGGCGGCCGGGAACGGCGCAGATCGTGTGTGAACCCGACGCCGGATTGACCGAGGAGGTCCGGCGGAAACTGCCCCTGCCGCCGCGCAGCGGCATCAAGGTGCGTGACGTCGACGGTCGCTCGGGAGTGGCCGCCATGCCCTCGGGCTACGCCGACCTGGTGGTGCTCGACGCCTTCGACGGAGCGCGGGTTCCCGGCGGGCTGGTCAGCGCCGAGTTCCTGGATGAACTGGTCAGGCTCGGCAGGGGCAGACGGATGGTGATCTGCAACGTGACCGACTCCTCTCCGTTCCGGTGGACCCGACGATTCGCCGCGGGGCTCGCGGAGCGCTGGCGTCACCTGCTGGTGGGAACCGAACCCGCGGTGTGGAAGGGGCGTCGGTTCGGCAACCTGCTGCTCGTCGCGTCCGGAACCCGGGTGGACGAGACCGGTTTGCGCCGCGACAGCGCGAAACAACCCTGCCCCTACCGCTGGATCGGGGGAAGGGAACTGAGGAGCTGGGTCGGGGGTGCGGAACCGTTCACGGACGCGGACACGCAAGATTCGCCACCGCCCTCCGGCAGCAAGCTGTGGTTCTCGTGATGGAACAATGGGCGGCGACCCCGAGCCCGCGGTGGGCCTGAGATCACAGGAGCCGAAATGACTGATCGTGAAGACCTGATCCGTGCCGTCAAGGAACTGGCCGTCGTGCGTGGCCGGGTGACCCTGGCGTCCGGGAAGGAAGCCGACTACTACGTCGACATGCGTCGCGTGACCCTCGACGGGGTGGCCTCACCGCTGGTGGGACGGGTCATGTCGGAGCTGACGGCCGACCTGGACTTCGATGCCGTCGGGGGACTGACCCTGGGAGCCGATCCGGTCGCCACCGCCATGCTTCACGCCAGGGCCGCGGCGGGGGGCCGGTTGGACGCCTTCGTGGTGCGCAAGGAGGCCAAATCCCACGGCCTCCAGCGCCGCATCGAGGGCACCGACGTAGCGGGCCGCCGGGTGCTCGTGGTGGAGGACACCTCGACGACGGGCGGATCGGCCCTGACCGCGGTGGAGGCCGTGCGCAGAGCGGGCGGAGAGGTGGTGGCCGTGGCCGTGGTCGTGGACCGCGCCACCGGGGCGGCGGAACGCGTCGCCGAGGCTGGTCTGGAATACCGCTACGCCATTGGGCTGGACGATCTCGGGCTCTGACCGGTCACCCCCCGCGGCGTCGCGACCCCGGTACGCGGGCCCGAGGACCTCACGAGGCGCTACCGTTGTTGTGAGCCAAATTTTCTAAGGAGCTGAGTTCATGCCATTTCTGTTGAGCTTCATCGGGATCCTGTTGATCCTGGTCCTCGTGGGACTCCTGTGGGGTGTCTCCTCCTACAACGGCCTGGTGAAGGCGCGCAACGTCATTCAGGAGTCCTGGCGGCAGATCGATGTGGAATTGAACCGCCGCTACGACCTCATTCCGAACCTCGTCGAGACGGTTCGCGGTTACGCGGCCCACGAGAGAGGTGTCCTGGAGAAGGTCACGAGCCTCCGCCAGAACGCGATGGCCCTCGCGGCCCAGGTGCAGGGAGCACCCAACGAGCAGCGCGCAGCTGCCGAGTCCGCCCTGACCGAGGCGGTTCGTGGCCTGATGGTTTCCGTCGAGTCCTACCCCAACCTGAAGTCGAACACCAACTATCTGGAGCTGCAGCGCGAACTCGCCGACACCGAGGACAGGATCGCCGCCAGCCGTCGCTTCTACAACGCGAACGTGCGCGACTACAACACCCGCATCGAATCGGTGCCCACCAACATCATCGCTGGAATGGGCAAGTTTGAGCGCGCCACCTACTTCGAGGTCAATGACCCGACGGTTCGGCAGGCCCCGACGGTCAACTTCGGACAGCCCCCCGCAGGAGCCTGATCGCGCCGAACGGCAACTGACGCTAACGTTGTCCGCCGGGTCGGTCGCGAGAAGGAGCCTGATGCAAAACCCGAGGCGCGCCGCTGGGCGCTTCAACCCGACAACCGCTGTTGCCAACCTCGTCAGGGGAATGTTGATCGGCCTCGCCGAGCTGGTGCCCGGCGTCTCGGGAGGCACGATCGCCCTGATATCGGGCATCTACGAGCCGCTCATCAACTCGGCCAGCCACATGGTCAGTGCGGTGAAACGCGTGGTGACCGGCAAGTTCTCCGAGGCGGGTGCCGAGCTCAGGAAGGTCCGCTGGGGCATCGTGATCCCGGCCCTGCTGGGTATGGCCATCGTGGTGGTGGCCATGGCGGGGATCATGAAGGTGTTCGTGGGGGACACTCCTCAGCTTGCGCACGCGCTGTTCTTCGGGATGGTCCTGGCCTCCGTCGTCGTCCCGGTGATGGAGATCAAACCGGAGGACATGAACACGGGAAGGAAGAAAGCGGTCGTGGCCGTGCTGTTCCTGACGGCTGCCGTTGCTGCTTTCTTCCTGACCGGCCTGGGAGCGGGAGGCGCCATCGAGGGGCCTCCCGCCTGGATGATCTTCGGGTCGGCGGCGATCGCTGTCTGTGCCTTGGTGTTGCCCGGGATCTCGGGGTCGTTCATGCTGAAGATCTTTGGTTTGTACGTGCCGACCATGGCCGCGGTTGAGGCCCGGAGCTTCGGCTATCTGGGTCTGTTCGCCGCTGGTGCCGTGGTGGGGTTGGGGTTGTTCGTGAAGGGTCTCAACTGGTTGCTCGAGCACAAGCACGCCGCCACCATGGCCGTCATGTCGGGTCTGCTGCTCGGTTCGCTCCGGGCGGTCTGGCCGTGGAGCCCGGACGGGGCTCCCCTGGCTCCGGATGCACACTGGTCGATACTGCTCGGGCTGGCCCTGCTCGGTGCCATCGTGGTGGTTGGCATAGTGTGGGTCGACCGGCGTCTGAAGCAGCGGTGAGCCCCGGCGCGGAAAGCCCCGCGGCCCCGGTCGTGGGGGTAGGGCCCCATCTGCTGCCCTGGCCCTCCGACGACCGGCTGGACCCGGAGTTGCTGGCCGGTGGGGACCGGCGCAACGTCATCGACCGCTACCGTTACTGGAAACTCGAGGCGATTGTCGCTGATCTCGATCTCAGCCGGTCCGGGTTGCACGTGGCCATCCAGAACTGGGAACACGACTTCAACATCGGTTCCATCGTGCGCACGGCGAACGCCTTCAACGTCGGCGGGGTCCACATCGTCGGGAGGCGGCGCTGGAACCGGCGGGGCGCTATGGTCACCGACCGTTACCTCCACGTCCACCACCACGAGACCGAGGAGTCGCTGTTCGGCTGGCTGGGGGAGCGGGGCATCGAGGCGGTCGGGGTGGACAACCTGCCCGGGTCGGTGCCTTTGGAGGCCGCTGCCCTGCCTCGTGACGTCTGCCTGGTCTTCGGGTCTGAGGGGCTCGGCCTGACCCCCGGCGCGGTGGCGGGTTGCGCCCGGCTCGTCGCCATCACCCAGCGCGGTTCCACCCGATCCCTGAACGCGGGTGCCGCTGCCGCCATCGCCATGTACCACTGGGCCCTCCAACACCCGGTAGTGGAGCCTCTAGCATGAAAGCCATGACCCCAGCAGAACGATTCGCGGTTGCCCTGACCCCGGCCCCCACGGCCGCGCGCATCGCCAGGCAGCGTTCCGCGCTTCGCCTCCAGGTGATCTTCGCGCTGGTCTTCGGTGCGGTCCTGCTGCTGGTGTGGCTGGGACCGGTGTTCCTGCCGGAGGACGCCAGGCAGGCCGTTCAGGGGGCCCTTCCCTCCTGGAGCCTCCCGGCCCTCGCGGTGATCTGGGCGGTACCGACGCTGGTTCGCGTCATCGCCACGGTGGTTTCCCTCAAGCGCGCGAAACAGGACCTGGCCTCCCTGGGACAGGGGGTGGGGCTCTACATCGACGGCACCGGGGTGGAGTTCGTCCACCCCGAACAGGTGCGCGCCCGCTGGGCCGAGATCACGGCCCTGAAGATCTCCGGGCGGACTTGGGGAGCAGGTCCGCGGCTGCGGCTGGAGGTCTCGGGACGGGAGGTGGCGAGCATCCCGATCAGCTTCCTGGACGCCATGCCCGGGGCCATCGACTCGGCCGCCAGGGCCAGGTCCATGGGGAGGATCGGGGTGGATGCCTCGGACATGGACCGGCTGCTCTGAGCATTGACATCCCGGGGCTCCCCCCGGACGGGCGTTGCGCGATAGGCTGGGCCCGTTCCTAGTCTTCAGCACGAAAAGAGGCATCATGCCAGTTGCAACTCCTGAGGTCTACGCCCAGATGATCGATCGGGCCAAGGAAGGCAGGTTCGCCTACCCGGCCATCAACGTCAGCTCCTCCCAGACGCTGAACGCCGCCCTGCAGGGCTTCGCCGAGGCGGGTTCTGACGGCATCATCCAGGTCTCCACGGGTGGCTCCGAGTACTTCTCCGGCCCCACGATCAAGGACAAGGTCGCAGGCGCCTCCGCCTTCGCCGCTTTCGCCCAGGAGGTCGCGAAGAACTACCCCATCAACGTTGCGCTCCACACCGACCACTGCCCCAAGGACAAGCTGGACAGCTTCGTGCGTCCGTTGCTGGCCATCTCCGAGGAACGCGTGAAGAACGGCAAGCTTCCGCTGTTCCAGTCGCACATGTGGGACGGTTCCGCGGTGCCGATGGAGGAGAACCTGACCATCGCCGACGAGTTGCTGAGCCGCTGCGCCAAGGCGAACATCATTCTCGAGATCGAGGTTGGTGTCGTCGGCGGCGAGGAGGACGGCGTCTCCGCTGAGATCAACGAGAAGCTCTACACCACCGTCGCCGACGGCCTGCGCACCGTCGAGGTGCTCGGCCTGGGTGAGAAGGGCCGCTACATGACGGCGCTGACCTTCGGGAACGTGCACGGCGTGTACAAGCCCGGAGCGGTGAAGCTGCGCCCGGAGGTGCTGAAGGAGATCCAGGACGCCGTCGGCGCCAAGTACGGCAAGGAGCGTCCGTTCGACCTCGTGTTCCACGGCGGATCCGGTTCCAGCCCGCAGGAGATCTCGGACGCCGTGGACTTCGGTGTGGTGAAGATGAACATCGACACCGACACCCAGTACGCCTTCACCCGTCCCGTCGTGGACCACATGTTCCGCAACTACGACGGCGTGCTGAAGATCGACGGTGAGGTCGGCAACAAGAAGCAGTACGATCCGCGCGCCTGGGGCAAGGCCGCCGAGGCGGGCATGGCCAAGCGGGTCGTCGAGGCCTGCGAGTACCTGCGTTCCGCAGGCACCCACGCCTGACCAAGGGCAACACCGGCCGGGTGGTCGTCCCCAGGGGCGGCCACCCGGTTTTTCATGTCCGGTGCCGCGGTTGAGGAGGAAAAGTGCCATCCTCTCCGGGAGCCAGCGGAAAGGCATTTGTGGCAGCGTTGCCATGTGGCTCTGACTAGGGGTTTTGAGAAAACTTGATAACCATTGCATAACGCACTTGACGCGTCCCGAGGAGGTGGTGATAGCGTTAACATCCGCCGGGGCGGATACCTTCGCAGATCTCGGCGGATCAGTACACGAAGGAGTGCAAGTGACGGAGCTGCTCAAGCTGAAGAACATCAGCAAGACCTTCCCCGGGGTCAAGGCGCTGCAAAACGTCAACCTCGACCTCAAGGCCGGAGAGGTGCTCGGTCTGTGCGGGGAGAACGGCGCGGGCAAGTCGACGCTGATGAAGATCCTCACCGGTATCTACACCGCCGACCCCGGGGGTGAGATCTGGCTCGAGGGCAGCAGGGTCGCGGTGGGTGGGGTGAACCACGCCCGGGAACTGGGGCTGTCCATCATCCACCAGGAACTGAACATGGTCCCCGACCTGACCGTGGCGCAGAACCTGTACCTCGGCCGCCCGGGCAGCCACCGGGCGGGCTGGATCAACGACGCCAAACTGAACCGCGAGGCCGCCGAGCTCTTCGAGCGCCTCGGGATGAACCTCGACCCGGCCGCCCGGATCGGGGACCTCTCCGTGGCCCGCCAACAGATGGTCGAGATCGCGCGGGCCCTGTCCTACAACTCCCGCGTCCTGGTCATGGACGAGCCCACGGCAGCTCTGACCGTCGGTGAGACCGAGGCGCTGTTCGGGATGATCCGCGACTTCATCACCCCCGAGACCGGGCTGATCTACATCTCCCACCGGATGCCGGAGATCGAGGAGATCACCGACCGCGTCTCGGTGTTGCGCGACGGCCAGTACATCGGCACCGTGACCACAAAGGATGTCGAGATGCGCGAGATCATCTCCATGATGGTCGGCCGCGAGGTCTCCTCCGATGCCCGGCCGCGCACCGAGGTGACCTCCGACGAAGTGGTGCTGAAGGTGGAGGGGCTGGCCACCAAGAAACTGCTGCACGACGTCAGCTTCGAGGTCCGCAAGGGCGAGATCCTCGGTTTCGCCGGACTCATGGGGGCCGGGCGCACGGAGGTGGCCCGCTGCATCTTCGGCGCCGATCCGCGCGCCGCGGGCGAGATCTGGATCCACGGCAGGAAGGTGTCGATCAACACCGCTGCGGACGGCGTGCGAAACGGCATCGGCTATCTGTCCGAGGACCGCAAACAATTCGGCCTGCTCCTGGAACAGGACATCAAACAGAACGCCGTGATGGCGGCGATGAAGGACTTCAACATCGGTGGATTCATCCTCGACGGCAAGATCCGCACCGTCGGTGAGGAGTACAGCAAGAGGCTGCGGGTCAAGACCCCGTCGGTCAACCAGCTGCTCGGCAAGCTGTCGGGCGGCAACCAGCAGAAGGTGGTCATAGCCAAGTGGCTGATCCGCAACTGCGACATCCTCATCTTCGACGAACCCACCCGCGGTATCGACGTCGGCGCGAAGGAAGAGATCTACGAGCTGCTGGAGCAGCTCTGCGGCCAGGGCAAGGCCATCCTCATGATCTCCTCGGAACTGCCCGAGGTGCTGCGGATGAGCCACCGGATCGCGGTGATGGCGCACGGCCACATCACCGGTTTCCTCGACAACGAGGAAGCCACCCAGGAGAACATCATGGAACTTGCCACCCTCGGCAAGGCGCAGCTGAAAGGAAACGCAGCGTGAGCAACAACACCGGGACCGCCGAGGCGGTGGCGGCGCCGAATCCGGTCCTCCGGATCGCGAAATCTTCCCTGCAGCAGATCTTCGTGTTCGCGGCCCTCGCGATCATCTACCTCTTCTTCTGCTTCGCGGCACCCAACTTCGCCCAGTTCGGGGTGGCCCTGGACATCATCCAGCAGTCCGCCTACATCGGGGTGATGGCGCTGGGGGCCACCTTCGTCATCGCCACCTCCGGCATCGACCTGAGCTCCGGGACCGGCATGACGCTGGTGGCGGTCTTCGCGGGAATCTTCCTCTCGGGGGACTGGATGAACCTTCCACTCGGTGGCGGTCTCGTGCTGATTCTCCTGGTGGGTGCGCTGCTCGGTCTGGTCAACGGTGTGAACATCTCCTTCCTGGGGCTGCCGCCGTTCATCGCGACCCTGGCCATGATGATGGCCGCCCGCGGGCTCGCGCTGGTGCTGACCAACAAGTCGACGATCTCCATCAAGAACCCCGACTACAAATGGCTCGCCGCCGGTGAACTGATCCCCGGCGTCGCCAACGCCATCCCGCTGTTCATCATCCTCGCGATCATCGCCAGCGTGCTGCTCAACAAGACCCTCCTGGGGCGCTACGCCCTGGCCATCGGCTCCAACGAGGAGGCCACCCGCCTCAGCGGCGTCAACATCAAGCTCTGGAAGACCCTGGTCTACGTCACCGCAGGTATCTTCGTGGCGCTCGGCGCCATTCTCTACTCGGCGCGGTTCGGTTTCGTCCAGCCATCCGAGGGCGTCGGCTTCGAGCTCTACGTGATCGCGGCCGTCGTCATCGGCGGCACGTCCCTGGCTGGTGGCCGCGCCAACATTCTCGGCACGGTCGTGGGCGCCCTGATCATGGAAACCCTCCGCAAGGGCATGCAGATGATGGGGGTCGCCCAGGAATGGCAGCTCGTCGTCACCGGCATCGTCGTGCTCATCGCCGTTTTCGTCGACAACGTCAGGCGCCGCCGCGCGGCCGCGGTCTGAACAGCGAACCAGAACCTTCTCCTGACAACTGAATAACCCGAGGGTCCTGAACACCCTCTCTGCCGGGGCGTCGAAGCCCCTGACTAGAAAGGAAAGACCATGCGTCTTCTGCGTCCCGCCGTCGCCCTCGCCTCCGTTCTGGCGCTCGGGCTCTCGGCCTGCACCACCTCCACCTCCAGCAGTGGGGAGGCCAGCAAGACGGCCGACAAGTCGTCCACCGCCGCGGCCACCGCGGTCGCCGACAGCGACGTCCCCAAGGGTGACAACACCAAAACCATCTACCTGGTTTCCAAGGGTTTCCAGCACCGCTTCTGGCAGGCGGTGAAGGAAGGTGCGGAGGACGCCGGCAAGAAGTTCGGATACAAGGTCGAGTTCGTCGGTCCCGAGAACGAACAGGCAGTCACGGAACAGCTCAACCAGCTCCAGACCGCCCTCGATTCCAAGCCCGCCGCCATTGGTTTCGCCGCTCTCGATTCCGGCGCCGCCGCCGATCTGCTCGGAAAGATCAAGGCCGCGAACATCCCGGTGGTCGCCTTCGACTCCGGCGTGGACTCCGACATCCCGCTGTCCACCGTCCAGACCGACAACAATGCGGCTGCGGCCGAGGCGGCCAAGCACATGGTCGAGCTGCTGGGCGGCAACGGCAAGGTCGGCCTGATCTGCCATGACCAGACCTCGCAGACCGGCAAGCAGCGCTGCGACGGCTTCAAGGAGTACATCAGGACCAACGCCCCCGGCATCACCCTGCTGCCCGAGCAGGTCGCGGGCGAGGTCGGTCTGGCCGCCAACACCTCCAAGTCGATGATCCAGGCCAACCCCGACATCGCGGGCATCTACGGTTCCAACGAGGCCGCCGCCACCGGCGCCATCCAGGGTGCCAACGAGTCCGGTGCCAAGGTCACCGTCGTCGGGTTCGACTCCGGGAAAACCCAGATCGAGGCCATCAAGGCCGGCACCCAGGCCGGGGCCGTCACCCAGTCGCCGGTGAAGATCGGCTACGAGACCGTCAAGGCCGCCATCCTCGCGGTCAACGGCAAGGAGCTGCCCAAGACCATCGACTCCGGGTTCGCCTGGTATGACAAGACCAACATCGACGATCCCAGCATCAAACCCAACCTCTACGAGTGATCCTCCGTTTTCGCCGGGCGGGTGCCGCCCCGCCCGGCGGGAGCCTTCCAATTTGACCGGTTCCCGCGTCTCGAAACCGTCAGCTTCGGGACACCGGAATTGATCAAGCCCGGTAACCGCAATCGAAGTTTAAGGAACAATTCATGACGAACCATCCGAAGATCGGCATCCGTCCCATCATCGATGGCCGGCGCCGCGGGGTCCGCGAGAGCCTCGAGGACCAGACCATGAACATGGCCAGGCGTGTCGCCGCCCTTTACGAGGCGGAGCTGCGCTACATCGACGGCAACCCCGTCGAGTGTGTCATCGCCGACTCCACGATCGGCGGGGTGGCCGAGGCGCAGGCCACCGCCGAGAAATTCCGCCGCGAGAACGTGGGCCTCACGCTGTCCGTGACCCCCTGCTGGGCGTACGGAACCGAGACCATCGACATGGACCGCACCATCCCGCACGCCATCTGGGGTTTCAACGGTTCGGAGCGTCCCGGCGCGGTCTACCTGGCCGCGGCGCTCGCCGGACACACCCAGCTGGGCATTCCCGCCTTCGGTATCTACGGCGAGCACGTGCAGGACGCCGATGACGAGACCATCCCCGACGAGGTGCGTCAGCGGCTGCTCGACTACGCCGTCTGTGGCCTCGCCGTCGCCCAGATGAAGGGACGCTCCTACCTGTCCATGGGTGCGGTCTCCATGGGCATCGCGGGTTCCGTGGTCAAGGACGAGTTCTGGACCAAGTACCTGGGCATGCGCAACGAGTACATCGACATGAGCGAGTTCGCCCGCCGCGTGAACGAGGAGATCTACGACGTCGAGGAATACGAGAGGGCACTGGCCTGGGTGAAGGAGAACTTCCGCCAGGGCGAGGACTTCAACCCCCCGCACAACCAGAAACCCGAACTGCACGACGACTGGTGGGCCTACTCGGTCAAGATGACCCTCATCGCACGTGACCTCATGGCCGGCAATCCCCGGCTCGCGGAGAAGGGCTGGGGCGAGGAGGCGCTCGGGCGCGGCGCCATCGCCGCCGGTTTCCAGGGGCAGCGGCAGTGGACCGACGGGTTCCCCAACGGCGACCTGATGGAGACCATCCTCAACACCACCTTCGACTGGAACGGCACCCGCGCGCCCCACATCCTGGCCACCGAGAACGACTCCCTCAACGGCGCCTCGATGCTCTTCAACCACCTGCTGACCAACACCGCCCAGCTGTTCAGCGACGTGCGCACCTACTGGAGTGCCGAATCCGTCGAACGCGTCACGGGGCACAGGCTCGAGGGCCGGGCCGCCGGCGGCATCATCGACCTGCGCAACTCCGGGCCCACCACCCTCGACGGCACCTTCGCCGCGGTGCGTGACGGCCAGCACGTCATCAAACCCTGGTGGGAGGTCACCGAGGAGGATCAGAAGGCCATGCTGGAGGGCACCACCTTCCACCCAGCCACCTACGAGTACTTCCCCGGCGGCGGCATGTCCACCCACTTCCGTTCCGCAGGTGACGTGCCCGTCACGATGTGCCGCATCAACCTCGTGGACGGACTCGGTCCCGTTCTCCAGATCGCCGAGGGCTGGACCGTGGAACTGCCCGACGAGGTCGCCACCGTCATCGAGAACCGCACCGACCGCACCTGGCCCACCACCTGGTTCGTGCCGAACCTGACCGGCGAGGGCCCGTTCACTTCCGTCTACGAGGTGATGAACGCCTGGGGAGCCAACCACGGTGCGATCAGCTACGGCCACATCGGTGCCCGCCTCATCACGCTGGCCTCCATGCTGCGCATCCCCGTCAACATGCACAACGTTCCCGTCGAGCAGGTCTTCCGCCCGAAGAACTGGCTCGGTTTCGGCACCGCCGACCTGGAGGGCGCTGACTACCGCGCCTGCGCCCAGTTCGGCCCGTTGTACGGCTGAGCCGGTCCGCACCGGAACCCCTCGGAGGTGAAGGCCGGTGCGGGCCAGTTCACCGATGAGCCGATTCGTCCTCGGCTCGTCCCAGCGAGGGAATCGCCGCGAGAACCCAGCTCCGCGGCGATTCCCCCGCGAGGTTGCCCACCCAGCTACCAAAGTTGTGTTGGCAACACCACGTTTGTCCAGAACCAGTTTTTCAGGAGAGTCCCGTGACTGCCACTGCCCTAGCCGTCGACCTTGGTTCCTCCTCCGGGCGGGTGATCGCGGGGGTACTGGACGATGGCCGCATCACCGAGACCGAGGTGTACCGTTTCCCGCACACCGCCGCGATGCGCGACGGCTACCTGTGCTGGGACCTCGACCTGATCCGGCAGGAGATGATCAAGGGGTTGCAACTGGCCGTCGAACGGTTCCCCGACGCGACCAGCGTCAGCATCGACACCTGGGGAGTCGACTGGGTTGCCCTGGGCACGGACGGTGAACCCCTCACCCCGGGACGCTGCTACCGCGACGAACGCACCAACCGCACCCTCGCCGCCTTCCGGGAGAGACTGCCCGACGCGAG
This sequence comes from uncultured Propionibacteriaceae bacterium, assembly GCA_937965785.1. Taxonomy (GTDB): domain Bacteria; phylum Actinomycetota; class Actinomycetes; order Propionibacteriales; family Propionibacteriaceae; genus Arachnia. The sequence continues at coordinate 2,756 of CALCKT010000010.1, read as the reverse complement.
GGCCTGGGAGTTGACCGGGACGGCGCCGGCCACCATCAACTCCGCGAACCAGCTGTTCGCCTACCTCAGCGAGGAACCCGAATCGGCGGCGCGCACCGAGCAGATCCTGTTCCTGCCCGACTGGTTCACCCACCTGCTGACGGGCGCCCGCGGCTGGTCGCGTTCCATCGCATCCACCTCCGGTCTGTGCGCCCCGGGTGTCAACGACTGGGCCGGTGAGGTTTTCGACGCCCTCGGGATTCCCCGTTCCTGGGTGGGGGAACTGACCCCCGAGTACGGCATCGCGGGGCCCTGCACCGTAGCCGGGCTGGAGCAGCTGACCGTGGTGCGGGCCGGCGCCCACGACTCCGCCTGCGCGGTCGCCGCCCTGCAACGCGACGAGGGCGCCACGTGCTTCCTGTCGGCCGGGTCGTGGTCGGTGCTGGGGGTGCTGCGGGACGAACCTCTGCTCGGTGAACAGGCCCGTGCCCTTGGGCTGACCAACGAGGCCCGCGCCGACGGCGGGGTGCGTCCCCTGTTCAACATCACCGGGCTGTGGATCCTCCAGGAGTGCCAGCGCGACTGGCAGGCGGCCGGGCAGGTCCACGACATCGTCGCCCTGGTCGAGGCCGCCCGCCGGGCCGACTCCCTGGGTGTGGTGATCGACCCCGACGATCCCCGGTATGCGAAACCCGGCTCCATGGTGGAACGCGTCACCGAGGCCCTACGGGCGGGGGGAGCCCCTGCGGGGATCAGCCAGGGGCAGCTCGTCAGGGCGCTGTGCGAGTCCTTCGCCGAGCGCTACGCCCGGGGGGTGAGGGATCTCACTGCGCTCACCGGCCAGGCCCCGACGCAGCTGAACCTCGTCGGTGGCGGATCCCGCAACACCCTGCTGTGTGACCTGACCGCGCGTTCCCTCGGTGTTCCCGTGCTGGCGGGGCCCGCGGAGGCCTCCACCCTCGGGTCGCTGCTGGGGCAGTTCGAGATCACCGGGGCGCTCGACCCGGCCCGCAGGAACGAGGTCATCGCCGCCACCGCCGAGACCAGGATCCACCGGCCATGAGGTTCAGCGCCCGCCGGGCCCGGCTCTCCGACGTCGCGAAACTCGCAGGGGTCTCCAGTCAGACCGTTTCCCGGGTGGTGCGCGGCGCCAGCGTCGTGGCTCCGGAAACCCGGGCACGGGTGCTGGCCGCCGTCGAGGAGCTCGGCTACCGCCCCAACCTGGCGGCCCGATCGCTGTCGAACCGTCGCACCGGTGTGATCCACGTCGTCAACGCCACCCCGCTGTTCGGCGGGCACGCACGCACCTTCCTGTCGATCGTCTCGGAGCTCGGGCGGCTCGGCTACCAGACCTCCGTGGCGGGCCGTCCCAAGAACCAGAACCCCACCCTGGACCAGCTCGTGCCGCTCGGGGTGGACGGGATCTTGGTGCTGGGTGGTCACGCCCAGTCCACGGATCTCGTCTCGGTGCTGCACGGCCGGATACCGGCGGTGTTCGTCGGGCAACGGTTCGACCTCCCGGACGACGTCGCCAGCGTCGCCATTGACCAGGAAGCGGCGGCCCGGAAGGCCGCCAACCACCTGGTGGAGCTGGGACGCCGGCGGTTGCTGCACATCTGTGGCCCCTCCGACTGGTTCGACGCCCACGAACGCCGCGACGGTTTCAACGCGGCCTGCCGGGAAGCCGGGATCGAACCGATCAAGGTCTCGGCCAATTCATGGGAGGCCCGGTGTGGCTACGCGCTCGGGGAGCAATTCCCCAGCGACATCGACGGTTTGTTCGCCAGCAACGACCACCTGGCGCTCGGGGCGCTGCGTTGGCTGGCGGAACACGACCGGGCCGTGCCCGGGGACGTGGCGGTGGTCGGCGTCGACGACGTCGACGGGGCTGACAGCTTCCTGCCTCCCCTGACCACCATCCGGCAACCGCACCAGGAGGTGGGGACCTGCGCCGTGGGGCACCTGGCCGAGCTGATCGCCGGGGGACCGGCCAGACACACGCTCCTCGCCCCCGAACTGATCATCCGAGAATCCACGAAAGGAAACTGACATGCTGTACGGACCCATGACCCACCCCGGGCTGCTGGCGGCGCTGGGACGCAGCGGGCACAGCGGCAAGATCCTGATCACCGACGGCAACTACCCGGTCGCGAGCGGGGCACCCGCGGCGGCGGAACGCATCTTCCTGAACCTCGCGCCCGGGCTGCTCGACGTCACCCAGATCCTCGAGGTGCTGAAACGCACCGTCCCCATCGAACGGGCCGGGTTGATGGTGCCCGCCGCGGACGCGGTGGGCATTGAGGCCCCGGACGTGATCCCCGCCCACGACGAGTACCGGGCCTCCCTGCCCGGCGTGGCCTTCGACGAGATTCCCCGCTGGGATTTCTACGACGCCGCGAAGGCCGAGGACGTCACCGTCGTGATCGTCTCGGCGGACCAGCGGCTCTACGCCAACCTGCTGCTCACCATCGGGGTGCGTTCCCCCGGCGAATGAGAAGAACCCCGAGAGGTTTCCCACCCGGCGTTGACTGAGCCGAGCCTCGGCGAGCCGGCCTGTAACTCATCCGAAGATGGTTGAGCCGACCTGTTCTCTCCGAAGTTGGTTGAGCCGACCCGCGAGCGTCAGCGAGCCGGTCGTGTCGAAACCATGCGGCGGGCCGCCCCGCGCCGATCGCGGCTGAGGAGATGGACGGGCGGCCGGGGGAGGGGGATCCCCGGCCGCCAGCAGGACCGCTGCGGCGAGCCCCGCGAACCTGGCCGTGATCTTCCTGAATCCC
>CALCKT010000009.1 GCA_937965785.1 uncultured Propionibacteriaceae bacterium | reverse complement strand
AGGACAAAGCGCTAGCTGAGGAAAACCGAAACACCCCTATGAATAAGCCTCCTAGACTCAATGCAAGTGAGCGACATCCCCGCCTTCAATCGCACCAGAAAGCGAGAGTCAAATTGATTCAAATCTCTAGTGACTTTTCTGCCATGATCCTGCACAGAGAGGGCGAGGCTGCCCGAGACTGGTTGGAGGCGTTGCCGTACACGGTGGGGGATTTGCTCGACAGGTGGCGCCTTCGTCAGGAGGGACCGCCGATGTACGGGATGTGCGCTGTGGTTCTGCCTGTTCATTGCAAGGACGGGAAACGCGGTGCCCTGAAAGTGAGTTGGGTCGACGACGAGACCCGGCTCGAGTCCGTTGCTTTACGCACGTGGGGCGGTCATGGAGCGGTCTCGGTGTTGCACACCGACGAGGGGGCCGGCGCCATGTTGTTGGAGCGGCTGGATGAGCGGCGGGTCCTTCTGGACGTCCCGGTTCAGGAAGCACTTGACACTGCCGCCGATCTCCTTCGCGAACTGCGCGTTCCTGCGCCCGCTGGGTTTCGCAGCGTCGGTGACATTGCTGCCCGGTGGGGCACGGAGTTCCTTGAGGAGTGGCGGCGGCTCGGCGAACCGTGCCCCGAGGAGCTCGTCTCCTCTGCCGTCGATGTGTGCGCAGAGCTGGCCGTCATGCCTTCGGAGCCCTCGCTGCTGCACGGCGACTTCCATTACGCCAATATCCTTGGGCGCGGCAAGGATGCGTGGGCCGCCATTGACCCGAAGCCACTGAAAGGCAACCCCGCGTATGAGGTGGTTCCGCTGCTGCGCAACCGTTGGAGCGAAATCCGGGGCGGTGACGAAACGAACGCCACGGCGCGGAAACGGATGGAGCGGTTCGCCGGAATGGCCGAGCTGGACCCAATGACCGTGCGGCGGTGGTGTCTCGTGCGCAGCGTGGATGACGCGATGTGGTTTCAAGAAAATGGTTACGAGGCCCGAGCGGAGATTTCTTGGGACATCGCCAGGTCGATGTCGGCGGATCTGTGATCGAGGTGTGTGAAGGCTTGTTCACAGCCGGAGCTTGACCCGGTTTCCCGGGTAGTTGTTGTTGGTTGATTCATGCCGCCGCGACAGTGGGGCTGTGAGGGGTTTCGAACTCGCGGGGTGGCAGCATCCCGGTCCCGGAGTGCCGTCGTCAGGGGTTGTACCAGCCCTCGATCCAATCGAACATGGCCGAGGCGAGGACCTGCTTCGAGGGCCAGAACGATCCCATCGCCGTGTCGTCCCGGCCCGAGGCGTTCCGGCCCATCGACCTGAGCAGCCCGGTCTCCCCCAGCCGATGCCCGAACAACCAGCTCGTGCACTGACTGCCCCTGTCCGGGTGAACCACTGCCCTGGCCGGTGGACGACGTTGCCAGCAGGTCATCTGCAACGCGTCGACCACGCGTTCGGTGCGGATGTGCTCAGCGATCGACCAGTCCACGACCCGACGGCTCCACGCGTCCAGCGCCGCGCAGCAGTAGGTCCAACCGTCCGCCGTGTGATGTTGCGTGATGTCGGTGACCCACAATCGCTTCGATCCCTTCGGCACGGAACTGCCGCTCGACCACGACACCCAAGCCTGGCTCGACCCCATCCACGATGCCCAACGACGACGCTGAACAAGCCCAGGCAAGGAACCGGCAGACCAGAGCCGTGATGAGACGCACTACGTGAACGGGTGTGTCCCGTAGCGTGGTGGCAATTCCTGCGGTGATGCGGCTGGGCTGGTCA
>CALCKT010000008.1 GCA_937965785.1 uncultured Propionibacteriaceae bacterium | reverse complement strand
CGCCAGCCTTATGGTCATCCGCTGGCCTTCCCACACAAACGCCAGCCTTATGGTCATCCGCCAGCGCTACAGCGCAAGCATTCGACAACAAGACAAGCGTTCAGCCTTTGGGCAGGCGTTCGACATCACTCGTGCCCCTCGGACCATCCCGGACGATCCGCGACCGCCAGGGCCGCGGGCACCATGGCCGCCACCATGTCGTCCAGCCAGGCGGGCATCGGCCCGGCGCCCGCCCCGAGGAAGGGTCGAACCAGGCCATAGGGGGTCTGCTGGACCGCGACCCGCACCAGTTCCAGGGGTTTCAGGGACCCGAAACGCTGCCGGGTCAGCTCCCCCAGCACCGCCAGGACCTCGTCGTTGAGTCCCCGGACCGCCTCCCGCAGGTCGCCGGGGCAGGCGGCGAGCTCGTCGTCACCGGCCTCCAGGCGCGCCAGCAGCTCCGCGTGACGGAAAAGCGTCAAGGCCCGGGCCTCGCCGGGGTTCTCGCGACAGTAACGGGGAATGGCGACGGCGGCCGCGACGAGCGCCTCCCCGGGATCCCGGGACGACCCGGCGGCGGCCAGGAAGTCGACCTGGAATCGCTTGATACTGCGCACCCACAAGGCCAGCAGCAGCACCTCCCGGTTCGCGAACCGGTAGTAGAGCGACCCGACCCCACCCCCCACGGCGGCCGCGACATCGGCCGTGGTGGCCGTCTTCCCGTCCCGGGCAACAACCACGAGAGCAGCGTCCAACAGCGCGTCTTCACTGAACTTCGGCGGCCTTCCCACGACAGCAAGCGTACCCACCCCGTGCTAGTTTTTGAGCATGGAATCAAAAACTTTTCCCCTGGTGGGCTGGAGTCTCGTGCTCATCGGGATCATTCACAATCTCTTCGGCATCGTCGTCGGGTGGCGGATTCTGCTCGACGCCGCGAACGCGGGGCTGATCGGAGTCTGGGACGACCCACCCCCACAAGGTCTGATCTTCTGGTTCCTGGTGACGGGATTCGCGTTGATCGCCATCGGTCTGCTCGCCGCGCAGCTGGAACGCACAGGGGTGGCGATCCCGTGGTCCTTCATCGTGCTCTTCGGTCTGCTGACGCTGACCGGGGTGGTTCTCATGCCGGCCTCGGGTTTCTGGCTGCTGCTGTTCCCCGTGGCGGTGTGCCTCATCCGCCGACTGCGCCACTGACCCCTCGGGACACCCACCGTCCCAGCTGCTGAAACCCGCCCCATCCCGACAAACCGTGGCATGCCGTCGGCTGCCCGTCCCGTAGGATGTCGGCGAAGGAGGCGAGATGGCGATCGAGGAGAACCTGGCACGACAACGACAGCTCTACGGGGAGCCGCTCGCCGACATCGCGGGGCGCATCCGGGGCGACCTGGGACTGACCCAGGCGGGTCTGGCGCAGGTCCTGGGGCTGTCAGCCCCCATGATGTCGCAGTTGCTGTCGGGACAGCGCGCCAAGATCGGGAACCCCGCCGTGTTGGGACGCCTTCAGGCGCTCATCGAGATGTCCCAGCAGGCCCCGAAACTGACCACGGCACAGCGCACGGAACGCCTCAAGGAGATCCGGGAGGCCACACCCACGATCTCCACCTCCATGAACCCGGCCACCCGAGAACTGCACAACGCGGCCCCCGCGGAAGAGTTGCGGCGACTCGCCGAACTCACCACCGCCCCGGAGCTCGCCCGCCTGCTGAGGATCGCTGCCGAACATGGGTGAGGTTTTCGGAGGACGCTATGAGTTGATCGACCTGATCGGTGAGGGTGGCATGGGTGCCGTGTGGCGCGCCCGCGACCTGAAACTGAACCGGATCGTGGCGGCCAAGGTGCTGCGGCAGTCGGACGCCTCGACCCTGCTGCGTTTCGTCCGTGAACAGGGCCTCAGGGTGAACCACCCGAATGTGATCGCCCCGCTCGGCTGGATCGGCGAGGACAACCAGGTGCTGTTCACCATGCGCATCGTCGCCGGGGGTTCGCTCGCGACGCTGATCGGCGACCACGGCGCCCTGCCTCCCCGTTTCGCCGCCGAGATCCTGCGGCAGCTCCTGTCCGGCCTCCAGGCCGTGCATTCCGCCCACTTGGTGCATCGCGACGTCAAACCGGCGAACATCCTCCTGGACGCCACCGGCTCCGGACGCCCCCACGCCTACCTGACGGACTTCGGGATCGCCATCGACCTCGCCGGGCCACGCTTCACCGAAACCGGCATGGTCCACGGCACCCCCGGGTACCTGGCCCCCGAACTGATGACCCTCGGGGACGTGACCCCCGCGGTCGACATGTTCGCGGCCGGCATGGTGGCCGCATCGATGCTCACCGGCGCCCGCCCCCGCGACATCGACCTCAACCGCGGCACCCCCGACGGCGTCCCCGAGAGCTTCTGGTCCCTGGTCCGCGACCTCACCGCCCCCCGCCCCGAGGCGCGGCCGGGTACATCGGAGGCCCTGCGCCGCCTGGATGTCCCGGAACTGGCCTGGCAGGACGGCGCCGCCAGGGATGTCGAGGTGTTCCAACAACTGGAGCCGCTGGATTCCGAAAACCCGACGACGACGTCCCGCCGCCCCGGGACGCCCGGACCGCTGTCCCCCCAGTACCCCGCTCCTTCCCCGGCGACTCCCGGAACCCCACAGCCGCCGGCCCCGCCGACCGGTCAGCCCCGGCAGCCACCCTCAATGGTCTCCCGGCCCCAGCAACCGACTCCCCCGACCAGCCCGCTCCAATCCGCACCCACATCCGTCCCGGCCCTGCCGCCGACGCAGGCGCTGGCGACGCCCCCACCAGCGGATGTCCCCGCCCCCGGGAAACGCGGCGGGAAACGCCGCATCCCGGACCGGGTGCTGCTCGCCGCCTCCGTGCTGCTGCTCCTCGGCGGGGTGATCCTGCTGGTCGTCTGGTACCTGCCCTGAAGAAACCGGAACGAAACGACGGTGGTTCCGGGCATTCCGGAACCACCGTCGTGGAGTTTCCCGATCAGCTGCGGCGCCGCAGCAGCACGTAGGCCACGCCCCCACCGCCGAGCACCACCAGGGCGCCGCCGGCCCCGAACAGCGCCAGCTTGGTGGAATCCCCGAAGGGACTTTCCTGACCGGAATCGGTGCCGCTGGATTCACCCGCGGGAACCTCGCTCACCTGGACGTTACCGGACTGCTCGGTCGCCTCACCCAAGACGGCGAGCGAGAACTTGACGTTCGCGGGCTGCCCCTTCAGGAACGTTTCATCGCCCAGCGCTACCGCGTAGTAGTAGTAACCCTCCATCGCGAAACCCCGGCTGGAGTAGTGCATCTCGGGGGAGTCCCAACGGTTCCGGTAGCGCACCTCCGGCACCTGATTGATGTGCGGGGCGCTGCTGGAGTGCGCGCCCGTCTTCTTCATGAAGAACGTGACTTGCCCGCTGGATGCCGAATCCATCCGGCTGAAGTCCGGCGCGTAAACCGCGGAGGAGACTGCGACGTGGTCTGACAGAGTGGAATTCCTGATGACATCCGGAGAGAGTTCGAGACCGTCGAGGGCGAAGATCCCGCTCTGGCCATATTTGATGGGGGTCTTGAAGAAGGCCATCTCCCCGGGCACCAGCTCGACGCTGTAGGTGCCGGGAGCCACCTCGAGGGCGTCATTGAAGCTGGCCCCGCCGAGCACCGACGTGACGTTGTCCGTCGCGGGTGAACTGACCCCCTCGGAGTTGCTCGAGGGCACCTCCTGCACCCCGGTCGGAAGCTGGTCGGCGTTCTCCACGGGCGCCTCCTCCATCACCCGGATCTCGATCGGGATCGCCCCGCCGGAACCGGGCATGCGCGCCACCTTGAAGTAGAAATCCTTGGCGTCGGCGCAGGTCTGTTCTTTCGTTCCCTTGGACGCCGGATTCCTGGGATCCGCGGGCAGCGCGACCAGCGTCTGCCCGACCACGACCCCGGTTTTGCCGCTGTCGAAACCGGTGCTGCTCTCGTATGCGCACGCGTCGTCGTCCATGGTCTTCAACTCCCAGACCCACGAGCCACGCTTGACGGAGTCGAAGAAGCGGGCGTTCGGCATACGGGTGAGGACATTCACGCGCAGCGTGGAGCCGGGTTGGCTCCGCCTCACCTTGTAGTACTTCTCGGTTTTCTCGTTGGAGGCCACGGAGATGTCCGTGTACTGTCCGGGGGCCAGCAACGGAGCACCGGCGGGGATGTCCGCCCCCTGCACCGGGGTGCCCGCGACGGTGAAACCACGCGCCGTGCGGGCGCCGAGCCGCTGAAGGCTCGATTCCAGGGACTTGGCGTCCTTCGCTTCGTAATAGCTGCCACCACCGGCCTCGGCCACGCACGCCAGCTGCTGGCGGGCCTTGTCCTCCACGCCGAAACCGACGGTGTCGATCTGAAGACTCACCCCGCCCGCGATCAACTCACGGATCTCCTGACAGGGATCGGGCGAGCAGGTCTCCTCCCCGTCGGAGACGAGAATGATGTGGCGCTTGCCGCTGTCGCCCAGGTCCTTCGCCCCTTCCTTCAGCGCGTACGCGATGGGGGTGTCGCCGCGGGGCTGGAACTGGTTGATCGCATTGGTCAGGCCCGCCTTGTCCAGGGCGCCGACGGGATGGGCCAGCCGGGAGTCCGTGCAGGAACCCGGGGCGCCGTTGCCGTCGACGTCGGCACCGTAGACCCTGAGCCCGACCTCGGCGTTCGCGGGCACGGAGTCGAGGGCGTGTATGAGGGCCTTCTTCGCGGCATCCATCTTGGTGCCGCCGGACGGATCCGCGTCCTTCATCGACCCCGAGGAATCCAGCATCAGCAGGACCTTGGGTGCGGGTTCATCCGCGTGTGCGGCGGGCAGGACGGGACCACACACGGAAACCAGCAGCAAGGCCCCGCAGGCCGCCGCCAGGCGATGGGATCGGTTCATCGATCTACCTCCAATCTTTGCAACTGCGAATCTAGAGTTCGCTGTTGCAAATGTCAACCCCGGGCGGACGCGCTCCACCCGACCGCCACCAACCCCGATCCAACCACCCACCGGCCCACCAGTCACTCCCCGGGGAAACTCCTCGCCGGCCCTGCCCCCGCGAAACGCGCACACCGGATGCACATCACCCGCCGACTTCTCAACAGCCCAGAACGTTTTTCCAAGGCATCTCGGGCTGGCGAACCAAGCTTCTTTCACTCAAGAAGGCCAGTAACTTTCAGCGACGCTGCTAAAGCTGAGCTTTAAACTTTTGACAACCATCCAGTTCCGTCGCCAAACTTCTAATATGACCGTACCACTCAGGGCGCTGGAGACCAGCACCGGACCGCAAAACCAAAGGAAGACAATGTCAAGGATTGATCAGATCCATCAGCACCTACAAAGGCTCGTCGCTCTCACCCCCGACCTCGAGGGCGCACTTCTCGTCACCCTCGACGGCCTGCCCATCGCATCGGCGCTGGCCGGGGGCACCGACGAGGACCGCGTCGCCGCCATGGGTGCGGCCGCGCTGGCCACCGGCACCCGCACCGTCAGCGAACTGAAGCGTGGCGAGCTGGAGCAGGTCCTCGTGAAGGGCAGCGACGGCTACATCGTCCACATCGCGGCCGGACCCGAAGCCGTCCTGATCGGCATCTCCAACGGATACGCGAAGCTCGGCATGATCCTCTTCGAGATGAAGGCGACTGCCAAGGACCTCGCTCGCGAACTCGCATGAAACCGCTGGAGGACATGACCTGCCCGGGGCAGGCCACGCAGTGGACCTACTACGACGGAAGCAGCCGTCAGGTGGTGGTCACCGACGTGGAGACCCGCTTCCCGACGGGTGAGTTGATCGTGTCACAGACCGACCGGGATGGTGTGATCACCACGTGCAACGAGGCGTTCGTCATCATGTCGGGATTCACCAAGGAAGAACTGATCGGGTCACCGCACTCGATCCTGCGCCACCCGGACATGCCCCGGGCCGCGTACGCGGACCTGTGGGCCACCGTCCAGCAGGGCAAGCGCTGGAGTGGATACGTGAAGAACCTCCGGGCCGACGGTGGCTACTACTGGGTCTACGCCACCGTGATCCCGAAGGTGCGCGGCGGCGAGATCGTCGGGCACACCTCCGTGCGACGCGAGCCGTCGCGGAACAAAGTGTCCGAAATGGAAGCGCTGTACGCGGAAATGGTGAAGGCCGAGGGTCGCTGAAATGACGTTGCAGTTCGCCATCAGTCCGGATGTGAACATTCAAAATGTCACGGACTGGTTTATTTTTAACACAAAGTTGCAGCGGATCACGGGAGAGGCCTTCCGCCCGACTTCCTACACGGACTTCGCGGACCTGCACGCCGCTTTCGAGGAGAACAGGGCAGACCTGGTCTATGCGAACGCAGCGGATACTGCTTACCTCGTCCGGGACAAAGGATACCTTCCCGTCGCCTGGGCCAGTGGAATGGCGAAGGAAGCCACCGTGGTGGTTGCCGCCGACAGCGACCTCCAGGAGGTCACGGACCTGACGGCCCCGCTGACCGCGGCGGCCACGGACGCCCCCGACGTCGAGAGGATCTGCCGCATCCTCCTGGAACCCGCGAGCCTCGGCTACCCGGACATCGAGGTCTCCCTCAAACCCAATCCTGTGCTCGTTGCGAAAGCGGTCATGCAGGGCCAGGTGCAGGTCGGCTTCTTCCCGCAGGACGCCTACGACGAGTTGTCGTCGATGGTGAAGAAGCAGCTCCGGGAACTGATCCGGAGCCGCATCTACGTGGTGCGCAGCAGCCTCCTCGCCAGCCCCGGAATCGCACATCTCGTGGAACCGATCTGGCACGGCCTGGAACAGATGAACGCCGATCCCAGCGATGCGGAACTGCTCACCGCGCTGGGTGCACCCCACGGCTGGGAGCGTCTGGGCCAGGAGGACACCGAGTTCATGATCGATCTGATGGATGCGCTGGCCCAGGAGGGTTCCCCGAGCCGGTAGCTGCCGGCAGAGGCACCACCGAGAAGCCCACGCACGGCGCCCCGCTCCTTCAGGACCTGGGGCGCTGTGCTTTCTCGATGTTTCCGTTCCCGATCTCGGCTGTGCCTCACGGGCGTTTCCCCGGTTGGGCAGCGCTCAGCCGCCCCGTCCGCCTTTTTCGGGGTCAAATCCGGGCTGGGTGCCGTGCAACCGGGGTTTCCGGTCGGCGCCGACGACGCGCGGAGAGATCCGGGAACACAGCACGTGTGTTCGTCCTGAGATGACTGTTCTCCGCGGATCCTCGCGTGGCAGGGTAAATGGTATCACTGACCCTGCCGAGGCAACGAGAGCCAGGAGAAGACCATGTTTCAGTGCGTCCACCGTCGTCCGAGTCTGCTTGTCGCCGTTGTACTGACCGGAGGTCTACTGGTCGGCTGCAATCCTCTGCCCGCCCCGGTTCCCGATGCCACGACGCCCACCCCAACGACGGCATCCGAATCGCCGAGCCCAACACCATCACCAACCCCGGCCTCCGAGTCACCGAGCCCAACATCATCGCCGGCCCCGGCCTCCAGCCCTGCCCCGACGCCGGTGCAGATTCCCGGCGCCTATCCGGGGGCCGGTGGTCCACGTCCCGAGAACGCAACCCCGGTCACCGCCGTTCATCAGGATGTGGCGACGATAATCAATCCGGCGAAGAACATCGGCTGCGAATTCGCCGACCAGCACTCGTATGTTGGTTGCGGGATCGAGAGTTACGTCACGGACATGCCCTATGGCCGCGACCATGCGGGATCGAAATGGTGGGTGGAGATGTCCACGAGCGATTCTCCCGGCCTTGAGGAGCCCACGATCAGGTCCAAGAACAGGGCCGCCGCTTTCCAAAGACCGGAAACTCCCCCACAGGTGGTGCCCTACGGCACCGTCGTCTACCACGGCGACTACACGTGCGCATCCGAGAGGGCGGGCATGACCTGCTGGAACACGACCACCGGCCACGGCGCATTCATGAACAGCATGAGCACGACGACGTTCTAGGTGTGTTGTCCAGGCACATGGGTCGCGTCTCGCGATGAAAAACTTTTCGCCTTCCGCCCAGCGGCGCCCCATCCGGATTACGCTTCCTAGCGACACCGGTTCGTCACTGGCGACCGGAACAAAGTGCTACTCCGGCCGCCCCTATCGCTGTACCCGTTTCCGTCCAAGTCGAGAACAAGGAGTCGCGATGTCCAACAGCACACAAACCTCATCCAAGGCGAGTTCGCTCGTCATCCGCAGCGCCATTGTCGCCGCCGTTGGCGGCCTGATCTTCGGTTTCGACACCGCCGTCATCTCCGGAGCCAACGCCGCGCTCAAAGTCCAGTTCAACCTCGACGACGGGGGCCTCGGCGCAACCGTCGCCATCGCCACAGTCGGCACCATCGTCGGCGCGCTCATCGGTGGCCGCTCCGCCGACTACTTCGGCCGCCGCAAGTTGCTGTTCTTCATCGGCATCCTGTACGTACTCGGCGCCCTCGGAACGGCCCTGGCGCCCAGCCACCTGGTGCTCATGATCTTCCGGTTCGTCGGCGGCGTCGGCGTCGGCCTGTCCTCGGTGTGCGCGCCGATCTACACCGCGGAGATCGCCCCGGCCAAGGTCCGCGGCCGCCTCGTCGGCCTCGTCCAGTTCAACATCGTCCTCGGCATCCTCGTGGCCTATTTATCGAACTACATCGTCGCTCAGATCGTCCACGACCCGCAGATCGCGTGGCGTTGGATGCTCGGCGTGATGGTCGTCCCGTCGGTGCTGTTCCTCGCATTCCTGATGGTGGTTCCCGAAACACCACGCTGGCTCATGGCCAAAGGCCGCGAGGAAGAAGCGATCGCCATCAGCCGTCGTCTCTGCAACACCGTCGAGGAATCCGACGAGCAGGTCCAGGAGATTCGCGACCAGCTCGCCGCCGCCGGGTCGCAGGCCACCTTGAGCCAGTTCTTCACGCGCCGCTACTTCAAGGTCATCGCCTTGGCTTTCTTCATCGCCATGTTCAACCAGCTCTCCGGCATCAACGCGATCCTGTACTACGCCCCCGAGGTCATGAAGCAGGCGGGTGCCGACGACAACGCGGCCCTGCTCATGTCCGTCGCCGTCGGCCTGATGAACCTGGTCGCAACAATGGCCGCTTTGACCGTCATCGACCGCATCGGTCGTCGCTCCCTCATGATCGTCGGCTCCATCGGTTACCTGGCCTCGATGGGTTTCCTGACCGCTGTCATGTTCATGTTCCAAGGGCACTTCGACTCGACCTCGTCGACGCTGGTGCTGATCGGCCTCCTGGTGTTCATCGCGGCGCATGCCTTCGGTCAAGGGTCGGTGATCTGGGTGTTCATCTCCGAGATTTTCCCGACGCGTGTGCGCGGCCTCGGTCAGTCCCTCGGCTCGCTGACCCACTGGGTGTTCGCCGCGATCACGACCTACGCGTTCCCGCCGATCATCGGCGCTTGGGGTGGCGGCTGGGCGTTCTCCATCTTCCTGGTCTGCATGTTCGGTCAACTCGTCTGGGTGCTGACTAAGATGCCGGAAACCAAGGGCATCCCACTCGAGGAGATGGAAGACAAACTCGGCCTCAACAAGTAGCCGACCGACAAGGAGGTCCCCATGACTCAATCCAAGCCCGTCCTCTGCCTCGGTGAGGCACTCATCGACGTCGTCATCCGCGACGACACCAGGAGTGAGCACGTCGGTGGCAGCCCCCTCAACGTCGCCTGCGTGATCACCAGCCTCGGCCGGCCCGCCCTGATCGGGGCCTGGTGGGGGCGCGACGACCACGGCAAGCTGATCGAGGACTACGCCGCCGAACACGGCGTCGGGGTCGTGCCCGGCAGCGACGGAGCCGCCAAGACATCGCTCGCGTACGCCCGCCTCAACGAGGCCGGCAGCGCCGAGTACGAGTTCGACCTGTCGTGGGAGGTCCCGCCGCTGCCCGCCCCGGAAGCGATCGTCCACCTCCACACCGGCAGCCTCGCCGCAACCCTTGAGCCAGGCGGCACCCAGGTCCTGGAGGCGGCCCGCGCAATGTCACAGGTCGGCACCGTCTCCTACGACCCCAACGCCCGTCCAGCGATCATGGAGTCCCCCGAAAAGTCGCGCGGCCGCGTCGAGGAGCTCGTTGCGCTGGCCGATGTTGTCAAGGTCTCCGACGAGGACCTCGAGTGGCTCTACGGCAAGAGCACCCCCGTCGAGGAGGTCATGCGGCAGTGGCTGAAGCTCGGTCCGAGCCTGGTCATCGTCACCCGCGGCCCGTGGGGCATCTATGTCAAGCTCGCCTCCAAACGCGACATGCTGGTGATCGACCCGCTCACCACTGACGTCGTCGACACCGTCGGCGCCGGCGACTCGTTCATGGGTGGCCTCATCTCGGGCCTGCTCGACGCCGACCTGCTCGGTAGCCGCGAGGCCAAGGCCCGGCTCCGGTCCGCAGGCTGGGACGACGTCATGCCGGCGCTGCACCGGGCAACGATCACGTCGGGCCTGACGGTCCAGCGCGCGGGCGCCTACGCACCGACCCATGAGGAGGTCGCTGCGATCAAGGCCAAGGACCTGCGCCTGGCCTGACCCAGCGTCGACGGCGGGATCAGTCCTCGTTCTCCTCGGACCGGACGATCTCGCCGTCGGCGTTCTTCTTTGCCCGCTTCTTGCATCCCCGCTGGACGATGAGCGGGTCGGTGAGATTGATCACCGACGGGGCCCTGCCGTCCTAGTCGTGAATTTCGAAGAACAGGAACAGGGCGTGGAGGAACTCGTCGCGCAGCACCAGGTCATCCAACGACGCCCGGCCCGCCTCAAGATCGGTCCGGCGCCGAGCAGCCAGCCACACTCGGAGCCCCCCATCATGGCGTCCGCCCGCTCGGATTCGTTTATCGTTGGCCAGCCTTTGGTAGCGCCTGGATAGCGGTGATGGCTCGTTGCAGGGACGGGCAGCTCTGAGCGGCGGCGGAAACGTCCCAGTGGCGGGATGCGAACTCGGTCAGGTGCTCCACGAACAGCGGGCCTGGATGTGCTTGCCCGTGCACAACCTCTTCCCGGATGTCGCGGCTGCTTTGTCGGACTCGCCCTCCACCACGACGTGCATGGCTACCGCCTCGCGGCCTTGATGAGACCGGTCAGGTCGCCTGGGTTGATCAGCTCCGCCACCACTTCGGACAGGGGAAGGTCGGCGCTGATCTGAGCTTCTACCTCGGCTATCTCGGAGAGCTGGTTGGCGACCGTGGCGTCGCTGGTCACCTGCAGTACCAGAACTTCCCCTGGGCGAATGCCTTCGTCGTCGAGCAGCTCCGGGGAGTGGGTCGAGAGGATCACCTGCATGCTGGTCCCGCGCTGGGCCATCGCCAGAAGCGAGGCCAGCTTCTGCACGACAGCCGCGTTGAGCGAGAGTTCCGGCTCTTCCAGGAGCAGCACTCCGCCGTTGGCAGGAGAGCTGATGATGGTCCACAGGAGTCCGATCAGGCGCAAGGTACCGTCAGAGAAGTCGGTTTCGTTCTGCTCCGACGGGCTCTTGCGCCAGTTGCGGTATCCGGCAATCAGGTGTGGCTGTCCCGCCTTGTCCACCTCCAGCCGCAGCGTTTCGAATCCTGGAACCGCCGACTGCAGGGCCCGCTCGATGCGCCGGAACCACGCCTGCCTGGTGCGGGCCGGCGTCGCGTTCATGTCTGCGATCATGGAACTGCCGAATGCCCGAGGGCTCGCCCCGCCCGCTTGAGGATAACGGATCATCTGGGGCACCAGGTGGAAGTAGTTGGCCTTGGCGAAGTACTCGGCGATGGGCCGGAACTCCTGGTTGGCGGAGATCTGTTCCAGGTGCGTCTGGGTGAGCTGCTCTGGGTCCCGGTCATCGTTGGTGTCCGGGCGGGACAGCAGCTCCCTGCCGTTGCGGGTGACGATCTCGCGAACGACGATGGGGCGGTTGTGGCCGCCCTTCTTCCCCTTGATCGCCAACTCATAGCGCCATTCATCTTCCCCGTCGCGCAGATCAACCATGATGGCGAGTTCGCCCTTGTGGTTGTTTCGGGCGAACAGGCAACGTGCCCTTGACAAGCCACCGCGCGCTTCAAGGGCCGCCGCCAAACCACCGCCTGGCCGGGAGATATCGCGCAGGAAGCGGAAGAGGTCAAGCAGATTCGACTTACCCGCTGCGTTTGGTCCGACAATCAGCAGGCGATCCGCCACTGCGAAGTCAAGGTTCTTGAAATTGCGCCAGTTGTGTGCAGTGACATGGGTGATCTGCATGGTTCAGTCCTTCCAGTGCACATATCGTCTCATTGGCTGCTCCCGGGTTCTCACGGAACCTTTGCCTGAGAAGTAGTGACTGTGACACGCTACCTGAAGGGATTTGCTGTGCCACAGCAGTTCGACCAACCGCTCCATCATGTCGCCTTCCCGCTCGGACTCGTCGGTCCTTGGCCTTCCTCCTTTGGGGACGACGCCAAACCGAGTTTGCGGCGCCGGAGGGCCGACAGCTCAATGACCTCTGCTGCTGGAGCATCATGTGGTTCTGGGTCGAGCTGCATCCAGTAGCGCACCAGGTGGGCGGGGCACCGGCCAGCGCAATCCTCTGGTGAGGGGGTTGTGGCCTAGGTTTCGAAAATTGACAGCTGGTTGAGCCGGCCTGCTCGCTCTGCGAGCTGGCCGTGTCGAAACCCCTAGTGGTCGTGTCTTGGGAATTGCGGCGGGCTCTGGTGGTTTCGCGGTGGACTGCTCCTTCGTCGCAGTCCAGCTCAACCAGCTTCGGGGAGGCTGTGAATAAGCTTCCACCATTTACGGGACCACGCCACTAGGATGCTCCGGTGCCACCTCCTCACCACAGCAGTTCGGATGCCGTCTCACTGGCCTGGAGCCCCGACGGGAAACGGATCGCGGTGGGTTCCGGGCAGGGGCTTCACCTCCGGGATGCGACCGCCGGAAAGCTTATCGCCCCGGAACCGGTGTGGTCGCTGGCCTGGCACCCCGATGGCAGCCGCGTGGTCACGGGGTCCTGGCAAGGCGCTGCCCGGGTCTGGGAGATCGCTTCGGGAAAGCTGCTCACCACTCTGGATTCCAGCGATGCCACCCGCGCGGTGGCCTGGAGCCCCGACGGCACCAGGATCGCGACCGCAGGGGCGCCGCAGGAGGTGCAGCTGTGGGATGCCTGCACCGGAGCCCGAGATGGTGGGCTCGGCACCAGCCACGGAAAAGGCATCCTGGCCCTTGCGTGGAGCCCGGGCGGTGACCGCCTGGCCACCGCGGGAGATGTCACCACCCAGATCCTTGATGTCGCGACCGGCCGAACACCGCGGGTCCTGGAA
The DNA here is from genome assembly GCA_937965785.1 of uncultured Propionibacteriaceae bacterium. Lineage (GTDB taxonomy): Bacteria > Actinomycetota > Actinomycetes > Propionibacteriales > Propionibacteriaceae > Arachnia. The sequence goes on along the minus strand of CALCKT010000008.1, from coordinate 9,136 downwards.
CACGGAGCCCACGTCTGCGCCGTGACCTGGAGCCCCGACGGGAAACACCTGTTGACCACCACCGACGAAAACTGCCTGGCGAGCCTCTGGGATGCCGGAACGGGTGAGCTGTTGCGGACCTTCGGCTATCGGGAGCCGGTCGAGGACTGGTACCCGTTTCCTTGGGACGCCTCCTGGAGCCCCGACGGGAAGCGGATCCTGACCGCCCCCAGCCTCGAAGGTGTCCGGGTCTGGGAGGCCGCTTCCGGGAAACTGATCCGCGCCCTCCAGGATCTGGGTGTCGAGGCCGTGGGTTGGGGTCCTGGAGGAAGCCTCGTGGCCAGCACCACCGGCCGGGCGATCCGCTTCTGGGACACGGAAACCTGGGAGTGTTCTGCGGAGGTCCCGCTCACCGGCTCCCGCACCGCCCCAATGTGATGTCACCGCCGGTTCCGGAGATGGCGCTGATCCGACCGGCGCGGCTGTCGAGGGGCCCGAAGCATTCACCCGCGTCGGTTTCACCGGGAAATTGTTCGCAACCGTCCTCAGTCGTGTCCCGGCCGAGGGAATCGCTGGTTGATGCGCACCACGCGGCTCTCCCTCAATTCGTCCGGGTCTGGGCGGTCACGAATCGAGGCGGCACCTCGTCGGCCAACCACACCTTGTCGTTGCCCTTGTAGAAGGGGATGCCGGCGGCGTGGGCCGCTGCGGCGTCGATGTGCAGGACGACCGGGCGCGACGCGTGCCGCGACCCCACCGAGCGCGCCATCCCGACATCCGTGGACAGGTGCACGAACTGCCGCGACATGGGCAGCAACCCCTCGCGCATCACGCGTTCCAGGATGTCCGGGGAGGTGCCGTGGTAGAGCAGGTCGGGCGGGGTGGCGGGGGTTCGTTCGATGCGTTCGGGCAGGGAGTGCCCGTAGATCGCCCGGATCCGGCCGTCGCGGATCTCGTGTCGTTGTTTGCTGGCCACCGCCAGGGTCTCCTCGATGTCGGCGACGCCCACCGATTCCCAGCCCGGCCTGCTCCGCAGCGCCGCGACGACCTCCCCGAGACCCACCCAACCCTCGGGGTCGAGTTCCAGCCCGTAGCGACCGGGGTCGTGTCGCAGGGCGTGGGAGAGCACGCGGCTGAGTTCGGTGAATGGTCTTTTCATCAATGACTCCCGGGTGGTTCCTCGGCGACGACCCCGTCACCGCACAGGAAGCATGCCACACCGCCCCGGGGAGCGCGAGCCCACTTCAGGGCCGCTCCCGCGGCTCCGGGGAACCGGCCCTCCGGAATCCCAGCGACCCGTAGAGGCGGTGGGCCGCATCCGAGGTCCCCTCCCCCACCCGCAGGGACAGCTGGGCATCGCCCGCTTTCCGGCAGGCGAGCATCGCGCCGGTCATCAGGGCCCGCCCGATTCCCCGGCCGCGGAATTGCGGATCGACGAACAGATCGATGATGAAGGGCCCCTCGAGTCCCTCGTCCCAGATGGAACGCTCCACCGTCAGCACGGCCCCTGCGGGCCGGCCACCGGCCTCGGCCACAAGGCTGGCCCCGGGACGGAGAACACCGTAGTCGCCCTCGAAGGTAGCGGCGATCTCCGAAAGGGCCTCGGCGTGATTCCCGGCCCCGATCCCCGGGGGATAGCTGATCAGGTAGAGCCGGGCCAGCGGTTCAAGATCATCGGGTCTGATGATCCGCGGCGACGGTTCGGGGAGGACACGGGCCGGGAGGAGGGACAGATCAGCGGTGAGCAGGTCGGAGGGCATGACGAAATCCATTTCGTGACGGGACTGGCCGGGTGGGTTGGTGGACGGTGTCAGAAACGGATCACGCCCACGAGTCTAGGCCAGCAACGGAAGCGGGACACCGTACCCTGGCCGCGCTACGGACATCATCCGGATCTGTGCGCGCCTAGGGAAAGGACACGATCCGGCGCTCTACCGGAACAGCCGAGGCAGCAGGATCTTGAAGAAGGATCCGCGAACGAGGGCCCTCCGCCGCGGCCATCCGGTGGCGACCCGGGACGCGCACAACCACCGTGCGCAGTGGCGCCGGATCAGCGTCGTTTTCTCTTCGCCGTGGGAGGATTTCCTCATGCATCCCGTCGACCCCCTGATCCTGGACGAATCACCCGAACGGGCCGGGGCCATCGCCGTCATCGACGCCCCGGGGCTCGTCACGGCCGCCCTGGAACGCAGCAGCGACGTGAGGGTGTGGTGCGACGACCTGCGTGATGCGCAGGCCGTGTCCGAGATCGATCCCGGCCTGCTCGTCTCCCATCCCGGTGAGCTGCGCGGGGTGGATCTGGTCTGGGGGCATCTGCCGAAGTCCCTGGCCGCCCTGGACGAGCACTGCGCCAGCGTCCAGGGCGCCCCGGATGTGATGTTCCTCAGCGGGGCGAGGGTCAAGCACATGAACCGCTCCATGAACCAGGTGCTGGCCCGCCACTTCACGGCCGTCAACGCCAGCCTCGGGCGTTCCAAGTGCCGCGTGCTGCGGGCCTGGGGACCGAACCAGCTCGAAACCGAATGGCCCAAGACCCGCAACCACCCCGATCTCGGACTGGTCCTCGCCGCGCACGGCGCCACCTTCAACGGCAACCGGATCGACGACGGCACCCGGCTCCTCCTGGACCACCTGGATCCCGGGGACGGGACCGCGCTGGACCTGGGGTGCGGCAACGGGATGATCGCCGCGGTCCTGGCCCGCCGGGGACTCGAAACGACCGCGACCGACGTTTCCTGGTCGGCGGTGGCCGCCACCCGCGCCACCGCTCAGGCCAACGGTCTCGACATCGATGTCCGCTGGGCCGACGGCCTGTCCGGTTTCCCCGACCACAGCTTCGACGTGATCGCCACCAATCCCCCATTCCACCGGGGGCACGCCAAGGAGTCGGAACCCACCCTGCGGATGTTCGACGAGGCGGCCCGGGTGCTGCGTCCCGGCGGACAGTTCTGGTGCGTGTTCAACTCCCATCTGCCGTGGCGCAGGGAGCTCGCCACCCGGATTGGTCGGACCAGGGTCGTAGCCCAGGACCGGAACTATCAACTGACGTTTACAAACCTGTGACCTGCCCACAGGAAGCACGCACACAACACACAGGTAACACACAGATTCCCGGAGTTCTCTATCTCCCGTAGCCAACGAAGCGAACAGGAGAGCCTCATGACGAACCAGGAGAACATCCACCCGGCCCACAACACCCAAGAGGGTCTGCCCGGGAACCCCTTCCGGAACGCAGCCGGCTCCCAACAGCCCGTTTCGCAACCCGGCCAAGCCAACCCGCAGCCCGGCCAAGCCAACCCGCAGCCCGGCCAAGCCAATCCCCAACCCGGCCAGGCGGCCTCCGGGCCCGGACAACCCGGCCAGGGCACCCCCACCTTCCAGCCCGCGGGCGCCCCCATTCCCCAAGGTCCTCAAAGCCCCCAAACCGTTCAAGGACCCCAGACCGTTCAAGGCCCCCAAACGGTCCAGAACCCCCAGGCGACCCAAGGACCTGCCCCCGCCCCACAACCGCTGCCTTCCGGTGCGAGCCAAGCGGCAGGGCCCTACCCCGCCTCGGCCCCGGTACAGGTGCAGACCGCGACTAAGAAACCCCGGAAGGCCCGGAAAACCCTGGCGGCCTTCGTCGCCGTCGCCCTGCTGTCGGCCGGGGTTGGTGGGGGCAGCGCGATCGCCGCGAACCACTACCTGGGGGGCAACCAACCCAGCGCCATCTCGACGGCCACCACCACCCAGGTGGCGCAGCCCTCCGAGAACAGCCCCGACTGGACCGCGACGGCGGCCGCCATCAAGAACGCAGTGGTGGCGATCAAGGTGGAGGGCAGCAACAAACAAGGGCAGGGTTCCGGTGTGATCATCGACGCCAAGGGCCACATCGTGACCAACAATCACGTGGTCTCCGGCGCGGGACAGGGAGCCAAACTCAGCGTCACGATCGGCGACAAGACCTACTCGGCCAAGGTCGTCGGCACCGATCCCTCCACCGATTTGGCGGTGCTGAAGCTTGAGAACCCACCGTCGAACCTGACGGTCGCGTCCTGGGGGGATTCCTCCAAGCTCAAGGTGGGGCAACCGGTGATGGCGGTCGGCAACCCGTTGGGGTTGTCCGACACGGTGACCACCGGCATCGTCTCCGCCCTGAACCGGCCCGTCACGACCCAGGCGGTCAACGACAACAACGTCGACGGCACCGATTTCAACAGCCAACGGGACAGCGACGTGGTGGTCACCTCCGCCATCCAGACCAACGCCGCCATCAACCCGGGCAACTCCGGTGGTGCGCTGGTGGATTCGTCCGGTGCGCTGGTGGGCATCACATCCTCCATAGCGTCGTTGGCCTCCAGCGGCTCGTCCTCCGGTCAGTCCGGCAACATCGGCATCGGTTTCGCGATCCCGTCGGCCCAGGTCAAGTCCGTGGTGGAGCAGCTCATCGCCAACGGCACCGTCAAGCACCCGCAACTGGGCATCCGGGCCAGCAACGGCACCTCCGGCACCCAACTCGGCGCCCGGGTGGAGGAAATCACCCAAGGTTCTGCAGCCGCGCAGGCGGGGCTGCAGAAGGGTGATCTCATCACCGCGATCGACGGCACCCCCGTGGTCGGTTCCGAATCCCTCGTGGCGCAGGTGCGCAGCTACGAGGTGGGGAAGGAGGTGACCCTGAAGGTACTCCGAGGCAGCGAAACCCTTGAACTGAAAGTGACCCTTGGAACTGCGAACTGAGAGGTCTTCCGACAATCGCTGCCGAGCCGGCGCCGTGGTCTCCCGCCCCACTCCGGGAGGCCACGGCGCTGCCGCATGTTCCCACCCCACAAGAGTGCGGCCCGGGCACACCCTCGAAGCCAAGCACGCCAACCCAACCGCGCTGAATCACGGAATGCCCCTGAAAACCAGTTAAGCCGGGCCGCGAGGAAGGAGCAGCCCGAGTCGAAACCCCTTTTGAAGCTGGTTGAGCCAGCTCGTGAGCGAAGCGAACGGCTGAGTCGAAACCACTACTGGCACCCGGCGGGTAGAACCCGACCCCGAACCCCTCGACCACGGCCACCATGGTTTCGACACGACCCACTCGCTGACGCTCGCAGGCCGGCTCAACCACCTTCGGGAAGACCAAAGCTGGTTGAGCCAGCTCGTGAGCGAAGCGAACGGCTGAGTCGAAACCACTACTGGCACCCGGCGGGTAGAACCCGACCCCGAACCCCTCGACCACGGCCACCATGGTTTCGACACGACCCACTCGCTGACGCTCGCAGGCCGGCTCAACCACCTTCGGGAAGACCAAAGCTGGTTGAGCCAGCTCGTGGGGCTCGGTTCAACCAGCTTCGGGGAGAAACGGCCCGCCTCGCTTTGATTCGATACCCTCGACGCCATGCGCGCCCGCCTGATCGCCCTGAACCCGGAACCCGTCGACCTGCCCTTCGACGCTGCCTGGCAGCCGCGGCCCTTCGGTCACGTCGCCTGCACCGTCGTCGAGACCGACGATCCGGAACAGCTGCGCCTGCGACTCCTGGAGGTCGCTTCGGGTGGGGTGATCACGGGTCCTCTCGCCGAGGAGCCGGCGCGTCTGGTGATGATGGATGTGGATTCCACCCTGACCACGACGGAGGCCATCGACCTGCTGGCGGAGCACGCCGGCACCGGGGAGCTCGTCGCCTCGATCACGGAACGGGCGATGCGCGGTGAGTTGGATTTCGCGGAGTCGCTGCGGGAGCGGGTCGCGACGCTGCAGGGACTGCCGGTCCGGGTCTTCGACGAGGTCCTGCCCCGCATCACCCTGTCGCCGGGCGCGCGGGAGCTCGTCGCTGCCCTCCATGAGGCAGGGGTGAGGGTAGGGGTCACCTCGGGTGGGTTCACCGCGCTCGTGGCTCCCCTGGCAGAGGAACTCGGCCTCGACTTCTTCAACGCCAACGAGTTGGAGATCCGCGACAAGACGCTCACGGGCCGGGTGATCGGAACGGTGGTGGATCGCGACCAGAAGGCCCGCGACCTCACCCGGTTCGCCGCGACGGCGCAGGTGCCGTTGGAACACACGATGGCGGTGGGCGACGGCGCCAACGACCTGGGCATGCTCGCCGCGGCCGGGCTCGGTGTGGCCTACCGGGCGAAGCCCGTGACCGCCGCCCGGGCCGATGCGGTGATCAATTTCCCCAGGCTCGACGCGGTGACGGCCCTGGCCCTGCCCTGAGGAGCACCGCGGGCAAGGTGGCACCTGGCTGGGCCACCCTCCGGCAAAGCCGATACGCTTGCCTTGCATCCAAGTGCAGGTTTTCCAAGGAGGGAATATGTCAGGTCGGATTCACAACGAGGGTTTCCGTTCCAAGTTGATGTCCGCTGAGGACGCGGCCGCTCTGGTCGAGAACGGCTGGAACATTGGTTTCTCGGGCTTCACCGGGGCCGGGTACCCCAAGGAGTTCCCCAAGGCCCTCGCCGCACGCATCGAAGCCGCGCACGAGAAGGGTGAGGAATTCCGCATCGGCATGTGGACCGGGGCCTCGACCGCACCTGAGCTCGACGGTGCGCTGGCCCGCACGGGTGGAGTCGCGTTCCGTGCGCCCTACCAGTCCGATCCCGAGATGCGCACCGCGATCAACAAGGGCATCACCAACTACTGCGACATCCATCTCTCGCACATGGGGCTGCAGGTGTCGCAGGGCTTCCTGGGCCCGCTGCACCTCGCCGTCGTCGAGGCCACCGCGATCACCGAGGACGGCGACATCGTGCCCTCCTCCTCGGTCGGCCTGAACCGCACCTATCTCGAAAAGGCCGACAAGGTCATCATCGAGGTCAACTCGTGGCAGTCCGAGGACCTGTTCGGCATGCACGACATCTACTACCCCATCGGTGTCCTGCCCCCGAACCGTGGTGCGCTTCCCATCACCAGCACGGGCGACCGGATCGGCGACAAGGTGCTCAAGGTGGACGCCGACAAGGTGGTGGCGGTCGTCGAAACCAACGCCGCGGACCGCAACACCCCGTTCAAGCCCCTCGACGACGATTCCCGGGCGATCGCGGGCTACCTCCTGGACTTCCTGACCAACGAGGTCAAGCACGGTCGGCTGCCCGAGAACCTGCTGCCTTTGCAGTCGGGTGTGGGCAACATCGCCAACGCGGTGCTCGCGGGTCTGCTGGAGGGTCCGTTCGAGAACCTCACCTCCTACACCGAGGTGATCCAGGACGGCATGGTCGACCTGATCGACGCCGGTAAGGTCACCGTCGCCTCCGGTACCGCGTTCTCGCTGTCCCCGGAGGCCGCGGAGCGGATGAACGAGAAGGCCGGGTTCTACCGCGACCACATCATCCTGCGCCCGATGGATGTCTCGAACCATCCCGAGGTGATCCGCCGCATGGGTGTCATCGCCTGCAACGGCATGATCGAGGCCGACATCTACGGCAACGTGAACTCCACCCATATCATGGGTTCGCGCATGATGAACGGCATCGGTGGTTCCGGTGACTTCACCCGCAACGGCTACTTCTCCTCGTTCGTGACTCCGTCGACGGCGAAGGGCGGTGCGATCTCCGCGATCGTCCCGATGGTCAGCCACGTCGACCACACCGAACACGACGTGGACGTCATCATCACCGAGCAGGGACTCGCGGACCTGCGTGGCCTGGCCCCGCGCCAGCGCGCCCAGGCGATCATCGAGAACTGCGCCCACCCGGACTTCAAGGAGCCGCTGCGCGAGTACGTGAAACTGGCAGCGACGAAGGCCAACGGCCAGCAGACCCCGCACGACCTGGCGACGGCCCTCAACTGGCATGTGCGTTTCCTGGAGACCGGCTCCATGAAGTGACACCCGGGTCCTGAACACCTGCGGATCCCCCGGCCCCCGAACGGGCCGGGGGATTTTCGCATCCAGCGCACAGTCGTCGAGGCCGATCACCGGCCCCTTCAGGAAAGCCCCTGAATCATTCCTTTCCGAATCCGAAGCGCTCGGCCAGCTCGGCGGCGTATGCGAGCCACTCATCCCGATCGTCGGGGTCGCAGTCGGCGTAGTGGAGAGCGACGAGGCAGGACATGCGTGCCAGTTCTTTGTTTTCTGGTTGTATCGCCAGCGCGTCGCGGAAGCTGATGGCTGCTTCTCGCCACAGGGGGATTCGCTCGGGGTGCTTGGTGGGCAGCAACTGGGCCAGTCGTGCTGCCGCAACTCCCAGATCCCACAGGGCTTGAAGATTCCCGGGCAGTTGCGCAGCCAACTCCCGACTGATGCCAAGAGACTCCTCATACAGCCCCAAAGCCCGCCCGGGATCACTGTTTTTCAGCATGCCCGCAACATTGTCCAAAGCAATCGTGAGGTCCCGACGAGCCTGCAAATCACCCGACAACCGCCCATCGAGGTCCCGCCTGATGCCAAGAGACTCCTCATACAACTTCACAGCCCGCCCGGGATCACTGGTTTCCAGCATGCCCGCAACATTGATCAAAGCAACCGTGAGGTCCCGACGAGCCTGGAAATCACCCGACAACCGCCCAGCCAGGTCCCGCCTGATATCAAGAGAGTCCTCATAAAGCTTCAAAGCCCGCCCGGGATCACTGTTTTTCAGCATGCCCGCAACATTGTTCAAAGCGACCGTGAGGTCCCGACGAGCCTGCAAATCACCCGACAACCGCTCATCGAGGTCCCGCCTGATATCAAGAGAGTCCTCATAAAGCTTCAAAGCCCGCCCGGGATCACTGTTTTTCAGCATGCCCGCAACATTGTTCAAAGCGACCGTGAGGTCCCGACGAGCCTGCAAATCACCCGACAACCGCTCATCGAGGTCCCGACTGATATCAAGAGACTCCTCATAAAGCTTCACAGCCCGCCCGGGATCACTGGTTTTCAGCATTCCCGCAACATTGTCCAAAGCAATCGTGAGGTCCCGACGAGCCTGCAAATCACCCAACAACCGCCCATCAAGGTCCCGCCTGATACCAAGAGACTCCTCATACAACTCCAAAGCCCGCCGAGGATCACTGGTTTCCAGCATTCCCGCAACATTGTCCAAAGCAATCGTGAGGTCCCGACGAGCCTGCAAATCACCCAACAACCGCCCATCAAGGTCCCGCCTGATACCAAGAGACTCCTCATACAACTCCAAAGCCCGCCGAGGATCACTGGTTTCCAGCATTCCCGCAACATTGTCCAAAGCAATCGTGAGGTCCCGACGAGCCTGCAAATCACCC
>CALCKT010000007.1 GCA_937965785.1 uncultured Propionibacteriaceae bacterium | reverse complement strand
GTTCGCACAGGTCAAGGATCTGGCCACGGTCAAGGCATGTGGTAGTATTCACGGCAGCGGCTTGTCTTTCAACTGAGAATCTTTGTGGTAGGACACTTTGAATTGTCTCAGATCAGGCAAGCCACCCTCGCATCCCTCAGGACAAAGCGTTAGCTGAGAAAAACCAAAACACCCCTATGAATAAGCCTCATTGCATCGCCTCCAGAACCTAGCATCGCCAATCCCCAACAACATCAGCGGCTTCTTCCAGTTTTTCTCCGTATTCACTCCAGAGGTCCGGTCGCTTCTTCTCGATCCATCTGAACCCTTGACGCACATCCGCATCGTCGATTCCCCAGCCTAGATCCCGAGATGGGATGGATGCGATTGCTGCGGGCAGGTTTTGAACCATTCGCATGACATTGTGGGGGTTAGAATCTGCCAGCCATCCAACAGCCCTAACCAACCAAGCAACTGTGGCGGACACCGGCTCCGACGACCCTTCCAAGGACCAATGATCAAAAGATCGGAGGTTGTCCCGGTGCAATAGGTACCCCAGCGCACTCGAGACCTCGGAACAAAACTGTGAAATTGCCTCTTTGGACATAGAACTACTTTGACGACCGAGTTCCATGTCCTTGACCCCTAGAAGTACCCCCGTAAGCACGTTAAGCCTGAGTCCGCCTTTGGTGCTGTAGTCAATAGCTTCAACTTGACGCAATAGCCTACTAGCGCATGCAGGCAGGACATGGAGCAAAACTCGATAGAAAACATGGCCGGGACGCTGACGCTCAGCCGTCTGACCCGTCACCAATTGAGAGATGGCAAAGGCATTTACTTCCAAGCCTCTCTTAACAGCTGAGTCAACGAAGGTAATCAAACCATCATAAGCACAGAAATTGTCTTTGCTAACGGAATATCGCTTCTCTAAGCCAATCATATAGTCATCAAGCGCCGCCTGATCCAAGAAATCTGCAACTTCGAGACCAAGTTTAGTCCCCGGAAGGGCGACGGCAGGATTAGCACGAAAAGTTCTCTTCAGAAGTTTTTGATCACCGTCATCATACTCACCCATTTCCTCCCAAAGTAGTTTCAAATGGGTTTTATCCGCACTTTGGGAAACAGTATTTAAAAGCTCATCCCTACGACTCTTCGCGAGAACAGTTTTCTGCCTTTCCAAGCTCTCTGCTTGCCGCTTCGCTTGCTTGGAGTCGAGACGCCAGATAAATACAGGAATAAGCGCAGTAACCATGACCGTAATCAGGCTCAGCAGCAGCATGGGATCCGTCCAATCCCATTTTGCGGCGAACTGTTGCCACCAGTCGATCACTTCTTCCTTTCAGAAACAAGCCACTCACACATTGAACCTGAACTCCACGACATCGCCGTCCTGCATGACGTAGTCCTTGCCCTCCAGGCGCATCTTTCCGGCCGCCTTTGCCGCCGCTTCGGATCCTGCCGCCACGAGGTCGTCGAAGCTGACGACCTGGGCCTTGATGAAACCCTTCTGGAAGTCGGTGTGGATCACCCCCGCCGCTTCGGGGGCCGTCGCTCCCTGGGGGATGGTCCAGGCCCTGGCCTCCTTCGGGCCCGCTGTCAGGTAGGACTGGAGGCCGAGGGTTTCGTAGCCGACCCTGGCCAGCACGTCGAGGCCCGGTTCCGTGATTCCCATTTCCTCCAGGAACGCGCGCCCCTCCTCCTCGTCCATCTCCACCAGTTCGGCCTCGAACTTCGCGTCGAGGAAGATCGCCTCGGACGGGGCGACGACCTGGCGCATGCGGTCCTTGAGGTCCTCGTCGGCCAGTTCGTCCTGGTCGCAGTTGAACACGTACAGGAACGGTTTCGCGGTGAGCAGGAACAGGTCGCGCAGCAACTCCAGGTCCAGTCCCGAACCGTGGATCCGTTTCCCGGATTCGAGGACCTCGACGGCCGCCTTCATGGCCTCCAGCTTCGGGCGCGCCTCCTTCTTGATCCGCGCCTCCTTCTCCACACGCGGCAGCGCCTTCTCCAGGCTCTGGAGGTCCGCGAGGATCAGTTCCGTGGTGATCGTGTCGATGTCGCCGGCCGGATCCACCTTCCCGTCGACGTGCGTCACGTCGACGTCCTCGAAGACGCGGGTCACCTGGCAGATGGCGTCGGCCTCACGGATGTTGGCGAGGAACGCGTTGCCCATGCCCTCACCCTTCGACGCCCCCCGAACGATGCCCGCGATGTCCACGAAACTCACGGTGGCGGGCAGGATGCGCTGCGAGCCGAAGATCTTCGCCAGCACCGGCAGCCGGGAATCCGGCACCCCCACCACGCCGACGTTCGGTTCGATCGTCGCGAACGGGTAGTTGGCCGCCAGCACATCGTTACGGGTCAGCGCGTTGAACAGGGTCGACTTGCCGGCGTTCGGGAGGCCGACGATTCCAATGGTGAGAGCCACGAGCGATGAGTCTACGACACGCCACCTCGGAAGGGTCGGCGTCGCGCCGACGAAAAATATTTACGAACCACTTGCGTTTTCCAAATACTGTGGGTTAGGGTTTCCTCAGTGAACGACACAGTTGGTCACAGGTGTTCAGGACCACCGCTACGCGCTATGCCACAAGCGCTTGGCAGGCCCGCCGCACCGGCCATTTCTCTCCTTGGGCCGGGTTCGCAGGCGGGCCTGCACACTGTTTCCAGGGGTTCCGCGGGTTTGAGCACTGACCCGATACCACTGCGAAGGGACAGCCGTGGGCGTGGGTCCCGGGCGGTCGCCGGGTGGTTTCGACACGTCCGCTCGCTGACGCTCGTGAGGCTCGGCTCAACCAACTTCAACCGGAATGGTTTCGACACGCCCCGCTCACTGACACCCGTGAGGCTCGGCTCAACCAACTTCAACCAGACCGGTTTCAACACACCCCGCTCGTCGACGCTCGTGAGGCTCGGCTCAACCGGCTTCGGGGGAACCAATCATCCCTCAAGGTAGGCGCGCAGTGCAGCGGCCAGGTGGTGTGGGTCTTCCACCCCGCACATCTCCCGGGCCGAGTGCATCGACAACAACCCGATGCCGACGTCCACCGTCACCATTCCCAGCCGCGTGGCGGTGATGGGGCCGATGGTGGAACCGCACGGCATCGCATTGTTGGAAACGAACACCTGCGACGGCACTCCCGCGGACTCACAGGCCTGCAGCCACAGCACCTCACCCACCGCGTCGGTGGCGTAACGCTGGTTGGCGTTGACCTTCAACATGGGGCCGCCGTTGGGAACAAGATCGACGTGCGGGTCGTGGTGCTGGGGATAGTTGGGGTGGACCAGGTGCCCGGCGTCCGCCGAGACGCAGGAGCCGCGGGCGAGCAGCGCCTTCGTCGCGTCGAGATCACACCCTGCGACGGATGTGATCCGCTCAAGCACGTCCTCGAGGAACGGCCCGGCCGCCCCGGAGCTTGTGGCGGAACCGATCTCCTCGTGGTCGAAGGCGGCCAGGACCACCAGGTCGTCGCCGTCGTCCAGGTCCTCGATGGCCGTCAATCCGGCGTGGGTGCTGGAGAGGTTGTCCAAGCGAGACGAAGCGAAGAACTCTTCACGCAGCCCGAAACGAGCCGGAGGCTGTGAGAGGTAGGTGAACAGATCGTGTCCCAGGACATCGCCGGGCCTCACCCCCGCCTGCTCCGCGAGGGCCGCCAGCAGGTCGGGTTCGGCGTCAAGGGTGAAGACGGGTTGGGTGTGGGTCTGCCGATCGAGCCTGAGACCGTCATTGACCGACCGGTCCAGGTGAATGGCCAGCTGCGGGAGCCTGGCCACGGAGTCGAGACGCACCAAGTGCTGGGCGCCGTCGCGGGTGATGATGCGACCCGCGATGCCGAGTTCCCGGTCCAGCCACGAGTTCAGCAGCGCACCGCCGTAGATCTCAACGGCGATCTGACCCCACCCGCGGAAGGAGAAGCTGGCCTCGGGTTTGACCTTCAGGGCCGGGGAATCGGTGTGGGCGCCGACGACGCGCAGCCCGGTGGCCTCGTCGATGCGTTCTGGTTGTCGCCAGGCGATCACGGCGCCGTGCCGCACGATGAAGAACCGGCCGGCGCCCCGCGGGAACCGGCTCTTCTCGTCGACCGGGACGAAACCGGCATCGGCAAGGCGTGACGCCATGTTCCAGGCAGCGTGATAGCTGGTCGGGGAGGCCGTCACGAAGGCGGCCAGGTCATCCAGATGGGAAGAAGGATTCGAGAACACGATTCCCATTCAACACCCCATCCCCGACAAAACCGTCCCCGCATGGGGTAGAGGGCACACGTGGTCCCCCCGTTGAGGATGAACGCTCGCCGCCGCGTCCCCGCATGCGCGATGGGGCGCGGCGAAAAATGTCGGTGCCGTCTGCAACCCTTCCCTCATGGACACTTCCTCACTGCTCCTGGTCCTGGCGGCGCTGCTGGTCGGCGTGGCCCTCGGTTTTCTGCTCGCCCGCCAGAGCGCCACCACCCGCACGGCACGCGCCGAGGCGGAACGCGACGCCGCCGTCCAACGGGCCGCGGATGTCACCGCGGACCGCGAACAGCTCGCCCACCAGTTCCGGTCCCTGTCGGCGGATGCCCTGGAGAAGCAGACGCAACAGGCCGATCGTGCCGCGGAACTGCGCCTGACCCCGATATCCGAGGCGCTGCGTCAACTCCAGCAGCGGCTGGCGGAGGTGGAGAAGCAGCGCACCGCCCTGGCCGCGGAACTCAGGCAGCAGGTGGAGGGGGTCCGGGTCTCCGGCGAGGCGGTGCGGAAGGAAGCGGCGTCGCTGGCATCGGCGCTGCGGGCCCCTCACGTGCGGGGCGCCTGGGGCGAGTCCAGTCTGCGGCGGATAGCGGAGGTCGCGGGGCTGGTGGAGCACTGCCATTTCGAGACCCAGACCAGCTACACCTCCTCGGAGGGCAACCGGCTGCGCCCCGACATGCGCATCGACCTGGACGGGGGCCGGGCGGTGTTCGTGGATTCGAAGGTGCCCCTGTCGGCCGTGTTGGAGGCCTGCCAGGCAGAGGACGAGGAGGAACGCGCCGCGCACCTGCGGCGCTTCGTCAGACACGTCCGCACCCACATCGACCAGCTCTCCGCCAAAGAGTACTGGGCCCTCGACGCAGGCAGCCCCGAGTTCGTGGTGCTGTTCCTCGGCAGCGACGAGTTCTACCGCCTCGCCCTGGAACAGCAACCCACCCTGCACGAGTACGCCGCCGCCCGTCGGATCACCCTGGCGGGACCGGGCCTGCTGATCCCGCTGCTGCAGATCATCTCTCACGGGTGGCGGCAGTCGCGGCTGGCGGAGTCGGCGACGAGAATCAGCGCGCTCGGACGCGAGCTGTACTCCCGGCTGGCGACCCTGGGATCGCACTTCGAGAAACTGGGGGCATCCATCAACGGCACGGTCAAGAACTACAACGCCGCCATGGGCACGCTGGAGTCGCGGGTACTGGTCTCGGCGCGACGATTCCGGGCGCTGGACGTTTCAATGGACGAACTGCCGCACCTGAACTCCGTCGACGAGGGGGTCCGGACCCCCGTCGCCCCCGAGCTGATGGCTCCTTCAGCAACGGAGTGAGAGGTTCTCAAAGCCGACGGGGCTGGCCGCATGGAAACCGCAGTGAGGGTGTTCAAGGACCTGTGGCCGGGTCTGCTTTTCGGGTGCCGGATGGTTTCACCTCGGGCCGCTCCTTCCTCACGCCCCGACTCAACCGGGTTTGCATTTCCGAAGAGTGACGACGACCACGAGTGCTTCCGCCGTCGCATGCCCGACTTTCAGCGGCGTACCGAATCCCATGGGACATGTTCAGGTATGTGCACGTGAGGAGGACAAGAGAGTTTGAACCGAACTCGCCCGCCGTCGCTGCGACTCGCGTGGGATGATCAACCCATGCTGATGCCCGGTGCTTTTCCAATCCTCGACTTCGACGATGACCCCGACGACCTCATCTCGCCGATGATGTTCGCCGATGTGCAGGTCGAGGGGCCTGACGTCGCTGTGTTGGCGTTCCTGTCCGAGAAGACGATCGAGACCGCCGAGGGCTGGGAGGTGCGGCGGGTGGGGACCGTGCCGTTCGTCACCGTCGAGTACCCGATTTACGAGGCGACGCGCGGCGGGCAGGCGGTGCGGGTCGTGCCGATGCCGATCGGCGCGGCCGCCGCGGCTCTGGTGACCGAGCGGATGATTCGCTCCGGGGCCGAATCGCTGGTCGCCGTCGGTTCCTGCGGGGCGCTCCGGAAACTGCAGGAGGGGGAGTTCATCGTCCCCAGCCGAGCGCTGCGCGACGAGGGTACGTCGTATCACTACCTGAAGGCCGGGGCGTGGGTCGAGACCGACGAGGCGCTGCGAGCCACCGTCGCGAAGGTGGCGCGTTCAGCGGGCTTTGGGGCGCAGGTCGCTCCGGTGTGGACCACCGACGGCTTCTTCCGTGAGACCCGCGCCCTGGTGGAGCAGCGCAAGTCGCAGGGCTGCGTCGCCGTCGAGATGGAATGCGCCGCGATGGCGGCGATCGCTAAGGTCCGCGGAGTGCGCTTCGCCCAATTGCTGTTCACCGCCGACACCCTCGCCGACGACGACTACGACCTGCGCGGCTTCGGCGTCGACTCGCACCATGTCGCCCTGTCCCTGGCTCTGGAAGCAGCAGCCGGCTGCTGATCCCACGCCGGCGCCGGCCCTCTTGGCCCTCGACGGTCGTCTGCCGGGATTTGCTCCGCCCAGGCGGGATACCGCCGAGCCGTCGGCCTGGGCGGGTTCGCGCCCTTTCGGGCAGCAACGGGCTTGTGTGCGGGCTGGTCGACGGCCGTGCCCGCTGGGGCTGCCGGTTGGTGTGAAGATACCGGAACTGGTCGCTGACATCCGTGCCGGCTCACGCCGTCCCAACACGAGTCGGGCGTCGCAGGAATACTTACAAGGATCGGCATCAATCGACGACCACGATCGTCGCGACTGCCCGTCCCGGGGGACTGCCCGCCCCGGCGGCGCAACTGTTGACAGACATGGCCCAAGTTTCGTCCAGTGGTTTTGTCCTTCTTCGACGCGGTCTGGTGGGCCTTCGCGTACTTCTTGGTGACCTCCATCCGATCAGCCAACGACAGATCCTTCACATCCCCTTGCCGCCCGCCCCACCCATCTTCTGAGGAAACCGGGTGAGGCACGGCCCCTACCCACGCGGGGACTATGAGTCTCGTCGAGGGATTGACAGTGAGGCGCCGCAATACTAGAGTCGAGAATGGTTACCTACTCGTGATCTAGTGAATTAGACGAGAGTCCATAGTTTGATGGATGACGCAACGAAGGGGTTTGACCATGATGATCAGATGGCGCGCGGCGCTCGGTATAATAGGAGCTTTTCTTCTGGCGGTGGGGGCCGTGTCTCCTACGGCGAGGGCAGAAGATCAGGATGGCGAGTCCACCTCGCTTGTCACGGTTTCGGATCTCTCTGGCTCGACAAATCAGACGCAAACGTTGCCGGAGGCGACTACGGCGGTGGCGCCGGAAGGAACCATCGAGGGGGAAACGGACGCGGATCACCCTGAAACTGTCCCGTCCTGGTGGAAACCCTCGCCCGCCGGATGCCGGGGGTCCACGGGTTACCCTCACAAGAGCCACAGGGGCGGAAACATGGTTTCGGTCCATGCCGTGACCAAGTGCGGACTGACTGTGGAACGTGCTGAGGTGGTCACCGCGGTTTTTCGAGACCGCTGGTGGGGAGCACAGTATGTGATGTCAGGGTCTTCCCGTCGAACCAACCAAACCTGGTCCGGTGTAGCTACTCCGCACTCCACCTGCCGGAACGAGGGAGAGTTCATGTTCCGTGCGTTCTCGATGCACGCCTCTCTTGAAGGCGGAACCGTCTATAAGTCGACGACCAGGAACTGGGACCCAAAAATAAGCCGCTTCTGGTGCTGAGATGGCGGGACTAGGCGGCGCTCGTTCGGTTCTGGTTCCGGTGGTCGTCCTCGCGGCACTCGCCGTGGGAGGATGCTCCAGCTCGGGAAGGGATGAAGCTTATCCCAGCGCCTCGTTGCCCTCCGAGGAGACGATGGAGACGATGATTGCCGTGCAGGCCCCACCAACTTCTGCGCCCGACGCGACCGTGAATGGGATTGCGATCCCACCACTGTCCTCTATTTGGTATAGCGGCTCCAGCAGTTCCTTTCACACTGCACGACCGACGATCGAACCGAACGAGGTAATAACGATCGCTACCGGCGGTTCGGCGCGGATCACGGTGGATTCCCCCGTGATTCCCGCGCAGGTTTTTGTACGTGAGTTCACGGGCTATGACGCTGAAGGAATTCCTTCTGATGAGCGGCCAACGATCGAGTGTGTGATGGAAGGGCAGACTTGTACCTTGGATTCAGATGGGGAGTCAGTGACGGCTGCAGTGGAGCTTGATAGCGCTACCGTGTTTGTGACGGTGGAGGTCTATTACCACATCGATTCGCTGGATGTGGAGTATCCATATGACATCGTGACCTATGGTTTCAGGGTATGAGGGTGTGTGCTGGGAGGTGCGATTGTGCGGGTAAGTGACCTGGTGGGCGAGGGACACGAGCGTGCGGTGCGGGTCCTGCTTCCAGTCCGTGATGCCGCGGGGCAGTGGCGTTCCTGGAAGGATGTCGTCGATCTCACAGAGATTGACGGGGAGGTGTATTGGGAACAAATCTGCGACAGAGCACCAGAGTTGGTGGATGCTCCGTACGGGGACTTGTCCGACCAGGCGGCAGGGGCGCTCGTCGATGCTCTCGCGCAGGGGCGGGACCGCGAGTGCTACTTCGCCCTCTGGAAGGGCTACGGGGAGGACAGCACCATGACGAGCGCGCCCGTGAACGTGCCGACGTGGGTGTCGCCTCTCGTGCGTTACCTGTCGTTGATCCCGGACAGCATAGGCGATATTCCGGGCATCCCGGAGGATGTCGTTTTGATTCACGAACCGCTGTCATGGCTTGCCCGCGATCTCCCTGTACTAGGGCAGCGATGCCCGCTGATGATCCTGTCCCAAGACCGCAGCTTTGTCGCGGCATGTCCGATCTACCACGACTCTTTGTACATCGGGTGCACGCGGGAGTTGGGGGATTCCCTCCTGGCGGCTGACCTCGACAGCTACCCGATCTCGCTCGACAGCGTGATCCGAGGGACCATCGACTGGCAGCCCCAGACTTAGGCGACGGCGAGCGGGGTTGAGAGGGGCAGCCCAGGTGTCTCTGGTGAACTGGTTGTGGGAACACGCCGTGTCATCGAGACCGACGCCGGGAGCCTGTGCTGCACGGCCTGCTGTGACACTCCAGCAAGCCGGTCGAGTCGAAACCACAATGACCTTGCCCGGGAACTGGAGTCGGGTCCGCCACTCAACCGCCGGATGGTTTCGACACGGGCCACTCGTTCCTCGCGCCCCGGCTCAACCAGCTTCACCCTTCCCGAAGCCGGTCGAGTCGAAACCACAGCGCTCTTTTCCGGGAACTGGGGTCGGGTCCGCCACTCAACCGCCGGATGGTTTCGACACGGGCCGCTCGTCCCTCACGGCCCGGCTCAACCGGCTTCAGGGAAGGGGGCTCGCGACTCGGCTCAACCGGCTTCAGGGAATGAATAGCTCAACCAGCTTCTGGGAGGGCGCGCCCCCGTGAAGAGTGCGGATTTTGTTTCCGGCTAGCACAATTGGGCCCGTGACTGTGCTTTCCGATCTGGCTGCCCTCGTTCCCGACGCCCGCGACCGGTTGAAGGGAGTGGCCCGCATCACCCCCGTCGAGTTGAACCAGCGACTCACGGACGCCACTGGATCCGAGGTGTGGTTGAAACGCGAGGATCTCCAACCCGTGCGTTCCTACAAGCTGCGGGGCGCCTACAACCTGATCTCGCAGCTCCCTCCCGAGGCTCGGGAAGCCGGTGTGGTGTGCGCGTCGGCCGGCAACCACGGGCAGGGGGTCGCGTTCGCGGCTGCGACGCTGGGCATCGGCGCGGTCGTCTACGTGCCCACCACCACGCCCCGGCAGAAACGCGACCGCATCCAGGCGCTGGGACGCGGTCACGTCGAGCTCGTCATGGAGGGCGCCACCTACGACCAGGCCTCCAAGGCCGCGGCTCGGTTCGCGGAGAACAACGGCCGCATTCTCGTGCCCGCCTTCAACGACCCGCGCACCGCCGCCGGGCAGGGCACCGCCATCGCGGAGGCCGTCGAACAGCTCGGGTTCGTGCCGGATGTCGTCATCCTGCCCGTCGGTGGCGGGGGTTTGATGTCGGGTGCCGCGGCCTGGTTGCGCACCCACCACCCGCAGGTGCGGATCATCGGGGTGGAACCGGACGGGGCGCCGTGCGTGGCGGCCGCGATCTCCGCGGGACGCCCGTTCCCGCTGAACAACATCGACACCTTCGTCGACGGTGCCGCGGTCAGCCTCGTGGGCGACTACACCTTCGGCGTCATCAACGAGGCGAAGATCGAATTGACCCGCATCCCCGAGGGGCAGGTGTGCTCCGAGATGCTCGACATGTACCAAACCGACGGCATCATCGCCGAACCCGCCGGGGCCCTCGCGGCCGCCGCCCTGCCCACCGGCGGGGTGGGCACACGCGTCCACATTCCCGGTGGGTCGCGGGTGCTGAGCATCGTCTCGGGTGGCAACAACGACGTCGCCCGCTATGCCGATGTCGTGGAGCGGTCGCTGCTGCACGAGGGTCGCAAGCACTACTTCCTGGTCAACTTCCCGCAGCAACCGGGCGCGTTGCGACGTTTCCTCGACGAGGTGCTCGGCCCCGACGACGACATCACCTACTTCGAGTACGTGAAACGCTCCAGCCGGGAGGTCGGCCCGGCCCTGGTCGGCGTCGAACTCAGCAACCCCGGGGACTACCGTTTCCTCCTGGCCCGCATCACCGAATGCGGCATGGAGGTCAACGAGGTCGATTCCACCAGCCCCTACTTCCGTTTCCTGGTCTGACCAGTCCGACCAGGCGGAGGAGAACACGTCTTCCGGCACGGATGTCCCGGCGCGGTCACTTCATGAGCCGACCCCGGGTCACACCTCGTCATCAATATCGGCATGCACATCGCCTCCGGCTGACCTGGAGGCCACCGAGTGGCTGGAGTCGCAGGTGAGCAGGTGCTGGCCTCAGGCGGGGTCGCTTTCCTTGATGGCGCGACGCAGCTCAGGGGGCAGGGCGAAGGTCAGGTTCTCCTCGATGAGGCTTTCCTCCTCGGCCTTCGGGAAACCCCGTTCCCTCAACAACGCCAGCACCCCCTGCACCAGTTCGTCGGGCACGGAGGCCCCCGAGGTGAGCCCGATGGTGGAGACGCCGTCGAGCCAATCGTCCTGGATCTCGTTGGGGTAGTCGACGCGTTCGGAACGTTTCGCACCGGCCTCGAGTGCGACCTCCACCAGACGCATCGAGTTCGACGAGTTCCGCGACCCGACCACGATCATCAGGTCGCAGTGGGGCGCGATCTGCTTGACCGCCTGTTGCCGGTTCTGGGTGGCGTAGCAGATGTCGTCGGTGGGCGGGCTCATCAGCAGCGGGAACTTCTGCTGCAGCCGGGTGACGGTCTCCATGGTCTCGTCGACGCTGAGGGTGGTCTGCGACAACCAGACGAGGGGTTTGTCGGCGGGCAGGTCGAGGCGGTCGACATCGTCGGGGTTCTCCAGGAGGGTGGTGCGATCCGGGGCCTCCCCCATGGTGCCCTCCACCTCCTCGTGTCCGGCGTGCCCGATCAGGAGAATGTCGGTGCCCTTGGCGGCGAACCGTTTCGCCTCGCGGTGCACCTTCGTCACGAGCGGGCAGGTGGCGTCAATGGTGCGCAGCTCACGGCGGGCCGCCTCCTCCCGGACGGCCGGGGAGACGCCGTGCGCGGAGAACACCACCAGGGCGTCGGCGGGCACCTCGTCCAGTTCGTCGACGAAGATCGCGCCCCGTTCCTCAAGGGTTGAGACGACATGTTTGTTGTGGACGATCTGTTTGCGCACGTAGATGGGCGGGCCGTAGGTCTCGAGGGCCTTCTCCACGGTGGTGACGGCACGGTCCACGCCCGCGCAGTATCCGCGTGGCGCAGCGACGATGACCCGCTTGCTGGTGCTCATGCGGGCCAGTGTACGGGGCACACACCGTCCCTCGGCGTTTCCGACCGGCCGCCGGTCAGGCGATCAGCACCCCGGGAATCAGGATCGCCAGCAGCGCCGCGGTGGCGATCATCTCCGTGTAGCCGAGCTGTTTGGTGGTCACCTTGCGTCCCTTCATCACCCCCAGCGAGGGCACCAGCCACGCCCGCAGCGTGCAGGCGACGAAGAACGCCACCAGCCACCAGCGGGGCAGGTTGAAGTCGACGACGGCGAACAGCACCGCGCAGGCCGCGTGCCAGGCGACGGAGTAGACGATATAGCTCACCCGACCGCGTTCCCGCACGTTGGTCTTGACATAGAAAACGGTGCCGAAGAAATAGCCGAAGCAGGCCAGCGACAACCCCGCCAGCACCGGCAGGCCACCGAGGTTGAGCGGCCCCTCCGAGCCGAGCACCAGGGGCAGTCCCGCGGCGGCCAGTACCGTCACGAAACCCGACGGCAGCGATCGTTCGCGGCGTTTCCACGCCAGCCACAACCCGATCCCGGTCAGCGGCCCGAACACCAGCGCCCACGCCCACCACGCGGGTTTCAACGCCAGCAGCAGAATGCCGAGGACGACGGTGATCGCGCCGTAGGTGAGCACAGCGCGGCGATACCTGGGTTTGAAGTTCGACTTCAGCCACGTCGCCGTGGCGAAGAAGGCGAAATAGCCGATCACCCACACCGGGGCCAGCAACACCAGCGGCCACGAGAACCGTCCGGCCCCGACGGCCCAGATCATCCCCATGACGTAGGGCATGATCAGCATCGCCCATGCCCCGTGATGGTTAGGCACCCAACCCTGTGAATGTCCCCCGGGTTTCCGGGATCCCTTCCTGCTGCTCACAGCACCCGATACTAAGCGGGACACGCCGGCGGGGTTTTCCGGGGACGGGAGTCGCAATGTGGCCAAGGAACCGCCTGGCCGAAAGTCAGCGCGACGAGGGGCCGTTGAACTTGAAATTCCCCAGGGCGGCGGCGAAATTGATGCCGACGATCCCCGCCCAGATCACCAACCCCATGAGAGGCCCGCCGAATATCAAAGCGATGGCGGTCAGCGGGATGGCAAAAGCCATCGATGTGATCGCCAGCGCCATCGGGTTGTAGGAACGTTCCTGACGCTGCGCACGGGCCTGCTGGGCCGGCGTGAACGTCTGCGACATGCCCGGTCCCGGGCTCATTGCCTGCTGACGCCTGATCTCAGCAACCACCTTCTCCGCGAATGATTCGACGAGGGCCGGTTCCATCTCCGGGCCCAAGTCCTTGCGGGCCGCCAGTGCGGCCTCGAACTCGGATTTGTCAAGAGGTTGCTGACTCATGCTCCAAGCGTAGTCCGGGCATTCGTCAGGGTGCATGGGTAGGCTCCCTGACATGGCCCTGACCAGTTCTCCCGAGCATCCGCAGCCCCTGGCGCGAGTCGTCGGTGCCGTCGCGGACTGGGTGGGCAGGCTCGGCGAGATCTGGGTGGAGGCGCAGGTCATCGAGATCAAACGCCGCGCAGCACCCACCCAGTTCCTCACCCTGAGGGATCGGTTCGCCGATGTCTCCTGCTCGGTGACGACCACGGCCTTCGTGCTGGATGCGGCGGGCCCGCTGCCGGAGGGGTCGCAGGTGGCGGTGCGCCTGAAACCGCGGGTGTGGGAACCCAATGCGTCGCTCAGCTTCGAATGCCTGGAGCTGCGGGTGGCGGGTGTTGGCAGGCTGTTGGCCGAATTGGATGCGCGGCGCCGCAAACTCCAGGCCGAGGGCCTGTTCGATCCCCACCGCAAACGCCGGTTGCCGTTGCTTCCCCGGCGCATCGGGTTGATCACCGGCAAGGATTCCGACGCCGAACGCGACGTGCTGCGCAACGTGACCCGTCGCTGGCCGGCACGTTTCACCGTCGTGCACTCACCGGTTCAGGGACCGGGCGCCGCCGCGTCGGTGATGCAGGCCCTCCAGGAACTCGACGAGAACCCGGAGGTCGACGTCATCGTCATCTCCCGCGGTGGTGGGGCGCTGGAGGATCTGCTGCCGTTCTCCGACGAGGGCCTGGTGCGGGCGGTTTCCGCCTGCCGCACCCCGGTGGTTTCCGCCATCGGACACGAGTCCGACACCCCGTTGCTGGATTTCGTCGCCGACCTGCGGGCCTCCACCCCCACCGACGCGGCCTCGCGCATCGTCCCGGAGTTCACGGCCGAGCAGGACCTCGTCGCCCTGGCCCGCGCCAGGCTCAGGCAGGCCGTCGATGTGCGGATCGGGCAGGCCCGGCAGGAACTCGCAGAACTGCGGCGCCGCCCCGTCCTCGCCAGCCCCGCCGCCGCGCTGGAGGGGCACCGCGACCGCCTCGCCCTGCTGCGTCACCGGCTCCGCACCGCCGTCGACCAGCAGCTCACCAGCAGACGAACCGAACTGGCCTCCCACCTGTCGGCGGTGCGGGCCCTGTCCCCCGCCGCCACCCTGCAACGCGGCTACACCCTGCTGGTCGACGGCGACCGCACCGTCTCCAGCGTCGCCGACGCCCCCGTCGGGGGCACGTTGACGGCTCACCTGGCCGACGGCGAACTCACCCTCACCACAAAGGCCAGTCACCCGAAGGAGTCCCGATGACCAAACCCAAGAAGCTGTCCTACGAGGAAGCCCGCGACGAACTGGTCAAGACCGTCGCCACACTGGAGTCGGGTGGGACGACGCTGGCGGAGTCGATGGCGCTGTGGAAACGCGGCGAGGAACTGGCCGCCATCTGCCAGGCCCACCTGGACGAGGCGAAAGCCGCCGTCGAGAAGCAGACCGCCGAACAGTGAGTTATGAAACCCCTTCCTGAAACCGGTTGAGCCGGGACATCCCCTTCTCCGAAGCCGGTTGAGCCGGGACGCGAGGAACGAGCGGCCCGAGTCGAAACCCCCCAACCACCCCCAAGAGGTTTCGACACGACCAGCTCGCAGAACGAGCAAGCCGGCTCAACCAACTTCGGAAAAGAGCAGGCCGACTCAGCCGACCTGTGGATCCGGTGTGGGACTCGCGTCGGTTCCCGGGGCATTCCGCGACAATGGGGTCGTGGATTTCTTCGGATGGTTGACAACCATCTGGGACGTGGCTTCGCTCCGGGTGGTCGAGGACCCCTCCCTGGGGTTGCCCGGTCTACCCACAGCCGGGCTCATCGCGCTGGTTGCCGGGGTTTCCACCCTGATCGGGCACTGCGCCGTGCTGTTCATCAACCGCGTCAGGGGCGTTCGGTTCCTGGCGATGCTGTTGGTCGGCGGGATCTTCCTCACCCTGCTGTACACCATCCAGGCGTTGATCCTGTGGGTAGTGGCGGGCCCCATCACCCAGCACAGCATGCGCCTCACCGACCTGCTGGCGGTGACGCTGTCCTCCACCGCTCCCCTGGCCTACGGGTTCCTGGTGTTCATCCCCCACCTCGGTTTGCTGATCGGCCGCATCCTGCAGGGCTGGAGCGCGATCTGCCTGTGGCTGCTGGTGACGGCGGCGATGGAGACCAGTTGGTGGCAGGCCCTGATCGCCACCGGGCTGGCCTGGGGCATCATGCAGATCGCCTCGCGGCTGCTCGGGCACCCCATCGGATACCTGACCAGCCGCATCTGGACCCTGGTGACGGGCCGACCTGCGATCCTGGGTCCGCGGGACGTGCTGGCCGGGGCGCCGTTCATTCCCGTCGAGGCGAAGGCGATCCCGTGATCCGGCCGATGATTCTCGCGCTGCTCGAGGTGACGCTGCTGGTGGTCCTCGTCCTGGCGCTGCTGGCTCCCCTCGAATCCCTCGAATGGTGGGCACGACGCTACCCGACGCCATCCCTTCCGGCCCCGGAACCCGCACCCGCCACCGGCATCCGGCGGTTCGCGGTGTACCTGTCGGGCATCGCGGTGCTCGACGGCAGGTCGATATCGCGCCGCGAGCACGCGGTGCTGGAGGAGGTGCGGAAACAGCTTCCCGACGTTGCCATCACCGAGGACGTGTTCCCCTACGCCATGGAGAACCGCGGGCTACCGCAGCGCGCCACCGCCTGGCTGTGGCGTCGCCTGGACTGGGCGCGACACCGGTTCCCCTGGTCGCCGCTGCCTTTCCTGATCAACCTGCGCAACGTCATGCAGGTGCTGGTCTCCGCCGATCAGCGTTACGGCGGCACCTACAACTTCGGGGTCGCGTGCGTGGTGTGGCGTTCCCTCCTGAACGCGGGCTATGACCCCGACGACCCGGCCCCGGTGACGCTGATCGGCTACTCCGGTGGCGCGCAGATCGCCTGCGGGGTGGCCCGTTTCCTGGCCGCCCACGACGTGCGGGTCGACGTCGTCTCCATCGGAGGGGTCTACGCCGACGACCCGGGGCTGGATCACGTCGGTTCGCTGACGCACCTGAAAGGCAGCCGCGACCGCGCCCAGTCGCTGGGCACCATCGCCTTTCCCGGGCGCTGGTTCACGGCCCCGCTGTCCTCCTACGGCCGCGCCGTCAGGGACGGCCGCATCCACACCGTGAACATGGGCCCCATCCACCACAACGGTTACTTCTCCCGGCACATCACCCTGCCCGACGGACGCACCCCGAAACAGGAGACCATCGAGCAGCTCGTCAAGGCGCTGAGCCGCTGACCCCACTGCGGCTACCGGCCGAAACGGCGTTCCCGCTGGGTGTAGTTGCGCAGGGCACGCACGAAGTCGACCTTGCGGAAGTCCGGCCACAGGGCCTCACAGAAGTAGAACTCGCTGTGCGCCGACTGCCACAGCAGGAAACCGGAGAGCCGCTGCTCCCCCGAGGTGCGGATGATCAGGTCCGGGTCCGGTTGGCCCTTCGTGTACAGGTGCTCCGAGATCTCGTCGATCTCGACGGTGGCCGCCACCTCCTCCAGGGTGCGGCCCTGCGCGGCCCGTTCCGCCAGCAGCGACCTGAAGGCGTCGCGCAGCTCGTGTCTGCCGCCGTAGCTGACCGCGACGTTGATGTGCATGCCCTCCACCGCTTCCGTTCTGGCCGCCGACGCCCTGAGGCTGGCGGCCCGCTCCTTCGGGAGCAGGTCTAGATCACCGACCGCCTGCACCCGCCAGCGTCCCGTGTCAGCCAGTTTCACCACCAGTTCGTCGATGACCTCCAGCAGCGGTTCCAGTTCGTCCGCGGCGGAACGGTCGAGGTTGTCGGTGCTCAGCACCCACAACGTGATGACGGGAATACCGAGGTCGTCGCACCACTCGACGAACTGCTGCAGCTTCGCGGCCCCCGCGCGATACCCAGCGACGAGGGGCTGGCCTGGTGCGTTGAGTCGCGCCCACCGCCGGTTGCCGTCCGCCAGCACCGCCACGTGACGGGGCATGGCGGAGCGATCCAGCCGTTTGACCACCTGGGCTTCGTAGGTGGAGTAGAGCCAGGCAGGAGGCCAGATGCGATCGATGAACCGGCTTGTCGCAGACATGCACCAAGGGTAGACCCCGGGAGCGGGACTCATCCGCACCCGTGGGCAAAGCACCCACTCACTTGCAGATCTTGCCGTCCTCGGGGAGGGTTCCGTCCTCGAAGTAGGCGGTGATCGTCTCGTCCACGCACTCATTCCCCGAGGTGACGGAACCGTGACCGGGGCCGTCGTAGGTGAGCAGATGCCCGGATTCCAGCTGCTTCGCCATGGTGACGGCCTGCTGGTAGGGGGTGGCGGAGTCCCCCGTCGCCCCCACCACCAGGATCGGCGCCGCGCCCTTGCCGGTCAATTTCAGGTTGGGTGCGGAATTGGCGGTCCAGCGTTCGCAGACCAGTTCCATACCCATGTTGCCGCCGAACACCGGGGCCTTCTCGGCCACCTTCTTCTGCGTTTCCTCGGTGACCGCGACCCCAGCGTCCGGCTGGTCCACGCACCGGATGGCCGGGAAGGCGTAGGCGACGGTCTCCCACCCGTTGTCGGTGCGGCCCGTCAGGAGATCGGAGGCCTTGAGGATGCCCCTGCCGTCGCCTTTCATCGCCGCTTCCAGGAGCTGGGTGAGCCTCGGATAGGCCTCCTTCCCCGAGTAGAGGAACAAAGCGATGCCCGTGGCACCCTGGCCCTGCGTCACCTGCCGGTCCCCGACCTTGATCGGCTTGGCGTCGAGGCCGTGCAGGAAGGTGTTGATGCGGGAGGTCACCTCGTCGCGCGAGTTCCCGAGGGAGCAGGAATCCTCACCCGCGCACCAGTCCGCGTAGAGCCCGAGGGCCGTCTCGAAACCC
Organism: uncultured Propionibacteriaceae bacterium; assembly: GCA_937965785.1. Taxonomy (GTDB): domain Bacteria; phylum Actinomycetota; class Actinomycetes; order Propionibacteriales; family Propionibacteriaceae; genus Arachnia. The sequence goes on along the minus strand of CALCKT010000007.1, from coordinate 2,665 downwards.
TCGGCCTGGAAAACCGCGTCATCGTTGGTGATGTCGACGGCGGAGTCCAGCACCAGGTGGCCCGTGCGTTCCGGAAACAGTTCCGCGTACATCGCGCCTATGAAGGTGCCGTAGCTGACACCCAGGTAGTTGAGTTTCTCCGCCCCGGTCAGGAAACGCAGCAGGTCGAGGTCGCGGACGTTCTCGATGGTGGAGACGTGGTCCAGCAGTTCACCGGAGGCCTCCCGGCATTCCCGGGCGAAAGCGGCCCAGGTGTCGTTGAGGGCGGTTTTCTCCGCCTCGTCGTCCGGGGTGCCGTCCGCGAAATAGGCCTTGTCCGTCTGCTCGGTGGTGCCGCACTGCACGTGGGTGGATTCCCCGGAACCACGCGGATCCCACGCGATGATGTCGTATCCCTTCCACTTGTCGCTTCCCAGGGTCGTGGCGAACGAACCCGCCTCCACGCCGGGGCCACCGGGATTGACGAACAACGGACCCTTCGTCGGGTTCTCGGAGGGCATCTTCGTGACCTTGATGTCCAGCGCCGCCTTGCCGGGGTTGTCCCAGTCCAGGGGCACCTTCATGGTGGCGCACATGGCCTTGCCGCAGGGCTGCCAGCTCAAGGACTGCTGCCAGTAGGGGGTCAGGTCGTCTCCGAGGGCGGCTGGGAGCTGCACCGCGGGGTTGGACGCCTTGACGTCGAGCTGCCGGTCGGGGTTCTCGGTTGCCTCGCTCGGCCACGTCTCGTGTTCGGAGACGGGAACCGCGGGCACCCCGGGTTTCTGGTCACCAACGGTGGGAGGGGGCTGCACCGACGGCTCGGCCGATGGCGTCCCCGATACCTGCTTTCCCGGAGCCAGCATCCCGCTGGCGAAGAACGTCACCACGAGACTGACCGCGACGAAGATCAGCATCCCTTGGAACCAGACAATCCCTCTTCGCATCAACTCTCCTCATCCGGAGTGGCTTGGTGCGCCACTCGGTTCCTCTTCCAGCCACAAACCCGCGCCAGCGGGCAACGTCTCACCCCGTCGGCGGTCCGTACCGCCACTTCTCCCGTCGGCACCACATGCCCAACCACCCGGCCCGGCCCGTCCGGAGTGGTGACATGCTCCCCGATCTGCGGCGCCCGCTTCAAGAAGTCCACATACAGCGGGTGTTCGAAAGCCAGACAGCACAGTAGCTTCCCGCAAACCCCCTGGATCTGGAGGGGGTTCGCTGCCAGGTTCTGGCTGCGCGCCAGCCGCATGGACACCGGATCGACCTCGTCGAGGAACAGGGTGCAGCACAGTTCCCGGCCGCACATGCCAACCCCTCCGACCAGCCTGGCGGTGTCTCGGGAGGATATCTGCCGCAGATCGATGCGCGCCCCGATGGCACGGGCCAGGTCGCCGATCAGGGCTCGGAAGTCCACCCTGCCCGGGGCCGTGAAGTAGATCACCGCCAGCTTGTCGTATTCCTTGGAGGAGTCTATGTAGTCGGTTGCCATCACCTTCATGGGCAGCCCGTGGGCGGTGATCCGCTCCACTGCCACCTCACGGATCCTGCGGCGGTGTTCCCGGTTGGTTTCGTCGCGTCTCAGATCCACTTTCATGGCGCGTCCCAAGCACTTCGGGAGCGGGGCATCCAGCGTCGTCTCCTCCGGCGCCCACACCACGCGCGCCACCTCCGCACCGTCTTCGGTCGGGTAGAGCACCCAGTCACCGACGCGATAGTCGACACCATCCGGGTCGAGGTAGTGCAGACGACCGTACTGCTCGAAGGTGACGGCCATGACTCTGGGCATGATCAACAGAGTAACCGCAGGCACCGACAGCCCGCAGGAAACCCGAGGCCAACCCTCTCCGCGCCAACGTTCGCCGGTCCGATTCACCCATCCTCGACGGGCTGCTCGATCCGCAGGATCCTTAACTTTTGGCCAAAGTCTTCGCATTGCCCCGCAGGGTCTGGTTGTTGGTTCTAGAGTCGTGTGATCCCGGGTTGGAGACGCCTGCCGGGTTTGTGACACCAATGGGGGTGTTGAACGATGAAACATCGCATCAAAGGAACCACCACGGCGGTCGCTGTGGCCGCGGTTTTGCTGCTGGCCTCGTGTGGCGGGCAACAGCCAGGTCCGGGGAGCAGTGATTCGGAGTCCTGGGGGGACTGCCCCGCAGCAGCCTCCCCGAACCACCACGGCCCAACCGTCGGCTGCATCGTCATCGCCGGTGAAACCCCAGCCGTCGGAGACCTTCACCCCGGAGCAACTCGAAGCAGCCAATGTGCTGATCGAGTTCATCCGCATCCGAAATGAGGTTTTCAGCAATCCGGATGCCGATCCCCAGCCCCTCAAGAACATCACCATTGGCCAGAGCCAGGAAATACAGATGGACACTCTTGCGGAGTATCGCGGGAATGGTCAGGTGCAGACCGGGGAGGCGGTTGTTCACATCACGGGCGCTTCGGAACCGGTCGAGTTTGACGGGGTGCGCTCCATGGATGTCCAGATGTGCACGGACGCAGGGAAGGTCGATGTGATCGACTCAGCCGGCAAGAGCGTGGTGCCCATGGACCGGCCGCAGTATCTCCAGTGGAATGTGAATGTGGTCAAAACCGAAACCGGCTGGAAATTCGGCGATGCCACGAACGAAAACGCCCTGAGGTGCCCGGCATGAAACGCCTCATCACCGTCCTCCTTGCCACAGCT
>CALCKT010000006.1 GCA_937965785.1 uncultured Propionibacteriaceae bacterium | reverse complement strand
CTCGCCATCGGCATCGACATGGAGGGCATCAAGCACGTGCTGGGCATCTGGGTGCGGCGAACCAGGGCACGAGGTTCTGGGCGGCCGTTTGCGCCGAGCTCGCCAACCGCGGCGTGCCGGGGATGTACTGATCGTCTGCTGCGATGGCCTGACAGGCTTCCCCGAAGCGGTCGAGACAGGCCTGGCCGGAAGCGACCGTGCAAACCTGCGTGGTCCACCTGATCCGCGCCGCGATGCGGTTCGTCTCCCACCCCCGACCGCAAGGCCGTCACCGCCGCGCTGAAGCCGATCTATCAGGCCGCGAACGCCGAGACAGCGCCTGCCGAGCTCGCCGCCTTCGAGGCGACCGAGCTGGGCAGGCGCTACCCCTTCGACCAGCAAGGCATTCCGTGACGCGCGGGGAGCGGTTCACGCCCTTCCTCGCGTTCCCGCCCGAACTGCGGCGTGTGATCTATACGACCAACTCGATCGAGTCGCTCAACCACCAGCTGCGGAAGGTGACCCAGGAACCGCGGCCACTTCCCCAACGATCACGCGGTCGTCAAGCTGCTCTGGCTGGCGATCTGCGACATCGAAGACAAATCGAGCGCGCGACCGGGCGAAAGAGCGAGGTCTGCGCACCGAGCAACGCAAAGCACCCGGACGCCTCGTCGAGGGCCAGGCCACGACGAACTGGAAACAAGCACTGCAACAGCTCTCACTGGTCTACCCCGACCGCATCAACCCCCACCTCTGACCACCATGACCGCGAACGCTTACACAAAGAACTTGACAGGCTCCCAGCCTCCAGACCGTGTTCCAGGTAGCGGCCCCGCCACAGATTCACCGTCGGTCGAGACACCCCCACCAACTCAGAGATCAACGCATTCGCGACTCCCCGGGAGGCCAGCAACACGATCCTCGCCCGCTGCGCTGCCCCTGCGGTTGTGGCGCTTGAACGCACCACCTTCTCAAGTATCGCTTGGTCACCGTCACGAAGCGGCAGGGTCGGGGCTGGTTTGTTCGCCATGCTCCACTACCCCACCAAACCATAAAACTATTTAAACGCCACGCCACTAGAGGACAGGGCCAGCAAAGGGCAGGAGTCTTTGGGATCCATCCTCAGGAAAGCGAACAAAATAGCCCTGACATACGGACGCCCATGCCTGCCTAATCCGGTTCGTTCCTAGGTTGACAAGATCTATGGCTTGGTAGACTCGATCGGAGACACAACCGAGCTGGGTATCGCAACCTTCCTCACGCAGAACGGCATCCCGACAGATGTGGCCATCGAAATCGCGCGGTGGTTCGTGACGTTCGTCTGAACGAGAGGAACCAGAACATGAGCTCAAAGGATCAGCCCGTCACCTTCTGGGGTGCTGTCATCATGTTCTGGCTCCTCGTCGCTGTCAGCGCCGTTGCCGCCGTACCGATGGCGGTGGGTGTGGTGGGCGTCGCCCTCATCCCGGGTGTCGGTGAGCTGCGGAGCCACGATCCGTGGCTCTGGCTCAACCTCCTGTGGATGTTTCCTGCTTTCTGGGTCATCACCACGGTCATCAATGCGTTCCTGACGGCTCTTCTCGTCATCGGGATTTTCCGGAGAATCGGCGACGTCTTCGAGGACCTCCTCATATGGCTCTCGGTCGCGTGGCTGTTCACAACATTCTTCCAGAGTCTCCTCGCTGCGCTGACGGCCAGCCTGATCGCTCTCATCTTCATGAAATTCCTGCTCGACTGGTTGGAGAAACACCCTCCGAGAGAAAAAGCGGCACGAGAAGTCGCCGAGGAAAACGGTTCGTGACGGTCCGAACCCCGGAAGGGATGTTCCATGCGACCCAGTGCGCCTTGGAACCGAACAGGAGTCGGGTCAGGTCCTCAAACGTCACCGCCGGAGTGCGGGTGTTCGGGTCGAGGCCGTCGAGGCGCAGCCCGGGGAAGAATTCCTGCCCCTCCCGGTGAAGTCGGTTCGGAAACATCCATTGGAATTGATGCAATCCGACCTCACGGTGAGTGTTGCGTAGTCGTCGGAGACGCCCATGCCCTCTCCGGAAAGCTCCCAATGGTTGATTCCGCAAATCTTGTTCCGTGGCCACGTGAAAGGTCGGGTGGCCTGCCGCGGCAGACCACCCGACCACGGATCCGCAGACCCCGGGGTTGGGGATCAGGCGAAGTCGTTGACGGTGAGCTGGACTCCCTGCGGCAACGTTGCGAATGCGACCGGGGCGAACAAAGTGCCCGAACCGTCGGCGTCGAAGAACAACGTCTCCCCCTGCTGATACACCCGCGTGGTGGTGGTGACCGTGCCGGTGGTGAACCAGCTGCCGTTCAGTCCGCCGAAGGTGGCCACGGGCAGGTTGATCCTGTCCTGTCCCGTGGTGAAATCCGTGATCTTGTCGACGTCGCCGTTCAGCTGGCCGTCCAGGACGAACTTGTCATTCCCCGCGCCACCGGTGAGGGTGTCCTCTCCCTGACCACCTGCCAGGGTGTCATCGCCGTCGGCACCGTCAATGACGTTGTCCGCGGAGTTGCCGTGCATCGTGTTTGACAGCTCGTTGCCCGTGGCCTGCAGCGGTTCGCTGCCCAGCATCCGGAGATTCTCCACCCCCGACGGCAGGGTCGAGTCGACGGCGGTGTTGAGGGTGTCGTTGCCCCCGGCGTCGGTCACGGTGTCGTCGGGGGAGTCGACGACGAGGTTGGTGTCCTTGTCATCGCCCTGCTGTGTGGTGACCTGGGAGTGATGGGTGCCGATCGTCCGGTCGGTGTAGGTGACGCGTGCCGTGCCGACGCCTTCGAGGCTGCCCTCGTGCTGGACCAAGGGCTTGTCAACCGGGTACCCGGTACCCGCCAGCTGGTTCCCGGACAGGTTCAGGCCCGTGCTGTTGCCGATGAGACGCTCGTTGCCGTCCGAGGCCCCGGCGACGTCATTGTTCTTGACCGCCAAACCCTTGGAGACGTCAGCAGCCACGTAGAACGGGGTCCCGGTGGTGAACATCACATTGTCGGTGATCGTGGTTCCCGTGAGATCCCCTCGCCCTCCGGCGTAGTCCACCTCGATGGAGGTTCCCGGGTAACCCGGGTGGGTTCCCATGTACGAGTACGGGTTCCCGTTCCCCTCGCCGGAGAACGAGGATTTCTTGTCCCAGATTGATTCCACCGCGACGACCGACCTGTTGGCCTGCCCCGAGAGGACGTTTCCGGTGAAGGTGTTGTTGTTCGAGTAGGGACCGACGTACATCATCCAATTGGGCTGTTTCGGGGCGTCGTCAATCTCCCCGGGATCGTCTTCCTTGACAACCTGTGTCGCCTTGTCCTCGAAGACCTCGATGGTGTTGTCCTGGAAGGTGTTGTCATGGCTGCCCTGGTAGGCCTGAAGCAGCCCCTGCCCCATGGAGATGCCGGTGACGATCGTGTTGCGCCGGATCGTGTTGTTGTGAGACCCGTATGCCAGGTGAATGGACGAGGAGACGCTGTAGTTGAAGTGGTTGTCCTCCACCGTGTTCCCGTAGGAGCTGTCCTGCATGGACAGGTTGCGGGTGTTCATGGTTGAGAAGTTGTTGCTCACGACGCTGCAACCGACCCCGGAGAATTCGAGGCCGTAGTACCCGCCCGTGATGCGGTTCCCGGAGACGGTGACCCTGGTTGCCGTGTGGCTGAGTTTCGACACCTCGCCGGTTGTCACGAATTGGTCGTAGACCGGCTTGGAGCTCTCCGAGAGACCGGAGTAGACACCGATCGCAACCACCCCTTCAGTGCGTTGGAGTTCAGGCGCCACCGCGACCTGGTTGTTCTCGATGCGGATGTTGTCAACATCGCCTTCGCGTCCCAGCACCGCGATGCCGCGATACCTGGAATTGGCGATGGTCAGACCACTGATGGTCACATCGCTGATGTTCTCCTCGCTTTTTGCGAAGACCAGCACCCCACGGGTGTGGGGGTCGGAACCCGTCATGTCGATCGTGGTATTGGTCAGGGTTGTTCCGCTGGAGCCGGGTGCGATCCGGAGAACATTCTTCGGATCATCGCTGGTCCCGCCCTTGAGCGCGGTTGTGATGGTCGCACCCGCGCCGTCGAAATACGTCATCCCCTTCGGAAGCACGAGCTCGCCGGAGACGGTGTAGCTCTGCGACGGGCTCAGCCGGACACCGACGCCACGTTGCCCGGCCAGTTCCAGGGCGGCCTTGAGGGTGGACGTCGCATCGGCGGGAATGTCCTGCGCCAACAGAGGAATGAAACCTTCTTTTCCGCCGTCCTTGATCTCCTCGAACGTGGTGGCGTAGGTCGTTCCCTTGATGGCCACCTCACCGTCCCCGGTGCCCTTCGCGTAGGTGAGTGAGGTGATGCCGTCGGTCAGGATGAAACCTGTCGAGTCCTTCGGGAGCTGCTTCCGCGCCTCGGCCAAGGAGTGGAACTCCGGTAGGCCGGAAGCCGGGCGGGTGGCTGTCGTCGTGGGTGCGGACGGGATGTTCCCGGCCGAGGCCGAGTGGGGCGAGGTCGGAACAGACCCGGGACAGAGGGAATCCTCCGCCGACTGTGTCGTCGCGGAGGAGTCGGAGGGACTCAGCGCTTCCCGTACCGAGGGGGAGGCGCAGCCCGTGAGCACGACGAGGGAGCAGACCAGCGTGGTCAGCAGCGGTCGCGATGGTGATTTCATGAGAAGGCTCCAGTTTTGTGCGGTGCTCCACTGCGGAAGCGTTGACTGGGGTGCCGAGCACAAGGATAGTCACAAGGCGGGGCGCAGGGGAAGACTAGCTGAAGAGCTGCCGCGGAATCAGGGCGGGGTGGGGATCGGCCAGATCTGGAGGGTGCGCCCGCCGGCCCTGCTCCGGTGAAATCGTCACTGCGCATCGCTGCGCCTCAAACAGCGGAGCGTTGTGCGCTTCGCGGGAAGCGACAGCAAGCGGATTTAATCGAACAAGTAGGGCATAATTCTGTGTCGCGCCGACGGTGGGGCGCGGCTGGGAGTTCGAGGGACAGGCCGTGGTGGGGGATCGCGCGGTGACGTCCGGGGCGGTCCGCATCGTCGAATCCGCCGTTGGATTTTCGACCTCGGCGTAGTACAGGTATTATCTCATGAGTTCGATTATTTTGGGTTTCCGCAGCGTCTGCGGGGCGGACGGCAAGCCGATGAGATCTGCCCGCGACCACCCCCGAATCCGCTCCGGTCCGGGTCCTTGGCGGTGTGCGAGCGGGCCGTGGGTGGGTTTTGATGGCTTCTCGGGATGAGCGACCGGATGCAAACCGCGCCCAGGGGTCCACGGCACGTCGGGGTCGTCGGCGGGCCGACCTGAGCCGCCTCGCGGTCGCGCTGCAGGTCCCCGATCGCCACGCGGCCCAGCTTCGGGAGCTGGCTGCCTGTAAATCTACATATTTACAAGTGGCGTTGCGGTGGTCGGAGGTCGTGAGGTGGGCATGTGCGGCGGTGAGGGATGCCTTCGAGGACGCAAGGAACCGGTCAAAGAGCTGCTTTGAGATGCCCTCGCGGGGTAGCTTCTGCCCGGCCGGGCTGTGTGGCCTCTGTGCGTGAATCGCCGGGAAAACCGGATCGGATGGTGTTTCCCGTTCCCTCGGAGGGCGTGCCTCAGCGGTTCATGAGCGAGACCCCGGGGTCCGGAGGGGGCGGAACAGGATGGTCTGTTCCCACTCCAGGTCGTCGTGCCAGTCCTCCCGGATTGTGGGATTGACCCCGGCCTGGACCACCAGGTGAAGGGGCAGGTCGTGCGGGGCGTGGGGGGTGCGGAGCTCACGGCGGAGTTCGCCGTCGACGAGCCAGCGGACGAGGCCCGGGGCGATGTCCACCCGGTAGCGGTGCCACGAGGTGACGTCGAGGTCGATCTCCTCGGGTGCGTGGGCGGGCTGTCCGGTTCCGGGATCGGGCCAGTGGAGGTTGGTGAGGGTCCGGCCGGTGCCGATGCGGCCCTCGAGGAGGTTGATCTCCCCGCGGGGCCACTCCCGGTCGTCATGCGGCCACAGCATGGCCACCAACTCCACCCGGTCCGAAGCCGGGGCCTGGAGCTCGATCTCCCACGTTCCCGACCCGGGGGTGTCGTGGATCCCGGCCCACGCAGGGCACAGCAGGGAGTTGTGCAGCGCCTGCTCGTGATCGGCCCCGGCCTCGCGGTAGAGCTGGTAGGCGGCGCGGTCCAGGCGCAACGTCAGGGCGACGGTGCGGCCGTCGGGCAGCACCCTGGTCATGTCGGGGCTGTACCGGCCCAGAGTGCCGTGCTCGGGGCGCTGCACGCCCCAGCCCCCGTAGCTGCGGTACGCGAACAAGTCGGCCTCCGAGGACTCCTCGTGCACGTCGATCACCTCCCGGTTCCTGGAACACCGAATCCTCCGGAACCCATTCTGCTCGAACGGCGCCGTTGTTTCGCGCCGGCCGGCTGAAATCGAATGGTCTCAGGAACCCGGCAAGGGATTTCCGATTTTCCGCGGAACTTTTTGGTTGAAGACTTTTCCGACCTTCGTTGGTATTGGTGAGACGCCGCGGCCGCGATGGCCGTAGACTGCCTTGCATGTCGGAAAAGCTGCCCAAGGGGGCGTCGCGGCGGGATCAGATACGTGCCGGTGACCTTGACCGTGACGAGGTGCTCGAAATGCTCCAGGCCGCCTACGCGGCGGACCAACTCGGCCGTGAGGAGTTCGAGGACAGGCAGCAGTTCTGCCTCAAGGCCCGCTACGTCAGCGACCTGTCCGATCTCATCTCAGACCTGCCGGGTGGTGCCAAGTGGCGCAAGGAAGAGCCCTCCGACGAGCCTCCCGAGCGGATCATCGTCACGGACAACATCTCCCCCTACAGCGAGGTCGTCCTCCTGAGGCGCGGGACGGTCCGGATGAGCCCCAGCATGTCGACCATACGAAGCGTCACGGTGCTGGGCGGCAGCGCGATTCACGTCGAGGACATCATGGCGCCGGGGGTGGTGATCGAACTGAACCTGAAATCGGTGCTGGGTGGATTCACCGTCTACCTGCCGTGGCGGGTCCAGGTGATCAACCGGAGCATCAACATCATGTCAACGGTCGAGATCGAACCGGATGCAGACGGCGACGGCGCGAACGGGGCCGTCATCATCAATGGCTGGCACGTCCTGGGTGGCCTCAATATCCGGCTGGAGAAATACCTGAGGGAGGAAAGGGAGAAAAGGAACAGGAATAGATACCAGAGGAGGTCGTGGCGCTGAAAAGCGCCCGCTTGGTCCGGTGGGTGATGGACGACCCCGCCGGGACCGCCTGGAACTACCGGCGATCCCCAGCCCCGCGGGGGTGCCTGTTCCCCGGCTCCGGAGGCTGGACGGATGCCGAACGCGCGGGCGTGTTCCGCGAGCCGACGAACAAGGGAAAACCCCGACCGAACCCGGGTTGAGTCCCTGAGGCTCAACTTTGAGTTGCAGCCTGAACCGTCCGTGTGGCATAGTTGAGTCTGCCCCGCTCAAGGGGCTTGGGATTGGCAACAAACGCTGGCCACACAATGAATCAGGAGATACCCACATGGCACGTGCAGTAGGCATCGACCTCGGCACCACCAACTCGGTCGTCGCTGTCCTCGAGGGTGGCGAGCCCACCGTCATCCCCAACGCCGAGGGAGCCCGCACCACCCCGTCCGTTGTCGCTTTCACCCCCTCCGGAGAGGTGCTCGTCGGTGAGGTGGCGAAACGTCAGGCGGTCACCAACCCGGACCGCACCATTCGTTCCGTCAAACGTCACATGGGCACCGACTGGAAGGTCGGCATCGACGGCAAGGACTACCGCCCGCAGCAGGTCTCGGCCTTCGTGCTGCAGAAGCTGAAGCGGGACGCCGAGGCCTACCTGGGTGAGGCCGTCACCAACGCGGTCATCACCGTTCCCGCCTATTTCTCGGACGCTGAACGCCAGGCAACCAAGGAGGCCGGTGAGATCGCGGGCCTGACCGTGGACCGCATCATCAACGAGCCCACCGCCGCTGCGCTGGCCTACGGCCTCGACAAGGGCGACAAGGAGCAGACCGTCCTGGTCTTCGACCTCGGTGGCGGCACCTTCGACGTCTCCCTCCTGGACATCGCCGACGGTGTCTTCGAGGTCAAGGCCACCAACGGTGACAACCGGCTCGGTGGCGACGACTGGGATGCCAAGATCGTCGAGTGGCTGGCGACGCAGTTCAAGAACAAGCACGGCGTCGACCTCTCGCAGGACAAGATGGCCCGCCAGCGCCTCCAGGAGGCCGCCGAGCGCGCCAAGATCGAGCTGTCCTCGGCCTCCGAGACCTCCATCAACCTGCCCTACATCACCGCCTCGGCGGCCGGCCCGCTGCACCTTGACGAGAAACTGACCCGCGCCGAGTTCCAGCGGATGACCGAGGACCTCCTGGACCGCTGCCGCACGCCGTTCAACACCGTCATCAAGGACGCCAACACCAGCGTCGACAAGATCGACCAGGTGCTGCTGGTCGGTGGTTCCACCCGCATGCCCGCGGTCGCGGATCTCGTGCGTGAACTGACCGGCGGCAAGGAGCCCAACAAGGGCGTCAACCCCGACGAGGTCGTGGCGCTGGGCGCCTCCCTGCAGGCCGGTGTGCTGAAGGGCGAGGTCAAGGACGTGCTGCTGCTCGACGTCACCCCGCTGAGCCTCGGCATCGAGACCAAGGGTGGCGTGATGACCAAGATCATCGAGCGCAACACCACCATCCCGACGAAGCGTTCCGAGGTGTTCACCACCGCCGAGGACAACCAGCCCTCCGTGATGATCCAGGTGTACCAGGGCGAGCGTGAGTTCGCTCGCGACAACAAGTCGCTCGGCAACTTCGAGCTGACCGGGCTGCTGCCCGCGCCGCGTTCGGTCCCGCAGATCGAGGTCACCTTCGACATCGACGCCAATGGCATCGTCCACGTCCACGCCAAGGACCTGGCGACCAGCAAGGAACAGTCGATGACCGTCACCGGCGGCTCCGCGCTGGCCAAGGAGGACATCGACCGCATGGTGCGCGAGGCCGAGAGCCACGCCGAGGAGGACCGCAAGCGCCGCGAGAACGTCGACATGCGCAACGAGGGCGACGCCCTGGTGTTCCGCACCGAGAAACTGCTCAAGGAAAACGCCGACAGCATCGGTGAGGAGACCAAGGCCCCGGTCGTCGAGGCCGTCGACAAGCTGAAGGAGGCCCTGAAGGGCGAGGACAACGATGCGGTCAAGGCCGCCATCGACGACCTCAACACCAAGGCCGCCGCGATGGGCCAGGCCATGTACGCCGCGGCCCAGGCCAAGGCCGAGGCGTCGCAGCAGCAGGCATCCGAGGGGGAGTCCTCGGCTCAGTCCGGTGACGGCTCCCAGGAGGACGTCGTCGACGCGGAGATCGTGGACGACGAGGAATCCAAGTGAGCGAGCAGCCCACCCCTGATGAGGTAGTGGCGCAGGCCGAGGCGGTTGTTGAATCAGCCGCCTCGGTGCCCGCCGAGGAAGAGACCGTGACCGAGGCCCGGCGAAGCGCTGAGGACGACGGGGAGGCCGGGGAAACCCCCGACTGGGAGACCGTCGCGGCGGAGCGGACCACGGATCTGCAGCGGCTCCAGGCCGAGTACATCAACTACAAGAAACGCGTGGACCGTGATCGGGCGTTGGCCCGGCAGCTTGGGATCGAGGCCGTGGTGATCGATCTGATGCCGGTGCTCGACGCGATCCAGCTGGCCAAGTCCCACGGGGACCTGGACGGTGGTTTCAAGATGGTGGCAGACGAGTTCGAGAAGGTGGCGGCCAAGCACGGTCTGGTCGTCTTCGGGGCCGTCGGTGACCCCTTCGACCCGACCCATCACGATGCTCTGATGGAGGTTCCCCTCGAGGAGAAGGTCACCGTGACCACGGTCTCGCAGGTCATTCAGCCGGGCTACCAGTTGAGGGACCGAGTGATCCGGCCGGCGCGTGTCGCCGTCGCCAATCCCAGGCAGGACTGAGCCGCGGACGGGGCCGGGGCGGTGGCGCCGGCCCCCCGCAGATGAGAGGCGATGAGTGAGCACCAAGGACTGGATAGAAAAGGACTACTACAAGGTCCTCGGCGTGGACAAGAAGGCCAGCGCCGAGGAGATCCGGAAGGCCTTCCGGAAGATCGCCCGGGACAACCACCCCGACGCCAACCCCGGAGACAAGGCCGCCGAGGCCCGTTTCAAGGAGGCCGCCGAGGCCAACACGATCCTCTCCAACCCGGAGAAACGCAAGGAATACGACGAGGCGCGCAGCCTGTTCGGTGGCGCCGGGGTGCGTTTCGGGCGGAGCGGTTCGGGCGGGGGCAGCACCGGTTTCGAGGATCTGTTCCGCAACGCGGGAGGGGCGCAGGGCGGTTTCGGTGACCTGTTCGGCAACCTCTTCGGCGGCAGCGGTTCGAGCGGGTCGCGACGCAGCTCCCAGCGGGGACCGCGCCGCGGGGCCGACATCGAGGGGGAGGTGAAACTGGCCTTCGAGCAGGCGGTCGAGGGCACCACCGTCGCGATGCGAACCATGTCCGACGAGGCGTGCAGCGCGTGTCGCGGGACGGGCGCGAAATCCGGGACCTTGCCGAAGGTGTGCCCCGGATGCGACGGTTCCGGGATGCGTAGCTCCACCTCGGGCGGGGTGTTCTCGATGAGCGAACCCTGCACCGACTGCCGTGGTCGCGGACTGCTGGTCGAGGACCCCTGCCCGGCGTGCAACGGCTCCGGTCGCGGGAAGTCCACCAACACCGTCAACGTCCGGATCCCCGCCGGGGTCATCGACGGACAGAAGATCCGCATCAAGGGCAAGGGTGTCGCCGGGCAGAACGGCGGGGCGGCGGGTGACCTCTACGTCACCGTGCACGTCACCCCCCACAAGCTGTTCGGGCAGCAGGGCAACAACCTGACCATCGAGGTGCCCGTCACCTTCGCGGAGGCGTCGCTGGGTGCCGACATCCAGATCCCGACGCTGCAGGGGCCCAGGGTGAAACTGCGCGTGCCCCCGAACACCCCGAACGGACGCACCCTCAGGGTCCGCGGCAAGGGGGTGCGCAGGAAGGACGGCACCATGGGGGACCTGCTGGTCACCATCCAGGTGAAGGTTCCGGAACACCTCAGCGAAGCCGCCAGGAACGCGCTGCAGGAATACGCCCAGAAGGCGGGTCAGGAAGATCCGCGGGCCGCGCTGTTCGGAGACTGACATGGGCAAGAACCTGCCTCAGGCCTTTGACCCCGAAGCCCCGGTGTTCCCGGTGTCGGTGGCCGCGCAGCTGGCGGACATGCATCCGCAAACCCTGCGCGGTTACGACCGGCTCGGGCTGGTGGTGCCGAAACGGTCGCGGGGGAGGGGGCGGCGCTACTCGCTGAAGGACGTCGCGAAACTCCGCCACATCCAGCACCTGAGCCAGAACGAGGGAATCAACCTGGAGGGCATCCGCCGCATCCTGGCGCTGGAGGCCGAGATCGACTCCCTCAACACCCAGATCGAGCGTCTGGGCAAGGCGGTGCGTCGCCTCCAGAGCCGAGGTGACATACGCCTGTTCACCGCCGACTCCACCGGCGCGGTCCAGCACAACCGGGTCCGACGACGCGACCTGCTGGCCCTGCCCTACCGCTGAGTCCTGGCCTGCCGCAGCGTCGTCGCGGCGAGCCGGGCCAGGGCCTCGGGGCGGCTGTCGGCGGCATGCTTGCGCACCAGACGACGGGCCACCCGGAGCACACCTCGTGCCGCTCCTTCCCGCAGCTCCTCCGGGAGGGTCTCGATGTCTGTGACCTTCGCCGCACCGATGATCCGCCTGGACATCTTGGCCGCCGCGTACAGCCACGCATCGGAGCGCCACGTCAGCAGCAGGTCCTCCAAGGTTTCCGCCCCGAACACCCGGGGATCGCGACGATCCGGCCAGCGACGGCGGAACTCCGCATCCATCGCCTCCCAGACCTCGGTGATCAGCCCGAGCAGCCAATCCGCCCGCTCCTCCTCGCCCAGGGCGAGGGCGCGGGCGGCCGCCAGCACGAGGTTGCCCCACACCGCTCCGAGGTCGAAGCCCTGCGGCCCGTAGAAGGCGAACTCCGAGTCGAAGATCTTCACCGAGGCCGCGTGACGATCCGACGGGTCGGCCTTGCGCACCATCACCGACCCGGAGTGCAGGTCGCCGTGGATGAGGGTCTCGGCCCGGGTCAGGAACATCCACTTCGCCCATCCCATCGCCCGCATCATGGCCGCATCCGCCTGGAATTCGGCGACATCAGGGGCGTTGGCCGCCAGGAACCGGTTCCGGCCCTGATCGACGAGGGGTTCGGTGAACACCAGATCGTCGGTGATCTCACACAGCTGAGGATTCAGGGCGCGCGCCGTCGCGGCCGCCAGTTCCTCACGATCCTTGGCCAGGCACGAGGTCCCGAAGGCGCAGGCCCCCATGAAGGTGCCCAGGGCCTCGGCCACGCCATCGTGGTGCTGTCCCTGGTTCAGGGCGTTGCGCCACACCTGATGGTCGGAGAGATCCTCCATCACGAAGATGTAACGGGACGGGTCGAAGAAGAACACCCGTGGCACCAGTTCCGGCACCAGTGCGCCATGAGTGGTGAGGGCCTCCACCTCGTGGCGGGCCCGCTCCGGGGTCATCGGCCAGCCCTCACCGGTCATGCGGACGTAGGGCAGCGCTTGCTTGATGCACACGCCCTGGCCCGCGGCGTCCTTGACCAGGAAGACGAGGTTGAGGTTCCCGTCGCCGATCTCGTGTACCGAGACGACACGCTCCAGGTCGACCCGGGCGGCGGCCTCGGGATGTCTGCGCAGGAAGTCCGGGATCGTGTCCTCGGTCAGGAACTCGTAGTCAGCCATGACAAAACACCTTTTCTTCGGGTATCAGGTCGCCGGGGTGTAGCGGACCTTCTTGCGGGAGATCGTGTAGGAGAAGATCAGGGCTAGCAGCAGCACCAGACCCTTCGCGGTGTCCTGGTAGAAGTAGGGGAAACCCTTCATGGTCAGGCCCGTCAGGACGATGCCGATCAGCAGGGCGCCGAGCAGGGTGCCCCAGGCGTTCGGTTTGTTCGCGCCCAGCACCGAGGTGCCGACCAGCGCGACGGCGACCGCTTCCAGCAGGGACGAGGCGCCGGCGTTGACGTCACCCTGCCCGATCCGGGAGACCAGCACCAGCCCACCCAGCGCGGCGAAGGTGCCGGAGAGGATGTAGGCCATGCCCCGGTAGGCGTTGACCTTCACCCCGGCCAGCCTGGCCGCCTCGGGGTTCGCCCCGACCGCGTACATGATGCGGCCCCATTTCGTGCGGGCCAGGAAGAACCACACCACCACCGTCAGCACCAGCATCATGAGCACCGGGATCGGGATGGGGCCGATGAATCCTCGATCGATCTGGAGGAAACTCTCGGTGAAACGCCCCGGTGCCTGGGTGCCGTCCGCCAGCACCATGCCCGCCGAGACCGACTGGCCGTTGACGGGGATCAGCTTCGCACCCTGGATGACGAACATCATGGCCAGGGTGGCCAGGAGGTCGGGGATCTTGCAGACCACGATGAGGAACGCGTTGACCAGCCCGACCAGAACGCCGGAGAGCAGGACCACGACGATGGCGGTCTCCCCGGTCATGTTGTGGAACACCATCGTCATGGCCCCCATCTGGACGGCCAGCCCGGCGGTGGAACCGATGGACATGTCCATGCCACCGACCACCATCGACAGGGTCATGCCGAGACCCAGGATGGCGGTGACCGAGGCGAACTTCAGCATCGAGAACATCGAGGCCGAGGTGCGGAACGCCGGTTCGGTCAGGGCGAAGAAGACCAGCAGGAGGATTGTCACGGCGACGAATCCGTACTTGACCACGAGGTCCTGGACCTTCGCCAGGGGCGTCGGAGCGGCTGTTTCAGACATTCTCGGATACCTCCGACATACGTTGCACGATCTCGTCGTGGCTGGTCTGGGTGGTGTAGGAGTCGAGGGTGATCTCCCCCTCGACGAGGACGATGATCCGGTCGGCGACCTCCAGGATCTCGTCGATGTCGCTGGACAGGACCACGACGGCGGCCCCTTCGCCAGCGCATTCCCGGGCCTTGGCGGACAGGACTCGCCGGGCCCCGATGTCCACTCCCCGGAAGGGTTCGTCGAGCACCAGCACCTCGGGCCCTGCCAGGATCCAGCGGCCGACCACCGCCTTCTGCTGGTTTCCACCGGACAGTGAGTCGACGAGCTGGTCCGGGCCGGTGGTGACCACCTGGAAGTCCTGGATGACCTGCTTGGCCCGACGCTGCTCCAACGCATGTCGGATGACATTTCCGGGACTGTCCTGGCCGAGGAAGGGCAGGGAGATGGTGCGCATCAACGACCAGCCGGGGAGCATCGCCTCGTGTGCGCGGTCCTCGGGTACGAGGTACACCCGACGTCTCACCGCGTCGCTGGTGTGGCGGGGAGCGAACGGCTCTCCCGCCAGCTTCATGGCACCTTCCGTCAAGGGCCGGGCCCCGTAGATGGTGCGGGCCAGCTCGGTCTTGCCCGCGCCGATCAGCCCGACGATCCCGGTCACCTCACCGTGACGCACGGCGAGGTCGATGGGCCGGGAACGGGGGAGCAGACGGACCCCGGTCAACTCGAGGGCGACGAGGTCACCACGGCGTTCCTCGATGGCCGCGGCGTCAGCCAGCACCGAGTTGCTCAGCATGGAACGCACGGCACGTCCGAGGTCGAGGGGGCGGACCTGGTGATCGGTGATCTGCCCGTCGCGCAGCACCAGCAGTTCGTCGGCCAGGTGCTGGATCTCGCTCATGTGGTGGCTCACGTACAGGATGGCCACCCCCTGGTCGCGGAGCCGTCGCACCACTTCGAACAGGCGCTCGCTCTCGGTCTGGGACAGCGTCGAGGTGGGTTCGTCTAGGATCAGCACCTTGGGTCGCTGACTGAGGGCCCTGGCCAGGAGCACCAGCTGGCCGTCGGCGATGCCGAGGTCGAAGGCGTCGGAACGCAGCTTGGCGTCATCCCAGCCGAGATCCAGGGTGGCCGCCACCTCCCGGGCACGGGGAAGGAGGTGGCGCACCGAGGTGACCCGGGGCACCTGGTTGCGCAGGATCTGCTCGAAGAGCAGGTTCTCGGCGACGGTGAGACCCGGGACCAGGTTCTCGTCGATCCGTTGGTGAACCGTCTGGATGCCGTGACCGGCTGCGTCGGTGGGGCTGGTGATCTCGATCCTCTCCCCGGCCACCCGGATGGTGCCTCCGGTGCGCTGGTAGGCGCCGGCCAGGATCTTGATGAGGGTGGACTTGCCGGCCCCGTTCGCGCCCAGCAGAGCGGTGATGCGACCCGCGTGGAATGCCATGGACACTCCACGCAGCACCCGGTTGCTGCCGAAGGACATCGTGATGTCGTTCAGCTCCAGGACCGGGCCGTCGGTGTCCTCGCCGGTCATGGTCAGAACGTGACGACGGGCATCCAGTCGGAGCTGGACACATCGGAGATGTTTAGGGCGGGCTCGGCCTTGCGCAGGTCGTCCATGTTGGTGATGTTCTTCTCCTTGAGCATGGTCGCCGTGACGAGGATCGGCGGGAACTCCACGTTCAGCCCGTTCAGTTCTCCTGCCAGGTTGAGGGCCAGGGTGCGCACCACGGCGGCGCCGATGGCGTTCGGGTCGGTGGCGCCGGTGGCCTTCCACGGGCTGCCGTCGGCGACCATGAGGGCGATGTCGGCGGTGGAGATGTCAGCCCCGTAGACCGAGATCCTGCCCTTGAGGCCCGGGTTCTGCTCGATGGCGGACAAGGTGGCCTTGCTCAGTTCGTCGTAGGGGGCGTAGATGGCGGTCACATCCGGGTTGGCCTTGAGGGCGCTGTCCACCATCGGGGTGGTGTCGGTGGCCGTCGAGGCGGTGTACTTGCCGGTCTTGAACTTCTCGGTCCACCCGTTGGCGGTCTTGTAGGTCTGCCACACGGCGTCGCGACGGTCGAGCGGCGCGATGCCTGCGATGTTGACGTAGCCGACCTGGGTGTCCTTGCCGACATCGGTGACCATCTGGTCGAGGACCAGCTTGGCCATCTGCTCGTCCGACTGCTGGGTCTGGACGGCCCGGGGCGCGCACTTCTGGATCTCGACGTCGTAGATGACCACCTTGATGCCCTGGTCGAGGGCCTTGTTGACCCCCGGGCACAGGGTGTCGGGGAAGCCGTGGCGCACGATGATGCCTTTGGCGCCGGAGGCGATGGCCTGGTCCAGCTGGGAGGCCTGCGTGGCGTTGTCACCCTGCGCGTCGTAGACGTCGAGTTTCATGCGCAGGGCCTCGGCCTGTTTCTTCGTGCCGTTGAGGTACTGCTGGAAGTAGTCGCCCTGACCGGTGTTCTGGATGATGGCGACGTGGACCTGTCCCTGGTCGAAGGGGGCCGGGAGCGGGGCCTTGCCGGAACTGACCGCGGCGCTCGGTTCGTTGACCGCCGAGGATGCGGCACCCCCGGGTGGGGTGCCCTGGCTGCAGGCCGTCACCAGCAGGGTGGAGGCCAGGAGGATGCTGCTGAGGGAGAGCTTGTTCATGTCTGTTCCTTCGCTGTGATCAGCTGAGGATCCGCGCCATGCAGCGGGGATTTGGGGAGAGGGCGGGTTCGACGATCCCGCGTTCGGTCACCACCGCGTCGATGAGGTCGTGGGGGGTGACGTCGAAGGCCGGGTTGAAGCCTCGTGCCGTGCCCGGAGCGGTGCGGATCCCGGCCAGTTCCAGCACCTCGGCCTCCTCGCGCAGCTCGATGACGATGTCGTCGCCGGATGCGGTCGCCGGATCGACGGTTGAGGAGGGGGCGGCGACGACGAAGGGGATGCCCGCCCGTCGGCAGGCCAGCGCCAGGGCCACGGAGCCCACCTTGTTGGCCGTGTCCCCGTTGGCCGCGATCCGGTCCGCGCCGATGATCGCGACATCGACCAAACCGCGCAGGATCGTCGACGAGGCGGCCCCGTCCACCTGCACCCGGTGGGGGATGCCGTCCCGGGTGAGTTCCCAGCTGGTGAGGCGGGAACCCTGGAGCAGGGGACGGGTCTCGTCGGCGTAGACCATCTCCACCAGGCCGCGTCCGAAGAGCTCCTTGATGATGCCGTAGGCGGTGCCCTGGGCGGTGGTGGCCAGGGCACCGGTGTTGCAGTGGGTGTTGATGCGCAACGGGCGTCGGTTGGTGTGGGCCAGGATCCAGTCCGCGCCGATCCGGGAGAGTTCCCGGTTCGCGGCGGTGTCGTCGGCGACGACCTGGAGTCCGGCCGCGAGGACGGCGTCGATCCCCCGGGGGATCAGCGGGCGCATCCGGTCCACGCCCCAGGCGAGGTTCACCGCGGTGGGGCGGGCGTTTCGGAGCCGGTCGATCTCGGCTGCCAGCCGCTCCTCGTCCCAGCCCTCGCGGACACCCTGCAGCATGGCGACGGCCACGCCGAGGGCACCGGCGGCCCCGAGGGCCGGGGCGCCGCGCACGGCCAGGTCCTGGATGGCCCTGATGAGGACATCCACGGTGGTGACGTCGATGTGTTCCTCCTGCTCCGGGAGGCGGGTCTGGTCGAGCAGCCGGATCCCCGGCGGGGAGCCGTCCACCCACTGGATCGCGAGTACCATGTTCCTCCTTCGAACTACGTTGTCCGACATCTCTACCTAAGAGTACGGATAACTTTCGAAAGAAGTCAACCAGTTGTCATCAACCTGTTACTCTGCTGGTCGAGTTCCGGGTGAATGAGGAGTTGTTGAATGGCGGGCAGGACCAGCCTGGTTGCGCGGGTGTCTGGCGAGTTGCGTCGCAGGATCGCGACGGAGGAGCTGTCGGCGGGGGCCAGGCTTCCGACGGAGGGTTCGCTGACGAGCGAGTTCGGGGTGTCGAGGCCCACGGTGCGTGCCGCGCTGCGGGAGCTGGAGGCGCTCGGGCTGGTGACCACCCGGCACGGGGTGGGCACGTTCGTGGTGAGCCCTCCCACGGTCCATGCAGGGCTGGAGCGGCTGGACTCCATCACGGCATCCATCAGCAAGGAGGGGCGCGTACCGGGGATGGAGTACGTGCGACGGGTGAAACGCCCGGTCATGCCGGAGGAGGCCTCGCGGATGGGGGTGCCCGGGGACACGGATGTGCTGGAGCTGCGACGCACGATCCTGGCCGACGGCGAGGTCGTCGCCTATTCCTACGACCTGATCCCGATGGCCATCCTGCCCGAGGACTTCGACCCGGAGTCCCTGGAGGGTTCGCTGTTCGCCTTCTTCTCGGCCGAGCTCGGCGTCCAGCCGTCGCGCGGGGAGGCCGAGATCCACGCGGTCCACTCCGCCCACATCGGGTGGGGGCGGGAGGCGCAGGCCCATGAGCTGTTCGTGCTGCTGGACCAGATGCACTACACGGAGGGCGACGAGGTGCTGATGTACTCGCGCACCTACTTCATCGAGGGGCGCTACAACTTCACCATCCAACGCCGTCGCTGAACGGGTTGCTTGTTGACTTCATGGCAACCTGCTCCTAAGTTGTTTGACAAGTTGCGATGAAGGGAGACGGCAATGGTGGCCGACGAACTCCGGCTCCGAGAGCAGATCTGTGAGGTCGGGCGGATCATGTGGACCAAGGGCATGGTGGCCTCGAACGACGGGAACCTGTCTGTCCGGTTGGACGCGGACCGGGTGCTCTGCACACCGACCGGGGTCAGCAAGGGATTCATGACCCCTGAGATGCTGGCGGTGGTGGATCTCGCGGGCACTCCGGTTCCCGGCTGTGAGGCGAGGCCTTCGTCGGAGATCCGCATGCATCTTCGGGTCTACAAGGAGGACGAGGGGGTGCAGGCCGTCGTCCACGCCCACCCCGTCCACGCAACACTGCTCGCTGCTCGGGGAAAGGGCCTGGTCAACCGGATGTTGCCGGAGGTGGTGGTGGGGATGGGTGAGGTTCCGCTGGCTCCCTACGCCACGCCCTCCACCCCGGCGGTGGCGGACTCGGTGGCCCCGTTCGTGCGGCGGGGTGTGGCCTGCCTGCTGGAGAACCACGGGGCGCTGACCTGGGGTCCGGACCTCATGTCCGCCTACTTCCACATGGAACGGCTGGAGCACTGCGCCCACATCGACTGGGCCATGTCCCTGGTTGGCGGTGGCAACGACCTGCCGGACGAGGAGATCGCCCGCCTGCAGGCCATGCGCGGTTGAGCGGTTCGCGGCCCTGATTCGCGGCGATGAGCCGGAGCAGGGAGCGAGGCCCGCCGGGTGGTCCTGAGGAGCGACCTCAGGGCCACCCGGGCAGGGATCAGTCGAGGGGTTTGCGGACCCAGACGGCGGCGTCGGTGGGCAGGACGCCGTCGAGCTCCGTGCTGGCCAGCAGCACCTCGCCCTCCGGCAGCGGGACCGGGTCGCCGCCGATGTTGACCATCACGCGGACCTCGCCGTTGTCGAAACAGACGACGTGCTCCGGGGCCTGTTCCCAGGTGAGGTGACCCAGCCCCAGCCCGTACTGGTGACGAAGGCGCAGGGCGTCGTGGTACATGCTCCAGGTCGAACCCGGCACCCCTACCTGCCGGTCGACCGCCAGGGAGGCGTACGAATCCGGCTGCGGCAGCCAGGTCCGGCCGGTCGGGGAGAAACCCGCTCCGGGTGCGTCGCCGATCCACGGCATCGGGATGCGGCAGCCGTCGCGTCCCACCTGGTCGCGTTCGGAACGGAACCAGATCGGGTCCTGGCGCAGGTCGTCCGGAACGGCGGTGTGCTCCGGCAGCCCCAGCTCCTCGCCCTGGTACAGGTACGCCGACCCGGGCAGCGCCAGCATCATCAGCGTCGCCGCGCGGGCGCGCCTGATGCCCAGCGCGGCATCGGGTTGCGGATCGGTGGCGGCGATGCCCTCGGTGTCGGAGGTGTCCTCGCGTGCCAGGCGGGTGGCATGCCTGACCACGTCGTGGTTGCTGAGCACCCAGGTGGTGGGCGCCCCGACGGTGGCGTTCGCGGCCATCGTCTTCGTGATCACCCGGCGGTAGCTGGCGGCGTCCCACGCGGAGGACAGGAAGTCGAAGTTGAACGCCTGGTGCATCTCGTCCGCACGGACGTAGCGGGCCAGGCGTTCCGGGACGGGAATCCACGCCTCGGCCACCAGCACCCGGTCGCCGTCGTACTCTTCGAGGACCTTCCGCCAGCGGCGGTAGACGTCGTGCACGCCGTCCTGGTCCCACATCGGGCCAAGGTTGAAGTTGCCCTGTTTGGTGTGTTCCTCCGCGTCGGGTAGGCCGTCGGCCTTCACCAGGGAGTGCGCCACGTCCACGCGGAAACCGTCGACCCCGAGGTCGAGCCAGTGCCGCAGGATGTCGTCGAAACCCTCCTTGACCAGGTCGGAGTCCCAGTCGAGGTCGGGCTGGTGGACGTCGAACAGGTGGAGGTACCACTGCTCCGGGGTGCCGTCGGGGCGCTTCAGCCGCGACCACCCCTCGCCGCCGAACAGCGACCGCCAGTTGTTCGGCGGCAGCTCACCGCTGGGGCCACTGCCGTCGCGGATCAGGTAGCGCTGCCGCTCCGGGGCGCCGGGTTCGGCCGCGATCGCGGCCTGGAACCATTCGTGGGCATCCGAGGTGTGGTTCGGCACCAGGTCGATGACCACCCTCAACCCCAGCGCGTGGGCCTCCTCGATCAGCCGGTGGGCGTCGGTGGTGGCACCGAACAGCGGATCGACCTGACGGTAGTCGGCGACGTCGTAGCCGGCGTCGGCCATGGGGGAGCGGTAGAACGGGCTCAGCCACACCGCGTCCACACCCAGTTCCTTGAGGTAGGGCAGTTTCGAGATCACGCCCGGCAGGTCCCCGTAGCCGTCGCCGTCGCTGTCGGCGAAGGAGCGGGGATATATCTGGTAGATGACGGCGGAGCGCCACCACTCGTGGTTGTCTGTCATGTTCTCGGTCCTGTCGATCGACGAATGATCAGGTCGGGTCGGAAAATCAGTTCCGTGCCGTCGGGGGTGTTGCCGTCCATCGCCCGCACCAGCCCCGAGACGGCCGCCTCGCACATGGCCTGGACGGGTTGGCGCACGGTGGTCAGCGGGGGGTCGGTGAAGGCCATCAGCGGGGAGTCGTCGAAGCCGATCACGGAGAGATCGTCCGGGACCCGCAGCCCGCGGGAATTGGCCTCGCGGATCACCCCGAGCGCCATCAGGTCGGAGCCGCAGATGATGGCGGTGTGCCCGGTTGCCAACAGCTTTGCGGCCGCAACCTGGCCGCCCTCCGGGGTGAAGATGGTGCGTTCGATGCTGTCCTTCCCGAAACCGAGTTCGAGGAAGGCCGACGACTTGCGCTGGGTGGGCAGGAAACGGGCCGGGCCGACGGCGAGTCCGATGCGTTCGTGCCCCAGCGACCTCAGATGGGCGACGGAGGCGGCGACGGCGTCGGCGTCGGAACAGTTCACGAAGGCCGAGGCGAGTTTTGTGGTGTGGCCGTTGATGAACACCGTCGGGACCCCGGCCTCCACCAGCCGTAGGTAGGGGGTGAGGTCGGCCTCGGTGTCGGCGGCGGCACCCGATATGGACACCACACCGTCGACCTCCAGGTCCAGGAGGGTGGCGATGCACGAGGGTTCGTTCGCGCCCAGTGGACCGGCTGCGGCGATCACGGCGCGGTGGACGGGCTGGAACATGGCGTCCAGGCGCTCCGCGAAGGCGGGGAAGGAGGGGTTCGACAGCTCCGGGACCATCACACCTACGACTCCGGTGCGTTGCTGCAATTTTTCACGATCATAACCGAGGTCGGCCATGGCCTGGAGCACCGCCCTGCGTGTGTTCTCCCGGATCCCGGGTTTGCCGTTGAGCACCCGGGAGACCGTGGAGACGGATACGCCTGCGTTGGCGGCCAGGTCCGACATTCGTGGTCGCGTACCCATCCTTACCTCCGTGGTCAGTCTGTCTGCGAGACGTTATCAAATTGTGGCCAAAATTGTCTGAAAAATTGCTGCAATCGTGCAGAGATTTTGTTAGCGTCTGCGTAGCAGAACCATGGGTCGGCGTCGAAGCCGGCCCTGCAGAACAGGAGAACCACATGAGCAAGCGCCTGCTCGCACTGGCGGCCACCGGCTTGGTCTTCGCCCTGACCGCCTGCGGCTCCGCAAGCAACACCAC
Source organism: uncultured Propionibacteriaceae bacterium (assembly GCA_937965785.1). Lineage (GTDB taxonomy): Bacteria > Actinomycetota > Actinomycetes > Propionibacteriales > Propionibacteriaceae > Arachnia. The sequence goes on along the minus strand of CALCKT010000006.1, from coordinate 32,896 downwards.
CCCTAACAGTTCCTCCGGCGGTTCCCAGGCCTCCGGAACCCTCACCCTGTGGACCGACGAGACCCGCATCGAGGGGTTCAACGCCATCGGTGAAGCCTTCCAGAAGGCCACCGGGGTCAAACTGGAGGTGGTGCAGAAACCGACCGATGACGTCCGGACGGACTTCATCGCCCAAGCCCCCTCCGGGGCCGGCCCCGACCTGATCGTCGGCGCCAACGACTGGATCGGCAGCTTGGTCAAGAACGGCGTCGTCGCGCCCGTCGAGCTCGGCGACAAGGCAGATGGTTTCTCCGATGCCGCGAAGAAGGCCTTCACCAGCGACGGAACCCTCTACGGCGTTCCCTACGCGGTGGAGAACATCGCACTGGTGCGCAACAACAACCTCGCCAAGGACACCCCGGCCACCTTCGACGAGCTCATCGCCCAGGGCAAGCAGCTCACCCCGGGCCACCCCGTGCTGATCCAGCAGGGCGACAAGGGAGACGCCTACCACCTGTACCCGGTGCAGAGCTCCTTCGGTGCCCCGCTGTTCAAACCCGACACCACCGAGATCGGCATGAAGGGTGAGGCCGGCGAGAAGTTCGCCGCCTACATCAAGAAACTCACCGACGAGGGTGTGCTGTCCGAGTCCATCGGTGGGGATCAGGCCAAGCAGGCCTTCCTCGACGGCAAGTCCCCCTACATCATCACCGGACCCTGGTGGACCGGTGAGTTCACCAAGGCCGGGCTCGACATCTCGGTGCTTCCCGTGCCCTCCGCGGGTGGCCAGCCAGCCGCCCCATTCGTCGGGGTGCAGGGCGTCTACCTGTCGTCGCACTCCAAGAACGCGCTGCTGGCCAACCAGTTCCTCGACTACATGGCCGGTGACGAGGCGCAGAAGATCCTGCAGGAGAAGGGCGGGCGCCTGCCCGCGCTGAAGTCCGCCGCGGCGGCCGTCACCGACCCGGTCCTCAAGGGCTTCGAGGCCGCCGGTGAGAACGGCCAGGCCCTGCCCGCCATCACCGGCATGGATGCGGTCTGGAGTCACTGGGGTTCCGCCGAACTCAGCATCCTCCGCGGGGAGGATCCCGTGACCACCTGGCAGCAGATGATCTCCAACGTCGAGGACGCGCTCGCCAAGGGCTGATCGGTGTTCCACGCGGGGGCTCCCCGGGCCCCCGCGTGGTTTCCGGTCTGGAAACAACATGAAAGAAAGAACCGATTCCGCGGAGCCGCGGCTGTCCCATGCCCGCGACTACAAACGTCCCGGCTTCTACGCGAAGCTGGTCCTGATGGCCCTGGTCAACGCCTTCGGGCTGTACGGCATCATGGTTTCAATTCCCCAACGGCAATGGTTCGTGCTGGGGTTCCTCGTCGTGGCGCTGCTCGTCGCCGACTACGTCTACTTCTCCAAGCGGGCGATCCCCGCCAAGTACCTGCTGCCCGGCCTGGTCTTCCTGCTCGTCTACCAGGTCTACGTGATGGGTTCCACCGCCTGGGTGGCGTTCACCAACTACGGTGACGGTCACAACGACTCCAAACAGCCCGCCATCACCCAGATCCTCAAGACCTCCGACCGCAGGGTCGAGGGCACCTCGACCTACCCCGTGACCATCGTCGAGAAGGACGGCGAGCTTGGATTCGCGGTGGTGCGTGACGGCCACGCCGAGGTCGGAACCCAGAACACTCCTCTCGCGGAGGTGCAGGGAGCGGTTGTCGCCGGCACCAGGGTGACGGAGGTGCCCGGGTGGAACCTGCTGTCGCCGGCCGATGTGCAGGCCCGGCAGCAGAATGTGCTGGAGTTGCGCGTCAACCTCAGTGATGACCCCACCCAAGGCTGGTTGCGCACCGACAACGCGTCCTTCGCCTATGTCGCGAAATCGGCGCTGACCTACGACGCCGCGGCCGACACCTTCACCGACCCCGACGGGAAGGTCTATCACGCCGACGAGTCCGTGGGGGCCTTCGTCGCAAGCGACGGGTCGCAGCTCACCCCGGGCTGGCGGGTGTTCGTCGGGACCAAGAACTTCACCGAGGTCTTCAACGACTCGCGGCTGACGGGTCCCTTCCTCGGCATCACGGCCTGGACCTTCGCCTTCTCGATTCTCTCCGTGCTCACCACCTTCGCCCTCGGGCTGGCCCTGGCCGTGATCTACAACGACAAACGGGTCAGGGGACGCACCTTCTACCGCGCGATCTTCCTGCTGCCCTACGCCTTCCCCGCGTTCCTGGCGGCGCTGACCTGGAAGGGCATGCTCAACAAGGAGTTCGGGATCATCAACCAGCTCCTGGGTGGGGCCGACATCGCGTGGCTGTCCGATGGAAGCATGGCGAAACTCGCCATCCTGGGGGTCAACCTGTGGCTCGGATTCCCATACATGTTCCTGGTCAGCACCGGGGCGTTGCAGGCGATCCCGGCCGAACTGACCGAGGCCGCCATCATGGACGGGGCGGGTGCCTGGCGAAGGTTCCGCAACATCACGCTGCCGATGCTCATGGTCTCCCTCGCGCCGCTGCTGATCGCCAGCTTCGCGTTCAACTTCAACAACTTCTCCCTGATCTACATGCTCACCGGTGGCGGCCCGAACTATTCCGGTGCTCCGGTGCTGATCGGTGAGACCGACATCCTGATCTCGATGGTCTACTCCATAGCCTTCGAGTCGGGAGGCAAGCAGTACGGCCTGGCGTCCGCGTTGTCCCTGCTCATCTTCGTGGTGGTCGGGGTCATCGCCTGGCTCGGATTCCGGCAGACCCGCAAGCTCGAGGAGATCATGTGATGAACGACAACGTCACCCTCAAGGGCGCCCGCTGGTGGAAGGAAGTGGGCTGGAAACACATCCTCGCCGTGGTGCTGATGATCTACTGCATCTTCCCGCTGCTATACGTGCTGTCGGCATCGCTCAACCCGGGAGGCACGATCAGCGGTTCCAGTGAACTGTTCCGCACGGTCTCGACGGAGAACTACGCCACGCTGTTCGGCACCAATTTCCCGCGCTGGATGTTGCAGTCGTTCGTGGTCAGCACCACGACCGCGATCGGAACGGTGCTGATGGCGGCGTCCGCGGCCTACGCGTTCAGCCGTTACCGGTTCAAGGGGCGTCGTGGCGGGCTCACGGCTCTCATGCTGGTCCAGATGTTCCCGCAGATGCTGGCCTTCGTCGCGATCTTCCTGCTGCTGCTGATGCTGCGCGACATCTACCCGGTGCTGGGGCTCAACTCGGCCCTCGGGTTGATCGCCGTCTACCTCGGAGGGGCGCTCGGCGGCAACACGTTCCTGATCTACGGGTTCTTCAACACCATCCCGAAGGAGCTGGACGAGGCGGCCCGCATCGACGGCGCCACCCACGCCCAGATCTTCTGGGGGGTCATCGTGCGGCTGGTGACCCCGATCCTCGTGGTCGTCGGCCTGCTGTCCTTCGTCAGCAGCTACGGCGAATTCATTCTCGCCAAGGTCGTGCTGCAGAGTCCGGAGGACTACACCCTGGCGGTCGGCATGTACGTGTGGGCATCCGACGAACGAAACGCCCCGTGGTCGCTGTTCGCGGCGGGCGCGGTGGTCGCGGCCATCCCGATCATCCTGTTGTTCATGTACCTGCAGAAGTACATCGTCGCCGGACTGACCGCGGGCGCGGTCAAGGGCTGAGGTCCCGGGGAGGCTCCACGGACGGCAACATCGGCAGGGATCGACGTCATCGATCCCTGCCGATGTGCTCTCTGTAGGGTGAAGGCATGACCAATCTCGCCTGGAACGTCGAGAGGGCGCTGCCCTCCGCCATCGCCGACCTGCACAGACTCATCTCCATCCCGTCGATCTCCTCGATGCCGGAACACGACGCCGACGTCGCCGCCTGCGCCGATGCGGTCTCCGGGTTGTTCCGGGACCTCGGGGCCTCGGAGGTGAAACTCCTCGACGGCGGCGGGAAACCGGCGGTGTGGGCGAACTTTCCCGGGCCTGAGGGGACGCCGACGGTGTTGCTGTACGCCCACTACGACATCCAGCCCGCCGGCGACGCCGACGCCTGGACCTCCCCGGCATTCGAACCGACGGAACGCGGCGGCAGGCTGTACGCGCGCGGATCGGCCGACGACAAGGGTGGGGTCGCGCTGCACCTGGCGGCGCTGCGGGTTTTCAACGGCAAACCGCCGGTCGGGGTGAAGGTGTTCATCGAGGGCGAGGAGGAGATCGGGTCGCCGACGATGCCGACGCTGCTAGACCGCTACCGCGACGAACTGGCCGCCGATGTCTACGTCGTCGCCGACTCCGTCAACTGGGAGGTCGGAAAGCCGTCGCTCACCACGTCGCTGCGCGGTGTGGCGGACTGCCAGGTCACTGTCTCAACCCTGGCGGAGGGGCTGCACTCGGGGCAGTTCGGCGGGGTGGTGCCGGACGCTTTGACCGCGCTGTGCCGAGTTTTGGCGACCCTGCACGACGAGGCCGGGAATGTCGCGATCGAGGGTCTCGTCTCGGGGCCCGGACCCGACCTCGACTACCCCGAGGACCGGTTGCTGGAGGAAACCGGGCTGCTCGAGGGGGTTTCACAGATCGGCGACGGGTCGGTGGTGGAACGGATGTGGTTCAAACCCTCCGCCTCGGTGCTGGCCATCGACGCCACCCCCGTGGCGAAGGCATCCAACACCCTGATCCCGTCGGCCCGTGCCAAGGTGAGCGTGCGCCTGGTACCCGGGCAGGATCCGGTGGCCGCGGCGAAGGCCCTGGAGGATCACCTGCGCAAGAACGCGCCCTGGGGCGCACACGTTGACGTCGCTGCGGGGCAGTGCGGGGCGCCCAGCCGGATCACCCTCGACGGGCCGCGCGCCGAGGCCGCGAAGGCCGCTTTCCGGGAGGCTTTCGGGGTTGAGGCCGTGGAGATCGGCTGCGGGGGATCGATCCCGATCGTCGCCGAGTTCGCCGACCGGAATCCCGGAGCCCTGGTGCTGGTGACCGCCGTCACCGACCCGAACTCGCGGATGCACGGCATCGACGAGTCGCTGGACCTCGGTGACTTCGCCAAGGCGGCCCTGGCGGAGACCCTGCTGCTGAACAATCTCGCGGGCTGACCCGACACAACCCGGTTGCGCAGCACTCAACTCATAATTTCGGCCCCTGCGGGGAATTTTCCGGGTTGAGTGCTGCGCAACCGGGTTTCGTCTTTCATCTCAACCGTGCCAGCGCCCGCTTCGTCTCGGGAACCAGGCGATCCAAGCTCTGGGTGGTGAAGCGCAGAATGGTCCAACCGCCCAGTACCAGGCGATTCTGCCGGACGCGGTCCGCGACGAAACAGAGGTGGTTGCCGTGGTGCTGCCAACCATCCATTTCCAAGGCGAGCCGGGCGCCCGGGAAAGCGATGTCAAGGAAATGGACCAAACCATCCAGCAGCACCCGGTGATTCGTCCTCCAGCCCTTCAAACCGGCTCGCCGGAGTCGCTGATGGGCCTCGAGTTCCAGGGGAGACCAAGGGTTGTCCCTCGCGGCTGACAGCAGGACGTTGCGGACGAGGTTTCCCGAGGCTCGGGGTATCTGCTCCAGGGTGGTTCGGATGCGCGCCACAGTGGTCACTCCGCGTCTCAATGCCTCACACATGGGGTTGGCGTCCCCGCCGTCAAGCATTCCGAGCACCGACAACTCAGGGGTGACGACTCTCGTGTCGCCCAGCTCTTCCGTGAGTGAGGCCGGGATCCTCAGACGCCTGCACCTGATCCAGGGCGGGGGGTTCCGAGGCGGAGGGGAGGCCAATTCCACCCGGTCAGGTTTGAGTTCCGGCCACCATGTGAGGGCCGCGGCCGTGGCTCCGACCAGAATCGCTCTGGGATTCCAGGAAACGGCGGCTCTGACCAGCAGGAAGAAGTCGGGTTCTTGATCCGCCCAGCAGGAGACCCGTGCAGAAGCGGGGTGAGTTGACCGGAGCGAATGAGATGGTCGATGTGATTACGAAGATGCGGGTGGTCTCTGCGCGCCACTATGGGCAGATGAGCCAGTGGGGATTTCATACTCCCACCATGGGAACGGCAGAACCGTCACCCATCGTTTTCCACAGGACGGCTCTACTTCGCGAACCCCCGGTTGCGCAGCACTCAACCCGGATTCTCGGCCCCGGCGGGGGATTTCTCGGGTTGAGTGCTGCGCAACCGTGACTCGTGGACCAGAAGACCCTCCTACCGGCGGGCCCGCGATAAGCTGAGCCGGTGCTCCGACCTGATGGCCGACTATCGCTTGATCTCGATCCCATCGATCACGGCCCGAAGGACGCCTGCGGCGTCTTCGGGGTCTTTGCTCCATCCGAGGACGTGGCCCAGCTGACCTACTACGGGCTCTTCGCGCTCCAGCACCGCGGGCAGGAATCCGCCGGCATCGCGGTCTCCACGGGGGAACGGATCACCGTGTTCAAGGACATGGGACTGGTTTCCCAGGTCTTCGACGAGGCGACCCTCACCTCCCTGCGCGGGCGGCTCGGCATCGGCCACACCCGCTACTCCACCACCGGCGCCTCGGTGTGGCACAACGCCCAGCCGACCTTCCGCGCCACCCACGTCGGTGGCCTGGCGCTGGCCCACAACGGAAACCTCACCAACACCCACGAACTGGAGTCCTGGCTCCGCGAGCTCGACCCCGACCAGCAGGTCCCCGAGAAGAAGACCATGGACTCCACCAACGACACCTCGCTGGTGACCGCGCTGATGTCCTCCTTCGGGACCGAACCGATCGAGCAGGTCGCCATGAAGGTGCTGCCCAAGCTGCGGGGGGCTTTCTGTCTGACCTTCATCAATGAGAAGACGCTGTTCGCCGCCCGCGACCCGCAGGGCGTGCGTCCCCTCGTCCTGGGACGGCTCGCCACCGGCTGGGTGGTGGCATCCGAGACCGCAGCCCTGGACATCGTGGGGGCCAGTTTCGTCCGGGAGGTTGAACCCGGAGAGTTCATCGCCATCGACGAGGCGGGGCTGCGCAGCCAGCGTTTCGCCGAGGCCAAGCCGAAGGGTTGCCTGTTCGAGTACGTCTACCTGGCCCGCCCCGACACCACCATCGCGGGACGCAGCGTCCACGCCACGCGCGTCGAGATCGGCCGTATCCTCGCCCGCGAACACCCCGTCGAGGCCGACCTGGTGATCCCCACCCCCGACTCCGGCACCCCCTCGGCCGTCGGATACGCGGAGGCCTCCGGCATCCCGTTCGGCCTCGGACTGGTGAAGAACGCCTACGTGGGTCGCACGTTCATCCAACCCAGCCAGACCATCCGGCAGCTCGGCATCCGGTTGAAACTGAACCCGCTGAAGGAGGTCATCGCGGGCAAACGACTCGTGGTGGTCGACGACTCCATCGTCCGCGGCAACACCCAGCGGGCCCTGGTGCGCATGCTCCGCGAGGCCGGGGCGAGTCAGGTGCACGTGCGCATCTCCTCGCCGCCCGTGGAGTGGCCCTGCTTCTACGGCATCGACTTCGCCACCCGCGCCGAGCTGATCGCGCCCGGGCTGGGGGTCGACGAGATCTGCCGGTCGCTGGGGGCCGATTCCCTGGGTTACATCTCCCTCGACGCCCTCACCGAGGCCACCCACCGTCCCGCCACCGATCTGTGCCGTGCCTGTTTCGACGGCCGCTACCCGATAGCGGTCCCGAAGGGCCAGGCCGAGTTGCTTCACCTGGAGGAGAAATGAGCCAGTCCGCCTACGCCGCCGCCGGAGTCGACATTGAGGCCGGTGACCGCGCCGTCGAACTCATGAAGGCATCCGTGGCCCGCACCCGCCGACCCGAGGTGCTGGGCGGGCTCGGTGGTTTCGCCGGGTTCTTCGACGCCTCGGCGTTGAAGGGATACACCCATCCGGTGCTGGCGACCTCCACCGACGGGGTGGGCACGAAGGTCGCCATCGCCCAGGCCCTCGACCGCCACGACACCATCGGCTTCGACCTGGTCGGCATGCTCGTTGACGATCTGGTGGTCTGCGGCGCCGAACCGCTGTTCGTCACCGACTACATCGCCTGCGGCAGGGTGGTTCCCGAACGGATCGCCGCCATCGTCTCGGGCATCGCCGACGCCTGTGTCGCGGCGGGTTGCTCCCTGGTCGGCGGGGAAACCGCCGAACACCCCGGGCTGCTCGGCCCTGAGGAGTACGACGTCGCGGGCGCGACCACCGGGGTCGTGGAACGCGACGCCATCCTCGGTGCCGACCGCGTCGAGGCCGGGGACATTGTGCTGGCGATGGCCTCCTCCGGGCTGCACTCCAACGGCTACTCACTGGTGCGGCACGTGCTGCTGGAACAGGCCGGTTGGCGGCTGGACAGGCACGTCGACGAACTGGGCCGCACCCTCGGTGAGGAGCTGCTGACCCCGACCAGGGTCTACGCCCTCGATGTCCTCGCGCTGATCCGCGAGGTGGAGTGCCACGCCTTTAGCCACATCACGGGCGGCGGGCTGGCCAACAACCTGGCGCGCGTGATCCCGGCGGGTCGGAGGGCCCGGCTGGAACGCGACTCCTGGAGCCCGCCCGCGATCTTCCGGCTCGTGCAGCAGGTGGGCCGGGTCTCGCAGGCCGACATCGAGGCCACCCTCAACATGGGCGTCGGCATGGTCGCGATCCTGCCCGAGACCAGCGTGGACGCAGCCGTCACGCTGCTGGGGTCGCGGGGAATCGACGCCTGGGTGCTGGGACGCATCGAGGCCCACGACGGCCCCGGTGTCGCCGAACTCACCTGACCCCCATCCCAGCCGCTTCCGTAGGGACGGAAGTCGATTGAGCCTGCCTGCGAGCGTCAGCGAGTGGGCCGTGTCGAAACCAGGCGGGGTGGTCTGGTTTGCTTTTCGGTCGTGGGGTGGTTTCGACTCGGGTCGCTCGTTCCTCGCTCCCCGGCTCAACCGGCTTGGGGAGGGGGTGCTCGCGACCCGGCTCAACCGGCTTTGTCCTTGTGGGAGTTGGTTGAGCCGGCCTGCGAGCGTCAGCGAGTGGGCCGTGTCGAAACCACCCCTTGCTCGGTGCCTCTCAGAGGCCGTCGATGATGGCGTTGAAGGTGGGGGAGGGGCGCATCACCGCCGAGGCGAGGGTTTCGTCGGGCAGGTAGTAGCCGCCGATGTCGGCGGGGGAGCCCTGCACCGCGATCAGCTCCGAGGTGATCGCGTCCTCGGCCTCCACGAGGGCTGTGGCGACGGGACCGAAGGCAACCGCCAGGCCGGTGTTCTCGTGCTGGTTGGCCAGTTCCTCAGCCCAGAACCGGGCCAGCCAGTAGTGCGACCCGCGGTTGTCGGTGCCGCCCAGTTTCCGCGTCGGTGACCTGTCCTCGGCCAGGAACCGCCCGTTCGCGCGGTCGAGGGTGCTGGCCAACACCGCGGCCTTCGCGTTGCCCTTGGAGGCCAGGTGCTCCAGCGACGCGGCCAACGCCAGGAACTCGCCCAGCGAATCCCAACGCAGGTAGTTCTCCGCGAGGAGCTGCTGCACATGTTTCGGGGCGGAACCGCCCGCGCCGGTCTCGAACAGCCCGCCACCAGCCATCAACGGCACGATGGAGAGCATCTTCGCCGAGGTTCCCAGCTCCAGGATGGGGAACAGATCTGTGAGGTAGTCGCGCAGGACGTTGCCGGTCACCGAGATGGTGTTCTCGCCGCGTCGGATGCGTTCGACGGTGAACCGGGTGGCCTCGACGGGTGAGAGGACACGGATGTCCAGGCCATCGGTGTCCTGTTCGGCCAGGTAGGTCTTCACCTTGAGCAGCAGGTTGCGGTCGTGGGCGCGGGTCTCGTCCAGCCAGAACACGGCGGGCCAGCCGGTCGCGCGGGCCCGGGTCACGGCCAGTCCCACCCAGTCGCGGATGGCGGCGTCCTTGGTCTGGCAGGCCCGCCAGATGTCGCCCGCGGTGACGTCGTGGCGCAGCAGCGCGTCCCCGGCCGAGTTCACGACCTCGACGCGGCCGTCGCGTTCGATGTGGAAGGTCTTGTCGTGGGAGCCGTACTCCTCGGCCTGCTGCGCCATCAACCCGACGTTGGGGACGGTTCCCATGGTGCGTGGATCGTAGGCACCGTTGGCGCGGCAGTCGTCGATCACCGCCTGGTAGATCCCGGCGTAGGAGGAGTCGGGCAGCACCGCGAGGGTGTCGGCCTCCGCGCCGTCGGGTCCCCACATGTGCCCGGAGTTGCGGATCATGGCGGGCATGGAGGCGTCGACGATCACGTCGGAGGGAACGTGCAGGTTGGTGATGCCCCGCCCGGAGTCGACCATCGCCAGGGCGGGTCCTTCTGCCAGGGCGGCCTCAATCCCGGCCCGGATCTCCTCGCCGTCCGGGAGACTTCCCAGGCCCGCGAGGATCGCGCCCAGGCCGTCGTCGGGGGACAGGCCCGCGGCGGCCAGGGCATCGCCGTGGCGTTCCAGGATGGGGCCGATGAAGGCCTTCACGACGTGACCGAAGATGATCGGGTCGGAGACCTTCATCATGGTGGCCTTCAGGTGCACGGAGAACAGCAGACCCTCCCGTTTGGCCGCATCCACCTGCTCGGTCAGGAAATCATCGAGAGCCACCGCGCGCATGACGGTGGCGTCCACGACCTCCCCGGGCAGCACCTCCAGGCCCTCCCGCAGGACGGTTGTGGTGCCGTCGGGGGCGACGTGGCGGATGGTGAGCACGTCGCCGCCGGCCAGCACCGCCGACTGCTCGTTGTGGCGGAAGTCGCCGGAGTTCATGGTGGCGACGCGGGTCCGCGAATCCGGTGTCCAGGCTCCCATCCGGTGCGGATTGGCGCGCGCGTAGTTCTTCACGGACTCGGGTGCGCGGCGGTCGGAATTGCCCTCGCGTAGTACGGGGTTTACAGCGGATCCCTTGATCCGGTCGTAGCGGGATCGGATCTCCCGCTCCTCCGGGGTGGCGGGTTCCTCCGGGTAATCGGGCAGGGGGAAACCCTTGGCCTGGAGCTCCGCTATGGCGGCCCTCAGCTGCGGCGCCGAGGCGGAGATGTTGGGCAACTTGATGATGTTGGCCGAAGGGTCCCTCGTCAGCTCCCCGAGCTCCTCCAGATCGTCGGAAACCCGCTTGTCATCGGGCAGGAAGTCGGGGAAACGCGCCAGGATGCGGGCGGCCAGGGAGATGTCGCGCCCCTCGATGCCGATGCCGGCCAGGCGCCCGTAGGCCTGGAGCACCGGAAGTAGTGAACAGGTGGCCAGCCTGGGGGCTTCGTCGGTGAGGGTGTAGATGATCTTTCCCATCGGGTCTCCTCAGGTCTCAGCGATGCGACTCGGCCAGCCTACCCGGAGGGGAGCTTTGAGCATGTTGGCTGACTCCGGTAGGCTCGTGGTCACGAGTTACTGACAGATTCCGCGGCAAGTCCGCGATGATTGAACGAGGGGGTCGACCCATATGGGGCGCGGCCGTGCAAAGGCGAAGCAGACGAAGGTGGCACGCGATTTGAAGTATCGCTCAGTGGACACCGATTTCGCGTCATTGGAGCGTGAGCTCCGAGGCGAGAAGTACGAGTCCCGGGAGACCACCGACATTCCTGATGCGTACGCAGACCTCGCTGAGCAGTACAACACTGACGACGACTTCGAGGACGAGTACCCGCATCGCTGACCTCCGTCGGTGATTTCCTGGGTTCCGGATGCTGAACTGCCGGGCTACCAGCAGTTCAGCATTCCCCTGCCCGGGGCCCGGACATACCCGGGTGAACCGGAACACGAGGTGGTGGCCACGCTGATCCGGCACGCCGGGCCGGTGTCCTCCCGAGCCGTGCTGTACGTCCACGGGTGGAGCGACTACTTCTACCAGACCCACCTGGCCGAGGCCGTCGAGAGCTGGGGGTACGACTTCTACGCCCTCGACCTGCGCCGCTACGGCAGGTCGCTGCGCGACGGACAGCTCGCCGGCTACACCGCCGACCTCGGCGAGTACCACCAGGAACTGGACGCCGCCATTGAGGTGATCCGCGACGAGGGACACGATCACCTGGTGCTGTTCGGGCACTCGACGGGCGGGCTGGTGGTTTCGTTGTTCGTCAGCGCCCGGCCCGGGGTGGCGGATGCCGTGGTGCTGAACTCGCCGTGGCTGGAGCTGCAGAGCCTCCAGGCCTGGCGTCCCGCCCTCACCGCGGCCTTCAGCGCGGTTGGGACGCTCTCCCCCACCCGGGCGCTTCCCCTGCCCGATCTGGGCTTCTACCGTCGCTCCATCTCCGCAGACGAGGAGGGGGAGTGGCACTACAACCACAACCTCAAAGGGGATCCGGCCTTCCTGCCCCGGGTCGGCTGGATGTCGGCGGTGATGCGTGGACACGCGGAGGTGGCGGCCGGCCTCGGAATCGAGGTCCCGGTGCTGATGCTGATCAGCGCCCGCAGCGACCCCTCCCGAACCTGGAACGACGACATGCACCGCGCGGACCTGGTTCTCGACGTGGAGGCCCTGGCCGCGCGGGCCCCGCAGATCGGCAACCACGTCACCCTCATCCGCATCCTTGACGGCAGGCACGACCTGGTGTTGTCGTTGGAGGAGCCGCGGCTTCGTTTCCTCCACGAGATCCGGCGCTGGCTCGCCACCTACGGCTGACCGGGGCCTGGCCGCACCGAGTTGCCGGCTGGGATCTCAGGGGGTTCTCAGGGGAAGCAGCGATGCCACGGGTTCTCGTAGCGTTCCGAGTGGCTGGCAGCAAGGAGAAGTCATGAGAAAACTGTTTTCGCAACGGTCCTTGGTGGGGCTGGCGGCCATTGCGGCCACTGTGTCGTTGGTCTCCTGCAACGCCGCGGGGAGCAACGGAAGTTCGTCCCCGGTGACATCGCCCACCTCGTCGGCGGCGCCTTCCACACAGCCCAGGTGGCAGCCGGGGGTGCCTGAGATCCCGGTCCCGGAACACGAGACCTGGCCTGCCTTGGAGGGTCGGAACAAGGATCGTCAGATCGACTACAAGGGCAGCGGTGTGCCTTCGGTGGAGCTGCCCGCCGCCCTGGGGGATGACCTCTCGGTGTATGCGCAGCAGACGATCACGTGGGAGACGTGTGCAGAGGACGAGGACATCGAGTGTGCGACCATGAAAGTTCCACTCGACTGGGAGAACCCGGGGAAGGCGTCCTTGGACATCGCATTGACGCGGAAACCATCGGCGAATCCGTCGATGGGGCCGTTGCTCATCAATCCCGGCGGCCCGGGCGGATCGGCGCGTCCCGTCGTCCAACTCCTGCCCGCCGATGCCGTTCCCGGCCATGACCTGGTCGGCTGGGATCCGCGTGGTGTCGGGGAATCCACCCACGTGGAGTGCGGCACCACGGAGCAGACGGATGCCGCCTTCCTGTCCGACAACACCCCTGACGACGAGACCGAGGAACAAGCGAAGCAGGAAGGTTGGAAGGCTTTCGCCAGGCAGTGCCGGGATGCCTCCGGTGAGCTGCTGGATCACCTGAGCACCATCGAGAACGTCCGCGACCTCGACCTGCTTCGGCACCTTCTCGGTGCGGAGAAGCTGAACTACCTCGGCTGGTCCTACGGCACCTTCGTCGGCTCCACCTATGCGGAGTTGTTCCCGGAGCGCACCGGACGGCTGGTTCTCGACTCCGCCGTCGACATCTCCGCCCCCTCACCCGCCCTGCTGGATGTCAGTGGATTCGAGAAGGCCCTGCAGCACTTCGCCGACTGGTGTGCGGGAGAGGGGTCTTGTTCCCTCGGTGAGGATCGCGATGCCGTGCTCAACCGCATCGACACCTTCCTCAAGGGTCTCGACGCGACCCCCGTGGCCGTGGAGGAGCGGAAACTGACGCAGTCGGTGGCGGCTCTCGGACTCGGGGCGGCTCTGTACGGCGCCGAGTCGACCTATCCGCAACTGGCGGCCGCCCTTCAGCATGCCATGGACGGTGACGGAGCGGAGATGCTCGAGTACTTCGACGCCATCACCGGTCATGATGGGATTGGGTGGACGACGTTCACTCACGCCTTTCCGTCCATCTCCTGCGTGGACCATTCCGATCGGGGAGTTGAGGCCGCGGCCGAGGATCTGTCCGATCATGCCGCCGAGGCCCCGGTGTTCGCCGCCAACCTCGGGGTGCTCCCGATGTGCGAGTACTGGACCGCTGATTCCGCGCCCGACCTCAAACTGACCGCGAAGGGGGCCGGTCCCATCCTGGTGATCGGGGCCAGGGTGGACCCCGTGACCCCGCACGACTACTCCGCCGCCATGGCCGCGCAGCTCGAATCCGCCACGCTGCTCACGTGGGAGGGCTCGGGGCACGCGGTCGCTTTCACCAAGGGGAGCACGTGCATCGATGAGGCTGTGGTGAGGTACTTCGTCACCGGCGAGGTTCCGGCCGACGGCACCTCCTGCCCGGCCTGATTTCGTCCATGTGCTGGCTCAACCGGCTTCAGGGAGCAGCACCTGTTGTTTCCGGTCCGGGTCACGGGCCAGGGCGACAAGCTCCGGTGCTGGCTCGCCACCCACGGGCCCCGCGCAGCGTCTGAGAGGGGCCCGCGATCACTTGGCGGTGGCGCGTTTCTCGGTCTTCTTCGCCAGCCACATCTCCCGCATCTCGGGGTCCTCCAGCACGAGACGCACCGTCGGGCAGTTGTGGGGCCCGTCGGCCCCGGGAACGCACAATCCGCAGGGGTCGCCGGGGCGCAACGGGCACATCGGGGTGGCGACTCTTCTGCTCACGAAGATCAAGGCTACTCCCGGGGCTCCGCGGGGTCAGTACCTCGGCCAGACCAGCCAGCCGGTTCCGGCAGGTGCTTCTCGACTGGATCGGTGGCAGCCACCTCGCCGCGCTGAATGGAATCGGCCAGGCTGTGAGCGACGGTTCCGGGGAACACCGGGAACTGGTCCTGGAAAACCCTTTGGGGATGGCCCGAGCATGGTGTTGGGAGGGCTGGTTTGCCCAGACGGCGGATCACCACTATCCTTCTCGGGTCCGGTCCCCATCGTCTAGAGGCCTAGGACTCCGCCCTTTCACGGCGGCAACACGGGTTCGAATCCCGTTGGGGATGCCAGGGAGACTCCTGTCCGGAGTTCCTTGGAACGGGTGGCCAGGCGGTCCTGAACTCCGATTTCCCAAAACCGGGGAGTGCCGCTAGAGTTACCCGGGCTGGTGAGAGCCAGCAGGCCAAGAGATTGGCCCCGTGGCGCAGTTGGTTAGCGCGCCGCCCTGTCACGGCGGAGGTCGCGGGTTCGAGTCCCGTCGGGGTCGCTGGGTGAGCTACAGGCCACCCACCGGCCAGGTAGCTCAGTTGGTAGTAGCGTTCGCCTGAAAAGTGAAAGGTCGCCGGTTCGACCCCGGCCCTGGCCACCCGAGATTCCCCCCCGCAACAGTGCGGGGTTCTTTTTTGTCATCAGGCGAGACGACCCGAGGGGCTCAACCTTCCCCGAAGCCGGGCGTACCAAAACCGTCCCATCGCCAAGCTGGTTGAGCCGGCCTGCTCGCTCTGCGAGCTGGGCGTGTCGAAACCTTGGTGACTTTGTTCGGGGTGTTGGGGTTGGGTTCTACCCGTCGGGTGTGAGTGGTGGTTTCGACTCAGCCGTTCGCTGGCGCTCACGTGCTGGCTCAACCGGCTTGGGGAGGGGTTCGCGTCCCGGCTCAACAGGCTTGGGGAGGGGGCTCGCGCCCCCGCTCAACCGGCTTTGAGGGGACGACTCAGCTGTTCTTCAGCGCGTCCTGGATGGCGGTGCTCGGCGGCGACTGCGTCGCCTTGGCCCCGCGCAGCAGGTCGAGCTGCATCTTCACGTACGCCGGGAACTCGCGCAGCTCCCCTTGGAAATAACGATCCGGCCAGTTCCGCTGGGCCGTCAAGTCACCCACCCCGATGGCGTCGACGCCCAGGGCCCGGCAGGTGGTGATCGTGCGTGGCAGGTGGTAGGCCTGCGAGACCACCGTCATCTCCCGCACCCCGAACACGTCGCGGGCGCGAATGCAGGAGTCGTAGGTGTCGTAGCCCGCGACGTCCTGCACGATCCTGCCCGCGGGGATGCCCTGGGCGATGAGGTAGTCCTCCATCACCTGGGTCTCGTAGTTGCTCTCCGCGGTGTTGGCCCCCGTGACGAGGATCACCTTGCCCCTGCCCGAGTTGAACAGATCGATGGCGACATTCAGGCGGGCCGTCAGGAACCCCGACGGGCGCCCGGGATCGGCTTTCGCGCCCAGCACCATGATCACGTCCCGGGCCGGGACGTGATCACCCGCCGTGTAGATCCGGTCGGCGCTGCCCGAGGCCACCATGAAAACCCCGGACAGGATCGGACCGAGCGTGACGGTCAGGGCCACGGCCGCCGCCACCTCCAGGCGGCGGCGACGTGGTCTGCTCGTCTTCTCCTCGTGCGGGCTCACCGCCGGTTTTCCAGGTACCAGGACACCAGCGCCCGGGTGGATGCGTCCTGCCTGGCCAGGGCGTGGGCGTCGCCGAAGACCGCGGGGGCGATCTCCAGGGCCAGTTTCTTGCCCAGCTCGACACCCCACTGGTCGAAGGAGTCGATGCCCCACACGATCCCCTGCACGAACGTGATGTGCTCGTACAGCGCGATCAGCTGCCCCACCACCGACGGTGTCAGCGCGGGCGCCAGAATCGAGGTGGTGGGCCGGTTACCGGAGAACACCCGCGCCGGCACGATCTCCTCCGGCGTGCCCTCCTCGCGCACCTGCTCCTCGGTCTTCCCGAAGGCCAGCGCCGCGGTCTGGGCGAAGAAGTTCGCCAGGAACATGCCGTGCACATCCACATCGCCGTCCTTGATCGCGTGTGGCGGGTTGGCGACCGCGATGAAGTCGGCGGGGATCAGCTGGGTGCCCTGGTGGATCAGCTGGTAGAAGGCGTGCTGGCCGTTGGTGCCGGGTTCGCCCCAGAACACCTCGCCCGTCTCGCAGGTCACCGGGGAACCGTCCCAGCGCACCGACTTGCCGTTCGACTCCATCGTCAGCTGCTGCAGGTAGGCGGCGAACCGGTGGAGGTACTGTGCGTAGGGCAGCACCGCGTGGCTGGTGGCGCCCAGGAAGTTGACGTACCAGATGTTCAACAACCCCATCAGCAGAGGCACGTTGCGCGACGGCTCGGCCGTGCGGAAATGCTGATCGACGGCGTGGAAACCGGCCAGGAAGTCACGGAAACCGTCGGGACCGATCGCGATCGCCACCGGCAGGCCGACGGCCGAGTCCACCGAGTAGCGGCCGCCCACCCAGTTCCAGAACCCGAAGGCGTTGACCGGGTCGATGCCGAACTCCGCCACCTTGTCCAGTGCGGTGGAAACGGCGACGAAGTGTTTCGCGATGGCTTCGCGGCGGGCCTGCTCGGTGTCCTCGATGGCGCCCTTGGCTACCAGGGCGTCCAGCAGCCAGGTGCGGGCCATGCGGGCGTTGGTGAGGGTCTCCAGGGTGGTGAAGGTCTTGGAGGCGACGATGAACAGCGTGGTCTCGGGATCCAGGTCCGCGGTCTTGACGAAGCAGTCGGTCGGGTCGATGTTCGAGATGAACCGGCACTCCAGGCCCTGCTGCTTGTGGGGCAGCAGCGCCTCATAGACCATCACCGGCCCGAGATCGGAACCTCCGATGCCGATGTTGACCACGGTGCGGATCGGCTTGCCCGTGACCCCCACCCACTCGCCGGAACGCACCTTGTCGGCGAAGGCGAACATCTTGTCCAGCACCTCGTGGACATCCGCGACCACGTCCTGCCCGTCGACCGTCAGCTCCGCGTCGCGGGGCAGCCGCAGCGCGGTGTGCAGCACGGCGCGATCCTCGGTGACGTTGATGTGTTCGCCGCGGAACATCGCGTCCCGGCGGCCGGCGATGTCGGTCTGTTCCGCGAGCCGCAGCAGCGCCGCGACGACTTCGTCGTTGATGAGGTTCTTCGACAGATCGACGTGCAGGTCCCCGACGGTGTGAGTGAAACGGGCGGCCCGTTCCGGGTCGTCGGCGAAGGCCCTGCGAAGATCCAGTTCGGCATTGTCAGCGAGCTCGTCCAGCTCATCCCAGGCAGCAGTGGTGGTGGCGTCAACCGGCTTGATCATGGCTCCAAGCTTAGGTCCTGTAACGGTTTCAGCCGCGACCCCCACCCGGCGGCCAGCGACTTCCTCCAGGTCCCGTTGCCCTCACCGGCGGCGATTGCGCTGCTGTTGTTCGCGCCCGTGGTTCCCGTGCCGGCCGCGAAATCGTTCGCGGGTGGCGAACCCGGAACGCCAACGGCTCGATGGTCGCGGGGCGGCTGACGGCGCTACGTGTTCGCGACTGCCCGGCAGCGGATTTCCGGGGGAGAATGACAACCATGCAGGTGATGAGTCTGGGGTTTGCCGAGGTCAAGGGAACCGCGATCCTGCCGCGCGAGCGCATCCGGATCGGGCCCGACGGGGTGGCGGGCGACCGGAGGTTCGCGGCGGTCGAGGCGGGTGGCGGGGCCGTGCTGAGGACCGTCCGGAATCCGGCGCTGCTGGCCGTGCGTGCCCGGTGTGAAGGGGCAGCGCTGGAGCTGGGGTTCCCGGACTCGTCGCGCGTGACCCAGCCGTTCGAAGTGGGGCGGCGGTGGGAAGCCGACTACTGGGGCAGGCGAGTGGAGGTGGAGGAACTACCCGGCCCCGCAAGCCGGGCCCTGGCCGGGTATCTCGGGCAGGACTGCGTGCTGGCGGGGTTGGTCCGTCCGGGCGGTTTCGTCTTCGGAGCTCCCGTGAGTCTGTGGTTCGCCAGCTCCCTGGCCGAACTGGAGCGACGCATGGGAGGCCCGGTGGATCCGCGTCGTTTCCGACTCACAGTCGGCGTGGATGACCTGGCCGGGCCCGTCGACGAGGAGGCCCTGGTGGGGTCCCGGCTGCGGATCGGGGAGGTGGAGGTGCTGGTGGAGGAGTGGATCGGGCGCTGTCCCGTCGTGAACCTGCACCCGGAACACCCGGGAGGGGAGGCAGACGTGCTGGCGGCCCTCGCCGACTATCGGACCCGCGAGGGCAAGATCTGCTGGGGAGTTGCGGGCCGCGCCCTGAACGAAGGTGTCGTGGCGGTCGGTGACGGGGTGGCGCTCATCTGAGCTGTGCAGGTCAGGGTCCTCAGAAACCACGCACAGGGACGGCTCACGCGATTCCGCCTAACTGATTGAGCCGAGCCCTTTCCAAGCTGGTCGTGTCGAGACATCCCGCCTGAAGTTGGTTTCGACTCGGGCCGCTCGTTCCTCGCGTCCCGGCTCAACCGGCTTCAAGAAGACGAACCCCTTCCACGCCCCTCCCCCGTGCACGAAATGCGGAAGCTGTCCTGCGTGAGCGCCGCGGACTCAGGCTGCTGGCCCCTCCTCCTGTTCACGAATCGCGGGGATTCGACGGTTCAACGTCGTCACACGACGTTGAACCGTTTTTCTTCCGCGTTTCGTGAACAGGAGGAGAGGCGTGGCCGGGAGGCGGTGCGATCCGGGCACGGCAGGAGGAGGGGGCGGGGTTTGGTCGGGAGACGGTGCGATCCGGGCACGGGGAGAAGGGTGTGCGGGAAATGGTGCGGTCCGGGCACGGGGAGAAGGGTGTGCGGGAAATGGTGCGGTCCGGGCACGGGGAGAAGGGTGTGCGGGAAATGGTGCGGTCCGAGCACAGCAGGAGGGCGGGACGCGCGGTCCCGGGTCAGTTGGGGTGTTTCGTGCCCGGCTCAGCCGCCCACCGAGATGTGGACGTGGTCGTAGTGGTTCGCCGTGGCCGAGCCTCGGTCCGACATGGAGCGCCAGCCCTCGGAGGCGCGCTGGGTGGTCCAGATCTTCTGGGCGTGGATGACCTCGATCACGCCGAGGCTCTTGGCGTTCTCCCTCAGCCACTTGGCGATCTCCCAGGCGCGGTCGCCGGAGATCATCACGTCGATGGCACGACCCTGGCCGTGATACCCGGACTCGTTGCGGTAGCCACCGTAGGACTTCACATCCGGGAAGGCCGCGCAGACCGCGTGCAGCACGGAGATCGTCTTCGAGGTCAGCCCGGATTCGATGCTCCTCGCGGAGGAGGACGAACACGAGCCGCTGGAGGAACCGCCGGAACCGGAGCCTGAACCGGAACCTGATTCGGAGGGGGCCGGGCGCTCGGGTTTCTTGTCGGTGAGCAGGTCGGACTTCACCCAGCCCGCGCGGCCCTTGTAGGAAATCTGCTGCCAGCCAGCCGAGCTGACGTTCGTCACGGTCACCGCGATGCCCGCGTCGAGCGTGGTGCGCACGTCGTAGCTGGAACCGGGACCGGTGCGGACGTTGGCCGAGGACGCGATGTACTTCTCGCCGGTCTTCTCGCCGAGCTCGGAGGGGTCAAAGGTGTTGGTCGGGGTGGCTTCCTCGGTGGGGGCGGCGGTTTCGGTTGGTGTTGCCTCTGGGGTTTCGGTGGGGGTCGGCAACGGATCCGGGGTGCTGGTCTCGGCGTCACCGGACGGGGACACGGAGGGAAGCGGGGCTCGCTCGCCACCGCGGCTCAAACCGAGGTCCGTGTTCTGGTAGCTCGGGTCGGCGATCTGATCGGAATTGCCCCGGCTCGCGACTGCGAAGGAGCCTGCTACGACCAAACCGGACAGTGCGATGGGTGCCAGCAGCTTGCCGAGGACGCGAGGTCGCTTGGCCTCCCGTCGTGGGGAAGTGACGGCGGAAGGGGTGATGTCGAGGATGTCCTGGTCGTCCTCCTCCAGGAAGG
This sequence comes from uncultured Propionibacteriaceae bacterium, assembly GCA_937965785.1. Taxonomy (GTDB): domain Bacteria; phylum Actinomycetota; class Actinomycetes; order Propionibacteriales; family Propionibacteriaceae; genus Arachnia. The sequence continues at coordinate 12,371 of CALCKT010000006.1, read as the reverse complement.
CGCGTCGTGCCTTGGCCATGGATCCCCTCATTTCTTAGAATTACCTGAGCGTCTCTCAGGATAGGTTGTGGTTGCGGATTGCACAAACCACGCTCCGGTGAACTGAGTGCCGGATGCATCATCCCACGCCCGACAGGTCGCGTCATCTCGCCTCGTCGGCTCTCTTTCTGGGAAGGGGCGGCGAACGGTAGGCTGAAACGGGCTTGGCGACGGGGTGTCGGCAGCTTTCGGGGGGTGAGCGGGCGTGGGTTCGCTGCGGAACTTCCACCCCGGGTCCGGCGTTGAAGGTGCGGGCGCCATGACACCCTGTGACCCTTCCCGGTAATCTGCACAGGACCCTCCTGAAAAGGAAACCGAATGAGTTCACCGATCTTGCGGGCGAGACGAATGGCCCTGAGCCTGCTGCTGGCGGCTCTGCTGACCCTGCTCGTCCCGGGCCTCAAGGCCTGGGCGGACCCGACCCCAACGCAGATTCAGGCCAGCGTGGCGGCTGACACCGCGGGACACGTCAAGGTGACGGGGGCCCTCCGCGACGGTTCCGGTGGCGGAGTGGGTGGCGGGCAACTGACCGCCTCCGTCGCGGGGCAGCCGCTGCAAACCGTGGTCAGCGGAGGCGATGGCGCCTTCGCCATGGAGTTCAACATTCCCGCGGACAAGCTCACCGGTCCCCAGGACCTCTTGATCACCTATCCGGGAGACGCCCAGCACGCCCCGTCGTCACAGACCTCACGGATCGAGTTCTCGGCGCAGGGAACCACCGTGGTGACCCTGGAGGTCGAACCCGCCAGCACGACCCCGGGGGACCTCGTCAGGGTGATGGGCAGCGTCAAAACGGTTTCCGGCGAGGCGGTCTCGGGTGCCCTGGTGGCCTTCACCTACGAGGGCGCTGCGCTTTCCGACTACAACCTGGTCACGGATGCCAGCGGAAATTTCGACAGCTACGTGGAGATCCCGGGAACGGCTGCCGTCGGCACCGGGAAACTGGTCGCGACCTTCGCGGGTGGCGCGAACCTGCAACCCGGGTCGGCCGAGAAGGAAATCACCGTCAGCGAGCCCATAGTCGAGAGCAGCCCCACCCCAACCGCGAGCGAGGCCACCGAGGGCGCTGCCCCGCAGGAGTCATCCCAGGCGGCCAGCACACGCCCAACCGCCACCACCTCGCAGTCCGGCGCGGCAACGCAGGGTGAGGGGCGCGGCGGATCCCTGCTTTGGTGGCTCGTGGGCGGAGGTGTGGTGCTCGTCGCGGCCGCGGCCCTGGCCGTGCTCGGTTTCATCGTCCGCTCCCGGCGCAGGGATGCGGACGAGGAAACCTCGGGGTTCATCGGCGACGGGGAACTGCTCGAGGACGATCCCGTGGGGGAGACCGGCCATGACCTGGGTCTGGGGTTGAACGACGAGACCGATGCACGTGCGGAAACCGAGTACCTGGTTCCCCAGGGCGTCACCGAGGTTGCCGCGTCCCGGGGGGAACCGGAGACGCAGGCCATGCCTCCGGCGTGGTTCCGTGAAGGGGAGGACGTGCCGCCACCTGCGCCGCGTGCTCCCGGTGAGGACTGGGACGACTTCTCCGAAGCGGAGATCACCCAGGTTCGCATGCGTGCCCAAGAGCCACCACAGGACCCGCAGCCGCGTCGCGGAGGCGATCCGCGGCCGCGTCGCGGGATCTGAGGTGCGCGGCCAGGGACCCGCTGACCCTGGCCGCTTTGCTGGAAACACCGGTTTCCTTGCCCGCGGGGTGCGCACACACGCTCCGAATTCGTCGCGTCATCCTGTCTACTCGCTGCCGCTGCGGTTCTCGTGGCGCCCCTTGAGCACGCATCCGGGGAGGCGGGCCAATGCCGGCCGTGGCGTCCCGGCGCCAGGACGTGTGAACGAGGGGCTGCCCGGTCCGGGTCCTGGTGAAGCCGTGATCGGTGCCTTCCTAGGCGAGGCTGCGGCAGCGGTCGCGGAGAGCCGCCAGGTCGCCGCCCGTGAGGGCGTCACCGAGCAGGTGCCGGTCCATGCACACTGCGGGGGAGCCCGCCTTCAACCACTGCTTGGCGGTGAAGGGGATCAGCCCGCCGCGCGGAACGACTCTTCCGATCAGCCCCAGATCCCTCAGGTGCTCCGCCATCGTGGGTCCGACGATCTCCGCGGGGCGCAGCTGCACCCCGGACACGGGCATCTCCAGTGCGGCCACCGTCTCGTTGGGTGTCATGGCGGAGGCGTAACAGGCCACCTTGAGTGTGTCCGCGGTGATCGCCAGGTCCGGGGGCAGGAAGTCGGGGAGGAGGAAGTCCGCTCCCCGCGCCACCAGTTTCGCCGGGTCGTCCACCGGGCCGTGCACCCCGATCCTGACCCGGCGGCCGTAGAGGGCCACGAGTTCTTCGAGGTCCGGTGCCCCGGCGGGCAGCGACAGGTTTGCCACTCCTTCCTGGGCCAGCACCTCGACAACTCCGATGAGGTCGTCGAGGGGAGCGTCGTCGAGCAGCGCGACGGTGCCGTTCAGGGGTGCGTCAGACATGGTGGCCATCATGCCATCGGGGCTGCGACCAGGTGCTCAAGGACCTGCGCAAGTGGAAGCTGTCGTGGGACACGATCGCGGGGCCGGGGCCATGTGCCCAGCCGGGTATCCGGGGACCTGCGGACGGGGCAGCAATCATAACTCGGGGTCAAAACCACCCGGCCGTGGTCCTGGGTGCCGGGACGGACCCCCCGGGACCGTCCCGGCAGAGGCCGGGCGGGCGACCCCGGGGGGCTGACGAAGGGTCGCCAAGCCCCTTGTTGAAGGTGAATGTCTCTTCGGGAGGGCCAAAGGGTGGGCAAGAGAGATTGCTCGCGGTTAACGTGTCGATGGGCAAAGGATTATTGGCGGTTAACACGAGGGGCGTTTCGTTTCCCTGCGGGGGTCGAGTGCTGTAACGTAGTTCTTGCCGGAGCGCAGGAGACGTAGCCTGTTCCCCCCATCTGGGCAGCGGACCGCGATGCCGGCTCCCGGCTAACCGGGACCCAAGGACGCCCGCGCCCGCCCGAACCCCCCCATCGGACGGGCGCGGGCCTCTGGTTTACCGAAACTCCACCACGCGCCGCCCCGTTGATGCAGCAGGCCCTAGGGTGTTCCCATGAGCAACTGGCTGGGTACCCTGCTGTCACGGATCCTTCGCGACCTCGTGGCCCAGTTCAGACCCGACGTGAACCGGTCACGCCGGAGCCGCAGCACGAGGAGGCGTACCACGAGAACATCCAGCAACACGGGACAGCACCCGACCGGCACTCGGCACACCGGGAGATCGGCGCGCCGCGAATACCCGGGCGATTTCAAGGGAACCCCCAGGATCACCTACTCCCCGGCCCCCGGGCAGGAGGCCGACCCGGGCGAGGTGGTCTGGACCTGGGTGCCCTACGAGGAGGACCACAGGGAGGGCAAGGACCGGCCCGTGCTGATCATCGGCCGCGACCGCGAGTGGCTGCTCGGGCTGCTGCTGACATCCAAGGACCACGACCGCGACGCCGCCCAGGAGGCTCGCAGCGGAAGGTTCTGGATGGACATCGGGACGGGGGAGTGGGATCCGCAGCGACGTCCCAGCGAGGTACGAATCAACCGGATCATCCGCATCGACCCCGACGGCGTCCGCCGGATCGGTGCCGTCCTGGACCGCGACGTCTTCGAGGCCGTCGCGGATGCCGTCCGGGGGTGAGGACGCGAACCGGGCGGCGCGGACAGCGCAGGAATTTACTTGGGGCCCTCCTGGTTGATGCAATTGTGCGGCCTCTGAAGAGCACGCCAACCATCCAGGAGGGTTCTTGATCACCGTAACCGACCTGCGCAAGGTCTATCACCAGTCCGGGCGCAAGGTGCGTGCCCTCGACGGAGTCTCCCTGACCGTCCCCAAGGGCAGCGTCCACGGCATCATCGGCCATTCCGGGGCGGGAAAATCCACCCTGGTGCGATGCCTGGCCATGCTGGACCGTCCCACCTCGGGAAGGATCAAGATCGGTGGTGTGGAACTGACCAAGGTTCACTCAACCGCGCTGCGCAACGCCCGCCGGCGCCTGGGGTTGGTCTTCCAGCACGCGAACCTGTTCGACTCCCGCACCGTGTGGCGCAACATCGCCTACCCCCTGGAGGTCCATGCCTCCAGACGGGAACGTTCACTCGAACTGCTTGAGATTTTCATCCGTTCGATCCTGGGGCCGTTTACCGAACACATCAGCCGGCCCAACTTCCGTATCGGCAGATGCCTTTTGGAATCCCAGGGGCGCCGGGACTCCATTCGGAACCGCGCCCTCGAACTGCTGGACCTCGTCGGGCTGGCGGATGCCGCGAAAGCCCATCCAGCGCAGTTGTCGGGCGGACAGCGGCAGCGGGTCGGCATCGCTCGGGCGCTCGCCACGAACCCCGCCGTGTTGCTGTGTGACGAACCCACCTCCGCCCTCGACCCCCATACCACCGACGAGATCCTCGACCTGCTCCTCGACCTGCGCTCCCAGCTGGGCCTGACCATTCTCGTGATCACCCACGAGATGCACGTGGTCAAACGCATCTGCGATTCCGTCTCGCTGCTCGAGGCGGGACGGATCGTAGAATCCGGACCGCTCACCGAGGTGATCCGCACCCTCGACGGGTCGCTGTCTCAGACGCTGCTGGGAATCCCACCCCACGACCCCAGCGTCGAGAACGGCGGCCAGCTCATCGACGTGCTCGCATCCGGCAGCACCGCCGACCGTCCCGTGGTCGCGCTCACATCGCAGCACTTCGGGGTGACGATCCCGATCGTCGCGGGCAGCGTCGAGCACCTGGCCGGGATCACCTTCAGTCATCTGAGACTCCGGGTGCCGGACGGAACCGACCCCGACGCAGTGGTGGGATACCTGCGCCAGCTCGGCGCCGATGCCAAACGCACCCCCACATCCGAGCTGAACGGAGCCGGCCGATGATCCTCCTTGAACTGAGCCTCGACGACATCCTCCGGGCTCTCGGGCCCGCGATCTACGAGACCCTCGTCATGGTCGGCATCTCCAGCCTCGCCACCGTTGTCCTGGGGCTGCCGCTCGGTGTGGTGTTGTTCGTCACCCAGCGCGGCGGGATCGTGGCGAATCCGGTGCTCTCGATCACGCTGTCCACCATCGCCAACGTCACCCGCTCCATTCCCTACGCCATCTTGATGCTGAGCCTCATTCCGTTCACCCGGTGGCTCACCGGATCATCAGTGGGACCGCTGGCGGCCTGCGTGTCGCTGACCATCGGTGCCGTGCCGTTCTTCGCCCGGCTCGTGGAATCGGCGCTGCGCGATGTCCATCCCGGCAAGGTGGATGCCGCCCACGCCATGGGATCCACCCGGATGCAGACCGTCACCAAGGTGCTGCTGCCGGAGGCCGGTCCGTCGCTGGTGGCGGCCGTCACCACCACGGTGGTCACGCTGGTCGGATACTCCGCCATGGCGGGGCTGATCGGCGGCGGTGGACTCGGGCGTCTCGCCTACAACTACGGCTATCAGCGTTTCGAGACATCCGTGCAGCTGATCACCATCGCGATCCTCGTTGGAATGGTTCAGCTGATCCAGATGTTGGGAGATGTGGTGATCCGTCGCGTCGATCACCGCTGAACAGGAACTGGCGCGGCACGAGACAACAGCGGCCAACTCGTGGTTGGCCCGGAAAGGACGCAGCCATTATGCGTAAACACCTGTCCCTGCTCGCGGCCTTGTTGGCCGCGACCCTGATGCTGACCGCCTGCGGTGGCGGCAGTTCGTCGGACAAGACCAAGGTGAGGGTCGGGGCCAGTCCCGTGCCTCACGCCAAGATCCTCGAATACGTCCGCGACAACCTCGCGGCGGAGGCCGGGATCGAGATCGAGATCAAGGAGTTCGACGACTACGTGCTTCCGAACTCGTCCCTGAGCGATGGTTCCCTGGACGCCAACTACTTCCAGCACCTGCCCTACCTGGAAGACGAGATGAGGGAAAAGAGCTACAAGTTCGCCCACGGAGAGGGAGTCCACGTCGAACCCCTTTCCGTGTTCTCCAAGAAACACACCGACCTTTCCACGGTGCCCGACGGAGCGACCGTCGCCATCAACAGCGACGTGACGAACCAGTACCGCGCTCTCAAACTGCTGGAGCAGGCCGGCCTGCTGAAGAATCTCACCAAGGAATCCACCGTCCTCAACCTGACCGCCGAGCAGAATCCCCGCGGTCTCGACTTCAAGGAGAACCAGCCCGAGATCAACGTGCAGCTGCTGGACGACCCGGGTTTTGACCTGGTCTTCGTGAACTCCAACTTCATCCTCAGCGCCAACCTGGACACCAGCAACGCGCTGCTGGTCGAGCAGGTGGAGAACAACCCCTACGCCAACATCCTCGTGTGGCGTGAGGACAACACCAACCAGGGTGTGAAGAAGCTCGACGAACTGCTGCACAGCCAGCAGGTCAAGGACTTCATCAAGCAGACCTGGCCCAAGGGCGAGGTCCTCGCCTCCAAGTAGATCTCTCCAAGGGGATCCCAGATCCCAGATCCCAGCTATCCCGAGCTGGTTGAGCCGGCCTGCTGGTTCTGCGAGTGGGTCGTGTTGAAACCATGGTGAGGGTGGCTGGGATCTGGGGGTCGGGTTTGGCTACCGGGTACCGACGTGCTGGCTCGACCAGCTTTCCCGGTTTGAAGTTGGTTGAGCCGGCCTGCGAGCGTCAGCGAGTAGGCCGTGTCGAAACCAAGTGGCCGTGGTCGGGGTTGTTTTTCGGGTGCGGGGTGGTTTCGACTCGGGTCGCTCCTTCGTCGCGCCCCGGCTCAATCAGCTTGGGGAGGGGGGCGTGCCCCGGCTCAACCAGCTTCAAGAAGACGAACCCCTTCCACACCCCCCTCTTCCCGTTCACGAAACGCGGAAGAAAAACGGTTCAACGTCGTGTGGCGACGTTGAACCGTCGAATCTCCGCGTTTCGTGAACGGGAACCACCCCGTGCGACCCTCACCCCCTCGTCGTCAACCCCTCGCCGCGAGGTCGCGGGCCGGCACGTCGTCATCGACAGCCCGGGTGCGAGCCTCCTCCCTCGTCGTCACCCTTCGCCTCTAGCGGAAACGCGGCAGGCGACCGTAGAAGATCCTCTCCGGGGTCCGGTAGGTTTCCTCCCGCCTCGCTCGATGGGCCGCGAAGTAGCGGAAGTAGCGGTTCGTGGCTGGCAGGAACACGCACACCGCGCCCAACAGGGCCAGGCCGACCGCGACCAGGGCCCACATGTCGAACAGCAGAACAGCGACCCCGGTCAGGGCCAGCGCCGCCACCGAGATGGCCCGGGCCCAGCTCCAGCCGATCCACGCCTGATAGCCGGCGACGGCGCAGGCGCCCGCGACCAGCACCAGGACGAGCGCCAGCACCCCTTCCAGGGTCAGCGACAACCACTTGCCGGGCTCGGGGGCCATCCACTGGATCAGGTGCGCTGACGACGAATAGGAGTCGGGATGCACCGCGAGCCACCAGTGTCGCGCATAGACCAGGATCACGGCGACGGCCGCCAGGCAGAACAGCACCAACCCCACCAGCACGCTCCACGGGCGGGGTGGTTCCCCCGTGCGTTTCGACAGCGGCACGTCCTGGCGCAGCACCGGCAGCGGCGGTAGCGTCGCGATCTCCTTCGGAGCGGGCGGGGCAGCGGCGACGGCTGCGGCCCCGTGGGGTTGGGGGCCGTCCGCGAGCCGGCGGGGTGCCGCGGCGCTCCGGGGGGCGGGGGCCGCCGGGGGATGCGGGACGGGTGAGGGAGGTGTCGGCTGGGTGGTCATCACCGACCAGATTACTGGGCGGAGGGCGCGAGGTGCCTGTGGGCCAGTTCGGCCAGCAGGGTGGCACCGTCGGCGATCACCGAGTCGTCGAACCGGCAGTAGGCGGAGTGGTTCGTCGGGGCCGTGGCCGGATCCAGCTCCGGCAGGCAGGCCGACAACCCGATGAAGCAGCCGGGTGCGGTCTCCAGGATGCGGGAGAAGTCCTCGGCCGCGGCCAGGGGTTCGCTCCAGCGGACGTGCCGGTGTTCGCCGAAAACCTCCCGGACCACGTCGGCGACGTGATCGGCGGCGGCTTCGTCGTTGACGGTGACGGGGTACTGCTCCACCACCTCGATCTCCACCCCGACGCCGTGGGCGCGGGCGATGCCCTCCAGCAGCTCCGGCCACAGCTGCTTCAGGCGCGTCCGGGAGGCATCGGAGAAGGTGCGCATGGTGGCGTCGAAGAAGGCGTCCTCCGGGATCACGTTCGCGGCGGTGCCGGCCTGGACCCGGCCGACGCTGACCACCACCGGATCGAAGACGCTGAACCGTCGCGTCACCATGGCGTGGGTGGCGGTGATCATCTCCGCCATCGCGGGGACCGGGTCGGCGGCCATGTGCGGGGCGGAACCGTGCCCGCCGCGCCCGATCACCCGCACCTTGATCTCGTCGGTGCTGGCCATCACCGGGCCGGGTTTGGTGGAGAAGGTGCCGAGAGGATCGAGGCCCGCCCACACGTGAATGGCCCAGGCGGCCTCGGGGCGCCGTCCCGCGACGTCGAGAAGGCCCTCGTTCAGCATGTGGAGGCAGCCGTTGACGCTCTCCTCGCCCGGCTGGAACTGGAAGATCACGTCCCCGGCCAGTTCGTCGCGGTGCGCGACGAGGGCCTTCACCGCCCCCACCAGCAGCGACATGTGCAGGTCGTGGCCGCAGGCGTGCATGTTCCCGTTCGTCGAGGCGAAGGGCTCGCCCGACAGCTCCTTCACGGGCAGCGCGTCCATGTCGCCGCGCAGCAGCACCACGGGGCGTTCACCCCCGCCCGGGGCGGTGCCGCGCAGCACCGCGACGACGCTGCTCAGCGACCTGCCCAGCGTGATCTCCAACGGCAAACCTTCGAGGGCCTTCAGGATCCTGGCCTGGGTCAGCGGCAGGTGGAGGCCCACCTCGGGGATCTGGTGGAGTTCACGGCGCAGGGCCACGAGCTCGGTGTTCAACTGGCTGCAGTATTCCCGGATGCTCACGGAGCCCAAGTCTTCCACGATCCCGCGGATCTCCGGGAGCTGCCCGTATCGCGACTCGCCTCTGTCCAATGCCACGTAAATGCTGTGAGAAACATAAGATGTCCTCATGCAAGCCGCCCGTAAGCCCTATCTGGTGCGTCGGCAATCAGCGTTGATGCTGAAATGCTCGGACACGGAACCGGTTTTGCAGACCCTGCGTGAGCGCCTGGATCCGTCGGCCGCCGACGGGGTATCGGCGCATCTCAACCTGCTGTACCCGTTCACCACCAACCTGTCGATGGACGAAGACGACGCCCTGGCCGAGGTGTTGCGCGACTTCGGGCGGTTCCACATCGATTTCACCAGCACCGCATGGTTCGGCACGGATTCGGTCTACCTCGTTCCCAACGAGGCGACGGTGCTGACGAACCTCGTCACCCGGATCCGTGAGGTCTTCCCCGAATACCCCGCCTTCGGTGCCGTTCCTGAACGGGCCGTCCCGCACGTCACCATCGGCAAACGTGCGCCCCTTTCCGAGCTGAAGGCGGCGGAGGCCGAGGTGCTCAGCAAACTACCGATCCGCCAGGTCTGCACCACCGTCGAACTGTGGAGCGGCCCACCCCCCGGAACCGGTCGCTGGCAACGGCACCGCACCTACCAGCTGGGAACCTGACCCCATCGTCCCGCACACGAATCGCGCCGCCTCGTGTGCGACCCGCCGTCTCTTCGCCCCTCCCTCTCCAGGCACGAACCGCGGGGGATCGCTGTAAACGTAGAGCACGCCGTGATAGACGTCTCTTCGCCCCTCCCGCTCCAGGCACGAATCGCGGGGATCCGACGGTCCAACGTCGTCACACGACGTTGAACCGTTTTTCTTCCGCGATTCGTGAACACGGGTGAGGGGCGTGGAAGGGTTCGTCTTCTTGAAGCTGGTTGAGCCGGACTGCGACGAAGGAGCGGCCCGTGTCGAAACCACTTCTGGCGCCCGGTAGAAGCTCCCGACCCGCGGGTGGGGCTGACCTGTCCGGGTCCGTCGGCGGTTCTGTCCGTCAGTAGGGTTTGTACAGGTTGTTCAGCGAGTTTTGGGAGAATTGTCGTGTCGATGCCGCCAACGAGCCCAGAGAACCCCACGCCGTCTCGTAGGTATTCGGTGTTTGTGAGTTATTCCCGTCGGGATGATGCCGTGGGGTGGGTGGAGCAGTTGGTGGAGGCGCTGCGCCGGGAGGCCCGGGAGGTTCTTGATGACGGGTTCGAGGTGTTCTTTGATCGTCATGACCTGAGGACTCGGGAGGAGTGGCGGACCCAGTTGGCGTGGGCGGTTCGCGAGTCCGAGGTGCTCATGGCGTGTGTGTCCACACCCTATTTCGAGAGCGATTTCTGTTTGTGGGAGTTCCAGGAGTACGAGGTCAAACCGACGGGCCCGGGCACCGGGGAAGGGTTGGTGTCGGTGCTGCTGGAGGACACATCCGAACAGGACCAGCCCGATCAGGAACATCGGGCCTGGCATGCCCGGGTGACGAAGATGCAGGGTCAAGACCTGAAGGATGTGTTCACCCGTGATGCCGCCCCAACCCTGGAGGGCGCGGAGGACCGGATCCGGGACCTGGGCGATGACCTGTATCAGCAGAGACAGAACCGTCGCCGTTGGGAAGGTGGCGTCGGGAATCTGGCGCGCGGCACGTCCCGGTTTGTGGGTCGCCATCAAGAACTCTCCCGTCTCGGTGCGGTGTTGGCGTCGTCGTCGACCATCGGTGTGGTCACTGCGGTGCGGGGTTTGGGTGGTATCGGTAAAACCGAGTTGGTTCGGCATTACGGAAACCAGCATCGGGGCCACTACGCGGGAGGTATCTGGCAGATCCCCGCGGAAGGGGCACGGGAGATGCTGCCCCTGCTGGCCCGACTCGCCCCAGACCTACCAGGTCTCCTGCTTCCCGAGGAGGCCCAGGGTAATCCTGAACTCACGGGCAGGCATGTGTTGATGGAGTTGCGGCGCCAAGCCGCCGGTGGTCATGTGTTGCTGATCCTCGACAACGTGTCCGAACCGGCTCTGTTGACCGATCCCCAGGTGGGTGTGTTGCCGCAGGACAGTGATATGCATGTGGCGGTCACCACCCGCCTCGGCACGGAGGATTTCGCCGGCTCCAGTCGTTTGAAACAGATCCACCTCCAAGGGTTGAGCATCAGGGAATCCGTTTCCTTGTTGCAGGCCTTCCAACCCAGCAGTAGCGGGGGTCATCGTGCCGATTTTCGGAGCGAGGATGACCGGGCAGCCGCCGAGGAGTTGGCGGAACTGCTCGACGGCTTCACCCTGGCGGTCGAGCAGGCCGGGGTGTATCTGTCCACCCACCCGGAGGTCACGGTCCGCGACTACCTGGATCATCTGCGGTCCCAGAACCTGACCGCCAGCGACACCATGCTGAAAGACAGGGAGAAAACCCAGATTGAGCATCGTGAGAAGTTGTTGTCGGTGATCCTCGATCAGTCGCTCACCGACCTGGAACACACCCTCCCCGGCTCCTTGCAGGTCCTTCGACTGGCTGCCGCCATGCCACCCGACACCATCCCCTGGCCCTGGCTGGAGGAACTGACCAAACGGACCAATCCGGAGGTGTTTGAGTCGACACCACAGTTCCTGAAGGGCCGCTGGACCCGGATCCGCCGCACCCTGGAAGGCCGCGACCTGATCACCGAAGGACGCCACCCCGGAGCAACAGGCCGCATGCACCGCCTCGTCGTAGACCACCTCAAAACCCACAACCCACCAGAAACCGATCTCGTGGACGATTTCATCATCCAAAGAGCTGATGAGCTCGGCAGCGATTTCACGAAAGCACCAGAATTGTGGGAGGTCGATTCCATCACCGACGCCCTACCCGACATCCTGACCCGCAAACCGGAACTCCTCAAAAAGGTTCCGGATTTCATTCGGCATGTTGCTTTGAGGTATGTGACTGATACCCGCATCACCGCCATGCTGCACAACCTGACCGCCCACCTAGCAGGCACCAGCACCCAAACCAGTTTCCTCGCTCATTCGCTGCTGGGAGATGTCCTCCGAAACACCGACCCTGCGCAAGCCCGAGAGAGCTACCAGAGGTCCCTCGCCATCACCCGCCACTTGGTCGAGATCTGGCCCGAGGATCTCCAGGCTCGTCGGGACCTCACGGTTGCTTTGATCAATGTTGCGGGAATGCTGGAAACCAGTGATCCTCGGCGGGCTTTGGGGCTGTATGAGGAGTCTCTTGATATCAGTCGGGAGCTGGCTGGGCGGTTGTCGGGTGATTTGCAGGCTCGTCGGGACCTCACGGTTGCTTTGATCAATGTTGCGGGAATGCTGAAGCATAGTGATCCTCGGCGGGCTTTGGAGTTGTATGAGGAGTCTCTTGATATCAGTCGGGAGCTGGCTGGGCGGTTGTCGGGTGA
>CALCKT010000005.1 GCA_937965785.1 uncultured Propionibacteriaceae bacterium | reverse complement strand
CGTCTGCTGGTCTTTCCTGCGGGAACGCTTGTCTTGTGGTCAAAGGCTTGCGCTGTAGCGCAGGCGGATGACTGGAAGGCTGGCTTACCGACGGGGTGGGGTCTGTCGGGGTCGTGAGGTTCGGTGTGCGCGTCCCTGGGGCTCCCGGTGCGCTTGCCTTCTCGCCCTCTGCCTGCCTTTTCGACGTCTGCTGGTCTTTCCTGCGGGAACGCTTGTCTTGTGGTCAAAGGCTTGCGCTGTAGCGCAGGCGGATGACTGGAAGGCTGGTGTACCGACGGGGTGGAATTGGTATCCCGTGGAGTGGCGCTTTCGGCCTCGTGGTCGTAATGATGGAACGAACTGGTACGAATGCTGGTTGACGCTCAAGCAGGCGGATGGAGTGTCGGTTCGATGGCGCGCTGGCGCGAGGAAATTTTGGGCTGCGCAAGGTCAGTAAATGCATTCATCTGCTGATTTTCGCGCCGGGGCGGTTCTCGTCCGGGGTGCGTGACAGTTCTCTTTGCAGTGTCGCCTTCGGTGACACGCCCGGGGGTTCGGATGGGGGAGTGGGATCCCCGAGCGGCTGGTTGAGCGGGCAAACATACTAGTCAAACGGTAAATAACCACTGAGGGGGTGCCGCTCCTGCCCGGTTCTCCTCCTTCGGGTGGGCTGACGGGGTCCGGGGTCCTGTGTTGGAGTGGTTCGCAGTCCATTTTCCCTAACCAAGAGAGGACTGCTTCATGAAGATGACGCGTTTGTTCGCGGGTGCCCTGCTGACCGTCGTGCCGCTCGTCGCGGCTCCGGTCGCCCAGGCCTCCGCCGGATCGGATGCGCCTGTCCAGACGGCCGTGCAGGGCGCTCCTGCGACCGTCACGCAAAGCAGTGCCGCGTACTCCCGCACCATCCTGACCAAGGTCAACGAGCTGCGCGTGAGCCTGGGTCTCAACCCCGTGACCCGCTACGCCCAGCTGGACTCGATCGCCCAGGACTGGTCCGAGCAGATGGCGTCGAGGAACTCGATGTCGCACCGGCCGCAGTTCGCCAGCGGCTACCCGAGCGGCTGGAGCTCGGCTTCGGAGAACGTCGCCATGCGTGGTGGCAGTGCCCTCAGCGGTGACATCGGTGCCCAGCTCTTCGAGCAGTGGCGGAACTCGCCGGGTCACTACGCCAACATGGTCTCCCCCGACGCGAATGCGCTGGGAATCGGCTTGGCCTACAACTCGGCCACCAAGTCCTGGTATGCCACCCAGAACTTCGCCGGCTACCAGAACCCGGCCGGGTCGGGACTCGTCGCCTCCTGACCACCGGTCAGCGTCCGCGACATCGGGGCGGCCCGGATCGGCTCGGCCGGTCATCGGGCCGCCCCGATGCCGTGAAATCGCGACCACCCGGGCCCGTGATGGAAGAACACCAAGGAATCAGGGGCCCAGGAGGGCGAGTGGCACGACGCCTATCCCATCCCTGCGACGATACGCGGCGGGCCCTGTCGTCACGACTAGCGCATCCGTGAGCCGACTGCCCAGCTTGCCGCGCAGCCAGTCCAGGTGACGGACATCGTCGTCGCCTATCGCAGACGTGAGTTTCACCTCGATCGCGAGCAGCTCCCTTTCGGGGCCTTCGACGATCAGGTCGATCTCGTGATCGCCACGTTTCGTCCTCAGATGTGAGACCACGGCATCCGAGACCTGTGCGCACACGCGAACGGTCAATGTCGTCAAAGCCTCGAACAAGCGCCCGAACAAAGGAGCGCAGCCGGGGAGGACCACGTCGTCATGACCCTGCAGGAGGGATCTCGCCGAACCATTCAACAAACGCAACGACAAGGCCGGATCCGCCAACTGGTGACGCGGGGAAGAGGCCAGCGCCCCGAGGTTGATTCCCAATGGCTGCCATGGGGGGACGGGGTCCAGGAGCCACATGCTCGTGAGCCAGTCGCGGTAACGAAGCGTGGTGGGTCGGTTCGGAGGGGAGCCGTCGCCGATTGCCGCGGCGTCACGGATTTTCTCATAAGTGGTCGTGGTGGACTCGGCCGACGCATAGGAACGCAACCAGGACATGAGGGTTTCGGGGCGGCGTAGGACCGGATCGTCCTCCGTCCTCAACTCCTTCGAGGCCAGTCGCTGCAGGTAGCCGTCCAGTTGCATGCGGCGCAATCGTTCCGGTAGGCCATGGATTCCGGGGAAGCCCGAGGCGGCTACTTCGTGGGCATAGTGATCCAGGCCGACGGGGGTGTCCCCGCTCAGGGCCCCCGCTTCCCCCCGCAGCAGGGCGTTCAGGGAGACCGTGGGATTCGAACCCGCTCGTTCGCACAGGGCCATGGGTCGCATGCGAAGCGACACGATTCGGCCTGCCCCGGAGTGGATGGGAGCCCTGGGATTCGGGGTGGCGCTTCCCGCCAGCAGGAAGGAAGCCGGTTGGGCGCCGTCATCGACGGCTCGGCGAACCACGTCCCAGACGGCGGGCACGTGCTGCCATTCGTCGATGAACGTGGTGCCCGACCCAGCCACTCGGGAGGGTTCAGCTGCGACTATTGCCCGCTGCGACTCGGAGTCCAAGGCCCAGGTGCGGCTGGCGCGACGAGAAGCGGTCGCCGTTTTGCCGACTCCCTTTGGGCCGTCAAGAGCAATCGCGGGAAGCCCGGGCATCAGGTCGTCCAGGACCATGTCAAGGACTCGCGGACGGTACTCCATGAAGTTCTATGATACAGATAGAACGCTCTTTATGATACAAAAAGTACAGCCCCTGCCCAGCTCTTCGAGCAGTGGCGGAACTCGCCGGGTCACTACGCCAACATGGTCTCCCCCGACGCGAATGCGCTGGGAATCGGCTTGGCCTACAACTCGGCCACCAAGTCCTGGTATGCCACCCAGAACTTCGCCGGCTACCAGAACCCGGCCGGGTCGGGACTCGTCGCCTCCTGACCGCCCCGATGCTGTGAATGATGGTTGACTGGTCCCGGTAGGGGCGAGCGATGAGTGATTACCGAAGAAAGCTGATGGAGTTCTTCGAAGCGGAGAACCGGCGGGACTGGGACAACTACCGGGAGTTCCTGCACCCACAGGTCGAATGGGTCCTGGGGGAAGACGTCATCAAAGGGCGTGAGCGCTACTGCGAGACCATCGTCGCTGCATATGCGCAGTCGGCCTCCCGGTTCAGGATGCACCAGATGCTTGAATCCGAGGACGGCAGACGCATCGCCACGCTGCTCGTGGACACGGACGGCAGGCGCTCACTGGACATCTTCGAGTTCGAGGATGGTCTGATCCGCCGGGAATGGGAATACCTGCTGGGGCGTGGCGCCGACTGGAACGGAAGATCCCTGAGCTGCGGGCAGGGACGGGAAGACGCCGACGAAATGCAGCTTTGACAAGGGGTTTGGCAGCCGGGTGCGGTGCCCGCAGATGTTCCTGTGATACAGATGGAACGCCCCCTGTGATACAAAAAGTACAGCCCCTACGGTACAGATCGTGCAGACGGTGGGTGTGGGAAAGAATAGGCGCGTGATGTGTGACGACGAGGTGAGCTACGACATCGACCGGCTCCCGTCCCGCGACGAGACGCGGACGCTCTACGACTCCGTGGGATGGGCCGCCTACACCGACGACCTGGATGCCCTGATCCGCGGGCTGGAGAACTCGGCGGTCGTGGTCACCGCGCGGTCGGGCGGCGAACTGATCGGCCTGGCGCGCATCGTCTCCGACCGGGCCACCATCGCCTACCTGCAGGACGTTCTCGTCCACCCCTCCTTCCAGCGTCGCGGAATCGCGACGACGCTCGTCAACCGGGCCTTCGCCCCCTTCAGCCGGGTGCGCCAGCACGTGCTCCTGACCGACGCGGAACCGGGGCAGCGGGCGTTTTACGAGTCGATCGGTTTCACCGAGATCCGCGACCTCCCCGGGCAGGGGTGCAGGTCGTTCGTCCGTTTCAATTCGTGACGCACCAAACCCGGTGGGCGGGCTCCCGCTAGCCTGTGCGCCCATGAGCGAATCCCGGGTGCGTGCCGCAAAGCAATCGGACGTGGAGGCACTCGCCGCGCTGGCTGCGGAAACCTTCCCGATGGCCTGTCCGCCCGAGATCACAGACAAGGACATCGCGGTCTTCGTCGAGGAAAACCTCAGCCCTGAGCGGTTCCGCACCCATCTTGATGCGCCACTGCACACCGTCCTCGTGCACGAGACCGACGGCGGTCTCGACGGCTACCTGCTCATGATGGCCGGTGACGACTTCCTGCCGGATCCCTCCTTCGGGGTCACGCACCTGCCTGCCGCCTACCTGTCCAAGTGCTACGTGCGCCTCGGCAGCCACGGCGGCGCTGTTTCCGGAGCCCTGCTGGACGAGGCCAAACGCATCGCCGTCGACGACCTCTGCGTCGCAGCCATCTGGCTCAACACCAACCAGGGCAACGTCCGTGCCTGCCGGTTCTACGAGAAACACGGCTTCGTGAGGGTCGGTGTGAAAACCATGCCGGTGGGCGACCAGGTCTGCGACGACTACGTTTACGAACACGTCCTCGCGACCTCCTGAGACGCCGGGAGGTCTTGGGCGACGGGCTTGGAAGAGTGCCGTCGACGTCTCACCCACGACCTTCTGCCGGCATTTCGGCACCAAGGAGGCCGTCGTCGCCGACGGCATCCTGATGGTGAGCATCGGGCGGATGAGTCACCGCGAGGGCGCCACTGTGCCGAGGCGTGCCTGGCCTGGCCGGACCGGAAAGGTTTCCCTGCCGTCCCGGCGCTGCGCCAATGCCTGCGGGATGCGGCGGAAGTCCTGGGCCGGACGCGCGGAAATCCCCTCGCGGACCATGTCGGCCTTTCGGTCAAGTGGGCATCTTGGATGCTCGCTGCGCGCATATCCTGAGATTTTCTTGAGAGCCTCCGGGCGGGGGTGAGCAGGTTTTGAAGCCCATGAACTGGGGTTTTGTTCCTTGATGTGTCCGAAAAATGTGCGTCGGAACCTGAAAAAACGTTAAGGAACTGCTTGGATGGTTGGTGCCTTCCCAATCCGAGAGGACTACCGATGAAGATGGTTCGCCTGCTCCTGGTGGCGTTGCTGACTGCTGCGGTCTCACTCATCATCCCGACGGCCCACGCCGGGACGGGGCAACAACGGCCCGCTGTTCTCCCTGTGGACGTCAGCGGCAAGGGGGCGGAGCACACCCGGACCATCCTGGACAAGGTCAACAACCTGCGGGCCGGCCTGGGGTTGAAACCGGTCATCCGGATCGCCGAGCTGGATGCGGTGGCGCAGGACTGGTCCGAACAGATGGCCTCCCGGAAATCGATGGAGCACCGCCCGAACTTCGCCGACCACTACCCGCAGGGGTGGCGGGGTGCGTCGGAGAACATCGCCATGCGCGGTGACGGCGGCGACATCGGGGCGCAGCTGTTCGACCAGTGGCTGAACTCCCCGCCGCATTACGCCAACATGACCGACCCCAACGCGGACTCCCTGGGGATCGGCATCGCCTACGAATCTGGCAGCGGGTCCTGGTACGCCACCCAGAACTTCGGAAGCTACGGCGATCCCATCGGCAGGGGACTGACCGAGAGCGGCCGGGGCTCCGGGAAACGGTCCGGCTCGTCGGAAACCGGGAAGAACACCAGGAGCGCCACGCCCACCGCGACGAAGTCCGGAGGCTCGGGCAATAAGAAGACGTCCCGGAGCGGCGAACGGAAGCAGAGCGAGAAAACCGAGTCCGCCACCCCGACGCAGACAACCGAGACCCCCGAGGCCACCGAAACCCCGTCGGAAACGGTGACCCCCACACCCACGCCAACGCAGGTCGCGAGCACCCCGGAGGCGATGCCGACCCCCAGCACACCGCCGAGCAGTGCGGCCCCCGTGGCCGCGACGACGCCGGACGGTCCCGTCTCGCCGATCATCTTGATGGGGGCCGGGGCCATGGTGATGGTCGGTGGGGCTGCCGCGACGGCGCTCGTCCGCCGGGTCCGCCTCCGCGGGTAACGGGCCCGCGGCGTCCACGGCACCCAGCCGCCCGGGGTCAGTCGATTCTGAGCTCTCCCATGGCGTCCCAGTCGTCGCCGTCGACGGTGCGCGAGATGATCTTGGGGGTGGCGGTCAGGAAGGGACGCATGGTTTCGAGTCCGGCCTTGAAGTGGTCGGAGGTGACGTGGGCCTCGGCGGCGTCGTCATTGAAGGCCTCGACCAGAACGAACTCGTTCGGGTCCTCCACGCCGCGGGACCACTCGAACCACTTGTTGCCCGGCTCGGCGCGGGTGGCGGAGGTGAAAGGCCCCACCGCCTCGATGAACTCGTCGGCCAGTCCGGGCTTCACGGGAAACTTCACGACAATCAGGATCATGTCGTCAACTCTATGTCCTGTCCCTAAGAGACGGGGGCCGGGGTTTGTGGTCGGGTCTGCTTTTCGGACGCAGGAGGTTTCGACTCAGTCGTTCGCTGGCGCTCACGTGCTGGCTCAACCGGCTTGGGAGTGGTGAAGTTGGTTGAGCTGGGCTGCGACGAAGGAGCGGCCCGTGTCGAAACCGTCTTGCGTATGTATGGGGGCTTGTGGTCGGGTCTGTTTTTCGGGCGCAGGAGGTTTCGACTCAGCCGTTCGCTGGCGCTCACGTGCTGGCTCAACCAGCTTCGAAAGGGTGGTTTCGAGTCGAGTGCTGGCGCTCCCCGTGCTGTTCGATTCGGCATCGGCTGTTCTCCGAGGAAACTTTGACCGGAGGTCGCTGATTTTCCCGGAGAACAACCAGGTTTCATGCCGTCAGGTCTCGGTTTTCTCTCGCGCGAGGCGGCGTTCTCTCTTCCGCTTGGCGTATCGCCAGCTGTAGGCCACGCATCCAACAACAATGATGTAGAGGAGCGTTGATTCCACCACCCCAACGCGAGCCACTGAGGAAACAAGAGAAGCGAGCAGGAGCGGAAGAAAAAGGCAGACCAGAATCGAGAGAATCGCTCGAATGGCAACATGCATGGTCGTCACCCCTTCGCCGATTCCTCAAGGTCTCGTTGACATCAACGCCATTGTGCTCCACCGGGACGACAAAGCGACAGGGGTCTCCCGGAATTCACCGGGAGACCCCTGAGGTCCGTTTGCCGACGGAACGGCGCGGGTGTCAGATGCGCAGGTCGTCGGTCAGCGGCGTCGGGTGCCCGAAGCGGTGGTTCGTCACCGAGACCGCCTGCTCGTGCACGTAGGGCAGCAGAGCCAGGCGACCCGGGTAGAGGGTCGGGCCGGCGTGGACGCTGACGTCGATGGAACCGCCCACCGCGGTCAGCAGGTCCCGTTCACCCAGGTGCCGCACCCGGCCCCGGACGCCCCGGTCGAACCGGGCATCGTCCTGCACCTCGACCGCCAGGCCGAGACCGGTCAGCACCTCCGACAGCTCCTCCGACGGGGCGTCACGGAACGAGAAGGTGGCGGCGGAACCGGTGACCAGGGCCGCCGAGGCCTCCCGCAGCACACGCACCGGGTCATCGACCTCCACCCGGACCGTCACCGGCGTGGGACGGTACCGGAACGCGTTGATCTCCGCCTTCAGGGCCGACGGATCGTGCGAGACCCCGAACAGGGTCCGCCAGGCCGCCTGATCCGAGGTGGCCGCGACGTTGAGCTGTTCGAGCTGCTGCTCGTCGAGCACCCGGGCGGCGGCCCGGAAGAGATGCACGAGTTTCGGGTCGGTGAGGGCGCCTGCGGGGCCGAGATCCTTCGGTTCCCAAGAACCGAAACCCACCACGTAGTTCGGACCACCGGCCTTGCCGCCGGTGCCGACCGCGGAACGTTTCCACCCACCGAAGGGCTGACGCCGCACGATGGCCCCGGTGATCCCGCGGTTCACGTACAGGTTGCCGGCCTTCACGCGGTCCAGCCAGAACTGGATCTCCTCCGCGTCGAGGGAGTGCAGACCTGCCGTCAGGCCGTACTCGGTGCCGTTCTGCCACTCCACGGCCTGCGCCAGGTCGCGGGCCGCCATCAACCCGAGCACCGGGCCGAAGTACTCCACCTGGTGGAAGGCGCTGCCCGGCCGCACCCCGGTCCGGATGCCCGGCCGCCACAGCCTGTCGTCGATGCGCTGCGGTTTCAGCAACCACGTCTGCCCGTGTTCCAACTCGGTGAGACCACGCCTCAGTTTCTCGCCCGGCACCTCGGTGAGCGGACCCATCTGGGCCGCCGGATCCTCCGGCCACGCCACCGTCAACGACGACGCGGCGTCGATGATCTGGTCCAGGAGACGCCTCGACCTGGCAACCGACCCGACCAGGATGCCCAGCGACGCGGCGGAACACTTCTGTCCCGCGTGCCCGAACGCGGACGCCACCAGATCGGCGGCGGCCAGATCCAGGTCGGCCGACGGGGTGATGATCAGGGCGTTCTTGCCGGAGGTCTCGGCCAGCAACGGCAAATTCGGCCGCCAGGAACGGAACATCTCCGCGGTCTCCGCCGACCCGGTCAGCACGACCAGTTCGACGCGTTCGTCACGCACCAGCTTCTCGCCGAGCGCGCGATCACCCATGACGACGTACTGCACCAGGTCGCGTGGCAGGCCCGCCCGCCAGCACGCCTCGGCAAGCAGTGCCGCGCAGCGACGCGACGGGGATGCGGGTTTCAGCAGCACCGCCGACCCCGCGGCCAAGGCGGAGGCGACCCCGCCCAGCGGAATCGCGATCGGGAAGTTCCACGGCGGAATGACCGCGGTGACCCGCGGTGGACGGTGGGTGGCGCCGTCGACCTCCTCCCCGGCGAGGGAGGCGTAGTAGTGGGCGAAGTCGCAGGCCTCGGAAACCTCGACGTCCGCCTGGTCGATGAGCTTGCCCACCTCGTCGGCGGCGACGGTGACCAGCTCGGTGCGCATCGCCTCCAGCTCGACACCCAGCCGGTGAAGCGCGGCGGCGCGTTCCTTCGCGGGGGTCGCGGCCCAGCGCTTCCCCGCGGCGACGGCGGTCTCCAGCACCTTGTCGAGGGCCTTGGCGGAGTTCAGGGTGCCCTCCGTCACGGTGCCGCTGCCGAGATCGGGCGCGGGCAGCGACTCGCGGATGGAATCGGCCCACCGCTGGTTGCTGAGCAGCGCGGGATCGGTGTCGGAGGCGTTGGCGAACACGGACGTCGGTTCGCTGCGTTCCTGGACCGCCCAAGCGGCCGGGGTGGGGGAGCCGACCAGCGCAACGGCGTCGCGGTAACGTCCCTCCTCCTTGTCGAGGAAGGCGATGTCACGGCCGAGGGAGGCCGCCCCGGACATGAAGTTCTCCGGTGCGGCGTTCTCCTCCAGACGTCGCACCAGGTAGGTGATCGCGGAGTCGAACTCGCTGCGGGGTACCACGGGAACGTAGAGCCGCAGGGCACCCATTTCGTCGAGAATCACCCGCTGCAACGGCACCGCCATGCCCGCCAGCATCTCGATGTCGAAGCCCGAGGTGATGCCGCGGGCCTTCGCCAGCTCGACGGCGGTGGCGAGGCTGTAGATGTTGTGGCTGGCCGAACCGACGTGCAGGGTCTTGATGGATTCGGGGGTCAGGAGCCGGTCGAGGGCGCTGAGGTAGCTGGCGTCGGTCTCGACCTTCGACGGCAGGATCGGGTTCGGCCAGCCGCGCAGCTCCGCCTGGGTGCGTTCCATCGCCAGGTTGGCGCCCTTGACCAGACGCACCCGCAGCGGAATGCCACCCGCCTCGCAGCGGCGCCGCGCCAGCTTCTGGATGTGCTCGATCATCAGCGGCGACTCGCGCAGGTAGGCCTGGACCGCCAGGCCCATCCTCAGCTTCGGCAGCTTCATGGCGAACCGTTCGAACACCTCGAGGGTGAGGTGGAGGTCGCGGTACTCCTCCATGTCGAGGTTGACGAGCTTGCCCGACCTGTTCGCGGCCTCCATCAGCGGGCCGAGACGGACCACGGCCTCCTCCACCGTCGTGTCGTGGGCCCACGGCGAGTGGGGGCCCATCACCGAGGAAACCTTGATGGAGACGTAGTCGACGTCGGGCCGGTTCAAAAGCTCGATGGTGCGGTTGAGCCGCGACGACGCGTGCTCGTCACCCAGGACGGCCTCGCCCAGAAGATTGATGTTCAGGCTCGCGCCGCTCTTGCGCAACCTGGCCAACGCTGGTCCGAGGTCGCTGCCGATGTCGACGACGAGATCGCCCAGCAACAGGGAAAAGGCGCGCCGCACGGCAGGCAGCATTGCCCGGGGCGCGGGGGCGACGCCGAGCCCCAGGCCGGCACGCAGGTAGGGGGGGAGGAAGGGAACGGGCTGCCGCGCCAGACGACCCAGGTTCTTTGCCGCCACCGCCGGATCCTCGGGGCGCAGGACGCCGTCGACGAACTCAAGGGTGAAGCGGAGCCCCTCTGGGTGGTCGAGGGCACTGGCCAGCAGCTTCGCCGCCCGGGGCTCCGGGTAGGCGAGGGAGCGCTGCGCCCATCGTCGCGCGGTGCGCACAGCTTTGTCTGTCAATGCTTGGGAGGTCACGTTGCTCACAGGGACATCTTGCCTCAAGTTTTCCCATCCGGGTTGGGATGGTGGGTTTTGGGGCGGTGCCCCGCCCGGCGGCATGGTCGCGGACGATACCGGCCCGGGGATGGACCTGTGTTGGGCACATGTCGTCACGGACCGCGGCGGAATGATCCCGGGGCTCCTCCTTGAAGGGGTCTTCGTGACAGAGTGGGGGATGCCCACTGCCCGCCAGGGCGCAGAGAGCCAGGAGGAGACACCATGTCCGTGCCCGCCCGTCGTTGCTTCCGTCCGCTGCTCGCATTGGTGCTCGTCGCGGGGCTGCTTGCCGGCTGCGGGGGTTCTTCCGGGACGGAGCAGAACACGACCTCCGACTCCGGTGCGCCGAGTGCCCAGGACTCGGCGGGCATCGCCCTGCCCACGGCTCGTCCCTCCGCAGGGTCGGGGGTATCGCCGTCCGCGAAGCGCTCGCCGGTGTCGATCCCGGGCGCCTATCCGGGGGCGGGCGGACCACGACCCGCGAATGCCACCCCGATCACCGCCGTCCATTCGGGGTACGCGGTGATCGTCACCCCGTCGAAGAACATCAGCTGCGAGTTCTCGGACACGAGCGCGGGCTGCGGGGTCGTCAACTACACGGACAGCAAGCCCTACGGCTCCGACGAACTGGGTCCCAAATGGTGGGTGAGGATGAAGAGTCCCGCTTCCGCGGACCAGGCGGAACCCGAGATCGTCTCGAGAAGCGAACCTGCCCTGTTCCAGAAACCGGAAACCCCCGGCCAGCAGGTGGAATACGGAACCGTCGTCTACCACGGGGACCACGTGTGTGCCTCCGAGGACGCGGGCCTGACCTGCTGGAACACCACCACCGGGCACGGCGCGTTCATGAACCGCGACGCGACAGCGACGTTCTAACCCCTGTTCCACGGCCAGGCGGCCACCAGTCACGGGGCGTCTGTGTGCGGGGTCTCCCGGAGTCCCTGGTGACGAGGCAGACGCCCCTGCTCCCGGAGTTTCTTCGCCGCCTGCTCCCGGACGGTGTTGTTGATCAGGTGTCCGAAACCCCGCGCGGTGATCCGTGCGACCAGCCCGGGAAGGTCGGTGCCGAGAGCTGCGGCGGTTTCGTGCAGGTTCCAGTCGTGCATGGAGAGCTGGTGCAGCAGGTGGGCGCGCCGGGTCTGGGCCGAACTCAACCGCAGGGTGTTGACGTAGAGCAGCTCGCCGTCGTCACGGACCAGGCGTTCCCCGATGTGGTTGGGGCGGCGCAGCTCCAGGTCGGTCACGAAGCGTTCCAGGCGCATGCTCCCGGGATGATAGACCGTCTCGGTGAGCAGGGGACGATCCTTCCAGTCACCCAGGAGGATCTCGGTGGTGGTCTCGGACCAGTCGCGACGCACGCGCTCCAACGCCTCGCGCAGCCCGTCGATGCTCGTGGCCCCGGAGAAGTGCGGGTCCGCATCCACCAGCCAGCGGTGGGGCCGGTTCAGGGCGTAGGTCATCATCAACTCGCCGTAGAGATCGTCGAGGAGGGTGCGGTGCAGCATCCTGTAGTCCTCGGCGGCCGGCACGACGAAGGCCGCCATCAGCGTGTCGGAGGCGTGGACCAGCATCCCGACCTGATCGCGGTGAAGCTCGAAGGTCCGCAGGGCGGTGGCGTATCCGGGAATCTCCCGCCCGGAGAAGAAGGATTCCGAACGGTGGGTCATCCCGAGGTTCCTGAACCCCTGCGACAACTCCTGCCAAGCGATCGTCGGGGGCTTGAAGTGCAGCTCTAGGAGACCCTCGATGGCCAGGTGCTGCGGCAGGAAACGCAGCGCGTCCTCACCGTCCTTCTTCCGCAGCCGGTGCACCGACTCGAGGAACTGCCAGTCGTCGGGGGTGTCCTTCTTCTTCACCTGAGTGCCCGCGGCCGAACCCCAGGTCAGACGCAACCCGTGGGGGACGAAGGCGATGTAGCTCTTCCGGCCGGGCAGGTCGACGATTTTCAAACCGGGTGAGATGACCGCACGCGACAACCGGACATCCTCGCAGGGGGTCTCTCGCAGCAACGGGATCAACCGGAAAGCCCCGAAGGTCTGCGCGGGGGCGGGTCGCAGGCCCGTCAGCTCGAGGGGCGGTGCCATCTCACGCATGTCCTGTTCCCTCCAGGAAATCCCGCACCCGGCGTTCGAGGTAGGCCTCCAGCTCCGCCAGGTCGCCGTGGCCGGTGACGTAGCGCGCGAAACCGAGTGCCGTCGGCAGATCCTCGGCGTTGCGCAATCCGATGGAGCGGGTCAGCGGGCTGAGGCTGCTCACCTGCAACTCCTGCGGGTCGAAGACGGGATTGAAGTGGAGCACGTACAGCTCCGGGACGATCCGCGACGCACCTTCGAGGGCGGCGTGGAAAACCCCGGGAGGGTCGTTCTCGACGCCGTCGGAGACCACCAGCACCGTCGTCGCACCCCAGTCGAGGGCGTCGATCAACCGCTCCGTGAGATTCGTCTGTCCCCGCGGATGGGGTACCTCTCCTTCGGCGATGGGATGCGTCCAGAAAGCCCTGTAGTCGTGGTCGGTGAGCCCTGCCCGCAGCAGCTGGTCCACGCCCCAGGCGACGGCCAGCGGCCGGCGGCGTTTCTCGCGGGAACCCGAGGAGGAGAACGAGTTGTCCAGCACGGCGGCCACCCTCCCGGTCAGGGGCAGGGGACCGCTGCGCGCCAGCACCGTCCGAGCGGAGGCCGCCAACCAGCCGATCTCGTCCCGCGGCGTTTCGACTCCCAGGACATAGCCGGCCAGCTCGGTCAGCGACAGCTTCTCGGGACGCACCTGAACGGTGTCGCTGCGCCCGGCGACGCGGAGCCGTTCCCGTTCGGTGAGGCGGTTTCCCATGCTCTTCAGCAGCTCGTCGGGGCTGATGCCGTGCTTGGCGGCCAGGCCCTGGGCGACGCTGAACGGCAGCTCGCGGACCGCACTTTTGCTGAACCGTGCCTGCCGGTAGCGCTCCAGGATCGGGGTGTCGAAGGGGGCTTTGTGGTTGCCGAACAGGAAATTGGCCAGCTCACCGCCGGGATGCAGGTGCGCGTGACGCATCGCCCCCGCCATCTTGCGGCGGTACTTCACCGCGTGGAAGGCGAGGTCGGGATGTTCGGCGATGTAGTCGCGGATCAGGGCGCGGGTACGACGATTGTTGATGTCCTCCCGGCGCAGCCGTGCCATCAGTTTCCAGACCCGCTGCGGGGGCAGGGAACGCAACCCCGCGTGCAACAGGGCGTTCTCCTCGCTGCGGAAGTCGTCGGGGGTGTCGCGGCCGCTGCTGAGCAGTCCGATGATGATCTGCGCGACATTGAAGTGATTCACCCCGACCGCCAGCAGCCGGGCGTAGAGGCGACGATAGTTGCCGCGCACGTACTCGTGGAGGAAACCGAGCCCCAGGCGTTGCTCGTCGGCGCCGGTGAGGAACTCGGCCTGCCCGGTGGATGCGAAGGCGGCGTTGAGGAAGGTCAACAGGTCCTCGCGTGTGACCTCGTCCGCGCTCAGCATCGAATCTCCGGGTGTCAAGAATGGGGGTGTCCGGGGAGGAGCGGTGTGATGTGGAAGTAATTCCTGTACAGGGAAGCTCGGAAATCACACCCGGGTCCCACGGACACGGGGGTCATCGTAGCGGCGCGGAAACCGTCGTGACAGGTGGGGGCGTCGTTCCTGCGCACGGGAGGGCGTGACACCGAGAAACCCGGGAGCGGAATCGGCAATCGTTCCCGGTCAGGAGTTCAAGGACGATCGAGACGGCTCATGTTCGAGAAGGACGGACTCGTGATCCTGCATCCCCGTCACGTCGTTTTCTCGTCCGCCACCGGAGCCATTCCGGACCCGCCCCGCCGGTGAGAGGTTCCGGGTGGGGTTTTCCCGGGTGACGCGTTCAGCTAGGGAGCAGCCACCGAGGGTGCGGGTTGCGGTGAGTCGTGCCGGCAGCCCCGGTCCTGGGACCCGAGCCGGTCCCGTAGGGTATGGGTCCTGTTGCGGAAGTCATGCCCGGCTGCGGCGCGCCGGATAGGGCGATTCGGCGTCCCAGCATCGTGGCCGGTACGACCCGGTACAGGAACACGATGGCGGGTCACCGCCTCACCCCGCTCGGTGAATCCTCGCTCGGGTAGCGCTTTTCGCAACAGGTCCCGGGGGCTGAACGAGGAGGAGAAGATGAGCGATCGTGAGTTCGTCGCGCTGGGAACGTCCAGTCTGGTGCCCACGAAGACGCGGAACCACAACGGCTACCTGCTGCGGTGGGGAGCCAGCGGTGTCCTGTTCGACTGCGGTGAGGGCACCCAGCGGCAGATGACCCGGGCCGGGGTTTCGGCGCGCAGCATCAACGTCATCTGTCTCACCCACCTCCACGGCGACCACTGCCTCGGGTTGCCCGGGGTGTTGCAGCGCATCTCCCTGGAACAGGTGCCCCACCCGGTCACCGTGGTCTACCCGGCCCAGGGACAGGAGTACGTCGAGAGGCTCCACCGCGCCAGCATCTACCACGACCAGGCCGACATCCGGTTCCTGCCCGTCGACGCGGGCCCGGAGCCCGGTGAGGTGCTGCGGACCAAGGACTTCGTCCTCTCGGCGGCCTGCCTCGACCACCGCGTCCCCGCCATCGGATACCGGGTGGAGGACCTGCCCGGGGTCAGCTTCGACCCGGAGGCCCTGGCCGCCCGCGGCATCTGCGGCCCCGCCGTCGGGCAGCTGAACCGCGAGGGCCGGGTGGAGATCGACGGTGTCATCACCCGGCTGGAGGAGGTGTCGCGTCCGCGACGGGGGAGGTCATTCGCGTTCGTCATGGACACCCGGCCCTGCCCGGCCGCGGAGAAACTGGCCGAGAACGTCGACCTGCTGGTCATGGAGGCCACCTACACCAGCGACCTGCGGGAGCTGGCGGTCGAACACGGACACTGCACCGCCCTGGATGCGGCCCGCATCGCAGCAGCAGCCGGGGCCCGCCGTCTGGCCATGACCCACTTCTCCACCCGGTACACCACCACCGACGACCACCTGCGGGAGGCGAACGGCATCCACGACGATGTCATCGCCCTGGAGGACCTCGACCGGGTGCCGGTGGACCCCGCCATCTGCTGAATGGCACCGTGGGCGGGTGACGAGACCGGTTTTTGGCTTTCGGGTAGTTGTGAGACTGGTGGGTCCCCAACGGGAACCTTCGGAACCGGGAAGGAAGAAGGAACATGGAACACGACCTCCTGGAGTCGCTGCGACGGGCACACGCCGAGGCGAGGATGACCGGCTGGGACTTCTCTGCCCTGGAGGGGAGGCTCATCGCCGACGATCCCTGGTGGGATTTCGAGGCCGACTGCCTGGATGCGATGCGGGAGGCCCGGGCCATCGCCGATCTCGGCACCGGGGGAGGTGAACGACTCATCCGTCTCGTCGACGCGCTTCCTGATGACCGGGGAGGGGCCCGTACCGTCGTCGCGACGGAGGGGTGGGAACCGAACCTTGCGGTGGCGCGGCGAAACCTGGGGACGCGAGGCATCGAGGTGTTGCCTTATGACGCGGAAACCGGGCAGGCCATGCCCTTCGGGGACGGAGAGCTGGACTTGGTAATGTCGCGTCACGAAGGAATCGATGCCGGTGAGGTCGCCCGGGTGCTCGCGTCCGGGGGACGGCTGCTGACCCAGCAGGTGGATGGCCGCGATGCGGAGGAGATCCACGAATGGTTCGAGACCGGTTTCGCCTACCCCGAGGTCACGGCGGAAAGATTCGTCGCCGATCTCGAGGCCGTCGGGATGAGGATTGATCAGGTTGACGAGTGGTGCGGGCAGATGCGGTTCACCGATGTCGAGGCCCTGGTGATCTACCTCGGCTACGTGCCGTGGGATGTGCCCGGGTTCAGCGTGGACGAACACCTTGAACGGCTGTCGGAGCTGGCCGCCAGCCCCGGGATCACGGTCACGCAGCGGCGTTTTCGGATTCACGCCACGAAACCGTGACACGGGTCCGGGACTCTACGCCGTCCGGTGCGTGGCGCCGGGAAGGCGGTTTGCCGGACGGTGGCAGGATCGATTCATGGATGCTCAAGCAGTTCTGATTGATTCGGTCAACCGGCCCGTCGAGACGGCCCGGACGGTGCTCAAGGAGATCTCCAGGGAGACCCTCCACGCGATGCCCGGCGGCCGGGCGAACTCGATCGCCTGGCTGGTGTGGCACGCCGCCCGGCAGATGGACATTCAGGTGGCGTGGCTGGCCAGTGCCGGGCAGATCTCGGAGCAGCTGTGGATCACCGACGGCTGGGGTGAGCGCCTCGGAATCGACCGCGGCCCGAAGTCGATCGGTTTCGGCGACACCGCCGAGGACATCGCCGCGCTGTGCGTCGAGGACCCTGCCCTGCTGCTCGACTACTTCCAGGCCTGCGCCGAGGCTTTCAAGACCTACGTCTCGGGTCTGTCCGCCGACGATCTGGACGAGGTGATCGACACCAAGTGGAATCCGCCGGTCACCCGCGGGGTGCGGCTGGTCAGCATCATCGACGACGCGGTCACCCACCTGGGGCAGGCGGCCTATGCCCGCGGCCAGATCGAGGAATGGAGTATCGGCTTCTGACGTGGTTTCCCCTGAGGTCCTCGGGGTGGGTCGTCGCGACCGTCGCGACGTGCCACCTCGGAGGAGGGGGTGTCGGATCGGCCTGTCGTCCGTGGGTTTGCCCGCTGGCCCATCGGGTCCTCCGAGAAGCCCCTATCACCGGTTTGCTGGCCCTATTTGCGGTTTGCTGGGCTTGTTCATGTTTGCCTGCGCTGTGAGGCCAGCAAACATGAACAAGCCCAGCAAACAAGGAGTAAGGCCAGCGAATGGACGGCAAGGCCAGCAAACCGTGAAGCAAGAGGAGTGGGTGTGGTAGACCTGCCCGAACGGTTGGTTGGCTGACATCACCGCGGCGCCCAGAGGGATAGTAGTTCTTCTCCCAGAGGGATAGTTGACTGCTTGCGAGGCTGGTTGATCAGGAGCTGGACGCCTTCATGCCGCACGTCGCCGCGGTCACGTTGGACGGTCCCAAGGGGGTGGGGAAGACGTCAACCGCCTCCCGTCGGGTCGTCGACGAGCTGCGCCTGGATCTTGAACAGCACTGGCGAATGGCCAGGGCGGATCCGGAACTGGTTACCCGGCTTCCCAAGCCGCTGCTCATCGACGAATGGCAGCGGGTCCCCGCGGTTTGGGATGCGGTGCGCAGGGCCGTGGACGACGGCGCCGACCCCGGGAGCTTCCTGCTGGCCGGTAGCGCATCGCCATGTCTGGACGCCCCGATCCACAGTGGAGCCGGACGTATCCTTTCCCTGCGAATACGGCCCATGGCGCTTTGTGAACGTGATCGGGTCGAACCGTCGGTCGGCATGGCCGCCCTGCTCCGAGGGGTAGCAGAGGTGTCGGGAACGAGCCCGATGGGAGTGAGTGACTACCTGGAGGAGATTCTCGCGTCGGGTTTCCCGGGGCTGCGCGGGCTTCCTCCTCGCGTGCGGACGGCGCAGCTGCGCAGTTACACGACCCGGATCTTCGAACGCGAGCTCCCCGACGAACGCGGCGTCTCGATTCGTCGCCCTGCCTCCCTGATGGGGTGGTTGAGCGCCTATGCCTCGGCCGTGGGTACGACGGCAACCTGGGAGACCATCAGGACCGCGGCCACCCCGGGTGATGCCGATCCACCCACCAAAGCGACTGTCAGCCGCTACCGTGACTGGCTGACCTCCCTGTGGCTCCTGGACCCCGTGCCCGCGTGGCGTCCCCTCGGAACCTCGCTCCGCAACCTGGTGCAGGCACCCAAACATCACCTGGCTGATCCCGCGCTCGCTGCCGTCCTCCTCCGCGCAACCCCGGAAATACTGGCCAAGGGGCAGGGACGGTGGCTCGGGTCGCGCGGATCGTTGGTCGGAGGACTCTTCGAGAATCTGGCGATGCTCACCGTTCGAGGCGCCGCTCAGGTGTCGGGGGGCGACGTGTTCCACCTGCGCACCAAACGCGGCGAGCAGGAGGTGGACCTGATCGTTGAGGGCGAGGACGGGCGGATCGTGGCCTTCGAGATCAAGCTGAATCGGGCGGCTTCGGACAGAGACGTGCGGCATCTCCTGTGGCTGAAGGAAAAACTGGGAGACCAGGTGGCTGACCTGGTGCTGCTCAACACCGGTGAACACGCCTACAGGCGCCCCGACGGGGTGGCCGTGGTTCCCTTGGCCCTCCTGGGTGCCTGAGGTTTTCGGTCCACACAAGCGGCGCCGGTTTGCTGGCCCTATTCGCGGTTTGCTGGCCTTGTTCACGTTTGCCTGTGCTGTGAGGCCAGCAAACGTGAACAAGGCCAGCAAACAAGGGGTAAGGCCAGCAAAAAGAAGAACTCCAGGGCTCGCCCCGACTCGTCGGAGGCCTTCGCGGCGCAGGTGCCACACACCCTGCGCGGGTAGCGTGGCAGGGTTTTCGTGGTGGCACCGCAGATGGGACACGGGACCTCGATCAAGGTCATTGCGTTCTCCTGCCTGCTCCGTCAATCATCCTGCGGTTCGGGGTCGTTCCGCCCACCGGACGTAGACTGCCCGGGTGCGGGAACTCGACTGGGGCGGGGTGCCCAACATTCGTGACCTCGGCGGGCTGGCCGGTCGCTGGGGCGTCACGCGACACGGAAGGGTGGCGCGGGGACCTCGCCGCGAGCTGATTCCGGAGCAGGGCTGGCGGGCCGCCCGCGGCTGGGGGCTGCGGACCGTGGTGGACCTGCGCTGCCCCGAGGAGCAGGGCAGGCGTGACGGCGATCCCCGGGTGGGTGAGGATGTCCTGCGGGACGTGGTGATTCGCTGCGCACCCACCGAGGACCACGACAACACGGAGTTCCGGGAAACCTGTTTCCCGATCCTTGATTCCCCCGAATACTGGCCCCACAACCTGCGAATCCTCCCCGGCCTGGTGGCCGCCGCCCTGACGACGCTGGCGGCAGCAGAACCCGGGATCCTCGTGCACTGCAGCGCAGGGCGTGACCGCACCGGCATGGTGACCGCCATCCTGCTCGCCAACGCGGGGGTCGCGCCCGGTGTCGTCGCCGACGACTACGCGCAGTCCATGCGGGCCATGGCGGGGGTCACCAGTCACGCCCCGACCCACGATCGGCAGACCGCGTGGAGCGATGAGCAGGTGAAGGCGTGGATTCACAGGACGTGGTCCCTGGTCGAGCGGTTCGCGTCAGGGGTCCCGGCCCATCTGGATGCGATCGGGCTTCCCGAGACCACCCGGAACCGGCTCCGGGCGCTCCTCCTGGATGCGTGAACCGCCTCGTCCGGTGCCGGTTGCACCGGGTTTCAACCAGGGAGCAGCTCTCCGGTTGGTGGCCCCGGCCATCGGTTGTTGGGCGTCCTTGCTGTGGTTTCGACTCGACCGGCTCGCGGGGCTCGCAGGTCGGCTCAGCCAGCTTGGTGGGGGCGGTGCCGGTTGTGTCGGGTCTCGGTCAAGGAGTGGTCCTTCGGTTGGCAGCTCCGGCCGCCAGTTGCTGGTTGTCCTCGTCGTGGTTTCGACTCGACCGGTTCGCGGGGCTCGCAGGTCGGCGCAACCAGCTTGGAGGGGGGCGATGCCGGTTGCGGTGAAGAGGGGGTTGTGTCGAGCCCCTTTCTGGTATGGGGCTCAGGACATCTCGGTAGAGTCCCAGCATGCGGATCATCGAACCGGACGAAAGGTTCAGGGTTTCGTTCCTGGAGGCGTGGGATGAGTTCGACGCGGAGGAGGAGCGGGGCGCCGAATGCACCGGAGCATTCGGCTTCACCCGACAGCAGTGCGACTCCGCCGCTGGGTTTGCCGCGATGTGTGCCCGTCGACGCCTGGATGAAACCGATCCGCCGGAGGGTTTCGTCCCGGCGACGATGCTGTGGGCCGTCGATGGCGACCGATGGTTGGGGCGGGTTTCCGTCCGTCACGAACTGAACGATCACCTGATACGTTTCGGCGGCCACATCGGATACGCCGTCAGGCCCTCAGTGCGTCGCCGCGGCATCGCGACCACCCTGCTCCGCGTGGGCCTCGGGATGCTGAACGGAATCGGTGTGGGGGAGGCCCTGATCCTCTGCGCCGAGGACAACGAGGGATCCCGCCGGGTCATCGAAACGGCCGGAGGTGAGCTGGAGAAAATCGCGGAAGGGCTCCGACACTACCGAGTGGCGACCGGGTAGTGGGGCACCCGGCGCGGATGACGGTTGCGCAGCACTCAACCCGGTTTGTGCCGCCGGTGGGGTGGTTTCGGGCGTCGAGTGCTGCGCGACCGGGCAAGCGCCGGTCAACGGGTCCCGGGGGTGATTGTGTCGTAGCATGGCTGAAACAGCTGAGACAACTGGGACAGCTCGAAGAGGAGGACCCCCCATGGCGGAGACCGATACCCTTGCCCTGAACCCCAACCCGCTGGTTCGTGCCCTCGGAAAACAGCCGCACGAGTTCACCCGCGCCGACATCATCCACTTCGTCGCTGAGCAGGGCATTCCCATGCTCAACCTGCGATACCTCGGCGGTGACGGGCGGCTGAAGGTGCTGAACTTCGCGATCCAGTCGGCCGACCACTTGGACAGGATCCTGACGATGGGGGAGCGGGTCGACGGATCGTCGCTGTTCGACTTCGTCGACGCCGCCAGCTCCGACCTCTACGTGGTGCCGCAGCTGCGCACCGCGTTCCTGAACCCCTTCTCGGAGCTGCCCACCCTCGACATCATGTGCGGCTTCTACGACGTGGAGGGCAACCCCCTCGCCAGCTCCCCGCAGCAGATCCTCCGCAAGGCCCAGCAGGCCCTCGAGGACGAGACCGGTTGCCGGTTGGAGGCCCTCGGTGAGTTGGAGTACTACCTGTTCTCGCCCGCCGAGGAACTGTTCCCCGTCGAACCCCAGCGCGGCTACCACGAGGCCGGGCCGTTCTCGAAGTGGGAGGCGGTGCGCGTCGAATCCCTGGCCCACCTGACGCGGATGGGCTGTTCCGTCAAGTACGCCCACGCCGAGGTCGGGAACTTCATCGCCGACGGTCTCCAGATGGTGCAGCAGGAGATCGAGTTCCTCCCCACCGACGTCACCCGCGCCGCCGACGAGATGGCCCTGGCGAAGTGGGTGGTCCGGCGGGTGGCGCATTCCCACGGCATCGAGGTTTCGTTCTCGCCGAAGATCGTCGTCGGGCAGGCCGGGTCGGGGATGCACTTCCACACCCGGTTGATGAAGGACGGCGTCAACCAGTTCTCGGAGGGCGCAGGACTCACCGACGTGGCGCGCCGCGTCGTTGGTGGATACCTCTCGCACGCCGCTTCCCTCACGGCCTTCGGCAACCCGGTCCCCACGTCCTTCCTGCGACTCGTCCCGCACCAGGAGGCCCCCACCGCCATCTGCTGGGGGGACCGCAACCGTTCCGTGCTGGTGCGGGTGCCGCTCGGCTGGCAGAATCTCGACGACCGCATGTTCCGCGACGCCAACCCGCAGGAGGGACCCGTCGGGGAGCTTCCCAACGACTCCCAGACCGTCGAACTCAGGTCCCCCGACGGCGCGGCCAACATTCACCTGCTGCTGGCGGGGATCACCGTCGCGGCCAGGATCGGGCTGAGCGACCCGGCGATGCTGGACTACGCGAAGGCCCGTTATGTCAGCGGTGACGCGTCCAAGCACGAGGGGCTCGACCAGCTGCCCTCCTCCTGCGCCGCTGCCGCTCGTTGTCTGCTGGACCAGCGGGCCGACTACGAGGCCCTGGGTGTCTTCCCGCCCGGCCTGATCGACGCCTGGGCCGAGCAGCTGTTCGCGCTCGAGGACGAGAACCTGCGCGAGGAGATCGCGGCCGACCGGATCCTGGTGGAGGACCTGGTGGCGCGGTACTTCCACATCGGATGACGACCTCCTCACCGGGAGGATTTTCCCGCGGGTCGGAGCGGGGTGCGTCCGCTCCGACCCGCGCCCTCCGGGACCTCAGTAGGGTGACCCCATGACCCGGGACGGTCACCGCACCCGCAACGCCGAACGCACCCGCGCGGCGTTGCTCAAGGCCGCCGCCGAGGTGCTGGCGGAGCGGGGAACAGGCGCTTCGCTGGCCCGGATCGCCGAGGTTGCGGGGGTGTCCAAGAGCGGCCTGCTGCACCACTTCGCGAACCGGGAACAGCTCATCGTCGCCCTCCTGGAGGACGTGGTGACCACCCTCCGTCAGGCCGTGATGCAGCACCTCGACGCCTCGGACGAGCGTCCCGGCAGGTTGATGCGCGCCTACATCAGGGCGCTCTGCACGGGATCGCAGGACGTGCTGCGGTACTTCTCCCCGACCCCGGTGTGGGCGGGGGTTCTCGACTTCCCGGAGGCCATCGAGGTCGCGGAACGGGACACCGCTTGGTGGGCCGAGAATCTGGCGGCCGACGGCCTGTCCCCGCAGCGGATCCTGGTGGTGCGCCGCGCCGCCGAGGGGCTCGCGATGGCCGCCTGCTACGGCCAGGAGACGCAGGCCAGCCTGGCCGAGGGCAGGGAACTGCTGCTGTCGCTGACCGAGGGGGGCGAGCTACCGGACTGAGCGTTCCACATCGAGCCGGGGCCTCCCCTCTGGGGTGACCACCTCACTCGGGGAAGTGGTGCTGGGGATGGTGAACCAGGCGAGGCCGGCGGTAGCCGCCAGCAGAACCGCGGCACCGACCGAGGTCCACTGCATCGCCGTGGTGAAGGCGTGTTTCGCGCCGGCGAGGGTGGGGTCGGCCGGGTCCAGCAGGGACACCGCGGAGGCCAGCGACTCGCGGATTTCCGGACCGGCGCCGGACGGCAGGGCCGCGCGGTACAGGGCGGTGTGGACGGAACCGAGGAGCGCGATCCCCAGGGCTGTGCCGAGTTCGTAGGCGGTCTCGGCTATCGACGACGCGGCCCCGGCGCGTTCTGTGGGCACCGCCCCGACGATGGCGTCGGTGTTGAGGGTCATCGACAAACCGATGCCGAAACCCACCAGCGCGAAGGCGATGACGATCCCGGCCAGCCCCGTCGCGGATTCGGCGAAAACCAGGACCACCAGGCCGACGCTTCCCAGCCCCAGCCCGGCGCTGATCGCGCCACCGGTCCCGAACCTGCGGACCGCGATCCCCGTGAAGGCGACCACCACGATCGCGGCCACCGTCCCCGAGAGCTCCAGCAGCCCGGTCTGGAGCGGGCTGAGCCCGCGCACGAGCTGAAGGTACTGGGAGAAGAAGAACAGCAACCCGACGAAGGCGAAGATGGTCACGGTGTCGGCGGTCACGGCCGCGGTGAAGGCGCGGTTCCGGAACAAGGAGACGTCAATCAGCGGGGTGGTGAGGGTGCGCTGCCGACGCAGGAACCACCAGCCCGTTGCCAGCCCGAGGACGAGGGCGACCACCGCGGTGATGGTGAAACCGGCTGAGAAGATCTCCTTGGCGGCCTGCACCAGCGAGATGATGGCCACCATCGACAGCACCGCCGACAGCAGGTCGATCCGCCCGCTTTCCGGGTTGCGCGACTCCGGCAGCAGCAACAGCCCGCCCGCGACCACCGCGACCATGACGGGGACGTTGATGAGGAAGACGCTGCCCCACGGAAAGTGCTCCAGGAGCGCCCCACCGACGATCGGCCCGATGGCGGCCCCGGCCGTCGCACCCGCCGACCAGATGGCGATGGCCCGTGTCCGCTGCTGCTGGTCGGGGAACAGCGAACGGATGATCGCCAGCGTCGACGGCATGATCGTCGCGCCGCTGATCCCCAGCAGGGCCCGGGCCGCGATCAGCAGCTCGGGGGAGGTGGCGAACGCCGCCAGCAGCGACGACAGCCCGAACCCGACCGAACCGATCATCAGGAGGCGTTTGCGGCCGATGCGGTCGGCGAGGTTGCCCATCACCACGAGCAGTCCCGACAGGGTGAACGAGTAGATGTCGCCGATCCACAGGATCTGCGACGCGCTCGGCGCCAGGTCGGCGGTCAGGGCGGGGATGGCCAGGGTCAGCACGGTTCCGTCTATCGCCAGCAGCATGACGGCCAGGGTGAGGACGCCGAGGGCCGCCCAGGAACGGCCGGTAACGGTGCGGGTGCCGCGGGAGTTGGTCATACCGAAACCTTACCGACCAAATGGTCGGTAATAAACTCGCGGGTCCCGGGGTGGCGGTGCAGACCAGGTTTGCCGCTGTTCCGCGACGTCCCGGGGGTGTTCGGTTTCCGGGTATCGCCGTGTGGGGATCGGGCGGCCCGGGTCCCGGCAGGGTCGGGGTCACCCTGGGGCCGGGGCTGGCCTTGCTGCCGGAATATCTGCGGACCCCATCATCGGGGGCGCCCCGGGGTCGGGGGCTGGCCCCGGTGTCCGGGTGGGAGGAGAAGCCAGCGGGGCGGGGGTGTCGAATCATTCAAATCCGATGTGCGGCCCGGATCTCATTTCCCTGTTTCCTCAAAAGTGGGTGCCCGGTGTCCGATAGTCTATCCCTGAGAGGTGGACGGATCTTTTCGACCCCCTCTTGAGGTGAAAAAAGTAATACGAGGGAGCCTTGATTGAACTTTAGTTACTATACGAAAGTTCAGCTCGGTGTGTCCGTTGGGTTTCGGGTCTGCCTGTGCTGCGGATCCGGTGCTTCGTGAATGCATATTTCTCGCCTTGAGGTCGAGTTAGTAGAATGATCAACTATCGCCGACCGGAGGTTCGTCGGGCGTGGGTCGAGTGCCCTCTCCGGGCGGGCCAGTTGTCAGTAACCGCCTGTTGGCGGTCTGGGAGGAGATACGGTGAATCTGGGAGACGAATCGGTAATCGTGTGGTGGGTCACCCGGATCATCATGGCCGGAGGCATGATCATGTGCGGTTGGATTCTGATTCTCCTGGGTCGTCTCGCCCGCACCGGGAAATACGGACGCGATGACGCAGCGGGCATTCGAACGGCCAACACCCTGGCGAGCGAGGAGGCCTGGAAGGTGGGTCATATCCGGGCCTCCAGAGCCATCCAGGTGGCAGGCGTGGTCTTCTGCATCTCCGCGGCCTGGGTGGTGATTCCCTACTTCTCCTATTACACCGCGTCAATAGGTTTCTACTTGATCGCCATAAGCGCCTTCGGGGTCATCGGGTACGCCGTCTTCGTCGCGGACCGGGCGGCCGCGGAGTTGCTTCGCGAGAAGGCCGAGGCGGAGGAGAAGCAGGATCTGTAGGCTTCCGGTCGTGAGCGACCACGAAAAGCCCGGGAGGCCGGGTGGGACCACACGTTCTCTCCCCGCCCTGCGGCGCTGCCCGGTGCGCCTTCGACCCGGCCGGTGTCCCGGCGCATGACCGAGCAGTGGGATGCTCGCCGTGGCTTCCCGGTTCCACGTGACGTCGCCCGGCTGTTGTCCGGTGTCCCGGAGTGGTTCGGGCGTGAGGATGCCAACGCCGCTTACATCGGGGCCGCCCGAGAGATGGAGACCTGGACGGTTCGCGACGCCGCGGGGACGGTTGTCGGGGTGACCCTCGTGGTGCGGCACTTCCCGAACGTCGCGGAACTCCACCTGATGGTGGTCGAGCGCGGACACCACGGCCGCGGGGTCGGGAGGGCCATGATCGAGGCCCTCGAACGCGACGCCCGGGACGGCGGCGTCCGGTTGCTGATGGTCAAGACCCTCGGCCCCTCGCACCCCGACCCCGGATACGCCCGCACCCGTCGGTTCTACGAACGAATGGGTTTCCTCCCACTTGAGGAAACCCACCTGTGGGGCGAGGGCACCCCCTGCCTGATAATGGTCAAGCCGCTCACCGGTTGAACGCCCGCAACGGGAGCTGACCGATCAGAACATGGCCGTGCCGTCGCGGTTCATGAAGGCCCCGTGGCCGGTGTTGGTGTCCCAGCAGGTCAGACCGTTCTGCTCGGAGGCGCACACGTAATTCTCGTGGTGGACTACCGTCCCGTACGGCAGCACCTGCGGTGCCGGATCCGTTCCCAGGAAGTAGGGGGCGTCGCCCTTCGAATGGACCTGGTTGAACGAGCCGTCGAGGGGAACCCACCACTTCGCCCCGCCCTCGTCGCTGCCGTAGGGTTTGCTCTGCTGATAGTTGAGGACACCGCAGCCGGCGTAGGAGGCGGACAGGTCGCAGCCGATGTTGTTCGACGGGGTCTTTATCACCGCGACCCCGGACGGGTTCACCGAGGTGACGGGGGTGGCGTTCGCGGGTTTGGGGCCGCCTGCGTCCGCGTAGGCCCCCTCCGGGACCTGCACCTGCGGGGTGGAGGGCGACGGCGTGGCGGTTGGGGTTGGTTTCTTCGACGAACTGTTCCTCGAGGGACGGGACGTGGGGATTTTGATCTCAGCCGCTCCGGCGCTGGTCTGGGGGTTCATGGGGGCGTTGGCTTCCTGCTGGCCCTTGGAACCACAACCCGACAGAAGAGCGACCGATACCAGCAGAGCAGTGACCGCTGAGGCAGAACGTCTGGGGAGGGACATGGGTATCTCCTGCTTGGGAGTGATGTGAACACAACCAGAGTGCCACGAAACGAGGTCACGGTACATGGTTGGGAGCTCCGTAGCCGCGTCGGAGTTGAGGAGGACGGAAGTCTCGGGATCGATCGGGGACGGCCGCCCCGTCACGGCGCCACGAGGGCCCGGCGCGTTCCGGGGGATTCAACTGCCCCGTCTCAGAAGGTGTCCACCCCGTCACGATTCATGAAGGCGCCGTGCCCGGTTTCGGTGTTCCAACAGGTCAGCCCGTTCTCCTCGGATGCGCACACGTATTTCTCGTAATATACGACGGTGCCATAGGGAATCACCTGCGGGTCGCGGTCGGGTTTCGAGAACAAGGTGTGTCGCACCGCCTCCACCTTTTCGATGGATCCATCGATGGGGACCCACCAACGCGGTATTCCATTCCCACTGCCGTACGGCTGGTCGGATTTGTAGCTCTGGATTCCGCAACCGGCGTAATCCGGGGTGATCTCGCAGCCGATGTTTCCTGAAGGTGTTTTGATGACGGCCATGATGGGAGCGGATGCGACTCCTTCCGCAGGAGTCCGCTGTATGAGGGTGGCGGGTGTGGATCGGGAGCGTCGGTGTCGGGGCGTGAGGACGTTCGCGGCTCACGTCGAACCGCGAACGTCCCGGGTGCGGGTCACACGATGCGCAGCTCCGGGTACTCCGGTTTCCACATGCGTTCGTAGATGTCCTGGATCGGGTTGGTCAAAGGGCGCCTGGCCAGGCCTTGGGACTCGGCGGTCTCCGCGACCGCCTTCGCCACCGTCGCCGCGACCATCCGGAGGTCGCGCATGGTCGGCAGCAGCGACGCCCCCGGCTGGTGTTCGTTGACGAGACCGGCCAGCGCCTGGGCGGCCGCGTAGATCATCTCCTCGCTGACCAGCCTGGCCCGCACCACCGACACGCCCAGCCCCAGGCCCGGGAAGATGAGGGCGTTGTTGGCCTGCGCGATCGTGTGGTGCACGGAACCGCGACGCACCGGCTCGAACGGGCTGCCCGTGGCGATCAGGGCCTTTCCGTCGGTCCAGTTGAGCAGGTCCGAGGGGCGGGCCTCGCAGCGGTCGGTGGGGTTGGACAGCGGCATGATCACCGGACGTTCGCAGTACGAGTGCATCTCCCGCACCACTTCCTCCGAGAACGCCCCGCCGCGCGCGGAGG
Source organism: uncultured Propionibacteriaceae bacterium (assembly GCA_937965785.1). GTDB lineage: Bacteria > Actinomycetota > Actinomycetes > Propionibacteriales > Propionibacteriaceae > Arachnia. The sequence goes on along the minus strand of CALCKT010000005.1, from coordinate 27,200 downwards.
TGCCGATGAGGATGGTGGGCTGGGCGTTCCGGATGGTCTCCAGGAGGTTCACGCGATGCGGATCTGCCACGTCCCAGCCGTCGATCTCGGAGCGGGGCCGCGCGTAGGGTTTCTGGAACTCCCGTGCTCCGGGGCTGTCCTCGATGATCAACCCGTTGCGGTTGAAGGCGTAGAACTGGCCCGGGTCACGGCCCGCCGCGCTGAGCGCACCCTGGATCATGTCGGCGATCCCGATACCCGCGGTCCCGGCCCCGTAGATCACGAACCGGTGCTTGCGCAGCGGGATCCCGGTGCGCCGCACGGCCGCGATCGTGGCGGCCAGGACGACGGCGGCGGTGCCCTGGATGTCGTCGTTGAAGGTGCAGATCTCCTTGGCGTAGCGCTGCAGGATGCGGTGGGCGTTGGCGACGCCGAAGTCCTCCCAGTGGATCAACGCGTTGGGGAAAAGCTCGGTGACCACCCGCACGAAATGGTCGATGAACTCGTCGTACTGTTCGCCGCGGACCCGGGCGTGGCGTTCACCCAGGTAGCGGTCGCTGTGCAACAGCCCCAGGTTGTCGGTGCCGACGTCCAGGACCACCGGGATGGCGCGCTGCGGATGGATGCCAGCGGCGGCCGTGTACAGCCCCAGCTTCCCAATGGCGATCTGGATACCGCCGATCCCCTGGTCGCCGATGCCGAGGATCCCCTCGGAGTCGGTGACCACCACCAGGTCGACGTTCTCGGGAGGCAGCTCGAAGTTGAGCAGTGAATCCTTGATGCGTTCGGGATGGTCGATGGACAGGAACACGCCCCGGGTGCCGACGTACTCGTGGCTGAAACGTTCGATGGCCTCCCCGATGGTTGGGGTGTAGACGATGGGGAGCATCTCCTCCAGGTGTTCGCTGACCAGCCGGTAGTACAGCACCTCGTTGCGGTCTCGCAGCTGTGACAGGTAGATGAATTTCGACAAGGGGGAGGGGCAGCGAGTGAACTGGCCGTAGGTGCGCTGCAGCTGCTCCTCGATGCTGGAGACCCGGTTGGTCAGCAACCCCGCCAGGTTGAGTTGCTCCCGCTCGGCGTCGGTGAACGCGGTGCCACGGTTCGACACCGGGTTGGTGAGCACCAGCCGGCCGCGGGAACTGATCTCCAGGGTGGTTTTCCGTGAACCGGTGTCCAGTTTGAATCCCGACTGCTGCATCTCGACGTGCCTCTCGCCCTTTGTTGTCTCAATTGTTCAGGAACCCGGGGAAGCGCTGATCGGGGCTGTTCTCGGCGCGGGTGTCCCGAGCGGGAAGGGAGGGCGCACCGGCGTCCGGTTTTCCGCGCCGGAACGAGCCGGCCGGAATGTCGGTGCGCCGAATCGCCCGCTTCCGGGAGTCGCGGCCACGACATGATCAATCAGTGCTTCCCGGGCATCAATCTACCGGGCGGGGCTGCCCGTGAGGCCGGCGGGTGTGAAGGCCTGAATCGCGGACACGGACCCGCATGATCCTCCTGGACGGCAACCTGTAACACTGTGCGGCGGGCAACCGCCCCATCGCCAACACAACGAGGAGTGAGCAGTGTCCGAGGCCATCCCGGGCTTTATAGGGTCAATTGATCTCGACGACGGCAGTCGTTCCGTCTTCTTCGAGTGCGACGCACCACCCACGTGGAAGGTCGTCGAGGCCCATGGTCATCAACCCAACGGCTACTTCTGGGAGGGCGTGGCGAACTGGCTCATCTCCCGGGGTCTGGCGCCCGAGATCGGCATGGATCCCGAGAGCGGCATGTTCTCGGCCCAAGGGACTCCTGAGGATCTCGACGCCTTCCTGGCCGCCATCGCCCCGTACCTGTTGGAGGACGACAGGATGGCCGCTCTCATCAAGGAGGCCGACGCGGCAGGCCACGACTTCGACGACTGACCACGCCGCTTGGGCGTGGGAGACGCCGTGGCGACCGGTCCTGTCCCGTGAATCGGCCGCCACGGCGTCTCGTTGAATGTGCAAGAATCCGGTCCGGGTGGCGCGTCAGCCGTGAATGGTCGCTGGTTGGACGAGCCGTCGGATCGCCTGACCGGGGTTCGCTGGTTAACTGGGTCATGACCATCCCCGTGGGGAACAGGAGGATGAAATGCAGATCGACAGCCCCGTCGAACGTGCCGCACTGGCGGAGCGCGCGGTCAGAACCCGAAACATCCGGCGTCTCTGGGCGTTTCCCGGGACCCGCCTCGGGGTGGTTTCCCACCCCACCAGGCCGCCCCACCGGCTGCTCCTGGCGTGGCGGTACTGGTGGCAGGCGCATCTGTTCGACTGCATCGTCGATGCCCAACTTCGCGACCCCAGGCGGGAGAGGGCCGTGTTGGCGCAGAAAATGGTGCGCGCCAGCCTGATCCGCAACGGCTTCAGGCGCACGAACAGCTACTACGACGACATGGCCTGGTGGGGTCTCGCCCTGCAGCGCGGCAACGACGTCTTCGGGACCTCGGTCAGCGTCGCCTCCATAATCCGGGCCTGCCGCGGCGCCATCCGGGCCGAGGGCGTGGTGCCCTGGCGGGTCGGCGACGACTTCCTCAACGCCCCCGCCAACGGGCCGGTGGCCATCATGCTGGCGCGCGCCGGGTACCGCGACGAGGCGGCGCGGATCACAGACTGGATCGCCAAGAACCTGATGCTCGGCAGCGGCCTGGTGGCCGACGGGCTGGTGATCTCGCGGGAGGGGGCGCGTCTCGACGCCACCGTCTACACCTACTGCCAAGGGGTGGTGCTGGGCGCGGAACTGGAGGTGATGGGGGCGGAGTCCCCGCGCCGGATAATGGACCTGGTCTCCGCCACCTGGCGGCACCTCAGCGACCCCGACGGGGTGATCACGGGCCAGGGCGGGGGCGACGGGGGGCTGTTCGCCGGGATCCTCGCCCGCTACCTGACGCTCGTGGCCAACCGGTTCGAGGGCAGCGACGACACCCGCCAGCTCGCTGCCCAGATGGTGCGGGCCTCCGCGGATGCGGCGTGGCGCAACGCGGCCAAGGACGCGGACGGGCTGCCGTGCTTCGGGCCCGAGTGGAACCAACCCGCGCGGACCCCCGAGCGGAGCCACTGGATCACAGAACGCGACCTGTCGGTGCAGCTCTCGGGTTGGATGCTCATGGAGGCGGCAGCCGCCCTGCCCGCTTAGCCCTCGCGGCCCGATGACTCGGGGGAGGGGTCTTGGACCAGCGGTCCCCTGTCAGCATGAGTCCTTGCCATCAGGGGTTCTCGTGGCGGTTCATGAAGTCGAGGACCGCGGTCCCGGCCTTTTCCGGTTCATCCAGCGGCAGCGAGTGCGTCGCACCCTCCCATAGGCTCGCCTCCACCCTCGGCACCAGCCCCTCGGCGCGGCGCACCGCGCCCGGGGGATCGGACAGGACGGCGCTGTTTCCCGCCATCGCCACATACACCGGGACGCCCAGGGAACCGAGCTGGGTGTCGGTGAACTGCGGTGGGAGGTCGCGGGCGGAGGAGTATCCCTTGGTTCCCGCGTCGATCATGCGGGCCAGGGGGTCGTCGTGATCGATGGTCTCGTTGCCGCCGATCTGCGCCAGGGCGGCGTCGCGCCACGACTGCGGTAGTAGCGGGATCGAGGCGGGGATGGCCAGCAGGTAGACCTTCCATTTCAGGGAGGAGAAGGTCTGCACCGGGTCGAACAGGCTCAGCGAGACCGTCTGCTCGGGATGCTTCAGGGCGAAGTTGGTGGCCAGCCAGCCGCCGAAGGAATGCCCGACGACGTGCACGGGCGGGGCCTCGATCGCGGTGAGGGTCTCGCTGATCCAGCCGGCGTTCGCCTCGGGTGTTTTCAGCGGCACCGACTGGTTGCTGAGTCCCGCGTCCCCCAGCGCGTCGAGGGCGTAGACGGGGCGTTCGCGGGTCAGGACCGGCAGGAGGTCGCGCCACATCGGAATGCCCGCTCCCCACCCCGGCAGCAGCAGGAGGGGTGTTTTGGTTGATCCTTCCGGCCCCGGGAACAAGGCGACGTGCACCGTGCCCCAGGAGGTCGCGACATCCCACTCCCGCGCCGCGGGCATGCCCGCCATCACCTCCTGGTAGGCGGCGAGGTAGGTCTCGCGGGCCGAGGCGCTGCGCCACTGCCCGACCCTCGGGCCGCCGCGCGTGGCCAGCAGGAGAACGTTCGCGGCGAGCGATAAGACCAGGGTCAGGATCAGCAACCGACGGCGCTTCCGGAGAGGAGGGCGTGGTGTGGGTTCCGGAGAGTTTTCTGCGTCCATGGCAATACACTTGCACTGTTTCTTTTGCGATGCAAGTGCATCGTCAAAACCTCTATGCTTGTCCCGTGCCGAAATTGGTGGATCACGACGTGCGACGCCGGGAGATAGCGCAGGCGGTGTGGGCCGTCATCGCCGAGCGGGGAATCGAAGGCGTGACCCTGCGTTCCGTCGCCGCCGAGGCCGGGATCTCCGTGGGTCGTATCCAGCACTACCACGCCTCGCGGGAGGAGCTCGTCCGCGACAGCTGCCGGGAACTCCTGAAGGCCGCGACTCAGCGGTTCGAGGCCGTCGACGACACCACCCCCGTGGAAAGGCTGCGCCGGCTCGTCCTGGGGCGGATCCCGACCACCCCCGAGTTCGCCATCGGGACCTCGATCTGGCTGGCCTACGAGGCCAAGAGCGTCGACGACCCCGTGATCGCCGAACTGGTGCAGCGGGGCCACGCAGGGGGTGTACAGGAAGCGGCCGCGCTGCTCGGTGAATGCGGAGTCGCCGACGCCCCCGCCGTCGCCCTGCGTCTCATGGCGACGGCCGAGGGGCTGGCCATCCGGGTGCTGGTCGGCGGTCTGGAACCCCGGGCGGCCACCGAGCTGCTGGACAACCTGATCGCCGAGGTGCTGCCCGGCTGAATCAGCGGGCTCCGGGCCGCCGGGCGATCTCCGCGGGTCGCATGCATCCGCGCTTCTCGTCAAGGCGAAGAGAAATCCGATGGTCCGGGTGTGTGGTTCGATCAAGGCTCGGAACAAAGCGGCAACGTCAGCGTGTGCATCAGCTGATGCTACGTTTGACGCCGGAGAGGACGATGACCCATGAGAACCACCGTTACCTTGGACGACGATCTGGTGGCGCGCGCTCAGGAACTGACCGGCGTCAAGGAACGTTCCGTCCTGCTCCGTGAGGGCCTCGAGACACTGATCCGCGTCGAGAGTGCCCGCCGCCTGGCCGCGCTAGGCGGCACCGAACCGGAGGCGCAGATGTCGTCGCGTACCCGGGACCTCGGGGACCTCGCGAAGTGATCCTCGTCGACACCTCCGTCTGGATCGACCACTTCCGTCGCAGCGACCTGCGCCTGGTGCGCCTGCTGCGCGGCGACGAGGCAGGCTGCCACGCCATGGTCATCGGGGAGCTGTCGCTGAGTTCCATGCCCGCCCGCACGGTGCGGATGTCATACCTGTCGAACCTGTACCGGTTTCCCAGCCTCCACGACGACGAACTGCTGCACCTCGTCGAGACCAGACAGCTGTGGGGTCGCGGCCTCAGCCTGGTTGACGTCAACCTCATCGGCTCCGTCCTGGTGGTCCCGGGGTCCCGCCTGTGGACCCGCGACAAACGCCTCCGAGCGGTCGCCAAGGAACTGGAGATCGCCTTCGAGTGAGAGCCTGCCAGCTGGTTGGGTCGAAGCCGTGGTGAGGGGGGTCGGGGTCTGGCTACCGGTTGCGGGGGTTTCGACTCAGCCGTTCGCTGGCGCTCACGTGCTGGCTCAACCAGCTTCGGGAAGGGGGGCTCACGTGCTGGCTCAACCGGCTTCGGGAAGGGGGGAATACTCTTCGGCCGGATTGCCCGATCCGGTCTGCAGCAGCCAGACATGATGTACCCGGACACCTAGGATGGTCCTGTAACCCAGAACGGAGGTCAGCAGTGTCACAGCAGGGTTTGGAAGCCGCCCGTCGCAAGATGGTGGAGGCAGGTGTGGATGGCAGCGCCATCGATGTGTTCTCCCACTACTACCGACTCCTGGAATCGGGGGAGACCGGGTTGATCCGGGAGGAGAGCATTGAGCCCCTGCTCGACCCGCCGATGCTGGACGACGTCGAGGTCAGCGATGCCGAGGCCCGGGAGGCCATAGGCGCCACCGTGGTCATCAAACTCAACGGCGGACTTGGCACGTCGATGGGACTCGACAAGGCCAAGAACCTGCTCGAGGTGCGGGATGGCCTGAACTTCCTGGACCTCATCGTGCGGCAGGTGCGGGCCGCCCGGCGTGACTGGGACGCCCCGCTGCCGCTGCTGTTCATGAATTCCTTCCGCACCGAGGCCGACACCCTGGCCTACCTGGAACGTTACCCCGACCTTCCCGTCGACGACCTGCCGCTCAGTTTCCTGCAGAACCAGGAACCGAAACTCAGGGCCGATGACCTGACCCCGGTCGAGTGGCCGAAGGATCCGTCGCTGGAGTGGTGCCCACCCGGTCATGGCGACCTCTACACCGCCCTGTGGGGGCAGAACCTGCTGCAACGTTTCATCGAGAAGGGGTTCCGCTACGCCTGCATCTCCAACGGTGACAACCTCGGGGCCGCGCCGAACGCCCGCCTGGCGGGCTGGTTCGCCTCATCCGGTGCTCCCTACGCCGCCGAGCTGTGCCGCCGCACCATCAACGACCGCAAGGGCGGGCACCTGGCCATCCGCAAACACGACGGGCAGCTCATCCTCCGCGACACCGCCCAGACCGCGCCCGAGGAGATGGACTACTTCACCGACGAGCACCGGCACCCGTTCTTCCACACCAACAACCTGTGGTTCGACCTGCAACGCCTGCTCGACGCCATCCGTGAACGTGATGCGGTGCTCGGGCTGCCGATGATCCGCAATGACAAGACGGTGGACCCGTCCGATCCCGACTCGCCCAAGGTCATCCAGGTGGAGACGGCGATGGGGGCCGCGATCGAGGTGTTCCCGGGGGCCACCGCCATCTGCGTCGGTCGCGACCGGTTCCAGCCCGTCAAAACCACCAACGAGCTGCTGCTGCTGCGGTCCAATGTCTACGACCTCGACGAGAACGGCCATCTCGTAGCGCGTTCCGCCACACCCGAGGTCAGCCTGGATTCCCGCTACTACAAGACCGTTCAGGACTTTGACGCCCGCATTCCGCAGGCCCCGTCGCTGCGTGGGGCCGAGAGCCTGCGGGTCAAGGGCGACTGGACCTTCGAGCCGGGAGTGAAGGTGGTGGGCTCCGCCGAACTGTCCGACGAGGGCACGCCGCGGGTTGTTCCCACCGGAACCGTGCTGGGTGCCTGAGATTGGCCGACGATGCGGTGGAACTCGCCCGGGCATTGACGGGGGAGACGCTGCCGGTCACCTGTGACGCGACCGGTCTGGCTGCCGAGCTGACCCGGCTCGGCTGGGACGTCAGGCGGTTGGCCGCGTTGCGGGAGGAACGGATGCGGCAGCGCCTTCCGTGGCCCTTCCCGATTGATCTGGAGGTTCGCGGGGAGCTGGGGTTCGCGCGTTTCGATGCGCTGCTGGCCCGGGTGAGAAATGAACTGGGCCTGGCCGGGACGAGGTCCCGGGCGCAGGCCCCGGTGCGTCCACCCAACGCCGACGAACGCCGGCTGTTGGCGGATCGGCCGCCCCACTGGGGGTGAATGCTCGCCGAAGCTCTTCCACCCAGCGGAGCGGCACGTCTTTGGGATATCAGGCGCGAGTGCGGAGCAGGTCGCGGATCTCGGCGAGCAGCTCCTCGGAGCTGGGGCCCTTCTCCTCTTCCTTCTTCGGGAAGTAGCGTTCGCGCAGGATGTTGTACGGCTTGACCACGCAGAAGTAGACGACGGCCGCGGTGATCAGGAAGGTGATCGTCGCATTGATGAACATGCCGATATTGACCTCGAACAAGGTCACATGGGAGAAGTCCGGCTGGCCGCCGATCTTGCCGATGAAGCCCATGAGAACGGCGGTGAACTCTTTGACCACCGCGGAGAACACGGTACCGATGATGACTGCGACGGCAAGCTCGACGAGATTGCCCCGCATGATGAATTCCTTGAAGCCCTTCAACTGCTTTCCTCCTGTACCCTGCCTTGTGGAAGGCTGGGAAGCGGCCCGGAGTCTGGGGATTCAGGCCCGGGTGGCCCTTTGGTGGGGACCGAACTCACACTTTATGCAGATCGTGCGGGGTGAAGCCAGTGTTTCGGGTGCCAAACGCCGTTTGAAGGTGAATTCTGGCCAATCGGATGACGTTGCCGGCGCCGGAAGTGGGTTTTGGGGACAGGGACAACCGTAAATATGGGGTTTCCGGGTCCTTGGGATTCGTTGTCGCAGGGGGCAATCAGAACGGGTTTCCCGGGACCCTAGGACTCGTTTCCGAGAATCACCGTCAGCTTTCCCTGCTGACCTAGAGCAGAAACATCGGGGCCGACCGCCGCGGGGACATCCACCAGGATGAGGGGTTTGGCGCCGCCACCCGGGTTCAACAGGGTCCCTTCCGGTTTGCCGGGCATGGCGGAGACCCGGGCGTCGGCGGTGATCACCTGCCCCGAATCGGCAAGTACCAGCGTGATCGGGGTGCCGGGGGACATCAGCGACCTCAGGGAGTTGTCGCGGACCAGGACCGGCACCAGAGATCGCCCCTCGGCCAGCGATGGCGATGCCGCGAGCATCCCGGGCTGAAGTACGGTGCCAGTCTCCAGTCCGAAGCCCAAGGTTTGGCCGACGCACTCCCCGGGATCCGGGAACCGCTGCCCGGGAAGCGCGTCGAGAGGTAGTCGTGCGACCTTCAGGTCGTCGCTTTTCAGCACCGTCCCCGCGGCCACGGAACGGGCCAGTACCACCACCGGGACCCGGTCCTGGTCGTTCGGGGACAGGTGGGACACCATCGCGAAGGCGCCGAGGCCCGCCAACAGGGCCGCGACGGCGCGTCGATGCCAGCTCAGGAAGCGCCCCAGGCGCCTGATGAAACTCTCCACATCCTCGTTATGGGAGGAAACGACCCCCGCGGGTCACTTTTCCACACCCCGATTCGCGGCGGTCTCCCTCAGGACGCGGCCTTGGCGGTTTCCGCTGCCTTGGCGGGGGCCGGGGTCGAATCCGTCTTGGTCTCCGGGCTGGAGGCCGGTTTGGACGCGGAGGTCGACCTGCGGGAGTCCGTCGCGTAGAAACCGGAGCCCTTGAAAACCACGCCGACGGCACTGTAGACCTTCCGCAGGTCGCCACTGCATGCCGGACAGGTGGTCAGGGCAGGGTCGGAGAACTTCTGGACGGCCTCGAGTTCCTTGCTGCAGACCGTGCAACGGTACTGATAGGTGGGCATTCACGCTCCCGCTTCGGTGGACAAACGCGAATCAGGATACGCTCCCCACCCCGAGACGAGTGAATCCGTTCTCCGTGACCACGGCGTCGACGGGGAGATCGTGCGGTTCGCTGGGTAGCTTCGGCAGCACCTCGTCGGCGTTCGCCAGCGCCCAGACGGGTGTCCCGGGCCGGCGGTGGTGGAGCGCGCGGTCGTACCAGCCGCCACCCATGCCCAGCCGGGAACCGTCCCGGGAAACCGCCAGGCACGGCACCACGATCACATCCGCCTGCCCGAGGGCATCGATTCCCAGACCGGGGCCGGTGGGTTCGGGAATGCCCGCCCAGCCGGGGCGGAGCTCGTCGGTGGCCCAGGCCCAGTCCGGGTTCCTGGACAGCTTCGGGAGCAACACTTTCCAGCTCCGCCTGCGCAGCTCCGCGACGGCGGTCAGGGTGTCGGGTTCGTTCTGCCGCGAGGCGTAGATGGCGATCACCCCGGGATCCGGCAGCTGGCCCAGCAGCGCTGTGAGGCGGGATGCGTCGAGTTTCCGCCAGCCGGTCTCGTCCAGTGCGCTGCGTCGCGCGGTGATGGTCTCCCGCAGCGTGCCCTTCTCATGTGTGAAATCCATTGGCCTATCGTAGAAACATGGCGCTTTTCAGTCGCAGGAAGCATGTGGAAGAGGAACCTCAGATCGCGGAGGAGACCCCCGTTCCGACCCTTCCTCCTCCGCCCGAGCCGGATCTCAACGGGCTGCGCCGTGTCCAGGACCACGTCGAGTACCTGCTGGAACTCGTCGAGCCCCTCAAACCTTTCGGCATGTCGGTGCTGGAGGCGTGGAACCAGGTGATCTGCGAGGACATCGACTCCATGATCAACGTTCCGCCGAACTCGACGAGCAAGGTTGCGGGTTATGCCGTGCGCGCCGCCGACATGTGGGACAACGATCAGCTGGTGGAGTCGCTCCAGCTCGTCACCGGGACGGAACACCTCGGGGTGGGGCAGGCCGTGCCCGTCGATGTCGGTGAGGTGGTTCCGCGTGGCGCCACCGCGGTCCTGCCCGACTCCTACGCGACGGTCGTGGGGGAGCGCATCGAGATCATTCAGGAAGTGGCGGAGGGCGAGTACCTGCGCGCGGCGGGGGAACACCTCGCGGTCGGGGACCGGCTGCTCTCCGAAGGGGATGTGCTCACCGACCGCAGCGTCGGGATGCTGGCCGCCGCGGGGATAGACAAGGTGCTGGTGCGACCCAGGCCGCGCGTGGTGGTGGTCAGCTCCGGAGCGGACCTGGTGGAACCGGGGGAGAGCGTCGGCTACGGCGAGTCCACGGATGCCAACTCGTTCCTGATCTCCGCCGCCGCCCGGGCGGCCGGGGCGACGGTCTTCCGGGTGGCCGTGCACTCCAACGACAAGCAGGAACTGAAGCAGGCCATCACCGATCAGCTGATCCGCGCGGACCTGGTCATCTCCACCACCGGGGGGCGCCGCGAGGAGTACGAGGCGGTGGCCGAGGCCATGTCGGAACTGGGGCTGGTGGATGCCGTCGAGGTGGCGATGTCACCGGGACGCACCCAGACCTTCGGGCTGATCGGCGAGGAACGCGTCCCGATGGTGATGCTGCCCGGGAACCCCGTGTCGGCCTACGTGTCCTTCCAGGTTTTCGTGTGGCCGCTGCTGCGGCGTCTCATGGGCGCCGACGTGCGACGCAAAACCGTCAGGGCCATAGCCAGGACCACGATGCGCTCGATCTGGGGGCAGCGGCACCTGCTGCGTGCCGAGGTCATTGACGACGGGCGGCTACGCACCGCCACCCGGATCAGCGACCCTTTCGCCATGGCGGAGCTGGGTAGCGCAAACGCTTTGATCGTTTTGGACGAGGACACCGAGCTGGTGCGTCCCGGAGAAGCCGTTCAATGCTGGCTCTTGGACAAATCCTGAGTTTTCTTCAGGCTCCTCGGCGGGTCGGCGGCGTGCCGCGGAGGCGAACTACGCCGGTGTTGTTTAACGTGTGATCGTGCTCGCAGGAATTGTCATCAGTGTGTTGGTCTTGGCCGTCCTGGCCTTCGGCCTGCCCTGGCTGTCGGTGCACAGGGACGACATCGACGCCCTCGACGGGGAACCGGCGGAACGTTTCTCCGGTTCCATGCGGATCCTGCGCGAGAACACCATCACCGACTACGACGAGGACGAGACTCCCGTCGAGGTCTCCACGCCCCTGACTCGCAGGGCCGAGCTCACTGAACTGCGTCTGATGGCGCGTGCGGCGGCCATGCGGCGGCGCCGCATGGTCACGGTGCTCGGGGTGATGACCCTGCTGTGCTTGGGCCTCAGCGTCTTCAACGTCGTGCCCGGCTGGGCAGTAGCGATCCCCGTCGTCGCGCTGGTGGCGTTCCTGGTCTCCGCCCGGGCCGGTGTGAAGCAGATGCACCGCCGTTTCGACGAGAAGGCCGCCCAGGTCAGGGCGGGCTACACCGAAGGCGAGTCCACCTCGATGATGAAAGCCGTCGAGGAGGAGGAAACCTCCCACGAGTTCTCCGTCGACCTGACCGCACCCGAGACGACCGGCCCGCTGTGGGATCCGATCCCCGTGATCGCCCCCACCTACGTCTCGAAGCCGCTCGTGCCGCGGACCGTCCGCACCATCGACCTGTCGGCCCCCGTCACCAACACGGTCATCATCCCCACCGCCGACCGCCTGGACGGGCCGAAGCCGCGACGGGCCGCCCCGGCCGACTGGTACATGGAGGAGGAGAGCCACTGGCCCCGGGCCGCGGGGCAGTGACGATTTGCCACACTGCCGGACGCTGGTGCTACCATCGTCCGGTACTCGGGGCTATGGCGCAGCTGGTAGCGCGTCTCGTTCGCAATGAGAAGGTCAGGGGTTCGAATCCCCTTAGCTCCACCACAAGCGACTTACACGAAACATCACCCACGTGAATGTGGGTGTCGCCCTCCGGGAGATCCTCCTGGAGGGTTTTTGGGTTGTCGGGGAGCTGGGTGGCGGCGGTGCGGGTGGTGATGTCGATGCTGCTGCGGGTAGTGGTTGCGGCGACAGGACTGATGGTGCCGGTGCGGGTGGCCGCTTGATTGAAATGGGCGTTATTGCGGATGGCTGCTTGATCGGGGTGAGCGCTGCTGCTGACGTGGGTGCCGTTGTTGCCTTGGCCGCCATGTCCGTTCCGGCTTCTACCCTCGTTGCTGTCATTTCTCCGGCTGTCGTCATTGCCTTGGTCGCTGCTGCCATTCCAGCGGGCGGATTCGCTGCGTCTGTTCTTTCCTGAGTCTGTGAGTCCGGCGTCGTGTCGCAGGGTTGGGTTGGTGAGTTGGTCGAAGGGTGGTCGGGGTGTGGGGTGGATGGGCCGTTGTGGGGTGCCGGATGGGGTGTTTTGTCGCGCGTCAGACTATGTGGCAGGGGTGGTTAGTTGCTGATGCAATGCCCTGGCTGAAAGGTCTGAGTTATTTTGAGTCGTCCTGTGACGATCCCTGTGGAGAAGAAGCTCCGCATCGTGTTGTCCGTGCTGAAAGGTGAGATCTCGATTGCTGAGGCAGCTCGTCGGGAGAAGGTTTCCGAGCAGGTGATCGGGAACTGGAAACGGCAGTTCCTTGAAGGCGGCAGAGCCGGGATTGAGGCGGGTAAGTCCAAGCCCACGTCCCGGGAGCAGCAGCTTGAGGCCGAGGTCGCTGAGTTGACTCAGGTGTTGGGTGAGGCTGCGGTTGAGATCCGGGTGTGGAATGAAGAGCACGGAGGGTCGCCTGGGCCCTTCCAGGACCTCGAAGTGATCCGTGTGGAGGCGGGCATGTCCACCGCGAGGTTCTGCCGAGTGATCGACATGCCCGAACGCACCTGGCGCAGGTGGCAGGCCAAAGCGAAGCGGGCTGAGCCGCCGAAGGGCCGGTGGCCGCAGCCGGTCAGACAAGCCGCTCGGACCTTGGTCACCAAGCATGCGTTGGCCAAGCCGGAGTGGGGTCACCGGAAGATCTGGGCGATGACCCGTCACGATGGTCACAAGGTCTCCCAGGCGGCCGTGCTGCGGCTGCTGCGAGACGACCACCTGATCCTGCCCTCGGAATACACCAAGAAGCGTCGAGAGCTCGCCAAGGACCGCAAAGCTGTGTTCGCGAAGCCCCCGACCGGCCCGAACCGGGTGTGGCAGCTGGATCTTGCCCGAGTTCGAGACCACCTCGGGTGGGATTTGGCGGATCGCGGGGTGCCGGGACTGGTACTCAAAATACGAGCACCCTTGGCATATCTCGCCGACTGCGAACCAGCATGACGCGATCACGGCAATCGAGCTCGCCCTGACCGACCACGAGCGCATGTTCGGGCATCCGCTCGTCAATACCTGCCCCGTCAACGAGGACACCGGCGAGCTGCCACCGGTGCTGACGAGCGTGACCGACAACGGCGGCCCGTTCCGGTCGCTGAACTTCGAACTGTTCATCATGCGCCACCCCGAGCTCCGGCATTTCCGCACGCCAGTGAGATCGCCGGGACAGAACGGGTCACGCGAACGCGGGTTCGGACACTGAAATACGAGCGCCTGTTCCTCGACGACATCCCCGACGCCTTCACACTCGTCGAGCGAGTCGAGGACTACCGCATCGAATACAACACCGTGCGCCCTCACGAAGCCATCGCTTGGAACCGGCCCCTCGAAGTCCACCTCGGCCGCGCCAGCGCGACCATCCCCACCTTCAAACAAGAAGAAACCCTGCCAACTACCTGACGCGGGACAATCGTCAACTCCATGATCGATCATGCCCAGACGCGGAGCCCCCTCACGTGAGGCAACGAAGCACACAGCATCCGGAGAAACCACGTGAAGCAACAAACCCGCCCAGGCGAAGGTTCTAGACGAGTCAACTCGCGGTATTGACGGCACTGCCTGAGTGGCTGTAACGTGTTGCTCACGTTGGCAAAAGGTGCGGTGCCGCATCGGCTGTCTTCGTTGTCGGCATCGCGACAACGAAAGGTGGATCGTGTTACGTGCATCAGTGCGCGGAGCGGTTGTGACCGCTCTGCTTGCCGCAACGCTTGTCGCTGTACCAGCACCTGTTGCTTCGGCTGTGGCCGATGGCAATGTGCTTTTCTCTCCGAATCTGGTGGCCTACCCCAATGGTGATGCGAGCTACCCGCGGCTGATCCGCGTCGTCAACGACAACAGTGTGAACGACACGTTGCTGGCGACATTCGCAAAGCGGTTCCAGGGTTCTCCGACGGTGTTGCCGATCTACCGCAGCACCAACGGCGGAACCAGCTGGTCGCAGGTGTCGACCCTGGCGTCCCACACCTCGGGTTGGGACCTGGAAGCGCCCGTGCTGTACGAGGTTCCGCACACCGCCGGCGGGCTGACTGCAGGCGACATCCTTGCGGCTGGCACGGCGTGGAAGCTCGGCGACTACACCACGCAGAAGGTAGAGGTGTTTCGAAGCACCGACCGCGGCTCGACGTGGACCTGGCTGTCGAACTGCGTGACGACCTCTAGCGAGCCGAACACGATCGGGCACGGGATCTGGGAGCCATGGTTCTTGCAGACGCCGTCCGGCACCCTGGCGTGCTTCATCAGCGACGAGCGGCCGTCGAATGGCTCGACCAACAACCAGATCATCGGCCATTTCACTTCCACAAACGGCGGCCAGACGTGGACGTCGACGATCACGCCTGATGTGGCGTTCCCGTCTGACAACCTTGCCCGGCCGGGCATGCAGACGATCGCGGCGTTGCCAAACGACACGTTTCTGATGAGCTATGAGATGTGCCGGGACGCGACCGACGCCGACCATGCCTGCCAGGTCTACTTCAAGACGAGTCCCGATGGGCTGAACTGGGGCATGGCGAGCAATCCGGGCACGTTGGTGCAGACCGCGGACGGTCGGCAGTTGCTCCACACTCCGTACATCACCTGGACCTCTGCGGGCGGGCCGAACGGGACAGTGCTGTTGTCTGGCCAGCGGGTCGGCACCGGCACGACCGGGAACTATACGGTGCAGGGCGAGTCTGGCAAGGTCGTCTTTGCCAACACGAACCTCGGCGTCGGTGCCTGGCACGAACTGACGGCGCCGATCAGCGTGGACCCGACCGGTGGCTACAACCCCGGCGAGCCGTCCTGCCCGGGCTACTCCTCGCCTATTCTGCCCAGCCCGGATGGCCAGGAGTTGCTGTACCTGGCCGGTACGTGGATCGCTGGCGCAGGCAACCAGTGCGAGATCCGGATCGGTAGGGCCAGTCTCGGTGACGTCAACCCGGTGCCGGATCTGTCGTCGAGTGCGAAGGCCGGTTTCGCCGAGTACGGTGGGACGTGGACGAAGGGTTCGGGGACGCTCGCCCAGACCGCGAGTATCGCCGGCGCGAAGGCGCTATTCGGGTCGACGGCGTGGGCGGACTACGTGTTCGAGGCCGATGTCCGGCTCACCTCCGAGGGCCAGGCGGGGCTTCTCGTCCGGGTCACCGACCCCGACGTGGGTTCGGATGCGCACTCCGGGTACTACATCGGGATCGAGTCGGCCTCGGACGAGTTGGTGTTCGGCCGCCAGAACAGCAACTGGACCTCGCTGGCCACCACCCCAGTGACCGGCGGGGTGTCCACCGGTGTCTGGTACCACCTGAAGATCGCCGTCGAGGGCTGCGCCTTCCAGATTACTGTCCAGCCGGACGACCTGTCGTCGTCGGCGACCGTGATCAGTCAGACGGTATCGGGCTGCCAGACGGCCGGCATGGCGGGCTTCCGTGCACACTTCACCAGCGCCTCCTGGCGGGATGTGTCGGTGACCCCGAACAGGTTCGCCGAGTACGGCGGAACCTGGCAGTCGGCGGCGGGCTTGGTGTCCCAGACCGCGAGCGACGTGGCCGGCCCCAAGGCGATGCTCGGGGCCGCGTCCTGGACGGACTACACCATTGCCGCCGACGTGCGGCTTGAGTCCACCGGCCAGGCGGGCCTGCTGGTCCGCACCACGACCCCGGCGGTTGGCGCTGACGCCCACTCCGGCTACTACATCGGCCTTGAGGAGGCGTCCGACCAACTCGTTCTCGGCCGGCAGAACAACAACTGGACGGGCATCGCGTCCGTGCCGGTGACCGGGGGCGTGACGACCGGCGCCTGGTACCACCTCCGGGTCTCGGTCAAGGGGTGCACGTTCCAGGTGACCGCCCAACCCGGCGACCTGTCGACCGGCCCGACCACTCTGTCGCAGACGGTGGCGGGCTGCCAGGCGGCGGGAGCGCCAGGGCTGCGGTCGCACTACACGGCAGCGAGTTGGCGCAACATCGCCATCTCCGCGGCGCCGTAGCAGCAGAACCCGGGGCGGCGATCCTGCCGCCGCCCCGGGTGATCGCAACTCGATGAGGTGATATCCGGGCCGAGGCAGATGTTGTCGCGGGCACATCCTCTTCCCATGATTCCAGGGACCGACTACAGTCAATCCAGGTCTATGGCGGACACCCGACAATCCGGTAAGCACGATCTTGGTCCGCGTCGCTCTCTCAATGGTAGGTGGTCGTACAGGCTCGTGCCCCGGTTGTGTCGTTCTGGCTGGTAGCTGCGGCCTCAGGCGGTTTTGCCGGTGGTGCTTTCACGGGGGATGACGGTGTGGCGGGCGACGACTTCTTCGGCGGGGGTGTCAGGGTTGTCGATACGGGCGGTGATGTGGCTGACGGCTTCGTGGGCGATGTGTCGGGTGTCGAGTGACACGGTGCTGAGGGAGGGCAGGGAGTAGCGGCCTTCTTCGATGTTGTCGATGCCGATGATGGCGATGTCATCAGGGACGCGGAGTCCGAGGTCGTGGGCCGCGCGAAGGGCTCCCATGGCGAGCGGGTCGGAGTAGCAGAAGATGGCGTCGGGGGAGCGGTCGGCGGCGAGCAGGGCCCTGGTGGCATGGTAGCCGTCCGCGCGTCGATAGTGGGTGGCGGGCTGGACGAGGGCTGGGTCGGGGGTGATGCCGACTTCCCGGAGTGCTATCTCGTAGCCGATGGTGCGTTGCCGAGGCGTGGTGAAGGTCTCATTGGGTTGTGGGCCTATGGCAGCGATGCGGGTACGTCCCAGATCGAGCAGGTGACGCGTGGCGTCGTGGGCTGCCTGGATGTTGTCGATGGCGACGTGATCGTAGCGGCCGTCGAACTCGTGCTCGCCTAGCAGGACGAGTGGCATCGAAGTCCGGCCGTTCATCTGGTCGAGCTCGGCCCTGGTGACCAGGGGGCAGAACAGGATCCCGTCGAACAGCATCCCGCGATCTGTGCTTGTCAGCAGTTCGCGCTCCCGTTCCTGATTGTGTCCGGTGT
This sequence comes from uncultured Propionibacteriaceae bacterium, assembly GCA_937965785.1. Taxonomy (GTDB): domain Bacteria; phylum Actinomycetota; class Actinomycetes; order Propionibacteriales; family Propionibacteriaceae; genus Arachnia. The sequence goes on along the minus strand of CALCKT010000005.1, from coordinate 9,704 downwards.
GATCGATCATCACCCGGTAGCCGACCGCCGCGGCGGCGTCGATCACATGGCGCGCGAGTTCGGAGAAATAGGGCACGTCGATTTCGGGAACGATGAGGGCGAGGACGCCGGTGCGTCCGGTGCGGAGCGTCTGTGCAACTGGGTTGGGCCGGTAGCCGAGTTCCTCAATGGATGCGTGGACGCGTTGGCGGGTGTTCTCGCTCACATGTTTGTAGCCGCTGAGGACGTTAGTCACCGTTCGAAGTGACACTCCGGCGTGGGCGGCGACGTCCCTCAGCGTTGCCGGCATGGTGACCTCCCCGTTCTTCAACCCAGGCCCACTATAGCGTTGCCAACGTGCGCAAGACTGCGGTAGTGTGTTGCGCACGTTGGCAAACATGTACGAAGGAGTGCCATGAACAAGCCACGCCGAATTGCTGGTGCCGTGGGCGCCGCCGCTCTGGTCGTCTCTGTGATCGTCTCTGGCTGCGTCGGCCCTGTTGCGGGACAAGGCGGCGGGGACCCGTCCAGCCGCCTGCAGGCGTCGACCGAGACTTCCCCGTCCGGCGAGATCACGATCTGGGACCGGAAGGGAGACCTTTTCGAGGTGTTCGACGCCGCGATCGCGGCTTTCAACAAGAAGTACCCGAACATCGTCGTGCATCACGAGGCGGTGGATATCGCGTCCAAGCTGCAGAACACCCTCATCACCGGCACTGATGTCCCCGACGGGGTGTTCCTCGACGACCAGTTGGTCGCCGGGTATGCCGACCACCTGTGGGACCTGACCGATGTGCTGTCGCCCTATGTGAAGGACATCGCCAAGCAGAAGGTCGACGTGAACTCGCTCAAGGGCGGGATCTACGGGGTGCCGTTCGATCTGAACCCGGGCCTGCTGTTCTACAACGAGACCGCGCTGACCGCGGCGGGCGTCGATGCCACGAAGATCCAGACCTACGACGAACTGCTCGCGGCGGCACGCGCGTACAAGACTGCTGTTCCCGACTCAGGCCCGATCCACTTGGAGAAGGCGGCCTTCCTCGGGCAGTTGCAGCTGGAAATGTACGCCAGCCAGCTCGGCACGAGCATTGCCGACGCGGATGGCAAGCTCAGGCTGGACTCCGACCAGTACCGGCAGATTCTCGGTTTCCTCGACACCGTGTCGAAGGAAGGTTTGGGAACCCGCGCCGAGTACCTGGATCCGACCGACGTCGAGACCCTCGACTCGGGCAAGCAGGTGTTCTACCCGTGGGCGATCTGGTTCGACTTTGCGCCCCAGCAGCTGCTGAAGGAAACCTCGGGAGACTGGCGGGCGATGCCGCTGCCGGCGTGGACTTCCGGCGGGCCGCGAAGCGGAGCGATGGGCGGATCGTCGTTCATCCTCCCCAAACAGGGCAAGAACTCACAACTCGCCTGGCTGTTCTACTCGTTCCTGATGTTCGACGAGGCCGGCTACACCGCCGTGTACGGCCCGAACACGGTCTATCCCCATGGGTTGAACACGTCGATACCGGCGTACCTGCCCGCGGCCGACCCCGCCAAGCCGCTGTTCCAGCCGGACCCGTCGCTGGGCAACCAGGACCTGTGGAAGGTGGCGACCGAGGCCGGCGCGCAGATTCCCGGCAGCGTCCCGACGCCCTCGTGGTGGTCCGGTGCGGTCGACTACCTCGGCAACAACGTCCAGAAGATGCTCGACGGCACGATGACCCCCGACCAGGTCATCTCGCAGTCGACCACGGATATCCAGACCAACCTCATCGACCGGCAGTAGCCCGGTCGAGCACTCCAGGTGAGACACCGATGACCGCGATGAACGTGACAGACCCCCCGCGCGCGCAGACCCGGCCGCAACACGGAGCAGCGGGGCTTCCGCTGCGCCGACGCCTCGCCCCGTACGTCTTCGTGCTGCCGTTCATCGTGGTCTTCGGTGCCTTCAGCGTCTACCCGATGCTGTTCACCCTCCAGCTCTCCTTCACCAACTGGCACGGCTCCGGCACGCCGAGATGGGTCGGCTGGGACAACTACGCCTATCTGCTCACCAATCCGGGCTTCTGGTCTTCCATGGGCAACTCCGCGACCCTGTGGTTGCTCATTGTGCCGGCACAGATCGTGCTCGGACTGTTCGTCGCGGTGCTGCTCGACAACGCGAAGACCCGTTTGAAGGGGTTCTACCGGACGGCGTTCATCGTCCCGTTCGTCACCCCATTGGTCGCGGTGGCGCAGATCTGGGTCGTGCTGTTCGACCAGAACTACGGTGCCGTGAACAGCCTGCTCAACCTCTTCGGGCTCCCCGAAGTCGGCTGGTTGACGACCAGCGAGTGGGCCAAACCGACACTCGCCCTGCTGTTCTTGTGGAAGACAACGGGCTTCATCGTCATCATCCTGCTGTCGGGGCTACAGGCTATCGATGCCACCATCTACGAGGCCGCCGCCATCGACGGCGCCTCCCCACGACGCCAGTTCTGGAGCATCACCGTCCCCCTCGTGCGGCGCACCATGATGTTCGCCGTCGTCCTGCAAACGCTGGCAGTCTTCCAGATGTTCGCCGAACCGTTCGTCGTCACCCAGGGAGGCCCCTACTCCTCGACCACGACAGCCGGCTACTACCTCTACAACCACATCACCCGAGGCGACTTGGGAACCGGGGCCGCAAACTCCTTCCTACTCGTCATCTTCGTGATGGCCCTGTCGCTGCTGTTCGTCCGCCTACTGCGAGCGAAGGACTAGCCTATGATAACGACAACCGCCCCCCACGCCGTCCCGGTGGCACGCACCCGGCGAGCATACCCGCAGATCGGCACCCAGGCATTCCTGCTCGTGTTGACCCTCGCGTTCCTGTCCCCAGTGGCCTGGGCGCTGCTGTCCGCCTTCAAACCCGCCGCCGATATCATCCGCTACCCGCTCGCCATCGACCCCACCGGGTTCACCCTCGCCAACTACGCAGAGATGCTGCACGACGTCCCGATCGCCCAAGGCTTCCTCAACACAGCCATCGTGCTTCTCGTCAAGGGCGCGATGACCCTGTTCTTCGCCCCGCTCGCCGCGTTCGGCTTCGCTAAGTACAGCTTCCCCGCCAAGAACCTCTTGTTCGGCGCGGTCCTGATCACCCTCATGCTGCCCACTCTGGTCCTGATCATCCCGCTGTTGCTGGAGATGAAGCAGCTCGGCTGGGTCAACACCTACCAGGCGCTCATCCTCCCTGGCTCGATCGATGCCTTCGCCATCTTCTGGATGCGACAGGTCATCGCCGCCGTCCCCGACGAACTCCTCGGCGCCGCCCGCGTCGACGGCTGCGGCGAGTTCGGCGTCTTCTGGCGGATCGTCGTCCCCGTGATCCGGCCTGGTCTCGCCGGTCTCGCCGTCCTCACGACAATGAACATCTACAACGACTTCGTCTGGCCCGTCGTCGCCGCCAACTCCGAACGCATGGCGACCCTCCAGGTGATGCTCTCCACCCTGTCCCAGCAGATCACCGGCAACAAGATCGGTGCCGACTACGCCACCGTCACCGGCGAGCTGCTCGCCGCCAGCTCCGTCGCACTCATCCCGCTCCTGATCATCTTCATCTCGCTCCAGAAGCACTTCATCAACGGCATCCTCGCCGGCAGCGTCAAGGGCTGAACGCCCCCATCCCAAGAAAGGCACACTCTCCATGTCCGTGCTCGTCCCCAAAGCGGCACCCACCCTGCCCGAGGCCACTTCCCGAGGACTCTCCCCGACGGCCCACGAGACGCCGGGCATCCCCAGGCCGGAGTACCCACGGCCCGACCGGGACAGGTCCCAGAGGTGGATCAACCTGAATGGGCAATGGGACTTTCAAAGCGACCATGCGACCCCGGAGCTGATCACGGTCCCGTTCGCCTGGGAGACACCCGCATCGGGGATCGGACGGACCTGGCTAGAACACGGACGGTACGAACGACTGATCGACGCGCCGGCCGAATGGGCGGACGCGCGCATCGTCCTTTGCTTCGGCGCCGTCCACCACCACGCCGTCGTCTCGCTGGACGGCGAACCGCTCGGCGAACACACCGGTGGCTACACACCCTTCGAGTTCGACCTCACGGAACGCCTCATGCCGGGCATGAGTGCCCGGCTCACCGTCGACGTCGACGCGCCCGCCGACAAACGGACGATCCCGCACGGCAAACAGCGCTCCATCCCACGAGACGACTACGACGGCGTCTCCTTCACCCCGACCTCCGGCATCTGGCAGACCGTCTGGCTCGAAGCCCGCGGACGCACCTACCCGTCCACCATCACCGTCTCCGGCGACTCACTGGACGCCATCGAACTGACCGGCCGGGTCGCAGGCGACCACATCAGCGGCGTGACCGTCCACGCCCGCGTGATCGAAGGCTCTCATGAACGCGAGGAGACGACCCTCATCACCGACGACCAGGGATCCTTCGAAGGGCGCCTGACGATCACCTACCCTCGGCTCTGGTCACCTGCCGACCCACACCTGTACCGCATCGAACTGACCACCGGCACCGACGACCACCCCGACCGCTTCATCATCACTACCGGGCTCCGCCGCATCGAAACAGCTGACGACCAGATCCGGCTCAACGGCGAACGGCTCTACATCCGGGGCGTGCTCGACCAGGGCTACTGGCCCGACACCGGCCTCACCGCACCAGACGACGCCGCCCTCGTCCGCGACCTCGAACTCGCCCGCTCCCTCGGCTACAACCTCGTCCGCAAACACATCAAGCTCGAAGAACCGCGCTGGCTCCACCATGCCGACCGCACGGGCATCCTCGTCTGGGCGGAACCTCCGGGCCCGAGCAGATACACACCGGAAGCTGCGGCCGCCTTCGAGGCTCAACTCGCCCCCATGGTCGAACGCGACGGCGCACACCCCGCCATCATCATTTGGGGCCTCTACAACGAAGAATGGGGACTCGACTGGGACATCCCCGGCAGCCACGAACGGGCTGCTGCCGCCCAGCGCGCCTACGACACGCTCCACGCACTCGATGCGTCCCGGCCCATCGTGGAAAACTCCGGCTGGGCACATGTCCGCACCGATCTCGTCGACTGGCATTACTACGACGACAGCCCTGCCACCTGGGCCGCCAATCTCAACGCGCTCGCAGCCGGAGAACGCGAGGACTTCCCCGTGAAACTCGGCCCCGACTTCACCGTCGACAAACCCCTCTACGGCTCACCAGACCACCCGCGCCACGGCATCCCCATCCTCAACAGCGAATACGGGGCAGGCTTCACCAGCCTCGAACGCGCCTGGTACCTCCGCTGGCAAACTCAGGAACTCAGACGCCACGACCGATTCGTCGGCTACGTCTACACCGAACTCGCCGACGTCGAACACGAAATGGCAGGCCTCGTCAACATCCACCGCCGGCCCAAGGACCGCGGCGGACTAAACCCTGCCGACATCAACGCCGTTACCACCATCATCATCGACCTCGTCCCAGGAGCCGCCGGTGCTGACATTCCGGTCCCGACCGAACCTTTCGAACTCGCCGTCCGCGTCTCCCACCACGGCGATGAGCCGCTACAAGGGAACGTGACAGCAGCTTGGACGCACAGCGGTCGGCCCTTCCCCGACACGACTCCAAACCCCGATGCCGAGACCACCAAGCTCATCGTTCAGCCTTGGCGCACGAGCGACCCCGTGAGCCTCACCGTCCCGCCACCGAGCAAGCCCGCCAGACTCCTGATCTGGTTCACCACCAGCAATGGCGAGATCGCCGCCCGCACTTACCTCGACGCAGCCCCCATCGAACCACCCAACCGCCGTGGCGCACGCACGGCCTGACCGGACCGGTGTGGCGCGCGCCCAACAGCCAACGTGACGCGCGCCACACCCTGCAGCTCAAGGCAAGCTGCGGCTTCCGTGTCTCTCGCACCAGCGACTGCCAGACACAGCAACTCCCTTCTCAGGAAGATAAGGACGGTATGGACAACGCAGCGGTCGTCGACGCCTTCACCGCCATCGTGGGATGGCCGCCGTCCGGGGTGTGGGTGAAGCGCCGGGGCGGGTCAACCTGATCGGTGAGCACACCGACTACAACGGCGGTTTCGTGCTGCCGTTCGCGATCCCGCAGGCAGCGTGGCTGGCCGCCGCGCCGCGTGCGGACGGTCGCTGGCGCTTCTTGTCGCTCGACCTGGACTCCACCGTCAAGTCGGGCGAGGTGGTGCCGGGCGAGCATGGCTGGCAGGCATACCTGGCCGGTGTCGTCTGGGCGCTGCGACAGGCGGGCCACCAGGTGGGCGGGGCCGACCTGGTGCTCTCGTCCAGCGTCCTGGCGGGCGCGGGCCTGTCGAGTTCGGTCGCGATCAAGTGCGTGGTGATGGCGGCGCTGTGCGACCTGTGCGGCCTCGACATCAAGTCGATGGACCGCGCCCGGCCGTGCCAGGTGGCGGAGAACTCTTACGTCGGGGCTTCCACCGGGTTGATGGACCAGGCCGCGTCCACGCTGTGCACGCAGGGTCATGCCCTGTTCCTCGACTGCCGCAGTCTTGAGGTGGCGCAGATGCCGCTGGACGTGGCAGCCGCCGGGCCGGAGATCCTGGTCGTCGGCACGAAGACACCGCCCGCGAACATGGACGGCAAGTACGCGGCGCGGCGGGCGTTGTGGGTGGCCGCCTGCGCCGAGCTGGGCATCGGCCTGCTGCGCGAGGTGATCGGCCCGGCCGCCGCGTTGACCAGGCTCCCCGAGTTCGAGGGCCGGCACGTGCGCCATGTCGTGACCGAGAACGCGCGTGTCCAGGGCACTGTTGCCGCCCTGTCGGTCGGCGACTTCGCCGAGGTGGGACGGCTGATGACCGCTTCGCACGCGTCGATGCGCGACGACTACGAGATCACGGCGCCGAACGTGGACTTGGCCGTGGAGACCATGCTTGCCGACGCCGAGGCCGCCGCTGTTGCCCGGGCTGGTTACCTAGCGCCAGCTGGTTTCACCGCCCGTCGGAGGGCGTCCGCCACGCCCAGCGACACCGACAAGATTTCGAAGCCCGAAGGCGAGTTGGACCACCAACAGCGAGGAGTAACCGTACCGATGAGTGAGCGTGGGCTGTTCCTGAGCACGGAGACAATGCGGTCGGCCGAGTCGATCCCGTAGCCATCGACGTGTTCGCGCACTACTACCGGCAGGCGGAATCGGGCGAGGCCGGGATCATTCCCGAGGTCGGCATCGAACCGCTGCTCGACCATCCCCAGCTCGACGGGATCGAGATCAGCGAAGCCGATGTCGGCGCGGCCTTCTCCCAGACAGTCATCATCAAGCTGAACGGCAGCCTCGGGACCTCCATGGGCCTCGACCAGGCCAAATTCCTGCTCACCGTGCGAAACGGGAAGAACTTCCTCGACCTGATCGTCGTCCAGGTGCTGCACGCCAGGCAGGCCAACGGGGTGCGGCTGCCACTGCTGTTCAGGAACAGCTTCCGCACCCGCGATGACACCCTGCCCTACCTGGAGCGCTATCCCGAGTTGGCGGTGGACGGCCTCCCGCTGGACTTCCTGCAGAGCGTCGAGCCGAAGATCAGGCGGGACGACCTCACTCCCGTCGAGTGGCCCGCCGACCCCAGCCTGGAATGGTGCCCTCCAGGCCACGGCGACGTCTATCCCGCGCGGTGGGGTTCGGGGGTGCTGGACGCGCTCCTGGACGCCGGCTTCCGCTATGTCGGCATCGCCAACGGCGACAACCTCGGCGCAGCTCCGAACTCCGTCTTGGCGGGGTGGTTCGCCGGAACCGGCGCACTCTGCGCCGCCGAGGTGTGCCTGCGCACGGTGAACGACCGCAAGGGCGGGCATCTGGCGATCCGCAAGGCGGACGGGCAGTTGATCCTGCGGGACACCGCGCAGACCGCGCCGGAGGAGACGGTCTATTTCACCGACGAGTTCCAGAACCCGTATTTCCATGCAAACAACCTCTGGCTGGACCTCCGGCAGGTGCGCGACACCTTGGTGGAGCGCGGCGGGGTGCTCGGCCTGCCCCTGATCCGCAACCTCAAGACCGTCGACCCGGCTGCCCCTCCTCGCCGGAGGTGATCCAACTGGAGTGCGCGATGGGGTGGCCATCGAGGTCTTCCCCGGCGCCCGGGCGATCGCCGTCGGCAAGGATCGCTTCCTGCCGGTGAAGACGACCAGTGAGCTGCTGCGGCGTTCGGACGTCTTCGAGCTGGGCGAGGACGCCAGGCTGCGGGCGACCTCCGAGATCCCGGGCATCGACCTAGATAGCCGCTACTACAAGCTGGTCGACGATTTCGAGGCCCGCGTGCCGACCTCACCCTCCCTCAGAGGTGCCCGCGCGTTTGCTGTCCGCGGCGACTGGCAGATCGGCATGAACGTGATCGTGGTCGGCGATGTGGTACTCGGCCCCGAAGGCGGCCAAATCCCCGACGGCACGATCCTCAATGGCTCGACACCGAACCTGTAGGCGACCAAGGCCATGAGCAGCCCAACACAGCAACGACCAAGGAGGCCTTCATGCGGTGGCTCGTGACCGGAGGCGCCGGCTACATCGGCGCGCACACCGTCCGCGCCCTGTCAGGTGCGGGTTTCGCGCCGGTCGAACTGGGCGACTTTTCCAGCGGCCACGCCCGGTTCATCCCCGTCGGCGTCCCCCTGATCGTCGGGTCGGTCGTCGACCAGATCCTCGCCGAACAGGTGCTCCACGACCACCGGGTAGAGGGCATCGTCCACCTCGCTAGGTTCAAGTACGCCGGGGTGTCCGTGACGCGTCCGCTGCACACCTACACCTAGAACGTCACCGGCACCGTGAACCTGCTCGAAGCCGCAACCACATGCCGCGTGCGCCGGTTCGTGTTCTCCTCCAGCGTCGGCGTGTACGGCGCCCCCCGCCACCGACACCGTCACCGAGCAAACCCCGACCGTCCCCGAGTCGCCCTACGGCGAGTCCAAACTCGTCTCCGAATGGATCCTGCACGAACTCGCCCGCGCCCAGCCAGGGTTCCGGGGCGTGTCCCTGCGCTACTTCAACGTCGTCGGATCAGCCGACCCCGACGTGCCCGGCAGCAGCTCCCGCAACCTGTTCCCGCTGATCATCGACCGGCTTCAAGCGGGCGAGGAGCCGCAGATCTTCGGAGACGACTACCCGACCCCCGATGGCATCTGCGTCCGCGACTGTGAACCGCCCCGGGTTTAGTGGAGAGCCAGTTCTCCCGGGTTTGTCCGATGGACGGTGTGTGGGGTCGGGTGGTTTTCGGTGAGTGGTTCTTTTGATCTGTTTGGTGAAGGTGGGTTCGGATACGTGTTCAGCGTAGGCTTTGCATCTCATCATCTAGCGTGTTCGGCCTGCGCCGGTGGGGTCAAGCGAGTGTGTCACTAGGTATAGGCACTTGATCGGCGTGGCCTTGTTCGGGAAGTGCCCGCGTGCCCGGGACGGTCCTGCGGTAGCCGGTGTTGACGGATTCGATCGGGTTGGTTGTGCTGCTCGCCCGGCGGATCTCGGGCGTCGTAGTTCAGGAACGGCACGATACTGCGCCCAGGAGGTCCGCCAGAGCTGCACGATCGCCGGATACCGCTCACCCCACTCGGCGGGGAACTCGGCGTACCCGTCCTGCGCTGCCTGCTCGGACGGGGGCCGTGTACACGGGCTTGAGAGACTTCCCGATCGTGTCGCGGTGCTGCCGGGCGGTGTACCGGAAGGTGTTGCCGAACCGGGTGCACGATGCACTGGGGCGTGTCAGATGGTTTGTGTAAGCGGGGTGGTCTTGTCTCGAAGGAGAACAGA
>CALCKT010000004.1 GCA_937965785.1 uncultured Propionibacteriaceae bacterium | reverse complement strand
CAGCACCAAGTCACCGAGCCGGAGGCCACAGGTTCAAATCCTGTCCCCGCTACCAATTCCGGAATCCCGGCCAGAGAGATCTGGCCGGGATTTTCTTTGTTCCGGATCGGCAACGGCCACCGGCTCCGGCTTCTGGCCGTGGCGGACACCGGAGGTGGATCTCGAGGGAGCGATCCCGGGTGATCCCCTTGTGGAGGCCGGTAGGTGTTGCACTCGGCAATGGTCCCCGGCGCTCACCCAGGATGCGCCTCGGGGAACGACCGTTCCCACCTCAGCACACCGAACCCGCGTTCCCGGGAACCGTACCGCACCGGGTACCCCGTCGCGAGCTGCGTCGATCAACCCACCCTTAAGGAACTTCTAAGTTTTCGCTCAGCCTTCCTGCGCGCCGAACCTCAACCAAGCTGTGAGTTTTCTGTGAATACATCCAGCAAAGTCCCTAGTCAGCTCGATTTGGCCCTCCAGCTTTCCCGCAGTCACCCCCGAAACCCTGAAGCAAACTTGAACTTAACCTGAGAAACCCTCAGGATTGATGGCATCTTCCAACCGAAAGGACCGACCATGGGATTCCTGAAGCCCACTCAGCCCCGTCGTGGCTGCGCCGCCTTTGGTCCGGGAGCCATCCCGCGCCGGGCCCTGCCGACTCCGCCCGCACCCTGGCGTCGTCCACTCGCCGCACTGGTGCTGGCGGGCAGCATCGGAACGATGGGCATGGCAACCCAGAGCGCGGCCGCCGCCGAAATCGATCCCTCCGCGGGCCACCATGAAACCGTCGCCGACGGCTCCGGCAATTCCGGCAAGCAGAGCTCGGCCTCCACCAAGTCCTCCGATCAGGGTCGGCGGGCCTCCGGCACGGAGCAGGCCGCGAGCCCGAAGCGCGCGGCCAGCAGCGACGATGACTACAAGGAGAACTCCGCCCCCCGGCGCGCATACTCCGAGGGCTCCAGCCGGAAGACCTCCGGCTCTGCCTCGAAAACAAGCCATTCCTCGAGCAATGGCAAGAGCTCCGGCTCCACCGCCGGCAAGAAGAGCAGCTACAACGGTTCTCGCTCCACCAGCAAGAAGTACACCACCTGGTCCAAGAAATCGGGTTCCACCAGCAGCAAGAAACGAACCAGTTCCTCGTTCAGCAGTGGGTCCGGCTCGAGCAACCGTTCGTACTCGGGCAACCGTTCGTACTCGGGCAACCGTTCGTACTCGGGCAGCAGCTCCGGCGCGAGCAGTTCCTCCAGAACCTCATCGGACAACTCCACCATCAGCAGCGATGCCGCAGCCTCCAGCAGCACCACGACCGTCAACGGTGCGGCCGCTCCCCTGGCGAAGGGAAGCTACCGGATCGGTGCCGCCTTCGGTGCCACCGGAAGCTGGTCCCGCTACCACACGGGCCAGGACTTCGCCGCCAGCAGCGGCACCCCCGTGTACGCCGTCACCTCCGGCACCGTGGTCAGCGGGAACGTCGGCTCCTGGGCCGGCAACTACGTCGTCATTCGCGCGGCCGATGGTTCCTCCACCCTGTACGCGCACATGAGCAACACCGACGTGAAGGTGGGCCAGCAGGTCACCGCCGGGCAGAAGATCGGGAACGTGGGCAGCACCGGACGCAGCTTCGGCGCCCACCTGCACTTCGAGTACTACCCCTCCGGGGTCACCCCGGGCGATGTGTACTCCGCCACGAACCCGATGAGCTATCTCCGGTCGATCGGAATCTCCATGTGAGGTTTCTCCCCTCCCCTCAAGCTGCGCGGCGCCGGGTCTCTACTCGGCGCCGCGCAGTCTCAGCAGCGCATTGACGGCGATGTCCAGGTTCTTCGTGCGCCAGAATCCCGGAAGGGAGCTGGTCAGGAACCCCCCGTAGCGGGCTCTGACGACCCGGGGGTCGAGAATCGCGACCACGCCACGGTCATCCTCGCGCCGGATCAGCCGACCGGCCCCCTGCGCCAGCAGCAGCGCCGCATGGGTGGCGGCCACCGTCATGAAACCGTTGCCTCCCGCATCGTCCACGGCCTTCTTGCGCGCCTGCATCAACGGGTCGTCGGGCCGGGGAAAGGGAATCTTGTCGATGATGACCAGCTGGCAGGTTTCCCCGGGGACGTCGACGCCCTGCCACAGGGACATGGTGCCGAACAGGCTTGTGGCCGGCCTCTCCCTGAAGTTTCGTTGAAGCTCGGAAAGTTGCGCATCGCCCTGACACAGGAATTCCAGTTCCGGCAGCACCCGGCGGCAGTGCGCCACCGCCTGCTCGGCGTTCCTGCGTGAGGCGAACAACCCGAGGGTCCGCCCACCGGCCGCCCAGACGAGCTGCGCGATCTCGGCCAGCACGGCGTCCGTGAGCCCGTCCCTACCGGGTGGGGGCAGCGCGGCGGCGGCATACAGTATCCCCTGCCTGGTGTAGTCGAAGGGAGATCCCACGTCGACCCCCCGCCAGTTGAAACCCGTTCCGGTTCCTTCCGCATCCCCACCCAGTTCGTCGGCGGGATTCAGCCCGATGCTGGTGGCGAAGACCCGGAAATCACCACCCAGCGTGAGGGTCGCGGAGGTGAGCACGGTGGTTGCCCGCCCGAACACCTGTTCCCGCAGCAGCCCCGCCACCGATAGCGGGGCGACGTGGGCCATCTCCCCCAGCTGTTCCGAGCGGCTCACCCAAACCACGTCCTGATCGGCCAGTCGCGCCATTCGTTCGGAGATGTCGAAGATTTCACCCAGCGCCCCGGCGGCCTGGGAACGTTCGGGGTTCTCCCTGTCCTTTCCCAACTCGCTGATCGCCCGGCGGGATGCGTCGCGAAGCCCGGCGCAGGCCACCGGCAACAGCGCATCGGCCCCGGTGATGCGCTCCGTGGGGCTGTCGGCCAGGGCATCGCGCAGTTCCTCGACCGCGTCCAACAGGTCACCGCCCAGATCATCCCCCAGCCAGGCCAGGCAACGTCTCACCACCCGTTCCGTGGCTCCCGCGCTCAGGTCCCCGGTAGCGGCCGTGGTGAGGCGGCCCGTCACTTCATGGGCCTCATCGATGATCAACGCATCGTGCTCTGGAAGCGCCGTGCCGCCGTGCATGGCGTTGATCGCCACCAGGGCGTGGTTGGTTACGATCAGGTCCGCTGCGCGAGCCGACTCCCGTGACCTCTCGACGAAACACTCCGCCCCGAAGGGACACCGGGACGCGCCAGGGCATTCCCGGGTCGGGATCGAAACCTGCTGCCAGGCCGCGGCCGTGTGGGTCGGGGCGTCATCGCGGTCCCCGGCACCGCCCGCGAGGAGCTGCTCCTCCACCCATTCACGCAGCGCCAGCACCTCAACCCCGAGCTTCGAGGGGGACCCGGAGCTGCGGGACTCGCTCAGCTCGGCCGCGCCCAGGAGAGTTCCCTGGCCGCCGTCCGTCGCCTTGTCGCGGGTGCGAAACAGGCAGGCGTAGTTGTTGCGTCCCTTCAGCACACAGGCCCGGGGGCGTTTTCCCGTCACCTGCTCGACCGCGTCCAGGGCCGCGGGAATGTCGGAGCCCGCTAGCTGGGCCTGGAGAGCCAGGGTGGCCGTCGCGACCACGATGACCTCGTCGTACTCCACGATCCGCGCCAGCGCCGGCGCCAAGTAGCCGAGGGATTTGCCGGTTCCGGTTCCCGCCTGGACCAGCAGGTGGGTGCCACCCTCCAGGGTCTCGGAGACGGCAGCCACCATCGCCACCTGGCCGGGCCTTTCGCCCCCACCGATCCCGGAGACCGCCCGCTCCAGGATCCGTTCCGCGAGGTCAGGCACCGTATTCGCCCAGCTCCTCCGCCAGGCCGGGGTGGACGCGCGCACACACCCTGGTGCCCTCGCCGGTGTGCTCCAGCGTCTCGATGGTTCCCGTCCGGTGGATGCGGTCCATGAGGTCGCCGCGGCTGTACGGAATGAGCGTCTCGACCCGCACTTCTGGGTTCGGCAGGCGGGCCTCCACGGCATCGGCCAGCTCAGCCAGGCCATGGCCCGTGCGGGCGGAAACCACCACACAACCGGGATGCCCGGCCCGCAGGGCCAGCAGCGTGGTTTCATCCGCAAGATCTGCCTTGTTGCAGACCAGCAGCTCCGGCACGTCGCTGGCGCCGATCTCGGCGAGCACCTGGCGCACCGCGGCGATCTGCCCCTCGGGGTCCGGGTCCGAGGCGTCGACCACGTGAAGGAGGAGGTCCGCGGTGGTGGATTCCTCCAGGGTGGAACGGAACGCCTCCACCAGGTCGTGGGGAAGGTGCCGGACGAATCCCACGGTGTCGGTCAGCGTGAACACCCTCCCGTCCCGGGTCTCGGTGCGGCGGGTGGTGGGATCCAGGGTGGCGAACAGCGCGTCCTCCACGAGCACACCCGCGCCCGTCAGCCGGTTCAGCAGCGAGGACTTGCCCGCGTTGGTGTATCCGACGATCGCCACGCTCGGCACCCGGTTCCTACGGCGCTCGGCGCGTTTGCCCTCCCGGGTGGCGTCCATTTCACGGAGCTTGCGGCGAAGCTGCGCGATCCGGTGGTGGATGCGACGCCTGTCGGTCTCGAGTTTCGTCTCACCGGGTCCCCGGCCTCCGATACCCGCTCCCCCGGCAGCGCGGCCGCCGGCCTGCCGGGACAGATTTCCACCCCAGCCGCGGAGGCGCTGCTTCAGGTACTGCAGCTGGGCCAGTTCCACCTGGGCCTTGCCCTCCGCGGATTTCGCATGGGAGGCGAAGATGTCCAGGATCAGCGCGGTCCGGTCCACCACCTTCACCTTGATGCGGTCCTCCAGGTTCCGCAGCTGCGCCGGTTGCAGTTCCCCGTCGCAGATGACGGTGTCGGCTCCGGTGGCTCGGACCACCTCGGCCACTTCCTCCACCTTGCCGCGTCCGATGTAGGTGGCGGGGTCCGGTTGGCTCCTGCGCTGCACCAGGGCCTCAAGAACCTCGGAGCCGGCGGTCTCGGCCAGCAGCTTCAGCTCGGCCATCGCGTTGTCGGCGTCCTCCTGCGTCCCGGAGGTCCACACGGAGACCAGCACAACGCGTTCCAACCGCAGCTGTCGGTACTCGACCTCGGAGATGTCCTCCAGTTCGGTTCTCATACCGACGACCCGCCTGAGCGAGTGCCGCTCGGCAAGTTCGGACTGATCGCCGTCGTGATTCGGCTGTGCGTGAAGGGATGTGCTCATCGTCGGACCATTCTGACAGGCCCCGGTGAGAAAATCTCAGCTCCAGTACTCACCGCGCGCCACGATCACGGCCGGCCCCGTCAGCCAGGCCTCGTCACCCTCGAAGGTCACGATCAGGTCCCCGCCACGGACATGCACCTGGATGGGACCGTCGAACCCACTGCGGTCACGGTAGGCGGTCGCGGATGCGACCACACCGGTGCCGCAGCTCAGGGTTTCCCCGCAGCCACGCTCATACACACGCATGAGCAGCTCCCCGGGCTTGACCTCGTGGACGAACTCGACGTTCACTCCCGCGGGGAAGGCCTCGGCGGGTTCCCAGGCCGGGGCCCGGGAAAGATCCAGCTGCCCGATCACGTCACGATCCGTGAACACGACGGCGTGTGGATTGCCGACATCGACAGGCCGTCCCTTGAACTTCCGTCCCTCGTGGATGATGGTGACGGGTTCCTTCCCCAGGCCGACCACACCCAGGTTCGTCGCTATCAGCCCCCCACGGGCGACCCGAACCTGCTTGAGTCCCGCCCGGGTCGCGACGGTGAACTCCCCGCTCTGGACCAGCTGATCGTTCAGGAGATAGCGGGCGAACAACCGCAGACCGTTTCCGCAAATCTCGGCCACCGACCCGTCGGCGTTGCGGTAGTCCATGAACCAAAGCTCCGGGTCGAACTCGTGCCCGGCCACCTGACCGGCCCGCACCACCCGTAACAGCCCGTCCCCTCCGACACCCGTGTGGCGGTCACAGAGTGCAGCAACCGCCTCGGCGCTCAGATCCTGCATTCCGTGTGGATCATCAATGATGATGAAGTCGTTGCCGGTGGCATGACCCTTGGCGAACGTGTACCGGAACAAAGTGCCCACCTATCCCTTCCAGCCCGATTCAACAATTCTACGTCCCGGAGATTTCCATGATCCGGGCGGGGTTGCCCGAATCCCCCGCGGGTAGCCACACGATCCTGGGATCCCGCCGGTACCAGCCCAACTGCTTGCGGAAAAACCTCCGAGTGGCCCGTTTCACGTCCTCCTTCGCCTCCTCCTCGCTGCACTGCCCGTCGAGGAAGGCGAGAACCTGCCGGTAGCCGATCGCGCGGGAGGCGGTCCGTCCTTCCCGCAACCCGCGAGGAATCAGGTTCTCGACCTCGGCCACGATGCCCCGGCGCCACATCTCCTCCACCCGGGCATCGATGCGGCTGTCCAGTTCGGCCCGGTCCAGTTCCAGCCCGAACTGGTGGACCCCGTCGAGTTCGTAGGTCCACTCGGGGAGCACCGCTCGATGTCCCCCCGTCAGCGCGTGGATCTCCAACGCCCTCACGATGCGCCTGCCGTTTCCGGGTTCGATGCGGGCCGCGGATTCCGGGGCCAGGACCGCCAGCCGGGCATACAGCTCCTCCACCCCGACGCGCTCCAGTTCGGTTTCCAGCCCTGCCCTGAGAACCGGGTCGGAACCCGGGAACTCGAAGGCGTCGGTGATGGCCCGTGTGTAGAGGGCGGAACCGCCGACGAGGATCGGAACGGCTCCCCGAGCCCGCAGGTCCGCGATCACGGTCCGGGCGCGGGTCTGGAAATCAGCGACGGATGCGGTCTCGGTGACCTCCAGGATGTCGATCAGGTGGTGCACGACCCCATCTCGTTCCGCCTCGGAGGGTTTCGCGGTGCCGATGTCCATGCCCCGGTAGACCAGCATCGAATCCGCGTTGACAACCTCGGCGACCTCACCTCGCCTCATGAGGTCGTGGGCCAGCGAGACCGCGAGCTCCGACTTGCCCGTAGCGGTTGGGCCGACGAGCACTATCAGGGGCGGATGCATGCCACCATCCTGCCAGTCCCGGTGCGGAACTTCGCGGGAACAGGCATGATGGACCTCTACGGTGCGCCAGGCACCCGGACCAGGAGGCAATGACATGGGAATCTTCGACAACATTGGTGAACAGGTGGCCCAGCACGAGGAAACCATCGATCAGGCGATCGAGAAGGGCGCCGGGTTCATCGACGAGAAGACCGGCGGCAAACACAGCGAGCAGATCAACCAGGCCGCTGATTTCGTCAAGGGCAAGGTTGACGACCTGGCCAGCAAGAAGGAGAGCGAGTAGCAGGTCCCGCGAACGGGGTTTCGCGGGTGGATGCCGCTGGGCTCGGACGCCCCGGTGGCACGCTGGACCGGGGCGTCCTGCGGGTGCGCACGCCCCGGCGCGATCCTCGTCGCACCACCTCGCCGATCCACCACCATGGCGTCACCCACCGAGGCGGTCCTTGACCTCTCGCCCCGGCAACCTCCGGTCCCGGACCGGGGGTTGTTCTCTTTTCAGGAGCGCCGCAGGCTCGGCATGCCCAGGGGAACCCCTCTGGGTTCGGGTGCATCGGTGTTGGCCGCCTCCCACGCGTCGCCACCCCTGGTGCGCCGCAGTCCCCTCAAGGGGGCATCCGAGTTCAGATGGTGTGGCGCCGCATGGGTGATGGTCGCGTAGGCGATGTCCCCCGGCCTCGGCCGCTCCGACGGCTCCTCACCAACCGCCACGTGCACCAGCCTGTTGTCGCGTGCCCGCCCGCTCATGCGATTGGTTTCGGAGTCCTTTCGCCCCTCCCCCAGGGCAAACATCACCTCTATCTCCTGCCCCTCGAAACGGCGGTTCTCCTCCCAGGCGATCTCCCCCACCAGTCCGACAAGCCGTTCGTAGCGTTCCTGGACCGTTTCATGGGCCACCTGGTTCTGCATCTCGGCGGCCGGGGTCCCCGGGCGTTTCGAGTACTGGAAGGTGTAAGCAGCGGAGAAACGGGCCTCGCGCACCACGTCCATGGTGGCCTCGAAGTCCTCATCGGTCTCGCCCGGGAAACCCACGATGATGTCCGTGGTGATGGCCGCATGGGGCATGGCCTCCCGGACGCGTTCCAGGATCCCGAGGAACCGCTTCCGGCGGTAGGAGCGCCGCATTGCCTTCAGGACCGCGTCCGAACCGGATTGCAGGGGCATGTGAAGCTGCGGCATGACGTTGCGGGTCTCGGCCATGGCGGCGATCACGTCGTCGGTGAAATCCTTGGGATGGGGGGATGTGAAGCGAACCCGTTCCAGGCCCTCGACCTGGCCGCAGGCACGCAGCAGCTTCGCGAAGGCCTGCCGGTCCCCGAACTCCACCCCGTAGGCATTCACGTTCTGCCCCAGCAGGGTGATCTCCTGCACCCCCTGGTCAACCAGCATCCGCACCTCGGCCAGGACGTCACCCGGTCGCCGGTCGGTCTCCTTTCCGCGAAGCTGCGGAACGATGCAGAAGGTGCAGGTGTTGTTGCATCCGACGCTCACCGACACCCAGGCCGAGTAGGGCGACTCGCGACGGCTAGGCAGGTTGCTCGGGAAGGTCTGGAGGGCCTCGACCACCTCCACCTGGGCGGCCTTCTCCACCCGCGCCCGTTCGAGCAGCGTGGGAAGGCTACCGACGTTGTGGGTACCGAAGACCACATCCACCCATGGCGCCCTCCGCAGGATCACGTCCCGGTCCTTCTGGGCCATGCAGCCGCCCACCGCGATCTGCATCCCGGGGTGGCGCGCCTTGATTGCGGCCATGTGTCCGAGATTCCCGTAGAGACGGTTGTCGGCGTTCTCACGCACCGCACAGGTGTTGAAGACCACCACGTCCGCCCCCGCACCGAGAACCGGCTCGGCGGGTTCCTGAGCACGCCTCAACCCGGCTTCCTCCAGCAGTCCCGCGATCCGCTCGGAGTCGTGGACGTTCATCTGGCAGCCGTAGGTGATTACGTGATAAGTGCGCGAACTCATGGTGGCCCAACTCTAGTGGTGCACCACGAAAAACAGCATTTCGTGCCGGGAACCCGGTGGCCGTGACCACTCCGGGGCGGACCGGACGCGTCATTGCCGAACCCGCGTGTCCCACAGCACACCGGAGATCCCGCGACTGTACCGGTATTCACCATCCCCTATTGACGCAGCCTCTAGTGTTGATTCATGGTCTTCCCAACAGGCGAACAATATGAGATCAACGCCGGGGGTTGTCGCGCCGTGATCACCGAAGTGGGCGCCAGGCTGCGCAGCTTCACCATCGAGGGCACGGAACTCCTCGCAACGCACGGGCCCGACCAGGCCCCGAAAGGCTGGGAGGGAGCCCACCTGCTCCCCTGGCCCAACCGGCTCCGCGACGGGCGCTACCACCTGGGCGGCCAGGAGTTCCAGCTGCCCATCAACGAACCCGCCCGGAACAACGCGAATCATGGCCTGAACGTGGGCCTGGCCTGGGAGTGCCTGGCCCATCTCGGGACCTCTGTCCGGCAGAGGTGCGTTCTCTGGCCCCGTCGCGGCTGGCCCGGAATCCTCGCGGTGGAGATCCTGCACCGGCTGGATGCGCAGGGGCTGAGTGTGGAGGTCGACGCCACGAACATCGGAAACACGTCCGTTCCCTGGGGCTATGGCGCCCATCCCTATTTCCGTTTCGAGGACATCTCCGGCGTGGAGTTGACGGTGCCGTTCGACGCCGAACTGGCGGTCGATCCCGAAAGACGGCTTCCCATTCGCCTCGGGCCCGTCGCCCCCGAGCACAACTTCGTCCAGCCCCGCGTCATCGGGGAAACGGTCCTGGACACCTCCTTCACCGATCCCCTGACCAGGGACTGGACCGTCACCCTGAGCGGCGACGACCGCACGATTGAGGTGTGGGGTGAGGCGACCACCCAATGGGTACAGGTGTTCACCGCGCCCCACCGCGACAGCGTGGCGGTGGAACCGATGACCTGTGGCCCAGACGCCTTCAACGAGGGTCCGACATACAGGGACCGGGTCATGTTGCGGCCGGGAGAGTCCGCGCACGCCGCCTGGGGGATTCGCGCCACCCTGCGGTCAGTGAGCCAGTTCAGTGGCACGTGATTCACGCACCACCGTGATGCGGATCTGTCCCGGGTAGGTGAGGTTCGCCTCCACCTCGGCCGCGATCTCGCGTGCCAGCACCCGGCTCATCGCATCGTCCACGACCTCGGGTGCCACCATGATCCGGACCTCCCTTCCCGCCTGCATCGCGTAGGCACGGGTCACTCCCTCGTGGGCCATGGCAATGGATTCGAGATGCTGCATCCGTTCCACATAGGCCTCCAGTGACTCGCGCCTCGCGCCCGGGCGGGACCCGGAGATGGCATCCGCAGCCTGGGTGAGGACGGCCTCGACGGTTCGTGGTTCGACCTCGTTGTGGTGCGCCTCGACGGCGTGGACCACGTCGGGGTGTTCGCCGTGGCGGCGCAGCAGGTCGGCGCCGATGATCGCATGGGGCCCCTCGGATTCGTGGGTGAGGGCCTTGCCTATGTCGTGCAGGAAGGCCGCTCTCTTGCACTGCGCCACGTCGAGCCCCAGCTCGGCCGCCATGATCCCGGCCAGGTGGGCGCACTCGACCAGGTGGGCGAGCACGTTCTGCCCGAAGCTGGTGCGATAGGCCAGGGAGCCGATCACGGGGACCAGCTCCGGGTGGAGATCAGCGATTCCCACCTCCAGCAGGGCCTCGTTCCCGGCGGTTCTGATGCGCTCATCCAGCACCCGGATGCTGCGGGCGTGCACCTCCTCGATTCGCGCCGGGTGGATGCGCCCGTCGGCAACCAGGTCCACGAGGGTCAACCGGGCCGCTTCACGCCTCACCGGGTCGAAGCAGCTGAGCAGAACGGTCTCCGGGGTGTCGTCCACCATCACGTTGACTCCGGTGATCTGCTCGAAGGCCCTGATGTTGCGGCCCTCCCTACCGATGATCCGTCCCTTCATCTCATCGCCGGGAAGGTCGACACTGGAAACCACCGATTCGCTGGTCTGTTCTGCCGCGCACCGCTGGATGGCGGTCACGACTATCTCCCGGGCCCGCTGGTCCGCTTCTTTCTTCGCGGTCTCCTCGATGTCCCTGGCCAGGGTGGCGGCAGACAGCCGGGCCTGGCGTGCCGCCTCGGCCATCACCTCCGCCTGGGCTGCGGTTGCAGTCAGCCCTGCCACCCGTTCGAGTTCCGCCTGAGCACGGTCCTGTTCCGCGGCGAGTTCCTCGCGCTGTTTCCTGAGATCCGCGCGTTGCTGCTCGAGAAGCTCCGAGCGTGTCGCGAGTCCCTCGGCCTCTGCGGCGAGCCGGTCCTCCTTCTCGTTCAGGCGTTCTTCCTGACGTTCCTGCGCGCTGCGTTGCTCGCGCAGCTCGGCGCGCTGCGTGGCTATCGACGCATCCAGCTCCTCGCGGCGCCTGTCGATGTCGGCGCCGGCCTCGCGGGCCCATTCCTCCGCCTGCTCCAGGGCGCGTGCCGCGTCCGCCCTGAGCTGCTCGGCCGCCTCCACCGCCTGTTTGCGGATGGAGGCCGCGTCGGAACGGCTTCTGCGTTCAATGCGGGCCCGTTCCTGGATGAAGGACAGGGCAACCCGCCGCTGCCGCCAAGCGAGGATCCCCAGGACGACGCCCAGTAATCCAGCGATGATCCAGCCCAGCCATTCCATGGCTACCCCTTTGCACCCGACGAAGTGACCTGGAGGTTCAGGGCACCCCGGGCTGCTGAGTAGCGGACGTGACCACGCCATACCGGGCCGCACACGAGCCCATGGGACCAACCAAGATGTCTCGAACCGTGAGTCAATGACCTTACGACCGCCAAGGCTAGTTCACAAGGGCATGTCATCCGTGTCGGGGTCCATTTCCCCGAGCACCTCGTCCACGACCGACGACACCACGGCTCCACCGAATCCCCTGCGCCCGAGGGCCCCGGCCAGGCGCCGACGCGCCACCCGGGAATCCAGCCCGGCCAAGGTGCGGGCACGACGTTGCGCGAAGGCTCGCGCCGCCTCCAGTTGCTCCTCCTGCCCCACCCGCGACAGGGCCTCCGCCGCCACGTCCTCATCCACACCCCGGCGCCGCAGCTCCGCCCGGATCCGGGTGACACCATGCCGGTCCACCTGAACCCGGGTCTGCGTGAGCGCCTCCGCGAAGGCGGCATCATCCAGCAGCCCAACCTCGCGGAAACGCTCCATCAGTTCCTCGGAGACATCCTCGGGGACCCCCCGGGAGGCCAACCGGGACCGAAGCTCGGCCTCCGACCGGCTCCGGGCATCCAACAACCTGAGTGCGATCCGCCTGGCGAATTCCAGCTGCTCCGCGCGGCTGATTTCAGGAGGCAACCTCAACCTCTCCCGTCTCGGGGTTGATCCTGCCTCCCGAGGCCTCCTGTTCCACGACACCGAGCGCAGCCCGGATCCGGCGATCGATCTCCTCCGCGATCTTCGGATTGTTCTTCAGGAAGTTCCGGGCATTTTCCTTGCCCTGCCCCAGCTGATCGGATTCATAGGTGAACCAGGCTCCCGCCTTGCGAATGATCCCATTGGCGACGCCCATGTCGATCAGGCTTCCCTCCCGGGAAATTCCCTCACCGTAAATGATGTCGAACTCGGCCTGCTTGAAAGGCGGCGCGACCTTGTTCTTGACCACCTTCACGCGGGTGCGGTTGCCGACCATCTCGGAGCCGTCCTTCAGCGTTTCGATCCTCCTGACATCAAGGCGCACGGAGGAGTAGAACTTGAGCGCGCGGCCACCCGTGGTGGTTTCGGGAGAACCGAACATCACCCCGATCTTCTCGCGCAGCTGGTTGATGAAAATGGCGGTGGTGTTTGCGGACTTCAGGGCCCCGGTCATCTTCCGAAGGGCCTGGCTCATCAGGCGTGCCTGGAGACCGACGTGGGAATCCCCCATCTCGCCCTCGATCTCGGCGCGCGGCGTCAGCGCGGCCACCGAGTCGATGACGATGAGCGCCAGGGCCCCGGAACGCACCAGGGTGTCCGCGATCTCCAGGGCCTGCTCACCGTTGTCGGGTTGCGAGACCAGGAGCTCGTCGGTGTTGACGCCGAGCTTGCTCGCGTAATCCGGGTCCAGGGCGTGCTCCGCGTCGATGAAGGCGCAGATCCCGCCCTCGGCCTGTGCGTTCGCGATGGCGTGGAGGGCGACCGTGGTCTTGCCCGAGGACTCCGGGCCATAGATCTCGATGATCCGTCCCCGGGGCAGGCCACCGATCCCCAGGGCGACGTCCAAGGCGACACTTCCCGTCGGGATGACGTCGATGGGCAGGCGGGTGTCCTCCCCCAGACGCATCACCGATCCCTTCCCGTGCACCTTCTCGATCTGGGCGAGGGCGGCCTCGAGTGCCTTGGTGCGATCCGCAACAGCCATGGTGTGGTTCCTTTCGACTCCCTGAGCCGTTCCTTTCAGACCGACTCAACCTTCACCCTCACTGTAGGAATCGGGGGTGACAAAAACTCCAGTTCACCTCCGGGCTGTGGAAAACCCGGAGACATGCACAGTCTAGCCGAACATGTGTTCGATTGCATGGGGCGCGCCGGCGCCGATGCCTCACCGCATCGTTTCCGGCAGCTCGAGTGCGACCCACACGGCCCTCCAGATTTTCTTGCACGGAACCCCCGCTGCCAGCGCCTCATCCACGGTGCGGCTCTCGAGTTCCTGCAGGGTGATCGTCGACGCCCAGCTCCCGGCGTATCCCTTCCCGAGCACAACCTCGAGTTTCGCCCACAGTTCCGCTTCGCGCATGTTGGCAACCCTAGGCCCCGCGGACAAGTGGCGCCCTGCACCCATCCCGGTGACACGCCGGACCGCTTCATCCTCCGGCGCGCTCCCCCGCCCATCGCCGAGCCATCCCATCATCGCGCCGAACCCCGCCTGCGCGTTCCCCGCGATGTCCACCGATCCCGGTCCGCGAGCGACAACCGCCACTCTCCCCTCCTCCCAAACCTTCCCGCAAGACCCCGTCACGGGATATAAACCCCACCCATCAGCCATTTGAGAAAGTCCTTATCCCAAGCGCCCCAGAGCGAACCGACACGGTTTCTCGTACACTGACCCTCGAACACGATCATCAATTGGTCAGAAAGTGCACGAAGGAGTCGACATGAACGCTGCGGGTACGCATTCCCACAAGCGCTCCGATCGAATGCTCGCGATGCTGGCGCTGCTTCAAGAGAATGGTCAGATGTCGCTGTCCAAGCTCGCCGCCGAACTGGGAACTTCCGAGGCCACCATCAGGCGTGATGTTGCCGTGCTCGCGTCCCAGGGATTGTTGGACCGCACCCATGGCGGCGCACGCCCGATCCAGGGCAGCCGCGAACTCCCGGTACGGCTGCGGGACGGGCGCAATCAGGCCGCCAAGTCCCGCATAGCGGCGGCGGCTGCCAAGCTGGTTCCCGAGGGAAAGCACGCCATCGGTCTCAGCGGCGGAACCACGGCCGCCGAGGTGCTTCGTGCCCTGCGTCACCGAACCGATTTGACGATCATCACCAACTCGCTGAGCATCGGCCTGGAAGCGGCCGAGCAGGGACAAGGACGTGTCCTCATCGCCGGTGGTGTGCTGCGTTCCAATTCACTGGAACTCGTGGGTTCCCTGGCCGAGGCGACACTCCGGCTCGTGAACGTCGGAACCGCCCTGGTGGGGGCCGACGGGCTCAGTTCGTCCGGGGGACTGACCACCCACGACGACATCGAGGCACGCACCAATCACACGATGATCGAACGGGCCCAGCGGGTGATCGCAGTGGCCGACGCATCCAAGATCGGCCACGTCACCCTGGCGAAGATGGCGGACCTGAGCGAGATCGACATCCTCGTCACCGATTCCAACGCCCCGGAGGACGAACTGGACCGCATCCGGGACATAGGGGTCGAGGTGGTGATCGTCCCGGTTCCCACCGACCCGAAGGCCACACCCGGCAGCTGATCGTTTCCCGTCATTCGGCGGAGCGCCGTGGCTGTTTCCCCCTGGCGCGGATCCGGATGGCCTCACGGATGTAATCGGCCCCGGTCACCAGTGTCAGGATCAGGGCCGCCCACATCAACACCCAGGCCAGGAACTGCACCGCCCCCGGCAGGCCCGGCAACCATGCGAGAAAGACGATCAGGGCCAGCGACTGGGTGACGGTTTTCAACTTGCCACCGCGATTGGCGGCCATGATCCCGTACTTGGCGATGGCCGCCCGCAGCCATGTGATCCCCCATTCACGGACCAGGATCAGCACCGTGAAATACCAGGGAAGCTCACCCAGCAGACTCAGGCAGATGAAGGCCGCACCCGTCAGGGCCTTGTCGGCTATCGGATCCCAGAGCTTTCCGAAATCCGTGATCAGGTTGTAGCGCCTGGCGATGTAGCCGTCCGCGAGATCGGTCAGCATCGCGGCCACGAAGATTCCGGTGGCGACGAACCGCCACCCCTGGTTCGCCGGTTGCCAGAACAGCACCACGACGAACAGCGGCACCATGATGATGCGGAGCACCGTGAGCACGTTGGGAACGTTCAGATTGCTGGGCCGTGGTTCGGTCATCGGGCTTCTCCCACCATGTCGACTCCTGTGGCGTCGATGAACTCAACTTCAATGAACTGCCCGATCCGGGCATCGGCCCCGGGAAGCTCCACAATCCCGTCGGTCTCGGGGCCCTGATGCGGCGCACGCCCCGAGGCCCCGTCGGCACCGGTTTCCTCGACCAGGACCACGCTCCGCTCCCCCACCCTCTCCGCGGCGCGGGACTCGCACACCATGTTGGCGACGTCGGCCAGCAGCTCCCGACGCGCATCCACTTCCGCCTGGTCCAGGTGGGCGTCCAGGCCCTCCCCCTCCGTGCCCTCCTCGTCGGAATAGCCGAACACCCCGAGGAAATCCAGGTTGGCGTCGATGATGAACTCGCGGAGCGTCTCGACATCCGACTCGGTCTCCCCCGGGAACCCGGCGATCACGTTGCTGCGGATCCCTGCCCTCGGCTCGGCCGCCCTGATCCGTTCGAGCAGTCCGAGGAAGGATTCCGGGTCACCGAAACGCCGCATCCTCCGCAACACCCCGGGCGCGGCGTGCTGGAAGGAGAGATCGAAATAGGGCACCACCTTGCCGGTGTCCAACATGGCCTCCAGCATTCCGGGCCGGATCTCGGCGGGTTGCAGGTAGGAGACCCGGATCCATTCCAGCCCATCCACCCGGGACAGCTGGGGCAGCAGGGTCTCCAGGTTCACACCGGGGAGATCCTTGCCGTAGCTGGAGGTGTTCTCGGAAACCAGCAGCACCTCCTTCACCCCCTGCTCCGCGAGCCAGCGAGCCTCGGCGATGATGTCGGCGACGGGCCGCGAGAGGTAGGAGCCCCTGAAGGCGGGGATGGCGCAGAAAGCGCAGCGCCGGTCGCATCCGGAGGCTATCTTCAAGGGTGCTGCGGGCCCCGATCCCAAGCGGCGACGGATCACGCGCGGCCCTGTTGCCGGGGCCAGCCCTTCCGGCAGGGGGGTGTGCCCCGGAGTCGCGATCCGTCCGGCGGCCTGCTGGCGGCCCGCCGGCGCGATCGGCAGCAGTTTGCGCCGGTCCCTCGGAACATGGGTCTCGTGACTGCCTCCGGCGAGGATCGACCGGAGCCGATCGGCGATGTCCGCGTAGTCGTCGAACCCGAGCACCGCATCGGCCTCGGGCAGGGCCCCCGCCAGTTGCGCCCCGTAGCGTTCCGCCATGCACCCCACCGCCACGACCGCCTTCGTCGTGCCGGATTCCTTGAGGTCGGCGGCGGCCAGCAGGGTGTCGATGGAGTCCTTCTTGGCCTGTTCGATGAAACCGCAGGTGTTGACCACCACGGTCTCCGCCTCCGCCGGGTCATCCACCAGCACGAATCCCCCCGCCTCCAGCCGGCCCGCGAGTTCCTCCGAGTCGACGTCGTTGCGGGCGCAGCCCAGAGTCTGGATGTGGACCTTTTTCATGATCTTCCCAGTATCACTCACCCGGCCGCGAGGGAGGCGAGCAGATCATCGAGATCGTCGGGTTTCACCAGCACATCACGCGCCTTGGAGCCCTCCGAGGGACCAACCACCCCTCGGGATTCGAGAATGTCCATCAGGCGTCCCGCCTTGGCGAAACCGACGCGCAGCTTGCGTTGCAGCATCGAGGTGGAGCCGAGCTGGAGTTCCACCACGAGGCGGGCCGCGTCCAGCACCAGTTCGAGATCGTCGCCGATGTCGTCCACGACCTTCTTCTCGGCCGCTGCCGTCGTGACGTCCTCCCGGTAGGTGGGCTGCAGCTGCCCCGAGATGTGGGCGACGACCTCGCGGATCTCGGATTCGTTCACCCACGCGCCCTGCACGCGAATCGGCTTTCCGGCACCCATGGGCAGGAACAGCCCGTCCCCCTTGCCCACCAGTTTCTCCGCGCCCGGCTGGTCGAGGATCACCCGGGAATCGGTCATGGACGAGGTGGCGAAGGCCAGGCGCGACGGCACGTTGGCCTTGATCAACCCGGTCACGACGTCCGTGGAGGGTCGCTGCGTGGCCAGGACCAGGTGAATCCCTGCGGCCCGCGCCAGCTGCGTGATCCGCACCACCGACTCCTCCACGTCCCGCGGGGCGACCATCATCAGGTCGGCGAGCTCATCCACCACGACCAGCAGGTAGGGATAGGGGGCCAGCACCCGCTGCGACCCCTCGGGAAGTTTGACCTGCCCGGCCTTGACGGCCTTGTTGAAGTCGTCGACGTGCCGGAATCCGAAGGCGGCCAGGTCGTCGTAGCGCATGTCCATCTCGCGGACCACCCAGGCGAGGGCCTCGGCGGCCTTCTTCGGGTTCGTGATTATGGGGGTGACCAGGTGCGGAATGCCCTCGTACTGGTTGAGCTCCACCCGTTTGGGATCCACCAGCAGCATCCGCACCTCCTCCGGGGTGGCGCGCATCATGATCGAGGTGATCAACGAGTTTATGAAGCTGGACTTGCCGGATCCGGTGGCGCCCGCCACCAGCAGGTGCGGCATCTTGGCCATGTTGGCCAGCACGAAACCGCCCTCGACGTCCTTGCCCAGCCCGACGGTGAGGGGATGGTGATCGGATCGCGCCTTCGGGGAACGCAGCACGTCCCCGAGACTGACCACTTCCTTGTCGAGGTTCGGGATCTCGATCCCGATCGCGGATTTCCCGGGGATCGGGGTGAGGATGCGGATCTCGTTGCTGCCGACGGCGTAGGCGATGTTGTCCGCCAGGCCCGTGACCTTCGAGACCTTGATGGCGTTGCCGAGCTCGACCTCGTAGCGGGTGACGGTGGGCCCGCGCGTGTAACCGGTGACCCGGGCGTCGATCGCGAACTCCTCAAGAGTGGCCGCGAGCTGCCGCACGATCCGGTCGGAGGCGTCCGTCCGGACCTTCGGGCGGGTTCCGGGCACCAGCAGCGATTCGTCCGGGAGCTGGTACATGATGTCGCCGCTGAGCTGCAGCTGTTCGGCACGCCCCGCCATGGGGGTGTGCACCGGCGGGGGCAGGTCGGGTTTCTCCTCCGTCCCGGGAATCTTCGGGGCATGGACCTGCGGCGTCGGGTCGTCCAGCCCCGTACCGGATTCGAGGGAGTAGTCCTCATCGGCCTCGTAGTCGTAGACCGAGTCGTGGTGGGAGGGTTCGTCGTCCTCGGTTATCAGCGGGGTGTCATAGGGCACGTCGACGCCGAGTTCCAGCTTCTCCCGGGGTTCCTCCGGGCGCTCCACCAACGACGAGAAGGCCCTCCGGATGCCGGCGAGGATCACCCGTAGGGGTTTGCCGATCACGAAGAAAACACCCAGGAGGGTGACGATGAGAAGCACGGGAACCGCGACCCACGTCGAAGTCAGGTCGGCTATGAAACTGCTGGCCAGGAAACCGAGCACCCCGCCGGCGCGCTGCAGCTCGGCCATCTGGTCCGGACGGGGCAGCCCGCGGGAGAGGTTGATGAGCCCGAGCACGCCCATGGTGAGCAGGAACCAGCCCAGCCCCGTGCGGGGTGCACCGTCCATGTCCTTGGGGTGCCGCAGAACTCGCCATGCACCGTAGAACAGGACCGCCGGCACCAGCGGGGCGGTCATTCCGAAGAAGGTCGAGGTGACGGCCCCAATGGCTTCTCCGACGGGCCCCGGCAGCATGAACCAGGTCCGTGATGCGAACACGATGGCTAGCACCAGGATGAACAGACCCGTGCCGTCCCTGCGCCGTTCGGGCTCGACGTCCTTCTCGACCCCCCCGAAGCTCCGGGCGAGCGTTCCCACCCCGCGGGCAAGTCCCCGGAGCATCCGCCCCAGGAACTGGACCACGGGATTCGGTCCCGTGGCCCGGTCTCGAGCACCGGACGAGCTGGCGGCCGGTTTTCGGGTACCGGATTTCTTCGAGCCGCCGCGGGATGCGGTGCCCGATTGCCTGGTCCGCTGCCCGGCACCCGACTTGCTGGAAGAACTCCTGGCAGAGGAAGAGCCGCGTGTCGCCATGATTCCAACCTAGTCCAGAGAGCGGATCAGATGCCAAAGCCGCTCCGGTGACCCACCCGGTCGGGGTTTGACACGCGAATTTTCAGGCCTCGGTGGGAAGAATCCCTCAGTCCTGTACGCCCACCATCACGGAGGAGGTCTTGATCAGGGCGACCGCTTCCCCACCGACCTCGAGGCCGAGGTCCCGGATGGCCTCGTTCGTGATCGAGGAGCTGATGACCACCCCGGGCGCGACCTCGATCTGGACGATGCCGTTGACGGCGCCCTGTTCGATGGAGATGACGGTTCCCTTGAACTGATTGCGGGCACTGATTTTCACTGGTTTTCCTTTCACGCAAAGTGATCCCAGCCGACGCTACCCGTCCATGGCATGCCGTCAACAATCACTTCCGCACCTGAGGTCACCGTGCCGATTCGCAGCCAGTCCTGCGGGAGTTCCACATCCGCGGAGAAGGTCGCAACCAGCGCATGGTCCTCGCCGCCGGCGAGGATGAAACCCAGCGGATCCTTGCCCGTGGCGGCCGCGAGGCGGGCCAGGCTGTCGTGCACCCTCAGGGACTCGGTTCTCACGTCGATACCCACCCCGGAGAGCTCACAGATGTGTCCCAGGTCCTGCAGCAGACCGTCGGAGACATCGATCATCGCGGTGGCCCCGGCCTCCGCGGCAACCTTCCCCTGCCCGTAGGGAACGGTCGGGCACTGCTGTTCCAGGACCAGGTCCTTGGGGGAACCGAATCCCCGCTGCAGGACCAGCAGGCCGCCCGCCGAGCAGCCGAGCCGGCCGCGCACCGCGACCTGGTCACCGATCCTCGCGCCCGCCCGGGTGATGGCGGGACGCCCCGACAGGTTCCCGAGCGCGGTCACCCCGATTGCGATGTGCGGCGACGAGGACAGGTCACCGCCCACGAGACTGACCCCGGCCCGGGCGCACTCCTCGACCACACCCTCCTGGAAGTCGCTGACCCAGCGCCGGTCCAGGTTTCTCGGGAAGGCCAGCCCGATCACCACCGCGCTGGGCTCGGCCCCCATTGCCTCGACATCCGAGACGTTGACCGCCACCGCCTTCCTGCCGGTCTGGAAGGCGGGCGACCAGGAGCGTTTGAAGTGGACGTTCTCGATCAGCACGTCGGTTGTGATGACGATGTCGCCGCGCGGCACCAGCACCGCCGCGTCGTCACCGGGCCCCAGTCGCACGTCGGAGCCGAATGCCAGGCCGTCGGTGAGCTCGGCGATCATCTCGAACTCGGAGCTCATCAACGCAACCCCACCGGGCGTTCGAGGGCGAGTTCGATGAGTCTGGTGACCAGCTCGGGATAGGGCACCCCGGATGCCTGCCACAGGGCCGGGTACATCGAGATCCGGGTGAATCCGGGCATGGTGTTCACCTCGTTGATCCACGCCTGGTCCTCGGTGGCGAAGAAGTCGGCGCGCACTAGGCCCTCGGCTTCGAGCGCGTTGAAGGCCCGGCAGGCCAGCTCCCGGAGTTTGGCGGCCAGCTCCGGGGTGGTCCTGGCCGGGGCGTCGAGGGCGGCCCCGTCATCGTCCAGGTACTTGGTGGTGAAGTCGTAGAAACCGTCCTTGTCCCGGACCCGGATCTCGCCCACCACCGAGGCCCGGCACCCGTCGGGGGATCCGGGGTCACCCAGCACCGCCACCTCCAGCTCCCGGGTTCCGACGAATCCCTGCTCGAAGATCACCTTGGGGTCGTGGCGCTGCGCCTCCGTCACGGCCGCCTCCAGACCGGACGGGTCGGTGACCCGGGTGATCCCGATGGAGGAACCTCCCCTGGCAGGTTTTACGAAGACCGGGAAACCGAGCCCCGCGACCTCGGCGAACACGGCCTCCCGTTCGAGGCGCAGTCTGCGCTCCGAGGCGACGACGTAGGGGCCGACGGGCAGCCCCGCCGCCTCGAAGGCCAGTTTCATGAAGTGTTTGTCCATGCCCACCGCGGAGGACAACACACCCGACCCGACATAACGGATGCCCATCATCTCGAACATCCCCTGGATGGTGCCGTCCTCGCCGTAGGGGCCGTGCAGGAGGGCGAAGACGACATCCACCGCCTGCACATCCAGCAGCTGGTCGCCGACCCGGGTGGCGATCTCGCCCCCGCGGTCACCGACCAACCAGACCGCGTCGTGTTCGGGTTCCGGAACCTCCGGTGTGGCTCCCCCGGTGATGTGGAGATCCGCGACCTCCTCCAACGACATCCGGGACCACCGGCCGCTCCTCGAGATGCCGACGGCGACGACGTCGAACCGTTCCCGGTCGATGGCTCCGAGCACGCTGGCCGCCGTCAGGCAGGAGATGCCGTGCTCCGACGATTTTCCTCCGAAAACCAAGGCGATCTTGGTTCGTTTCGACACTGGGGCCTCCTGAGTTCGACTGCCGAATCATCCTACTTGCCGCGGGGCACCCGGCCGGATCAGCTCCTGCGTCCGGCTCCTGCGAGAATCTCGTTCACCTCGGAATCGGTCAGTTCGCGGTGGTAGAAGAGCGAGTAGAACTCCTTCACCTCCTTCGGCAGGTCGAAATCGTATACATCCGGGTAGATGGTCTCCGCCGCCCAGACCGCACCGATCACCTGGTTGACCGATGGCGGGCCGTCCATCCAGGCCCAGGGAGCCTGCGGGGAGTTCAGCACATTGCCCCTGGAAACCGCGGGCAAGGATTTGAAGGCGTCGCTCAAGGCCAGATCCGCGCCGCCTTTCCCGGGCATGGCGATGATCCAGTCGGGATCCCAGGTGAGCAGTTGCTCGGCGTTCACGTCGACCCGTCCCGAGGCCTTCTCGGCCGTTCCGTACACGTTCCTGGCTCCGATGGCGTCGATCACCTGGGCGTGGATGTTCTTGCTGCCCGCGGTGCTCAGGCCCGCATCGCCCGTGGCGTAGTAGACGGAAACGCGTTGCTCATCGGGGATCGTCGCCGATCCCCGCGCGAGTTCGGTGTTGATCCGCTCGATGTGGCTCGCCAATTGCTCACCACGCGCCTCATCACCGAAGATTCGACCCATCATCCGGTAGGACTCGGGCAGTTTCTGGAGCTCCGTCGACAACTGGACCACCTGGATCCCGCTCTGCTGTTCGAGGTCGTCGTCGATCTTCGCGTACTCGGCGGAGACCTCGCCCGCGTCGAGGATGACGTTGACCCCGCGACCCAGCAGGGTTTCGGCGTTGAACGTGCCGTCCTTGCCGTTCGCCCTGCCGAGAACCGGCAGCGCCGCGGCCTCCGGGGTCACGTACCGGGAGACCTGCTCGGTCACCTTGGTGTTCCAGCCTGCGAGTTTGTCCGCCCCGAAGGTGTAGATCATGACGGTGGCGGGAGGGCCCGCCCCGAAGGCCAGTTTCGCCGGGGCCGCCAGCTCGGTGTCACGCCCACCCATGTCCTTGAAGCTGAGTGAGCCTCCCGACGCGGAGGCCGCGGGGGTCCGGGACCCGGTCGTCTGAGTGGGGGCCGACGAGCAGCCCGTCAGGAGCGTGGCCAGGGCGACCAGCCCCGCGAACAACGGTTTCCACTGCGTTTTCATGGGTTCCTCCTGATGATGTGGTTGAACATGCGGAGTCCTTGGCGGGCCTCCGCCATCCCGCCGCCGAGGCCGATGGCCCGCCGGACGTGACCGGGGTCGATCACCAACGACCCCCCGATCTCGGCGACGCAGGCGGGTAGCACCTCGGGCGCGAAGGGCGCGCTCGGACCGACGAGGATCACCCTGGCCCCGCTGCACAGCTCGAGCAGCCGGGGCAGGGTTTTGTTGGTGAGGGCGGAGCCCGTGATGAAGACGAGTTCGCGGTCGGCCAGCAGGTACTCGGCCGCGGGGTCCGGGAGATCGTTTCCCGAGGGCGACCGCTCCAGGACGATGAGGTCACGGCCCTCGGCGGCGTATTTCTCGATGTCGCCGAAATGACCGATGGTGGCGATCCTGAGGTCCGGGCGGGTTTCCGCGTGACGTTCGAAGGTGGATCTCTCGTCCTCGCCCGCAAAGGGGTGGGCGCCGAGCCGTTCCTTCGTGGTCAGGAAGGAGTTGATGGCGGCCACCCCGAGGGCCGCCAGCTCCAGGTCCCAGGATTTCACTGCACACGCGGCATCCCGGAGGTCGCGTCCGACGATGTCGCGTTCGGCGAAACCGGCCCGGGGGCCGCCGCGGTAGATCATCGCCACCCCGGTCCCGGCGTCGGATGTGACGCAGGCCCAGTTGCCGATATGGGCCTCACGCACCTTCACCCCGGGCGGGATCAGGTCGATGAGGTCGTCGTAGAGCTGCCACGGATTGTTCATTGGTCTCCTCTGGTCTCGGGCCGGGTCACACAGAGGCGTAGCCCGGGCATTTCCGTCAGGTCAACCACCCTCATGGGAAGGTCGTAGAGGTGGCTGAGGTCCTCCCCGGTCAGGTCGGCGATGGGTTTCAGCCCGGGGCTGCGACCCTGCTTGAGGAGCAGGACGTCGTCGGCGAATTCGAAGGCGTGGTTGGGCTGGTGGGAGCTGAGCAGCACCGTCAGGCCCTGGCTGTCCACGAGCCGGCGGAGCCGCCTCAACACCCGGATCTGGTTTCCGGCGTCGAGGGCGGATGTGGGTTCGTCCAGCACGAGCAGCCTTCCACCTTGGCAGAGGGCGCGGGCGATCAGCAGCAGCATCACCACTCGCCGCTTGGGCATCTCCTTTGACATCAGGGAGATTCTAACGATTTGATCCGCTTTGGCGGACGTAGGTCAGGTTTGTGATCCGCTTTTGCGGTTTCTTGGAGATCGTCCGTCGATACGGTGCGTCAGGGATGCCCCGGTCGGCGGCGGGGATCACTCCGGAGGCGTGCGTTTCCGGAGGGCGACGCGGCCTGGTCCGTTGACCGGCCGGCCCTGTTGACGTGACCTCCCGGGGTCACCGGTGAGCCGATGCGTGTCGCGGGATAGAATCAACCGGAGAATTTGTCCTGACAATGTGGGCATTGTTGCCCGGAACGGACCCCAGATGACTGACTCCCTGCCCCGGCCCCGCACCACCGACCCGACCTCCGTGCCCGCCCTCCGCTGGGGCGTGATCGGCACCGGGTGGATCGCCGACCAGTTCGTCACCACGGTGACCCGGAACACCTCCCAGCACATTGTCGCCGTCGGCTCCCGCTCCCCGGAGCGGGCCCGCGAATTCGCCGAAGAGCACGGCATCGAGATGGCCTGTGGCTCCTACGAGGAACTCGTGGCCCAGGACGTGGATGTCGTCTACGTCGCCACGGGCCACCTGGATCACGCCTCCCACGCCCGGCTCGCCCTGGAGGCCGGGCGGAACGTGCTCGTCGAGAAACCCATGACCCCCACCGTCGCGGCCACGCGGGAACTGGTCGAGCTGGCCCGCGGCAAGGGCCTGTTCTGCATGGAGGCGGTGTGGTCGCTGGCGCTGCCCCGTTTCGACGTGGTCCGGCAGGTGCTCGAGGCGGATCTGCTGGGCAGGATCGAGGCCGTCACCGTGGACATGGGCGAGTACCTGGTGGATCACCGCCGCGCCATGGACCCGGCCCAGGGCGGCGGGGCCATGAACGATCTCGGGATCTATCCGCTGATGTTCGCCGACTGGGTCCTGCCCGGGGTCGAGGTGGTGGCGGCCGCCGGTCCCCGGCACGCGACGGGTGCCGTCGGACAGTTCATGGCGCTGCTGGAGGACGGCGAGGGGCGTCAGGCGAGCGTGTTCGCCTCGATGCTGACCGACACCCCGAGCGTCGCCGTCATCGGGGGCAGCGACGCGACCCTGGTGCTCGACGGCCCGTTCTACCGGCCGGGGCCCGTCGAGGTTCGGTTCCGGGATGGCCGGGTGTTGTCCTGGGACGAGCCGCGCATCCACCACGAGGGTCTCTTCCACGAGGCCGTGGAGGTGGCTCGCTGCATCGCGGCGGGGCTCACCGAGTCCCCGCTGCGTCCGCTGGACGCCACCGTCGCCACCGTCGAGCTGATGGAACGGGCCCGCGCCCTGATGAACGATCCCGCCTGAGGCTCACCCCCGCTGGGGTACTCGGGCCCCGACCCGCATGTCCCAGCGCCCCTCGGGGGCGGGTCCGCCCCTGAGTTCGGCGACGACCGCGGTGATCGCGTCCATGATCGCGACACCGGCCCGTTCCACGTCCTCCCGCGTGGGTTCCTCCCCCACCGGGAAGGCACTGAGGTCGACGGGCGGCCCCGCCTGCACCATCACGGGGCGCCTGCGCAGGGAGAACAGCCGGTGAAGTTCCAGTTTCTTCCGGCCCAGGAGGGCGTCTGTCCCGACCTGACAGACCGGGATCACCGGCACCCCGGTCGTGAGCGCCAGGCGGGCGGCACCCGGGCGCCCGGTCATGGGCCAGCCATCGGGATCGGCCGTTATGGTGCCCTCGGGGAAGATCGCGACACACTCCCCCGCTTCCAGGGCCTCCCGGGCGTGCACGAGCGAGTCCTTGGCCCGTTCGGAATGACGCACGACGGGAATCTGGCGGCATTGACGCGCGAACCAGCCGACCACCGGCACCTTCCAGATCTCGGACTTTCCCAGGTAGCGGGGCCAGCGCCCGGACCAGATGAGGAACTCGCCGGTCGTGGGGACGTCGAAGTTCGACAGGTGATTGGAAACCACCAGCACCCCGCCGGGCGGGAGGTTCTCCTGTCCCCGCCAGGTTCGCCTGACCAGACCACCCATCACCAGGTGAACCAGCCGCGCCAGGAAACGGTAGGCGCGGGGCGCCGGTTCATGGTTCGCCTCACGCAGAGAGCGTTGCCAGGGACGTTTTTCGACTTCCACGGAGCAGGAGAATACCGTCGGGATCGTCGCCCGTCCGAGCAGCGGTCCTCAGGAGACGGTGTCCGCGGTCCGCACGGGCAGGGTCTTCGGTTTGAATCCCGGGCGGGTCGCCTCGTAAGCCCCGATCTCGGCGTCGTGCTGCAGGGTCATGGAGATGTCGTCCAAACCGTTCAGCAGGCGGTGCTTGGTGTACTCGTCGATCTCGAACCCGATCACGAGATCCCCGCGGGTTATGGTCTGCTCCGGCAGGTCCACCGTCAC
Organism: uncultured Propionibacteriaceae bacterium; assembly: GCA_937965785.1. Classification (GTDB taxonomy): domain Bacteria; phylum Actinomycetota; class Actinomycetes; order Propionibacteriales; family Propionibacteriaceae; genus Arachnia. The sequence goes on along the minus strand of CALCKT010000004.1, from coordinate 74,227 downwards.
CGGTTGTTCGGGGGCGTCCTCGATGGCGGCCCAGAGCCTGTCCCGGTCCTCCTCGGTGACGAGGGCCACGAGCAACCCTGCCTTGCCCGAGTTGGAACGGAAGATGTCACCGAACCGGGTTCCCACGATCACCTTGAAGCCGTAGTTCTGCAGCGCCCAGACGGCGTGTTCCCGCGACGAGCCGGTACCGAAGTCGGGTCCGGGAACCAGGACGGTCCCGCCGCTGAAGGGCTCACGGTTGAGCACGAAATCGGGGTCGCTGCGCCAACCCGCGAACAACCCGTCCTCGAAACCGGTCCGGGTGATGCGCTTGAGGTAGACGGCGGGGATGATCTGGTCGGTGTCGACGTTGCTGCGCCGCAGCGGCACTGCGATCCCGGTGTGGGTGGAGAAGGCGTCCATGTCTCAGGCTCCGATCAGGTCGGCAGGGGCGGCAAGGTGACCGGCGACTGCGGTCGCGGCAGCGACGGCGGGACTGACGAGGTGGGTGCGTCCGCCCTTTCCCTGGCGTCCCTCGAAGTTGCGGTTGGACGTGGAGGCCGACCTCTCCCCCGGGGAGAGCTGGTCGGGGTTCATGCCGAGGCACATCGAACATCCCGCCGCCCGCCACTCGGCCCCGGACGCGAGGAAGATCTTGTCCAGACCCTCGAGCTCCGCCTGGAGCCGGACCCGGGCCGAACCCGGGACGACGAGCATCCGCACGCCTTCGGCGATCCTGCGTCCCCGGAGCACGGAGGCCGCCAGCCTCAGGTCCTCGATCCGGCCGTTGGTGCAGGAACCGAGGAACACCGTGTCCACCGCGATCTGCCGCATCGGGGTACCCGGGGCCAGGTCCATGTATTCGAGGGCCCGGCGGGCGGTGGCCCGCTCCACCTCGGAGTCGAAGTCCTCGGGGGCGGGCACCACTCCCCCGAGCGGCACGCCGTGCCCGGGGTTGGTGCCCCAGGTCACGAAGGGGGTCAGCCGGGTCGCGTCGATGTCCACCTGCGCATCGAAGTGGGCGTCGTCGTCGGAGCGCAGGGTCCTCCAGTACTCGACCGCGGCATCCCAGTCGGCCCCCTCGGGGGCGTGCGGGCGGCCCTTCAGGTAGGCGAGGGTGGTCTCGTCCGGGGCGATCATGCCGGCCTTGGCACCCCATTCGATGGACATGTTGCAGATCGTCATGCGGCCCTCCATCGACAACTGTTCGATGGTGCTTCCCCGGTACTCGACGATGTAGCCCTGGCCACCGCCCGTGCCGACCTTGGCGATCAACGCCAGGACAACGTCCTTGGCGGTGACCCCGGGCGGCAGGTCGCCGTTGATGTTGACGGCCATCATCTTCGGTTTCTTCTGCGGCAGCGTCTGGGTGGCGAGCACATGTTCCACCTCCGATGTGCCGATCCCGAAGGCCAGCGCCCCGAAGGCGCCGTGGGTCGAGGTGTGGGAGTCGCCGCAGACTATGGTCATGCCGGGCTGGGTCACCCCGAGCTGCGGGCCGATGATGTGAACGACACCCTGGTCGCGATCACCCAGGGAATGGAGGCGGATTCCGAACTCGGCCGCGTTCCTGCGCAGTGTTTCCACCTGGGTCCGGGAGACGGGGTCCGCGATGGGTGCGAGAATGTTCAGCGTCGGGGTGTTGTGGTCCTCGGTTGCCAGGGTGAGATCCGGACGGCGCACCTTCCGGCCGTTCATCCGCAGGCCCTCGAATGCCTGCGGGCTCGTGACCTCGTGCACCAGGTGCAGATCGATGTAGAGAAGGTCGGGTTCACCATCAACAGCGCGTACAACATGCGCATCCCAGACCTTCTCGGCGAGGGTCTTCCCCATTTTCACGCTTCCTCATTACGATTGGGTGCAGGACAAGGCCTGCCAGATGGCGACACTCTATCTTGCATGTCCAGCATTCGAAACGATAGTCTCGGAATATGGACGAAGGAAGTGGAGTAGGAGTTCTCGACAAGGCAGCTGCGGTGCTGACGGCCTTGGAAACCAGCCCCCTGACGCTCGCAGGGCTGGTGAGCGCCACCGGTCTGGCACGCCCGACGGCACACCGGCTGGCCGTGGCCCTGGAACACCATCGCCTCGTCACCCGGGACCTCCAGGGACGTTTCGTTCTGGGACCGCGCCTCGCGGAACTCGCGAGTTCCGCCGCGGAGGACCCGCTGCTGGCCACCGCGGGGCCAATTCTCACCCGGCTGCGCGACATCACCGGCGAATCCGCCCAGTTGTTCCGCCGCCAAGGTGATCTCCGGATCTGCTCCGCCGCCGTCGAACGCCCATCGGGTCTGCGGGACACCGTTCCCCTCGGGGCGCAGCTGTCCATGACCGCGGGATCGGCCGCGCAGGTGCTGTTGGCCTGGGAGGAACCCGAGAACCTGCCGCGCCTGCTCAAGGAAGCCACGTTCACGGTGCTGACGCTGCAGCAGGTTCGCCGCCGCGGCTGGGCGCAGTCGGTTGCCGAACGCGAACCCGGGGTGGCCTCGGTCTCGGCCCCGGTGCTCTCCCCCTCCGGGAAGATCATCGCGGCCGTCAGCGTCTCCGGTCCCATCGAACGCCTGACCCGGCAACCGGGGCGGCTTCACGCCCCGGCCGTGATGGCCGCTGCCGAACGCCTGAGTGAGGTGTTGCGCCGCAACGGCACCGAATGACCGGTGGAAGAACGCCTACTGCGAGACCACGGGCCGGCGCTGCACCACCAGAACCGTCACGATGACCATGACGGCCGCCAGACCTGCAGCCGAGCAGGCCAGCGGAAGCACTTCGTCCATGCCCTGCCCGCCGCTTGTCGATACAGCGGCGGATCCCAGAAGCACGGTCCGGGTGATGACGGCCTGCGGGACCAGGAGGTCCAGCGGTCCCGTCCCGGTTCCCGAGGCGGCACTGGCGAAACCGATCATGCATCCGGCCAGGCAGATGGCCACGGGGGCGGCGAAGGACCTCATCAGCATCGACATCAACGATTGCAGCAGCACCAGCGGTACGGACACGGGAACACAGAGCGCCGCGGCAACGAGGAAGGAGGACGCAGGCGCGCCCTGGAGCCCCAGCAGCAGCCCGAGCCCCCAACTGAACCCGACGAACACCAGTTGGACAAGGACCACCAGCAGCAGGATCACGACGGACTTCATCAGCACCAGCGAAACGGGCGATCGTCCCGTGGTCAGAACGCGGTTCCACGAGCTGCTCCGATGCTCTGGACGCCACACAGCAGCGCCCAGGAGCGCAACCCCGGTGGAGAAGAACATCATCCCGTAGAACAAGGTGATCTGCCCGGTAAGGACATCCCAGCCCGTCTCCAGGGCTCCGTTGGTCGTCTGGAGCCAGTAGTTGGCTCCGCCCGAGACAACCGCCAGCAACGGCAGGAGTACCACGACCCACCACACCATGGAACGGCGCAGCTTCATTCTTTCGGCGGCAAACATCACCGTCACCTCTCAACCCGGTCGAGTCGTTTCGTACACCGGGCAAAAGCCGCCGCCCCGAGCAGGACCAAACCGATCAGCCATGGCCACGGCGGCAGGACGGGAACGAGCCCGTTTGAGCCGGCAGCCATCGCAACCGGGGTGATCACGGCGTAATACCCCCAAGGAATGACACGGGCGACACTCGGCGCGAGAAACATGTAGAGCGCGATGAAACCGCCAACCAGCCCGGTACCGACACCAACGAGCTGATTCTCACAGATCGCGGAGAGCCAGATGTGGAATGCCAGGAGAACCGTGTCGACCAGAACCAGCGACACCACATACCAGGACCACATCGGGACGTCGAGGGGCACCTGGACGCCGGCCACCACCCCCAACGCCACAACGGCCCCGGTCTGCACGAGGGTCGCCGGGATCACCACCGCCACGAGGGCGAAAAACTTCATCCGGCACAACGTCCCGGGGGTTCTACCCGTGGTGGCGTTCAGGAACCAGCCTGCCGAGGAGTGTTCGATGTCAGTCTGACGGGATGCCAGCACCGCCACGAGAATGGGATGGATGAGAGCATTCGCGAATGCGAAATTGAGAAGTGGTTGCCCCCAGGGCAACTCGTGGGGATCGTTGAGCCGGGAAACAGCCCCCGGAGCAAACAAGGAAAGAGCGACGACCGGGATCGCGGCAGCCAACAGGACCAACGTCAGGGGAATCACGTGCAGTCTCCGCATCTTCGTCATCTCCAAACGGATCTCGCCCATCACAAGGCCTCCGCCCCACCGGTCAGGTCCATGAAGACCTCCTCCAATGACTGCTGGAGGCGACGAACCTCATGAATGGGGATCCCCGCCTGCACCAGTCGCACGATCAATCGGGCGGCATCTTCCTGACCGCAACCCTGCACCCTGATCCCATTCCTCTCCAGGTGGCAGCCCCTGACCAGATTGGCGGCGGCATTGGCCTGCGGTGTCACCACGAGCAGATCCGGAATGGACCGTTCGAACAGTTCCTTCCTGCTTCCCTGGAAAACCAGCCGCCCCTGTGAAAGGACACCGAGGACGTCCGCCATCCTGTCGATCTCGTCGAGGAGATGACTGGAAATCATGACCGTGACCCCTCCGGAGGCCAGGTGGATCATCAGTTCCCTGATCTCCTCGATGCCGGCGGGGTCCAGTCCGTTGGTGGGCTCGTCGAGGATCAGCAGTTCTGGCTCCCGCGCCAGGGCCATCGCTATTCCGAGGCGCTGTTTCATCCCCAGCGAATAGGTTCGTTGCAGCCGGTTCCGGTGGTCGGTCAGACGCACCAGTTCGAGTGCCCTGTCGATCCGGGTGGTCTCCAGGTTCAGCAGCCGGGCCAGGAGCCTCATGTTCTCTGCCCCTGTGAGATGACCGTATCCGGGTGGATGCTCGATCATCGATCCGATCCGGGGCATGAGCCGTGCCCGGGCCTCACCCCGCGGATCCTCCCCGAGCAGGAAGATCTGTCCCGCGCTCGGGTGGAGCAGCCCCAGGAGCATCTTCATGGTGGTTGATTTCCCGGATCCGTTGGGCCCCAGAAAACCGTAGACACCCCCTCGGGGAATGGCCAGGTCCAGACCGTCCACGACAGTGCGTTTCCCGAAACTCTTCGTCAAACCCCTGGTCCTCACGGCCAGATCGGCGTCTCGTAACTCCATGACGCAAGTTTCGGAATCCGAGGGCCGGAAAACGTCATGCCGAAGAATGGTTCCGGCACGGTTGACACCTCATACCCGGGGATGATGCAACCGGAACGGAGCGCCCGTAGGTTTTCCCCATGCCCATCGCCGCATCGCGTGTCCGTGCGTTTCTGCCGAAACCGTTGGATGCCGGTATCGCTGCCACAGTGCTCTGGCTGGGTGCAGTGGCGCCCGGGGTCTCCGGCCTACCGTACTCGGAAGTGATCTACCCGCTGCTCCTGGTCGCATGTGGAACCGCCCTGGCCTGGCGGCAACGACATCCCGTGTTCTCGGTGTCGATCATCGGCGGGGCCATGGTCATCCATGCCGTTGTGTTCAACTCCATGTCGTTGCTGACCATGAGCTCCACCCTCCTTGCCGTGTGGACCGTTCAGTCGTACCTGAACAGACCGTTGCGGTGGCTGTTTCTCGGGTTCTTCACGGCCGGATCGGGGTTGGCCGCCAGCCTGGCCTCGGTTGCCGCAAGCCCGAGACGAGATCCACTGGAACACGTGATCCTGGTGGGCACGGTTCTGCTCGCCGTGGCGGTGGTGGCGCTGGCCGGAGCAAACAGACGTGCCGCTAATTCCCGGACCGAGAGGGCACTGGAGCGGGTGGCGCTTCTGGAAGCACAACAGGACACTCTGCACCGCCTTGCCGCCGCGGAGGAGCGGGCGCGGTTCGCGCGAGAACTCCACGACGTCCTCGGACACACCCTCGCGATCATCGCGGTCCAGGCAGAAGGCGCTCTTCTGATGTTGGAACATTCCCCGGAACGTTCCCGGGAGGCGCTGCGCAACATGGCAGCCATCAGCCGCAGGGGGGTCGACGAGACGCGTTCCCTGGTGGATGTGCTCCAGAACGACGAAGGCGTGCCCACATCCCCGGTTCCCGAACCGGAACGGGCCCCACGGAGAACCGCTCCAGGTCTTTTCCCGGAAATCGTGCTGCTGGCCGAGAGCACCGGGCTCCCGATCCGGGTCACGCTGGATCTCCCGCAGCAGGCCATGCCGCCCTCCCGGGCCGCGCTCATCCTGGACACGGTCAAGGAGGCACTGGCGAATGTGGCGGGGCATGCCGGATTCGTCCCCGTCCGGTTGTCGTGCGCCCTGACCGGGACCGGTATCGTCCTCGACGTGAAGAACGGGTCAGGGTCCCGGGGAACCGTCCCGGGTGGTGTGTCCCACACCGGAACCGGTCTGTCCAGGTTGCAGAAACGGGCAACGGCGCTGGGAGCGACCCTCGATGCAGGACCGGGCGATGATGGCTGGCACGTCTCGCTCACGGTTCCGCGGGAGCCGCAGGAACCGTGACGACCATCGCGCTGGTGGACGACGAGCCGTTGTTCACGGCAGGACTCGCCATGATCATCGACTCGCAGGAAGACCTCGAGGTCATCTGGCAGGCGGACAGCGGAATCCTGGCCCTCGAACGGCAGCAGCGGAACCCGGCCGATGTGATTCTGATGGACATACAGATGCCGGTCCTGGACGGCCTGGAAACCACCGCCGAGTTGATCGCGCGCGGGCTACCGGGACGGGTAATGGTGTTGACCACCTTCGACACGGATGACCACGTGATCCACGCCATCGAGACCGGCGCGTCCGGTTTCCTGCTGAAGAACACACCACCGGACCGTTTGCTGGATGCCATTCGAACAGTTGCCAGCGGCGATTCGGTGATCTCTCCGGGCCCCACCCGCAGGCTCCTGCACTCCCTGCGACGGGGACCTGTTCATGATTGTTCATCCACGCCCACCCGACTTCCCCGGTCTGATCGCATCGGTCTCGAACAGATGACCCCCAGGGAGAGGGAGGTCCTGGCGCTGGTCGCGGCCGGTTTGACGAACCAGGAGATCTGTGACCGGCTCTGGCTGTCGATGCCCACGGTCAAAACCCATGTGGGCCGGTTGTTGTCGAAGACGGGATCGAGGGACCGGGTGCAGCTGGTGCTGTTCGCTCTCCGCACCGGTGTGACGAGTTTGGAGGAGATCCTGCAGGGCTCCTCGTGAATCACGGGATCGGGATCTGACGCGGGATGATGATGCGCCCCGGAAATGACGAAGGCCTTGGCCGGACCAGTGTCCGACCAAGGCCTCCACCCTGGTAGCCCCGACGGGATTCGAACCCGCGCTACCGCCTTGAGAGGGCGGCGTGCTAGGCCGCTACACAACGGGGCCAGGCGATGGGATGGGGCCTCCTGGGAAGCCCGCTCCGCAGGGGTACCTGGACTCGAACCAAGACTAACTGAACCAGAATCAGTCGGGCTGCCAATTACCCCATACCCCTTTGTGCTCTCCCGAGCACGGAGAGAAACAGTACACGGCCCGCCTCGGGTGCGCAACTCGGCGATTCAGCCGTTCAGGGAGGCGAGGTTCTCCTCCAGCTCGGGACTGATGCGGACCTCTCCCGGCCCGCTGGTCGCCGGGTGTCCAAGGCGGGTGAGGATGGCGTCAACCACCTCGAAACGCCCGCGGCCCATGCCGTCGGAGATCTTCACCGCAATCCCGATCCCCTCGGGCAGGCCGACGGCGAGGATTCCCTCAGCGCCCACCTTCGCCACGGCCCCCGGCACCTGCTCCACGAGCCTGACCACGGGATGGGAGGTGCCGGAGGTGTATTCGGGATAGCGGCGGAAGGCGTCCGCCACCAGCCTGCCGGGACCTTCCTCCTTCTCGGAGGCCAGGCGCGCGAAACCATGCGCCAGCCCCGGCAGGGTGGTGGCGAAGGCGGGTGCCGTGCAGCCGTCGACCACCGGATCGCCGAGCACACCGCAGTACTCCTCGATGACGGTCCTGATGGCCTGTTGCAGGGGATGCGACGGATCGCGGTAGCCCTCGGTGGGCCAACCCGCGAGCCGGCAGGTGCGCAGCATGGCTGCGTGTTTCCCGGAGCAGTTGTGTGCCAGCGGCTCCTTCCTCCTACCAGCGGCCAGCCATGCCGCGAGCGATGCCTCGTCGCCGGGGAGGTCGGCGGTGTGCTGGAAGTCCGACGTGCTCAGCCCCGTCATCTCGAGGATGCGAAGCGCCCCTTGAGTGTGTATGGACTGCCCGAGATGCGACGCCGCGGCCAGCGCGAGCAGCTGATTCTCGAGGTCCAGGCCGCTGCGCAGCATCGCGATGGCCTGGAACGGTTTGAGAGCCGACCTGGGCAGGGTGGGCGCGGTCAAGTCCCCGAGGCTCAGCAGAACCCGCCCGTCCTCGCGAACCACGCTGATCCTGCCCCGGTGGTGGCTCTCGGCCACCCAGCCCCGGTCCACGATCCCCAGAAGCACATCCATCATGAGGTGCAGTGTAGGGTGCCGCCCGCCGCGGCTGTCCCGGGCAAACCGCTGAGCGGGTTCAGGGGGTCAGGGTCGCTACGCGCATCCTGCGCCCGATCCACCAGGCGAGGGCACCGAAGACGGCGAAACTCGCGAGGTCCGAGCAGGCCACCTCCCAGGAGATCTCCGAGGTCGCCTTGAGCGCGGCGACACCACCCATGAACAGTGCGTACCCGAAGGCGAAGACATTGTTGGCCACGTGAACGGCGATCGCGGCCTCCAGACCACCCGTGGCCCAGACCAGGGTTCCCGCAATCAAGCCGAAACCCAGTCGGTGCGCGAAGAGCGCGATGTTCTGATTGCCGTGGAAGAACGCGAAAACCAGGGCCGAACACACGATGCCCACCCAGGCCCGGCCCGCCAGGGAACCGATGGCCTGCTGCAGGTAACCGCGGAAGAAGAACTCCTCCGCGGCCGCCTGCAGGGGCGAGGTGATGAGGATCAGCGCGAGATAGACCCCCCAGTCGGGCTGGGCCGCCTGCCAGGCCATGTTCCCGCCGCGCATGAGCCACATGAAGACGTTCAGCACCGCCGCCGCCACCGCGAGGCAGATCAGCAGGTATCGCCAGCGCCCCCCCGGCTGGACGGAAATCACCCAGTCGGCCTTCCTGCCGTGCCAGTACCGCTGGATCAGCAGCACGAACAACAACAGACCCGCGATCCCGAGGTGGCTCGCCAGGATTCCGTCGGGCAGTTCATAGGCCAACGCCCGGGAGTTGTAGTCCTTGAGATCCGGCAGTCCCCTGAGCAGCCAGCCGACCCTCAAGATGGCCTGGGCCAACAACCCCGTGAGCAGGAAGGCCAGGAGAGCCCCTGACAGGCCCATCACCAGTTTCACGGGATCCTCGCCCCGAAGGGCCACCGGATACCTGAGCCCTGATCCGGGCGGGTGGGTGATCACGCGGCGGTCACGGGATTGCTCAGCACCCCGAGCCCATCGATCTCCACCGAGACCACGTCCCCGTCGGCCATCGGACCCACCCCCGCCGGTGTTCCGGTGAGGATGACGTCCCCGGGAAGCAGGGTCGCGAACGAGGAGATGTAGGTCACCAGCTCCGGGATTCCCCGGACCAGCTGGGATGTGTTCCCCCGCTGCCGCACATCCTCGCCGCCCCGGGTCTCGATCGCGAGATGACCCGCCTCCGCCGGGGTGAGGTGCGTGTTGATCCAGGGACCGAGGGGGCAGAAGGTGTCACATCCCTTGGCCCGGAACCACTGGTCCGTTTCCCGCTGCCAGTCCCGTGCGGTCACGTCGTTTGCGATGGTGTAGCCGAACACCACATCGGCCACCCGTTGCTCCGGGACCTGTTTGCAGATCCTCCCGATGACGATGGCCAGCTCGCCCTCGTGATGCAGGTCCCGGCATCCCTCGGGTCGCACGATGGGTTCGTTGGGGCCGATCACGCAGGTGTTCGGTTTGAGGAACAGCATCGGTTCCTTAGGGACTGGTGCCCCCTGTTCCGCGGCGTGATCGGCATAGTTGCGCCCGATCGCGACGATCTTGCTGCGGGGAATGACGGGGGCCAGCAGACGCACATCCGCGAGATCGTGTCTGGCACCCGTGTAATTGACGGGCACCCCGGCCAGCGGGTCCCCCGTTATCGCGGCGACGGTCTCCGGGTACTCCCCGCCGTCGACCTCCAACTCGATGATGCCGTAGGCGGGATCCTTGCCGGCCGCGGCGAAACGGGCTATGCGCATGGCGCAAGCCTAGCGACGGAATCGGTATCGGGCGCGGGGCCGCGGCGGATGCGACCATCTCGGGGAATGGGAACCGCGTCGCCACCCCCGGCAGCACACCTAGTCTTCCCGCATGACACGACAGACCTTGGCAGTTGTTGGTGGCGACGGCATCGGCCCGGAGGTGATTGCCGAGGCACTCAAGGTGTTGCGGGCCGCCGCGGGCGAAAACGCCTTCGAGGAGGTTCACTTCGACCTCGGGGCGGAACGCTGGTTGCGCACCGGCGAGGTCCTGCCCGACTCCACACTGGAGGATCTGAGGGCCGCGGATGCCATCCTGCTCGGGGCGGTCGGGGCGGCCCCCGGTTCGGGCAGGATCCCGAGCGGTTTGCTGGAGCGGGGGTTGTTGCTGAAACTGCGGTTCGCCTTCGACCATGCCGTGAACCTGAGACCGTCACGGCTCCACACCGGGGTTCCCACCCCCCTGTCTCCCGAGGTCGTGGCCCGGGGCGACATCGACTTCGTGGTGGTCCGCGAGGGAACCGAGGGGCTCTACTGCGGCAACGGCGGTGCGGTGCGGGTCGGCACCCCGCAGGAGATCGCCACCGAGGTCTCCGTCAACACCGCGTTCGGGGTGGAACGGGTGGTTCGTGACGCGTTCGCGCGCGCCCGGGCGCGTCGCGGCAGGATCACCCTGCTGCACAAGCACAACGTCCTGGTCAACGCCGGGGGTCTGTGGCGTCGGCTCTTCGACCAGGTGGGTGAGGAATACCCGGATGTCGAGCGCGACTACCTGCACATCGACGCCGCCATGATCGCCATGGTGGTCGATCCGGCCCGGTTCGACGTGATCGTCACCGACAATCTGTTCGGCGACATCGTCACCGACCTGGCGGCGGCGGTCACGGGGGGCATCGGCCTGGCGGCCTCCGCGAACATCAACCCGTCGGGCGAGTACCCGTCGATGTTCGAGCCCGTTCACGGTTCGGCTCCGGACATCGCAGGCCGGGGAATCGCAGATCCGACCGCGGCCATCAGCTCCGTGGCCCTCCTGCTGGCTCACCTCGGGCACCCCGAGGCGGCCCGCCGCGTTGATGCCGCGGTGGCCGCCGACATCGCGGCCCGCCGCCCCGGTCCCGCCCGGACCTCCGAGATCGGGGATCGAATCGCCGCTGCCGTGACCGGTTGATCCATGACACGAACGAGGGTGCCGGACCCGATCGGGTCCGGCACCCTCGTGTTCCCGGGATTTTCACTCGGCGGTTTCGCCCTTGAGCACCTTGCCGTCCGTGTGGCCCTTCAGGAAGTCGAGCAGATCGATGCCGGTGGTGTTCTTGATCATCTCGACGGTCTGCAGCACATTGTCGTTGACCTGGCGGGGCAGTGCGGCCGCCCCTTCCGTGGAGACGACGGTGAGTTTGTCGATGCTGCCCATGGGAGCGGCAACCTTCTCGGCCACCTGCGGCAGCACCTCGATGAGCATCTGCAGCACCGCGGCATCGTTGTAGTTCGCGAAGGCAGCGGCCCGTTTGTTCATGGCCTCCGCCTCGGCGGTACCGACGGCGAGGGCCGCGGCGGCCTTGGCCTCGCCCTCGGCGCGGACGGCATCGGCCTCCGCGATGCGGCGCGCCTTCTCGGCCTCACCGCGGCGTGCCCCTTCGATGGCCTCGGCCTCGGCCAACGCGGCGCGGCGCTGTTTCTCGCCCTCACCTGTGAGGCGTGCGGTCTCGGCCTGGGCCTCGGCGTTGGCGATGGCGGCCGCCTTGCGGGCCTCGGCCTCGAAGATCTCGGAGTTGCGCCGCGCCTGGGCCGCGGTTTCGGTCTCATACCGCTTCGCATCCGCGGGCTTGCGGACCTCGGTGTCGAGCTGGCGGTCCTTCAGAGCGGCCTGGCGCACGGCGACCTTCTCCTGCTCGGTGAGGATGGCCTGGTCGCGGTCGGCCTGGGCGAGCGGCCCGGCGGCCGCGGCCTGGGCGCGGGCGGCATCCGTCTCGGCCTTGATCTCGGCCTCCTTGAGCACCAGTTCGCGCTCCGAGATCGCGATCTCCTGTTCCGCCGCCAGCCTCGCCTGCTCCGCCTCGCGACGCGCATTGGCCTCGGCGATCGCGGCGATCTGGCCGACCTTGGCCGACTCGGGACGTCCCAGGTCGGAAAGGTAGGTGCCGTCGTCGGTGATGTCCTGGATCTGGAAGGTGTCGAGCACCAAACCCTGACCGGTCAGGGAGGCCTCGGACTCGTCTGCCACCCGCTGGGCGAAGGCGGCGCGGTCACGGATGATCTGCTCCACGGAAAGACCACCGACGATGGACCGGAGCGCACCCGCGAGGGTTTCCTGGGTGAACGTCTCGATCTCCTCCTGCTGCATCAGGAAGCGCTGCGCAGCGGCCCGGATGGAATCCTCATTGCCCCCCACCTTGACGATCGCGACGCCGTCGAGGTTCAGTTTGATGCCCTGCCCGGAGACCGCGTTGCGGATCTGCACCATGATGCGGCGGCTGGACAGGTCGAGCACGTGCAGACGCTGGATCAGGGGAATCACGAAGACACCGCCACCCATGATGACCTTCTGGCCGGACAGGTCGGTGGAAACCAGACCGGTCTCGGGGTTGGTGACTGCCTTGCCCTTCTGACCCGTGATGATGTACGCCTCGTTCGGACGGGCCACCCGGTACCTGCTGGCGATCAGCCAGATCACCAGGGCGACCAGTAGAACTATGCCCCCTGCTCCGGTGACCAGGGAGGAGAAATTATTCATGGATGTGCGAACCTTTCTGTTCAGTACTGGGGAGGTTCATCGGCGGTGGGGCGAACCTCGACAGCTGTGGGGGACAGGACACCGGAAACCCAGACCGGGGTTCCCGCGGGGATCGACAGTTCCGCCCGCGCCGCACGCTTGTGGGTGCCGATCCGGATTTCACCAAAACCACCTTCCGGGATATCCGTGATGACGCGGGCCTCCGCCCCGACCAGGTGGTCGCTGCGAAGGGCCTGCCCGGTTTCCGCGCGTTTCAACCAGCGGGTGAGGGCCACCGCTCCCCAACCGGCCAGGCTTCCTGCGACCAGACCGGCCAAGGAGGCCAACCACACGCTGTCGGTGAATTCATGAACGGCCACCCCACCGAACCCGAAGGCCCCGACGAAGGCGGCGATCACCGAGGTGGAGAAAACCTCGGAATCCAGACCGTCGAAATGAAGGGCGGAATCCAGTAGATCTCCCAGGATCAGGGACACCAACAGGACCATGACCCCTGCGATCCCGAGAATCAGGAAGATGCTCACCGTTGTCCCTTCTCCTCTTGTCCAGTGGTCCAAATTTACCAAACCAGCAGTGCAGCCCCGGGTGCGTATCACCCCTAGACAGAGCCGGTGAGAAACGGCAGCGGGCCTCCCCGGGCCGGATGGCCCACCCGCGCCCCGGGGTTTCCAAGCGCCGTCTCAATCGGTTTCAAGAACTCTTCCCGCGAGGCCTTTCCGGCGCGGGCGAATCCCTGGATCACGGCCAAGGGGAAAGGAATCAGGGGTGGTTCTCATTCCCAGCGCAGCCGAATCGTCGAGGTCAGTCGATCCCGGCGTCGCGTTTCTCGGGAAGCAGGAAAGCGGCGCCCGCGGCCATCGCGAAGGAAACTGCGAAGACCGCGAAGGTGGTCACGATGCCACCGCTGCTCATCAGCACCGGAACGAGCAGGGGCGCGATTATCGAGGCGAGCCTGCCCACCCCGGCCGCAGCCCCGGTACCGGTGCCGCGCAGCGACGTTGGATACAGTTCGGGGCCGATGGCGTACAGGGCACCCCACGCGCCCAGGTTGAAAAATGACAGGGCGCATCCGGCTGCAATGATCGCGCCCTCCGTTCCCGCGACCGCGAAACCCAGCGCGGAGAGGGCCGATCCTGCGAGGAACAGCGCCAGGGTCAGACGGCGGCCGATGACCTCGATCAACCAGGCCGCCACGGCATATCCGGGTAGTTGGGCCAAGGTGATGATCAGGGTGAACTCGAAGGACTTGACCAGGGTGAAACCCTGTTTCACCAGCAGCGACGGAATCCAGATGAAGGCCCCGTAGTAGGACAGGTTGATGCAGAACCACACCAGCCACAACGCCAGGGTACGGCGCCTCAGCTGCTTGGAGAACAGGGTGGACCTGGTCGTCTCGATCGTCTCTCCCCGGTGCTTCGCGGCCTGCTCGGCGGTGTCGATCGTGGGGCCGTCGTAGGAGGTTTTCGCCGACCTCTCGAAACGCCCGACCGTCGCCTCGGCCTGCTCATAGCGTCCTGCGGTCTCCAGGTATCGCACGGATTCGGGTGTGCCGAGCCGGATCAACAGCGCCCACAGGGCCGGCACGGCACCCAGCGCGAGGGCCCAGCGCCATCCCTGTTCGGAGCCGGCCACCACGAAGTACCCGATGATCGCCGACAGGATCCAGCCCACGGCCCAGAACGCCTCCAGCCAGATCACCACACGGCCCCGGATCCGACGGGGGGCGAATTCCGAGATCAGGGTGGAGGCCACGGGGAGTTCAGCACCGAGCCCCAGCCCCACCACGAAACGCAGCAGCAGCAGGGCGGCCACCGAGGACACGACGGCCGTGGCCCCGGTCGCCAGCCCGTAGACCAGGAGCGTGAGCGCGAACACGGAACGACGACCGATCTTGTCGGCGAGCAACCCACCGAATGTGGCCCCCAGGGCCATGCCGACGAATCCGATCGAGACGACCCACGACTTGGTGGCGTCATCCAGTCCCCACTGCTGCCCGAGCGCGACGATGACAAAGGAGATCAGGCCCACGTCCATCGCGTCCAGGGCCCATCCGACCCCCGATGCGCCCAGTAATTTGCCGTGTTCGCGCGTCATGGGCAGTCGTTCCAGGCGTTCTGTTCTGGTCAGCATTTCAGTTTTTCCTCCGGATCTAAACAACGGGTGCCCGCCGACAACGGGCACCCGTTGTCGGCGTTGGGATCAGCGAGCGGCCGTGCCCTCCACGTAGTCATCGGTGCCGTGGTCCTTGACCCAGCTCATGAGCCTGCGCAGCTCGCGGCCGGTGGCCTCGATCGGGTGGGCCTCACCCTTGGCGCGCAGCTCCTTGAACTCGGGGGCCCCGGCCTCCTGGTCCTCGATGAAACGCTTCGCAAAGGCCCCGGAGCGGATGTCGTCCAGCACGGCCTTCATGTTCTCCTTGACGTGTGCGTCGATGACGCGAGGCCCGGAGACGTAGTCACCGAACTCGGCGGTGTCGGAGATGCTCCACCGCTGCTTGGCGATGCCCCCCTCGTACATGAGATCGACGATCAGCTTCATTTCGTGCAGGCACTCGAAATAGGCCACCTCGGGCTGGTAACCAGCCTCGACCAGGGTTTCGAAACCCGACTGGATGAGAGCGGAGACACCGCCGCAGAGAACCGCCTGCTCGCCGAACAGGTCGGTCTCGGTCTCCTCCGTGAACGTCGTTTTGATACCACCCGCGCGCAGCGCACCGATGGCCTTGGCGTAGGAGAGCGCCAGCGGCCAGGCGTTTCCGGTGGCGTCCACCTCGACGGCGATGATGGCGGGCACCCCCCTGCCCTCGGAGTACTCACGGCGCACCAGGTGCCCCGGCCCCTTGGGTGCGACCATGCAGACATCGACACCTTCCGGGGCCTTGATGTAGCCGAACCGGACGTTGAAGCCATGGGCGAAGAACAGGGCGTCGCCGGGCACCAGGTGGGGTGCGATCTCCTCGGCGTAGAGCTTCCGCTGCACCTGGTCCGGGGCCAGGATCATGACGAGATCCGCCTCCTCGACCGCCTCCGCCACGGAGACCACACGCAGCCCCTCCGCCTCGGCCTTCGCGACGGACTTCGACCCGGGCCGCAGTCCGACCCGGACATCGACCCCGGAGTCACGCAGGCTCAGCGCGTGGGCGTGTCCCTGGGAGCCGTAGCCGATGACGGCGACGCTGCGGTTCTGAATTATGGACAGGTCGGCGTCCGAGTCGTAGAACATCTCAGCCATTTCTGTTTCCTCACTTTTCCTGGTGAATTACTTGGACTTGTGATCGGCGAGGGTCCTGGCTCCCCGCCCCAGGGCCACCTGGCCCGACTGCACCAGCTCCTGGATGCCATGGGGGGACAGCATCTCCAGGAGGGCGGCGAGCTTCTCGGGGCTGCCGGTTGCCTCGATGGTGACGGACTCGGGACTGACGTCCACGGCCTTTCCCCTGAACAGGCTCACCACGTCGATGATCTGGCTACGAGAGTGCACGTCTGCGCGAACCTTGACCAGAACCATCTCACGGCACACGGTGTTGGGTCCGAGTTCCAGCACCTTCCGGACCTCGATCAACTTGTTGAGCTGTTTGACGATCTGCTCCAGAACGGCATCGTCCTCGACGGAGGCCACCACCGTCATCCGGGAGATCTCCGGGCGCTCGGTGGGGCCGACCGCGAGCGAGTCGATGTTGAATCCACGACGGGAGAAGAGGGCGGCGATCCGGGTCAGGACCCCCGGTTTGTTGGAGACCAGAACCCCAAGGGTGTGCATACTCACAGTTCTTCCTCTTCCCACACTGGGGCCATGTTACGGGCCACCTGGATTTCATCGTTGCTGACCCCCGCGGCCACCATGGGCCACACCATCGCGTCCTTGTGGACGACGAACTCCACCACGACGGGGCGGTCGTTGATCTCCAACGCCTTCGCGATGCACTCGTCCATCTCGGTCTCGTTGGTGGCACGCAGACCGACGCACCCCATCGCCTCGGCGAGCATCGGGAAGTTCGGGAGGTGTTCGGTGTGGAGGTCGGTGTTGGAGTAGCGGGAGTCGTAGAACAGGGACTGCCACTGCCGGACCATGCCCAGGGCATGGTTGTTGATGATCGCGATCTTGACCGGGATCCGGTTCAAGGCACACGTGACCAGTTCCTGGTTGGTCATCTGGAAACAGCCATCGCCGTCGATGCCCCACACCACTTTGTCGGGCTGGGCCACCTTGGCTCCCATCGCCGCGGGAACGCAGAACCCCATGGTGCCCGAGCCTCCGGAGGTGAGCCATTTCATCGGCTGTTCGTGGGGAAGGAAGTGCGCCGCCCACATCTGGTGCTGCCCGACCCCGGTGACGTAGACGGTGTCCTCGGGGCTGAGCTGCCCGATGCGCTGGATGACCTCCTGCGGCGAGAGCTTCCCGTCGGGCGCCTCGTCCCAGCGGGGTTGGTAGCGCTCCTTCACCCTGCCGAGGGCCTGCACCCACTCGTCGGTGTCGGGGGCGCGGACGATTTCCTTGGCGAGCAGGGCCAGGGTCTGGCGGCAGTCGCCCACGATCGGCACGTCGACCGCGCGGTTCTTGCCGATCTCGGCCGGGTCGATGTCGGCGTGGATCACCTTGGCGTTGGGTGCGAAGGAGTCCAGTCTGCCCGTGACCCGGTCGTCGAAGCGGGTGCCGATGGCGACGAGCAGGTCGGCGCGCTGAAGCGCACCCACGGCGGCAACGGTCCCGTGCATCCCGGGCATCCCCATGTGCAGTGGATGGGAGTCGGGAAGCACACCACGAGCCATCAGGGTGGTGACCACGGGTATCCGGGCCTTCTCCACCAGGGCGGCGAGTTCCTCGAACGCCTCCGCCTTGACGATGCCCCCGCCGACGTAGAGGACGGGTCTCCTCGACTGCGAGATCAGTTTCGCGGCCGCGCGGATCTGACGGACGTGCGGCTTGACGGTGGGTTTGTAACCGGGCAGGTCCAATTCCTCGGGCCAGTGGAACGGGGCCTTCGCGGCCAGCGCGTCCTTCGCGATGTCGACGAGCACGGGCCCGGGTCTTCCCGTCGAGGCGATGTGGAAGGCCTCCTTGATGGCCGAAGGGATCTCCTTGGTTTCCTTGATCAGAAAACTGTGTTTCGTGATCGGCATCACGATCCCGCGGATGTCGGCCTCCTGAAAGGCGTCGGTGCCGATGGCGGTCCCGTTGACCTGCCCGGTGATCGCCACGAGCGGGGTGGAGTCCATGTAGGCGTTTCCGATCGCGGTGACCAGGTTCGTGGCCCCGGGACCGGACGTGGCGATGCAGACCCCCACCTTGCCGCTCGCGATCGCGTAGCCCTCGGCCGCGTGACCGCCACCCTGTTCGTGGCGCACCAGGATGTGACGGATCTTCGAGTCGAACAACGGGTCGTACGCGGGAAGGATCGCCCCGCCGGGAATCCCGAAGGCTACTTCCACCCCGGAACGTTCGAGAGACTCGACGAGCGCCTGCGCGCCCGTCAGCAACTGGCCGTCTGCCCTGGACATCGCTCTCCCTTCGATTGCAGCCCGGAACTGCTTCGTTCAACAAAAAACCCTCGGCGCCATCTGGCACGCGAGGGGGCGTCTCGACACTGGATCGAAACGCTGTCAGACGATTACGAGCTGACTGTTGGTCATGCGCCCAAGGATTGCGGGAGGCCCGGATGCTGTCAAGCGACACACCCCACCTGTCCTGAATGCTGAGACGCCACCCACCCGGACGATCGGGCCACCACCCGGGCGACAGGCCCACGGCACCGCACCCGAAACCCATTCCGCGGTCCTCGGGAGCATTTTCCACGACCCCCTCCGCAATTCTTCGGCAACGCCTCGATGAACCCTCAACCTCGATCACCGCTCGAGGGTTTCGAAAAATCTCACAAATCCATTAGATACGCCTCTGACTAGGGGTTTCACTTATTCACCCCGGGAAATGCGCAGGGGCTTCGGCTTGAGCTTCAAGGCTTGTTTTCCTAACGTTCCGGATTACCCGACTCGGATCCGCGAGAAAGGACCAGCGATGATCGACTCCCCACGAAAGGGCCGTGCGCTCAGGCTGTTGCGCGACTCGGCCATCGGGTTGGTGCTGACCGCCCAGTTGACGGTCGTCGTACCCGCCATCTTCCCCGACGGCAGGGCCGAGGCCGCCGGTGGCAATGTCACCGCCAGGGTGGCCGTGAACGTCCGTTCCGGTCCCGGAACCGGTCACTCCCGCCTCGGCGTGCTCTACCCGGGTGAATCGCTGTCCATCCGGGGTTCCGCCGCCAACGGCTGGGTTCCCGTCACCTGGCACGGCCGCAACGCCTGGGTGGCCTCGGCCTACGTCACCGGGTGGGGGGACGGCGAATCGGGTTCCTCCACCAGCGAGAAGGGTTTCGCCTGGACGAGGGTCAAACTCAACGCGCGTAGCTCCCCCTCCCTCAGTGCCGATATCCGGGCGGTCCTCGACAAGGGCGCCCGGGTTTCCCTGACCGGCCGGGTCTCGGGACGGTGGAGCCAGATCGACCTGAACGGCGACACGGCCTGGGTGGCGACCCGTTACCTGGGCCCGTTCACCCCCGGAGGAACAGCACCCACCCCCCAACCAGCATCCGTTTCCGCCACCGAAGCGCCCGAGACGATCGGTTCCCGATGGGGAAGCACCGAACTCAACCTGTGGACCGCCGCGCGCGGCGACCGGTTCGTCGAGGTGGCGCCGAAGGGCACCGAGTTCAAGATCACGGGCACCGTCTCCGGCGGGCGCGCCCAGGTCGTGTGGAAGGGCGCGGTGCGCTGGGTTACCGCCCGCCACCTGACCGACAGCGCCCCCGCCAGGTCGTCCGCCTCCTCCGGTGGGGAGACCTGCCTGGCTTCGTTCTACAGCGATGACTCCGCCACCGCATCCGGTGAACCCTTCGACCAGTGGGCGATGAAGACAGCCCACAAGACGCTGCCCCTCGGCACCCGGCTGCGGGTGAGGAACCTCGCAAACGGCAAGACCGTCGACGTGACGGTGAACGATCGGGGACCCTACGTCACCGGCCGCTGCCTCGACCTGACCACGGGCGCGTTCAGATCCATAGCGGACACCCGGCAGGGGGTCGCGAAGGTCAGCTACGAGATCATCGGCTGAGAACACGACCATCATCCCTGGCTGCTCAGGTGCCGTGGAATAGTTGAGCCATGGTAGACACCGCAGCGATCGCTGCCATCAATCTGAGACTGAATCTGCTGGGGCTGCGGGTTCCGGAGGCCGTCGACCACGCCGAGGGATCCGACCTTGTGCGCCCGATACTGGCGCGGCAGCGTGAGCTGGACCGGCGGCTCTCACACCGGCTTCCCGCAGTTGATGGCCGCATCCAGGCGTTCCTGGATTCCTACCTGGAGGGGACCGGTACCGCCCCGAAGCTACCCCGGCAGACCTTCGTGCTGGATCAGGCCGGACTGGCCAGGACGTTGTCGTTGCCCGTCGGGGCCGACCAGTTCTCCTCGGAATATCTGAGCAGCTACCGCCTGGTCAACGGGGTGCTGCACAATCCCCTCAACGATCGCCGCACCACCAAGGGGGTCTTCCACATCGCCGAGGGTGGCACCGCGGTGCAGGACGACAAACTGGCGGTTCCCCGGGAGGTCTACGGGCGCCTGCTGGAGCACGCCCTGAACCCGCCCGCGGATGCGATGACCCTGCCCTACTGCGCTGGAGATGCAGCCCCCGCCCAGGCGTGGGTGTCCCTGCTGCTGCGTCCCGTGGTGGTTCCCCGCGTCCCGGGTTTCGCGCGGGAACGCAGCCTGGAGGTGCGTTTCTTCGCCCCCGGCACGTTGGTGGCGAACCTTGACTTCGTGGAGGGCATCTTCGGAAATGGGGGTGACCCCTACCTGCCGGACAACGACGCCTCCTTGAAACCCAGGGGCTGGACGGGTCACACTGGCGCGGTGATCCTGGCCCCGCACCTGACGAAACTCACCAAACGGGAACTCGGCCTTCCCCACCACGACGACGCGACACAGCGCCAGCGCCGCGACGGCATGTGCTGGCAGGACCCGGAGGAGCTGTACAACGGCGGCAGCGCTTTCAAGGTGTGCGCCCGTGACGAGCGCGGGGTGATCGTCACCGTGATCGCCGACAACTACTTCGGGTACTGCAAGAAGGAGGTCAAGGCCCAGATCAGCTACTCCGCCAACCTGCTGGGGCTGGTGGAGGAGGAGCACGCGGGCGGCGCCATCTGTTTCCCCCGCTACAACCTGGGCCAGCAGTTCACCGACAACTACGCCGATCCCAGCTATCGGCTGGCCGACATCATCGCCCGCGACCCGCAGCGTTTCATCTCCCAGCCCGAGGGGCACGCCTTGGATCTGGAGAACGAACACATCATCCTGGTCCCCGAGCATTCCACCTACAGCCTGCGTGACCAGACCGTCACCTGGGAGGTCGACGGCCGCAAGGGCCAGATCCCGTTGCACGCCGACAAGGCATACGTCGGGCCGGATGGTTATCTCGTGCGGCTGCACCACCCGGAGACCGACGGCACCCAGTGGACCCTGGTCGGAACCGCGCCCCGCGCCACCCACTGCCACAAGCCCGCCACGGTCTCGGGCGGTGGCAAGTCCGAGATCTCCAAGGCCATCACCGACGCCGTGATCACCGGCGACGCCTACGTCCGGGATTTCGACGAGGACATGGCGGCGGTCACCCGGATCCTGGGTTATGACTTCAGCCGCCGTTTCGCGGACCCGGCCCGGAACGGTCATGACGCCCGGCCCGTGTTGTCCGACCGGCGTTCCGTGGGTTCGGTGATCAAGCTGCTCACCCCGAGCCGCGACTACAACGACGAGTACAACGCGTGGCTGGAAGCGATCCCCAACCATGTCAAGGAACTCGTTTTCGTGGTGAAACGGTTCTACCGCCCGGAGTGGGGCGAGGACTGGGCCAGCCATTTCACGGTGGGCATCATCAACGGACGAAAGGGAAGTTCGCTGCGTCTCGACGGGGAGAAGATCCGCGTGAACATGCTGCGGGTGGGTTTCGCCCCCGACGGTTCGTGGCGGCTGTTCGGGCTGCGCCACGACTTCCAGCCCGCGGCGAAGGTGCAGACCGAGGACGACATCACCGCCAGCATCGTCGTGCCTCCCCGACCCTCGGGCAGCACCCTCTCCAGGAAGTTCGTGACCAACTGCGAGCAGCTGCTGTTCCAACGCCCCGACGACGCCATCCACCGCGGCTACGACAAGCAGGCGGAGTGGGACATCGCCCAACCCGGGACCTTCCTTTCAAATTTCGAACCGCTCTCGCTCCAGGATGCCCGGGCGTTGGTGGACAACGCGATCGAGTTCAGCCAGTTCACGGCTCCCACACAGGAGCTGATCCGTTCCTTCGCGGCATCGACCGGTCCTTCACCCTCCTGGCTCGTGAGCTCGGCCCATCCGCGGCTGGTCAATGGCAATCCCTCCAAGAATCCCCGCTATCTGCAGCAACGTCCCGACATCACCAACCCGGAACGCTCCGCGGAGGCGGAACTGGCAGCCCGGCTGCAACGCAAACTGCCGATGACCCAGGAGCTGTGCCTGCCGGTCGACGTGGTGGCCGCGGGCCGCAGGAACAACGCCGCTGAGCCCGGCATCCCACCGCTGTGCGCCTACTCCCCCCTGCACTACATGGAACTTCCGGAGCTGTTCATGGAGTTCATCAGCTCCATGACCGGGAAATCGCCCTCCACGACGGGGGCCGGTTCCGAGGGGGCCATGACCAAGGGACCCTTCAACGCTCTTCCGTCGGTGATCGACCTGAACGCCGCCTTCCTGTCCTTGGCGCTGACCGGATACGACGGGTGGTTGTCCAGCGCCGGGGTGGTGGGACCGCACGTGCGGGTCGACCACGACATCAGTCTCCTGGTTCCCGAGGTCTTCTCCCGGATGTCCGACTCCGAGCGTTGCGCGGCGAACCTAATCGAGGAGGGCTGCCTGGAGCGCGTCCAGGACTACGAGGTGGACGGCGAGCTGATTCTCGCCTCCCGGCTGGGCTACCGGATGACCGAGAAATTCGCGTCCAAGTACTTCGGGCGGATCTTCCTGCACCCCCATGTTGTCTTCACCCCCGAGATGCTGCGCCCCGAGCTGCAGGACCCGGATGTGTTCGCCGAATCGGTGCGAACCATCTCGACCACGCACGCCCGGGTCGCCCAGGCGTATTTCGACGACGGCACCGTGGCCCTGGCTGTTCCCCCGGTGCGGGCGCTCCTCGAGATCATGGCCACCGGCCACACCCAGGATGGCCTGACCCTGGACGACGCCCCGTTCCGGGAGCTGTTCAGTCGCGATTCCGTGCTGGCATCCGACTGGTACGAGGAACGCGTTTCCGCGCTCCGCGAGGTGGAACTGGCCCGTCTGAAACGCTCGCTGGATTCCATCGACGCCTTCACCGCCAATGAGCTGCACGGCGCAACCGCCGAACGCCTGGGCCTCGCGGCGCGGCGCGCCTCGGTGGAGTCGCGGATCGAGGAGCTGAACCAGGTTCCCGATCTGCTCTGGGGCACGATCGGCCGACAGGTCACCTGGCGGCTGTGATCCCACCGCCTCAAGGATCCGGTTTCACCGCCCTCCCCCGAAACCGGACGAATGTGCACCACGTGGTGGCGGCGATCGTCGTCTTCACCATGACCGTGTCCGCGTTGGTCTGGCTGGCACGCCCCATGGGGAACTCCTGGAACGGCGAGCTGATCCCGGTGGACGGCGTCCTGTCCAGCCACATGGACGGGCACACCTGGGTGACCCGGGAACATGCCATCTCGTCCCTGGCCCAAGTTGTGTCGAGCGGGCCCGAGCACATCGCGTTAGCCATGAGATCCGAGAACATCGGTGATGCGGAGCGGACCTGGTGGCGGGAGTTGACGACCCGCACCTCCGTATCCGGCGTCGAAAGGCAACTGACCTTGCGAAGGCTACAGGCCGGGAACGTGGAGCAGACCTTGGTGATCGGGCCGGGCACGGAGTTGCGCGTCTTCAAACCGGGCCTGCCCGAGCTCCCCGCGAGTACACGGCCCGGTTCGGTGTGGAAGGCCGAGGGACGGGTGCAGGTGTCGCGTGACCTGCAGACGATGACAGAGACGGGGTGGCGCTACCAGGCCAAGGCCTCCACCCCGGAGGATCCGGGACAGGCCGCCCCGGGGTGTCTCCGGATCACCTCCGAACTCGAAATCGACGGGAGGATCGAGAACACGGACCGAACCTGGTGTCCCGGGCTGGGGCCCGTTCCTTCCGCATCTCAACAGCCGGTTACGGTGCCACCGCTCACCCTGGCCTCTGATCTGGACTGGCGGGTGGAGGACTGGAACCCGACATCAACCTCCCTCTCCCAGCGTGAACCCGTAGTCTGGCCCGTCGAGTTGCCACCGGTGGGTAATCACGACGTCATGGTCGTCGCCCATCAAACGGCCGGGGACCTGTTGTTCATGGGCACGAACGCCAAGACCTTCCGCGCCCATCCCGGAGGTTACGTAACGTCCCTCACCCGACAGGGCGACCTGATCCTGGCCACCACCACTACCCCGAACGCCACGGGCTACGACCTGCAGGGACGGCCACGCTGGCGCACCCGCCTACCCGACACCGTTCCCTTCGCCCCAGACTGGCGGGAGGACAGGGTCGTGATGGTGGACGCCAGCGGGACCGTGACGGCACTCGACGGCGCCACGGGATCCATCCTGTGGCAGCAGGAGCTGGACGCAGGACCCACCGCCAAAGCCATTTGGTGCGGCGATCACGTCGTGGTCCCCACCAGCGACGGTTTGACGGGAATCGATGCTCAGTCCGGCGAAACGGCCTGGTCCCTGGACCTTCAGGAACGCCCCAATTCGGTGGCCTGCATCGCCGGTCACGTAGTGGCAGCGGCCAATCCGAGGCTGGTCGTGGCATCCCCGGACGGGAACCTTCTGTCCGCCCACACCATGGCCGAGGACAACCTTGGTGAGCTTCTCAACGTGGACGACACGTTGGTGACGCTGAGCAGGAACTCCATTCGCGGGTTCACCTTGGGCGGGGATGACCTGAGGGCCACTTGGAGGGTCGGGGGGCGGTTTCATTCAATGGTGACGGACGGTCACGTAATCGCCGCGCTGAGTTCCGACACCCTGGTCGCCCTGGGTTCCTCGGGCGGCCAGCTCGGCTCGTGGCCCATGACGGCGGCCACCCCCGCCACCAACCTGAGCCTAGGGACGCTGCAGCAGGGAGTCGCCAGCCTGGGAATGGACGGCATAGTCAGGAAGTCATCATGATCAGGGCGTTGAAGCAACTCTGGCGAGGAATCGTCGTCCGTCCCCTGGTCACGGGTTGCGTTCGGCCATCCGGATGGCCTCCCGTGGTCAAACTCCTCGGGGTCATGCTGCTCATCGTCTTCGCCCTTTCCGTGATCCACATCATCGCCACGCCGCTGCTCAGGGGAAACGGTGAGCTGCAGCCCTTTGGTTCCCTGGGGTTGTTCTTCCCCCAGGCCTCCCTGCCCTTGGTCATCGCCGGCATATGGCTCTCCACGACGTTGCTGCACACGGCAGCGCTGCACTCCGGCTGGTTCGTCCGGTTGCTGGCGCTACTGCTGTTGGCGGCGTCGCTTCAGGCCGCCTTCATCGTGGCATCAGACAAAAATTTCTGGTGGTTGTCCCTGCTTGCCGCAGGCCTGTTGTTGCTGCTGCACCTGCTCCGGTTCCGTCGCAGCTACTCGGATTGGGAACCCCTCGTGGTAGGAGTACTCACGGCCCTGCTCATCGGGGCGCCGTTGCAGGCCGTCCTCTCGGGGATATCGTTCGGTTTCGACATACGACTCATGCTGTTGGCCATCCACCTCCAGGTCCTCCTCATCGTCGCAGTGATTCCGCTGACGGTGGCGGGAGCGGCCCTGGCCCAGGTTTCCATCCAGGCGGGCTTGTCCCTCGGGTCGGTGACCAGCCGTTCCCTGTCACCGCTGTGGACGTGGCTGGTCCTGATCGCGATCCTGGCCTGGCGCACCTTCGCGGTGCTGCGTGATCTGGCGGACATCCCGCCGCAGATGTTGTCCACCAAGCTCCTCTGGACCCTCCTGTCGCTCAGCATCACCGCCCTGCTTCTCTGGCTGCTCTTGTCCTTGGCCGGGCGACACGCGGACGATCCCCTCGAAACCCTGCTGGAGCCCTTCTCCCAGGTCAGCTATCTGCTCGTTCTGGGCACCACGCTGTGGCTCTTCATCCCGGTCCTGGCACACACCACCAACACCGCGCTGACCTCGCTGGGGCAACAGAACCCGGATTGGCTCATCGCCTTGGCGGACAGCAGCTCCATGGCCAATAGCAACCCGTGGAGACGGTTGCTGAGCGGGTTGGGGTTGCTGGTGGTGGGCGTGGTCCTGACCCGTGGACGCGGCCGATGGCAGGTGGGGGCGCTTGCCGCGGCCTTCGCGGTTCCCCAGGCGCTTCTGCTGCTGACCGGACTCCTGCCCAGCTGGATGAGCCCCGACCTCGATCGGTCCGCGACCGCCCTGTGGTTGCAGATCGCCTTCACCGCGGCGGTCATCCTTGTCGCGATTCGGCGCGAGTTCACCAGAGAACGCGCGCGCATGCTGCTGACGGTCGGGGCCGTGCTGGTGGTTCACGACCTGCGTTTCATACTGGACGACCCACTGAGCTGGGTGGTGGGTTTCTCCTCCGTGGCCGTGCTGCTCTTCGGTCTGACCTGGCGTCTGCTGACCGATGGCGAGTTCACTCACGCGGACACGAAAACCCTGCCTCGCACCACCCGGGTGCTGCTGTATCTGGCGAATGCCGGTTTCGCCTGCACCCTCCTGCTTTTCAGCACGCTGACACGGGACACCACCGGCTACTTCGACCTTGAGGTCTGGGAGAAGCTGGGTGACGATGTCTTTGCTCCGCCTCTGCTCATAACCGTCGTGCTGCTGGGCCTGGCGAAAACCATCGCACCGGACACGATCCGGTTTCCCCCACCCCCAGTTCCCGCTCCCCCGCTTCCTGTGTACGGGCCCGGAGTGGGACCAGTCGTCGGCAGGGTTCCATGAAACCGAGTTCCTGATCAGGCCGGCGGTCATTTTTCCGACCTTTCGTTTCAACCGAGACGAGACGATGTGCTGTATGGGGGTCAACGCAAACACCGAGGCGAGGGCATCATCAGCGCACCGGAGCCCAGGAGACGGCCCGAATTCCCGGATCCCGGAAGCCGGGGGATCCGTCAACGCCGGGAGGCACTGTGCTTCACGCGGACCGGTGGAGGCTGGTGGCAACAGCCGTGGCCACCAGGCCTCCTGCCTGCCGCAACCGGTCGCCGGGATTCTGTCTCCTGGACATCCGGGGTTCCAATGCCGTTTCCGTGAAGTCGCTGGCCCCGATCGGAACGGCCGGTCATCCCCCGGGCAGTCGCCATCCCGGCCCAGTGTCCTCGAGCCAGCCCAGTTCGGTGAGTTCCGCGGCCGCGGCGATCACCTCGGGCACCGTCATCCCGGTTGCTACCGCCAGTTCCGAGGCCCCCACCGTCGTTCCCACGGGGACGGCCTCCCTGACGGATCTGAGGGGGACGGGAAGGGAATCGATGGGCCGCTCCTCTCCCCGCAGCGGAAGTTCTTCCTGAAACCCCAGAGGGGACAGCAGGGCGGTCACGTCCGTGGCCGAGGTGACGAGTGTGGCAATTGATTCCCGGATCAGATGATGCGGGGTCACGGACAGCGACGACGTGACCGGCCCGGGAACCGCCATGGCCACACGACCCAGCTCCGCCGCCCAGGAGATGGTGTTCCTCGCCCCGGAACGGGCTCCCGCCTCCACAACCACGGTGCCGCTTCCGAGGGCCGCTATCAGCCGGTTCCGCCCGAGGAAACTGGCTCGCAGCGGATGGATGCCCGGAGCCAGCTCCGTGATGACGGCGCCGGTGGCCTGGATCTGGTTCCGAAGCCCGTGATGGCTGGCTGGATAGGTCTTGTCCACCCCGGTCGCCATCACGGCCAGGGTCGGGCCTCCCGCCCCCAGCGCGCCACGGTGGGCGGCGCTGTCGATCCCGAAGGCCAGTCCGGAGACCACCAGCCAGCCGGAGGCGCTGAGGTCGGCCGCCAGTTCTTCCGCCACTTGCAGGCCGTAGCTGGTGGCCGCCCGGGCCCCGACAACCGCCACGGCCCGCGGCATCATCAACAACTCAGGGTTTCCCGCGACCCACAACCCCAGCGGCTGCCCGCCCTGGTCCCCCAGCTGGCAAGTCCCGAGATCGGCGAGGGCTCCGGGCCAGAACTCGTCCCCGGGAACGAGGAAACAGGCACCGCTTCGGGTGGTTGCGGCTTCCAACTTCTCTGGATCAACCCCCTGCGCACGGCGCCCCAGGGATGTGGATTCGCCCTGCCGCCGGATGGTTTCCCACACTTCCCGGGCCCCGTGGGTCTCGACGAGATGGGCAAGCCTCGGATCAGCGGCGACCTGAAGTGCACACAGGGCCATTCGGGCCCTGCGTTCCGCGGTATCCATCACGCAGCCTCCTGGAATGCGCCCTGCCTCAACTGCATGGCCACACGCAGGGAGGCCGCCGATATCCGCTCCTCCCCGGCCAGGTCGGCAACGGTCCACGCCAGTCGCAGCACCTTGTCCACGCCACGGGCGCTCAGCAGGCCACGGTTCAAAGCCCGTTCCAGGGGTGACGGATCCTCCGGCAGGGGCAGGTGCGAACGCAGCCACGGGCCGGACACCTCACCGTTCGTCCGCCAGGGCGTGTTCCGAAGCCGCCCCGCCTGTCTTTCCCGCGCCTCCAGAACACGCGCAGCGATCCCCGCGCTGGACTCGGGTTGTTCCAAGGCTCCGCCCAGGAAGGAACGATGCTGCGGCAGCATGTGATGCCGGATGTCGATTCGGTCCATGATCGGCCCCGACAACCGTTCCTGGTACCTCCGCACCGTCATGGGAGAACAGCGGCATTCGCGGCCCGTCACCCCGTGGAAACCGCAAGGGCAAGGGTTCGCCGCCAGCACCAGTTGGAATCGTGCCGGGTAGCGCACCTGCACGGCCGCCCTGCCTATGGTGACCCACCCGGACTCGAGTGGGGTACGCAACGCGTCAAGGATGCGCGCCCCGAACTCGGGGGCCTCGTCGAGAAACAGCACTCCCCGGTGGGCCAGGGAGATGGATCCGGGACGCACCAGTCGCGCTCCCCCACCGATTATCGAGGCCGGGGAGGATGAGTGGTGCGGATCCGCGTACGGCGGTTCGATCAGCAAACCCCCGCTGAGATCCATCCCGGCAAGCGAGTGCAGGGCCGATACCTCAACCGCCTCCTCACCGTCGAGACAGGGCAGGATGCTGGTCAGCCTGGCCGCGAGCATGGTCTTTCCGACCCCCGGGGCGCCGTGCAGGAACACGTGATGCCTCCCCGCAGCCGCCACCTCCATGACCCAGCGGCCATCGAGATGCCCACGCACATCCCGGAAGTCCAGCGGGGGCCGCTGCCGGGGATTCGTGTCCTCCTCGACGGGAAGTTCCCAGCCACCCGATGGCGGTTCCCCGTTCAGCACGGCGACGAGGTCCTTCAGGTGACCGACGGCCCAAACCGTGATCCCGGGCACCAGCGAGGCCTCGGCCTCCTGACTGGCCGGGACGATCACCTTGTCGAATCCGCTCCGCACGGCGGCCAGCACCGCAGGCAGGATTCCGGGGACCCTGCGCAGCCTGCCGTCCAGTCCCAGCTCTCCCAGACACACGTGGTTCCGGGCGGCCTCCACCGGTACCTTTTCGATGGCGGCCAGGGCGGCCGTCGCTATGGCCAGATCGTAATGGGTGCCGGTCTTCGGCAGGTTTGCCGGGGAGAGGTTGATGGTCACCAACCCGTTGGGCCACGGCAGGCCGGCCCCCGTCACGGCCGCCCGGACCCGTTCCTTCGCCTGCGAGAGCGCCGCATCCGGCAGGCCGACGAGCACGGTGCGGGGCAGGCCGCCTCCCTCGGCCACCTCGACCTCCACCATCGCCCCGTCGAGCCCATTGAGCGCCACGGACCAGGCCGATGCGGTGCTCATTCCTCGATCCCCCGGACGTGGTTGACAACGGGTTCTCGTCCGGGACGCAGCAGCACCCCGACGGCATCGATGCGCAACCGGTCCGCCCGGATCCTGTGCTCAGCGAGCCACAACAGGCTGAGTTGCCGGAGTTTGCTGCGTTTGCGCCACGTGATCGCTTCGAGGGGATCCCCGAAACCGAGTCCCGAACGGCACTTCACCTCGATGAACACCAGCGCCCCGGCGTGCGGGTCGTGGGCGATGATGTCGAGCTCACCCTCGTTGCACCGCCAGTTGCGGTCAAGCACCTGCCATCCGAGACCGATCAGATGCTCAACTGCGTGTTCCTCCCCGATCCGGCCGATCGCCCGGGTTTTTCCACGAACAACCACAAGATCACCTCCTGCCCACACTCTGGGCAGGAAGCCGGTCCCGCGAACTATTTCCACAGGACCTTCTCCCCGCGAGACCCCTGAAGAAATCACCCAGACGGGGGGTCCGGCGGAGAACAGAACCTAGGTCTGGTTGGGAACCGGGAAATCGGAGTGGGTGATCTCCTCGATCGAGACGTCACGGAAGGTCAGGACCTTTGCGCTCTTCACGAACCTGGCGGGCCGGTACATGTCCCAGACCCAGGCGTCCCCCATGGACACCTCGTAGTAGACATCGCTGCCCTCGGTACGAACCTTCAGGTCGACAGCGTTGCACAGGTAGAACCGTCTCTCGGTCTCCACGGCATACGTGAAGATGCTGACTACGTCCTTGTACTCGTGGTAGAGGTCAAGCTCCAGCTTGCTCTCGTACTGTTCCAGGTCTTCCGTGCTCATGGTGCCTCACACTCTAGCCGCATCGGGTACGCAGGCGTAGCTGAGACGGTGGATGGGGCTCGGCCCGAGCCGTTCCAGGGCTTTCTTGTGGGCTGTGGTGCAGTATCCCTTGTGCACGGCGAGACCATAGCCGGGGTATTCCCGTTCGTAGGCGACCATGATCGCGTCGCGCTGGACCTTTGCGACGATGGACGCGGCGCTGATGCAGGCCGACACCTTGTCCCCCTTCCAGATACCCAGCCCCGGCGTTCCCAGGCCGCTCACCGGGAAGCCGTCGGTCAGGACGAACCCGGGCCTGACCCCCAGCCGGGCCACGGCCCTGCGAAGCCCCTGCAGATCGGCCTCGTGCATCCCCAGCGCGTCGCATTCGGCGGGTTCGACACGGGTCCAGGCAACCGCCATGGCGCGTTCCAATATCAGTTCGCAGAGCCCGGCCCTGCGTTTCGGGCTGAGCGTCTTGGAGTCGTCGAGCCCCTCCACAGGGCGGGCGGGGTCCAGGATCACGGCAGCCGCCACCAGCGGCCCGGCGCAGGCTCCGCGCCCCGCCTCGTCCGCCCCCGCGACCGGGCCGAAACCCGCTGCCGTCAGGGCGGCCTCATATGCGTGGGCGCCGGTCAACACCCTGCCGGGGCCTCGATGATGGTGGGTTCCGCGGGTGCCTCCTGCTCGGGCGCTGGGACCTTCGCGTAGGTATCCGGCACATGGAAGGTCGACAATCTGTCCAGCGGCGCCACGACGGCCACCGCCGCCCCAACCACTTTGTTCGTTGGCACGAACGCAGCCGATCCGGCCTTCCTGCCGTCCCGGGTGTCCCTCAGGTGGCAGCGGGAATCCGCTGACGCGTTCCGGTGGTCCCCCAGCACGAATATGTGACCGGCGGGAACGATTACGTCGAACGACATGGTCGAGGGGGCCACCTGGACCCCGTTCTCGGAGTACAGGTATTGCGACTCGTCCAGCGCCTCCCCGTTCACGGTCACCGCCCCCGCCGCCGTGCAGCAGGCCACCCGGTCCCCGGGCATGCCGATCACGCGTTTGATGAGATATCCCGCGCCGGAGTTCGGCAGGACCCCGATGAACTCGAGGACCTGCTCCGCTGGTGTGCGTTCAGGTTGCGGGCCCGAGAGCCAGTGCGCGGGATCCTCGAAGACCACGACATCGCCGCGCTGGAATCCCCCGAACTTGGCGACCAGTACCCTGTCCCCCACCTTGAGGGTGTTTTCCATGCTGCCGCTCGGGATGCTGAACATCTGGGCGACGAAGCCCCGCAGCAAGGTGGAGATCAGGAGCGCACCGACGAGGATGATGGCGATCTCCCCAACCCCACTGAAAAACCTTCGGTTGAAGGACCGTGGTTTCTCCTGCGCGACCCCGGTGCTGGATTCCTCGGTGTTTTCCAACGCAATCGCCTTCCTGAGAAAAACAAACGGCCCGCGCCGCCGGGTCTCACCCTACAGGCGCGGGCCAAACAAACGCGCTCAGGCGCGCTTTTCCTTGATCCTGGCGGCCTTGCCGCGCAGACCACGCAGGTAGTACAGCTTGGCGCGCCGCACGTCACCGCGGCGTTCCACCTCGATTTTCTCGATGATGGGGCTGTGAAGCGGGAAGGTGCGTTCCACGCCCACGCCGAGGCTTATCTTGCGAACCGTGAAGGCCTCCTGCACGCCACTGGCGTTGCGGGCGATCACGACGCCGGCGAACACCTGGATACGGGATCGGCCGCCCTCGATTACCCGCACGTGAACACGCACCGAAT
Source organism: uncultured Propionibacteriaceae bacterium (assembly GCA_937965785.1). Classification (GTDB taxonomy): domain Bacteria; phylum Actinomycetota; class Actinomycetes; order Propionibacteriales; family Propionibacteriaceae; genus Arachnia. The sequence continues at coordinate 41,823 of CALCKT010000004.1, read as the reverse complement.
CGCCGGGACGGAACTCGGGGATGTCTGGACGCAGGGAGGCCTGGTCAACGGCCTTGATCAACGGATTGGTCATGGTGTCCTCGTCAGTGCCACAGGTCACCGCGGTAGTCGTTTCCTCGCCGCGTCCCGGACTGTCCCCCTGTGGCAGGAGCCGGAACTGAGCGGACCGCCCTGTTGGGCAGCGGCTGACAATTATGCCACAAGAGGCGTGGCGATGCCGGATCTCCAGTAGCCGACGTGGGGCGCCCGTTCCCGGACGCCCCACGCGGGTGGCTTGAGCTGACGGTTCGGTGAGACCCGGTCTCCTACTTGCCGTCGCCCTTGAACAGCGACTTGATGAGGTCGCGGTTCAGCTGGGAAATGGACTCCAGCGGGATGCCCTTCGGGCAGACCGCGGAGCACTCCCCGATGTTGGTGCAGTTGCCGAAGCCCTCTTCGTCGTGCTGGGCGACCATCGCCTTCACGCGACGGTAGCGTTCCGGCTGGCCCTGCGGGAGCATCGCCAGGTGGGTGATCTTCGCCGAGGTGAACAGCATCGCGGAGCTGTTCGGGCAGGCAGCCACGCAGGCACCGCAGCCGATGCAGGTGGCGTTGTCGAAGGCCTTGTCGGACTCCCGCTTCGGGGCAGGGGTCGCGTGGGCATCCGGAGCGGAACCCGTGTTGGAGGAGATGTACCCACCGGACTGGACGATCCGGTCCAGTGCCGTGCGATCCACCGCGAGGTCCTTGATGACCGGGAATGCCCCGGCCCGCCAGGGCTCGATCTCGATGGTCGCCCCGTCAGCGAAGGAACGCATGTGCAGCTGACAGGTGGTGGTTGCGGAACCGCCGTGGGCAACGCCGTTGATCACGAGACCACACATGCCACAGATGCCCTCACGGCAGTCATGGTCGAAGGCAACCGGTTCCTGGTTGGCGTCCGTGAGCTGCTCGTTGAGCATGTCGAGCATCTCCAGGAAGGACATGTCCGGGGACACGCCGTCGATGTCGTACTCGGCCATCGCACCCCTCGAGTTGGGGCCGGCCTGGCGCCAGATGCGCAGCTTGAGCTTCACTTGTAACTCCGTTGCTTCAGTTCGATTGCCTTGTAGACGAGTGGCTCGCGGTGCAGGATCGGCTTGTTGCCCTCGCCGGTCCACTCCCAGGCCGCGACGTAGAGGAACTCGTCGTCGTGACGCAGCGCCTCGCCCTCCTCGGTCTGGGACTCCGCCCGGAAGTGACCGCCACAGGACTCCCTGCGGTGCAGGGCGTCGATGCACATCAACTCACCGAGTTCGAAGAAGTCAGCGACCCGTCCGGCGCGTTCGAGGGCCTGGTTGAAGTCCTCGTTGACGCCGGTGACACGCACGTTGCGCCAGTACTCCTCACGGAGCTCTCGGATGAGACCGATGGCCTTGATCAGTCCCTCCTGCGTGCGGTTCATGCCGCAGTATTCCCACATGATCTGGCCCAGTTCCTTGTGGAAGGAATCCACGGAACGGGTGCCCTGGATTTTCAGCAGCTTGTAGAAGCGTGCCGTGGCGGTCTGCACCGCCTCCACCACAGCCGGGTGGTTGTCCGAGATCTTCTCGAAGGGGCCGTCGGCCAGGTAGTCGTTGATCGTGTTGGGAAGCACGAAGTACCCGTCGGCGAGCCCCTGCATCAGGGCCGAGGCGCCGAGGCGGTTCGCGCCGTGATCGGAGAAGTTGGCCTCACCCGTGACGTAGAGACCCGAGATCGTGCTCTGCAGGTCGTAGTCCACCCAGACCCCACCCATGGTGTAGTGAACCGCCGGGTAGATGCGCATGGGCACCTCGTAGGGGTTCTCACCGGTGATCTGCTGGTACATGTCGAAGAGGTTGCCGTACCTGTTGGAGACCCCGTCCTTGCCCAGCCGGTTGATGGCGTCGGAGAAGTCGAGGTAGACGCCCCTACGCACCTGTTTGATGGTCCCGTCCGCCTGCTTCTCGGCCACTGCCGGGCCGACCCCGCGGCCCTCGTCGCACATGTTCTTGGCCTGACGCGACGCGATGTCGCGGGGCACCAGGTTGCCGAACGCCGGGTAGATCCGCTCCAGGTAGTAGTCGCGATCCTCCTCGGGGATGTCGCGGGGATCCTTGGCGCAGTCCGCGGCCTTCTTTGGCACCCAGATGCGGCCGTCGTTTCGCAGCGACTCCGACATCAGGGTCAGCTTGGACTGGGTGTCGCCGTGAACGGGGATGCAGGTGGGATGGATCTGCGTGTAGCAGGGGTTCCCGAAGTAGGCGCCCTTGCGGTGCGCACGCCAAGCGGCAGTGGCGTTGCATCCCATGGCGTTGGTCGAGAGGAAGAACACGTTGCCGTAGCCACCGGTACCGAGCACGACTGCGTCGGCGGTCCAGGCCTCGATCTTGCCGTTGACCATGTTGCGGGTGACGATGCCGCGGGCGCGGCCGTCAACGACGATCAGTTCGACCATCTCGTGGCGCGAGTACATCTTGACGGTGCCCGCCTCGATCTGGCGTTCCAGCTGCTGGTAACAACCGATCAGCAGCTGCTGGCCCGTCTGGCCACGGGCGTAGAAGGTGCGCTGCACCTGCACGCCACCGAAGGACCGGGTGTCCAGGAGGCCGCCATACTCGCGGGCGAACGGAACGCCCTGGGCGACGCACTGGTCGATGATGTTGGCGCTGACCTCCGCCAGCCGGTAGACGTTGGTCTCGCGGGCACGGTAATCGCCGCCCTTGACCGTGTCGTAGAACAGCCGGTAGGTGGAGTCGTTGTCGTTGCGGTAGTTCTTCGCCGCGTTGATGCCACCCTGGGCCGCGATGGAGTGGGCGCGACGGGGGCTGTCCTGGTAGCAGAAGTTCAGGACGTTGTAGCCGGCCTCACCAAGGGTCGCGGCGGCGGCACCACCGGCCAGGCCGGTGCCGACGATGATGACGCTCAGCTTGCGTCGGTTCGCAGGGTTGACGAGACGGGCCTGGAACTGGCGGGTCTGCCAGACCTTGTCGATCTCCACCGCGGGTGCCTTGGCGTCGGCGATGTCCTCGCCTTCGATCCAGTAGTCGGAAGGGTTGAAAGTCGTGGTCGTCATGGTGCTGCTCACTTCAGGATTCCGAACTGGACACAAAGGGGCATGATCATGAATCCGGCGTAGAGCACGACGGAGACGACCAGCGCGATGATGTTCAGCCACTTGCGGGAGTTGGCGGAGAGATTCCCACCCAACGTCGCGAAGGCGCTCCACAGGCCGTGACGGATGTGCATGCACACGAGCGCTATGGAGACGGCGTAGAACACGGTGATCCACCATTGCTGGAATCCGGCGATCACCATGCTGTGCGGATGATCGCCGTTACCGCCCAGGGAGCCCGGGACGACGGTGAACTGGATCAGGTGGAAGATCACGAACACCAGGATGATCACGCCGCCCCAGCGCATGGTCCGGGACGCGTAGGTCTGCGCCTGGCGTTTGGTGACCTGGTACTTGCTGCCGCGGTTCTTGACGGTCTTCGCCGACAGCGTCGCCGCGGACCAGATGTGGAGGACGATGGACAGGAGCAGCACCGCCCTGAACACCCATATGAACTGCCCGGCCGGCATGACCGGGTACAGGATGCCACCGTCCTCGCTGGCGCCCTTCAGCCAGTGGGCGTAGTGATCGAAGGCGTGGTATGTGTTCGCGCCGGCGTTGGCCGCGAAGTCGTAGCCGACGAACATCTTCAAGTTGCCGTACATGTGCACGAGCAGGAAGACAATCAGGATCAGACCGGTTACCGCCATCAGGGCCTTCCGGGCGACCGTGGACCGCAACGCTCGTTGATGGATAGTTAGTGATGTTGCCACGAGGCTCACTCTAGCTGCCTTCGGACGTTGTTTCGCACACCGGGTCCGATTAAGGGTCGCCCCGTCGCAAAAATGCGCCAAACCCTTGCCCATAAGGGGTTTTACGCTACCCGGAAGGGACGAAAATATGTCCCTCAGGTGCCCTCTTCGAGCAGGTCCGGGCGGCGTTGCCGAGTGCGCTCCAGAGCCTGTTCCCGACGCCATGCCGCGATGGCCGCGTGGTTGCCGGACAACAGGATGGGAGGCACCTGACGGCCCCGCCAGACGGGGGGTTTCGTGTAGTTGGGGTATTCCAGCAGCCGGTGTCCGGGAGCGTGTGATTCCTCCACCAGCGAGTCCGGGTTCCCGAGCACCCCCGGGAGGAGCCGAACCACCGCCTCGGTGATGACCAGCACCGCTGCTTCACCACCGTTCAGGACATAGTCGCCAAGGCTTACCTCAATGAAGTCGTAGCTCTCCGCGCAGTGGTCCAGCACCCGCTGATCGATGCCCTCGTAGCGTCCGCAAGCGAACACCAGCCTCTCCCGGGTGCTCAATTCGTGGGCCAGGCCCTGGTCCAGCACCCGGCCCGTCGGGGTCGGCACCACCACCGTCATGGGCGCGGGGTTGAGGTGTTCCATGGCATCCAGGGCCTCGCCCCAGGGTTCGGGCTTCATCACCATGCCGGCGCCCCCGCCGTAAGGGGTGTCGTCGGTGGTGTGGTGCCGGTCGTGGGTCCACCAGCGAAGATCGTGGATGGCCAGGTCGACGATGCCCGCCTCGACCGCCCGGCCCACCAGCGACAACGACAGCGGCGCCAAATAATCGGGGAAGATCGTGATGACGTCGATTCTCATTCGAGTTCCTCCAACAGTCCACCCACTTCAGCGAACTGCACCTCCCCCGCCACGAGATCGACCCGGGGCACCAGGGCCGACACGAAGGGAACCAGGCGCCGCCCGTGGGTGGTCTCGACCGCCAGGCAGTCCTGCGCCGGTAGGTGCAGCACCTCCACGATCTCACCGACCTGCCGGCCGTCGGCGTCCAAGGCGCGAAGCCCGATCAGCTGCCGGTCGAAGTACTCCTCCGGTTCACTCGGGGTCTCATCTGCAGGAACGTCGACGAACAGGCGTTCGCCGCGAAGCGTCTCGACAGCGGTCCTGTCCGGGTAACCCCGGAAGGAGACCACGAGTCTCCCGCGATGCCAGCGGATGCGCTCCAGGACCAGCTGTGCACCGGACGCGAGACGGAGCCCGGACCCCGGTTGGAACCGGCGTCCGGGCTCGTCGGTACGCAGATCGATGAACACGTCGCCGCGGATGCCGTGGGCGCGACCCACGACCCCGACGAGCACCTCAACCAGATCGGTCAAGGCGGACCCGTTCAGCGGCGACGGGGCCGGTCGACATCAACGAAGTCGACGCGGACCTGTTCGTTTCCCGCCAGCGCCCCGACCACGGTGCGCAGCGCACTCGCGGTACGACCCTGCCGACCGATCACCTTTCCGATGTCCTCGGGATGGACACGCACCTCCAGAAGACGACCGCGGCGCAGGTCCTTGTCGCGCACGGTCACATCGTCGGGGTTGGAGACGATCCCTGCCACCAGGTGCTCAAGAGCGTCGGCGAGCACGACTCAGGCCTCCTGCTCGGCGGCCTCGTCCTCGGCAGCAGCCTTGGCGGCTTCTTCCTCGGCCTTCTTCTTCGCCTTCGAGATGGCGGGGGCGACGGCATTGCCGTCCTCGGCCAGGGCCTTTGCGAATTCGGCCTCGCGGTCGCGCGGCTCGGGCTGGGGAAGGATCCCGGAGGAGGTGTCCTCGCCCGTGAACTTCTGCCAGTCGCCGGAACGCTTGAGGATGGCTACCACTGCCTCAGTCGGCTGGGCGCCCACGGACAGCCAGTACTGGGCGCGCTCGGAATTGACGCGGATCAACGACGGATCATTCTTGGGATGGTAGAGACCGATCTCCTCGATGGCCTGCCCGTCCCGCTTGGAACGGGAGTCCATGACGACGATGCGGTAGTGGGGTGAGCGAATCTTGCCGAAACGCTTCAGACGAATCTTGGTGGCCAAGTTCGGAATCTCCTGTTGCTTTTGGGTCTGTGACCAGACGAGTTGGATGGCCAGTGGGCGGTGCGTGTGGGGCACGCCCGGCACTGACCGGATGAACCGTGCTCGCCGGAGTTAGAGGGCGCCAGCGACAGGTGCGGATGTATTCTGCCAGATTTCCCCGGGCAGTCCCAACAATTCCCCCGTAGGATCGGTCGCGTGGACATCGGTGAGGAAGACTTCTACGCGCTGGTCGAGGAGGCCCTGGACACCCTCCCGGAGGAATTGCTGGACGGTCTGGACAACGTGGCCATCGTGGTGGAGGACGAACCGGAGGACGGTTCCGACACCTTGGGGGTCTACGAGGGAACCGCCCTCACCGAGCGTGATTCCTCGTGGTTCGGGATGCTGCCGGACCGGGTGGTGCTGTTTCGCGGCCCCCTGTCGCGGATGTGCGAGGACGAGGACGAACTGTTCGAGGAGATCGCCATCACCCTGGTCCACGAGATCGGGCACTACCACGGCATCGAGGAGGAACGGCTCCACGAGCTGGGCTGGGGTTGAGCCTTTCCTCAGGAGTTCCCACAGACCCCGGAGAGGTCTCCAGCGTAGGCGATCGGGGCCGTGACGCTGCACATGCTGGCGGAGGCCACGGTCCTGTCCCCCAGCGCCGACAACGGCAGCGAGGTTCCCCAGGCACGTTTCGCTCCGAGCAGTGCCGACAGGCCCTTGGGTTCAGCGACCTTCTCCACCACGGTTTTGTCCGGATCCAGGCCGGCTGCGGTGGCGGCGTGCCGGAAGAACTCGTCGCGCCCCATGACGGCGTCGGCGAGTCCGAGTTCCACCGCCTGCCGGGCGCTGAAGACCCCGGCCCCGAATTCGTTTCGGATTCGTTGCGGGTCGATCTTCCTACCCGCAGCCACCTCGGAGACGAAAATCTCGTAGTCGTCGTCAACCATCGCTTGGAGTCGCTGGCGTTCCTGCTCGGTCAGATCCCGGTACGGGTTGCTCAGGTCCTTTCCGGTGCCCGAGGTGATGTACTCCTGGCTGATGCCTCCCGTGGTGGTGATCCCCTGCTGCAACAGAGTGCTTCCCGTAGCGACGACATCCTTGTAGCGCGGCAGCGGGCCCAGGATCACGCCGATGGAGCCGATCATGGAACCGTGATCGGCGATGATCTCGTTCGCCGTCGCGGTGGAGTAGACCCCACCCGAGGTGGAGGAGCCCTCGACGTGCACGAGCACCGGTTTCCCGGTGCGCTCGCGATAGCGGGTGATGGCGTCGGCGATGGCCTTGGACCCGGTGATGGTGCCGCCCGGGGTGTTGACCAGCAGCACCACCCCGTCGGCCTGGTCCGTCTTCAGGGAGTCCAGTTGATCCGCCACCTCGTAGCCGTAGGTTCCGGAGGGGAGCAGCGCCCCGTCGGTGGCGTCGGTCATGATGATGCCGGAGATCCGGATGGCCCGCAGGTGGCCGCTGGCCCCTTCAGCTCCCCAGACCCTCTCGAGGGAGGTGCTGGCTCCGTCCTTGGTGATGGAACTGAGCAGCATTCCCAGCGAGATCACGGCGAACAGTCCGCCCACGATGCTGAGCACCACGAAACCGGTCATCAACCCCAGCCCGGCCCCCAGACCGGTGCCGAATCCGCGTTTGAAGCCGCCCTTCCCGGCCGGGGGTGGCGCCACCGGTTGGATGGGACGGCCGAGAGGCGGGGCGTAGGGATTGGTCTCGGGCTCGTGGGATTCGTTCTTCGACTTCTCAGGCTCCGTCATGCACCAAGTCAATCAAATCCGGGTCAGGAAATCAGCCGTCCGCGCAGAACCCGGGCGACCGGATCCCGGAGCACACCCGTGTCGAGACGCGGGTCGGTGCTGGTGACGATCAGGTCCGCGCTGGCCCCTTCCGTGAGGGAATCCGCACCGAGCCAGGACCTGGCGCCCCAGCTCGACGCCTCGATGGCGAACGCCCCACCTCCGAGCGAGGCCAGTTCCGCAACCTCGGAGAGAATCTCCCCGTGGGGCACCACGGTACCCGCGTCGGTGCCCGAGTGGACATCGATCCCGGCCTCGATGGCCTTGCCGATGGTTTCCCGGCGACGCGCGTACAGGGCCATCATGTGGTCGGCGAACACCGGATACTTGTCACGTCCCGGTTCCGCGTACTGGGGGAAACGGTTCAGGTTGACCATGGTCGGCACCAGGGCGACACCACCGTCGGCCATCTGCTGGATCACCTCGTCACTCATCCCGGTGCCGTGTTCGATGCAGTCAATCCCGGCCGCCACCAGCTCCGCTACGGACTGTTCCCCGAAGCAGTGGGCGGTGACCCGGGCCCCCTCCTCGTGGGCCACCGCGATCGCCTCGGCCGCCAGGGCTGCCGGGAAGGACGGCTCGAGGTCACCCGTGGAACGGTCTATCCAGTCGCCGACGAGCTTCACCCAGCCGTCGCCGTCGCGGGCCTCGTGACGTATCTGTTCGATCAGGGCCTCGGGTTCCACCTCGACGGCCAGGTGACGGATGTAGCGGCGGGTGCGGGCGACGTGTCTGCCCGCGCGGATCAGCCTCGGCAGGGTCTCGTCCTGCTGCACCCAGCGGGTGTTGGAGGGGGATCCCGCATCACGGACCAGCATGGTTCCGGCGGCCAGGTCGGCACGCGCCTGGCGAAGTGTCTCCTCGACGCTGACGGCTCCCTCCACCCCCAGCCCGATGTGGCAGTGGGCGTCCACCAGTCCGGGGATGATGTAGGCGTCCCGGGCCAGGGTTCTCGCCCCGGCGACGGGTTCGGAGGTGAGTCTGCCGTCGGCCACCCAGAAGTCCCTGGGTTCCTCATCGGGCAGGAAGGTGCCGTGTATGTGCATGGGCTCCGCAGTCATGGGCGAAAGCATAGAGACTCCGGGCCGGGAACGGCCTATTTCCGCTGCTGCTCGTCGAACATCTTCTGCAGCTCGGGGGGCAGCTGGAAGTCGTCCATCGTCTGGGGGATGGACTGCGCGGCCCCGGGTTTGATGCCGCGGGCGCGCTCGGCCTCCTGCTGTTTGCGTTTGGCTGGGTTGCCGGAGATCTTGTGCCCGCGTTTCCGAGACTTGCCCTGCTGCTTGCGTGCTGCACGTCCCCCGCCCATACCCGGCATTCCGGGCATCTTCCCCCCTGCCATCTGCTCCATCATCTTGCGGGCCTCGACGAACCGGTTGACGAGGTTGTTCACGTCCGAGACCTGCACCCCTGCACCCTTGGCGATCCGCGCCCTGCGAGAACCGTTGAGGATGCCGACGTCGTCGCGTTCGGCCGGGGTCATGGAGAAGATGATCGCCTCGATCCGATCCACTTCTTTCTCGTCGATCGAGTTGATGGCGTCCTTGAACTGACCGGCGCCGGGCAGCATTCCGAAGATCTTGCTCAGCGGTCCCAGTTTCCGCAGTTGTTGCATCTGGGCCAGGAAATCCTGCAGCCCAAAACTTCCCTTGCCGGCGCTGAGTTTCTCGGCCGCCTTGCGGGAGGATTCCGCGTCGAAGTTCTTCTCGGCCTGCTCGATCAGGGTCAGCACATCCCCCATGCCGAGGATGCGGGAGGCCATCCGGTCCGGGTGGAAAACGTCGAAGTCGGCCAGGCCCTCGCCGTTCGATGCGAACATGATGGGTTTGCCGATCACCCGGGCGATGGACAGGGCGGCGCCGCCGCGAGCATCGCCGTCGAGTTTGGTGAGGACAACCCCGTCGAAGCCGATGCCCTCGTTGAAGGCCTTGGCGGTGTTGACGGCGTCCTGACCGATCATGGCGTCGACGACGAACAGCACCTCGTCGGGGTGGGTGGCGGCCTTGATGTCGGCGGCCTGCTGCATCAGCACCTCGTCGATGCCCAACCGGCCCGCGGTGTCGATGACCACCACGTCGTAGAGGCTGCGCTCCGCGTGCTCCAAGGCCTTCCGGGCCACCTGGACCGGATCGCCGACGCCGTTGCCGGGTTCCGGCGCGAAGACGTGCACCCCGGCCCGCTCCCCCACGATCTGGAGCTGATTCACCGCGTTCGGCCGCTGCAGGTCGCAGGCCACCAGCAGGGGGCTGTGTTTCTCGGATTTCAGCCAGCGGCCCAGTTTCCCGGCGAGGGTGGTCTTGCCCGCGCCCTGCAGGCCTGCGAGCATGATCACCGTCGGTGGTTTCTTGGCGAACCGGACGGTGCGGGCCTGGCCGCCCAGGATGCCGATGAGTTCCTCGTTGACGATCTTGATGATCTGCTGCGAGGGGTTGAGGGCGCGGCTGATCTCGGTTCCTGCGCAGCGTTCCTTGACCGCTGAGACGAATTGCTTGACCACACCAAGGTTGACGTCCGCTTCGAGCAGGGCGATGCGGATCTCGCGCATGGTGGCGTCGATGTCGGCCTGGCTGAGGCGCCCCTTGGACCTGAGGCTCTTGAACAGATCTGCTAAACGGTCCTGAAGTGTGTCGAACAAGTCCTTGGCTCCTTGGGTTCCGGGGCGGTGCCTGCCAAGAATACAGTGGAGTTGTCAGTGTATGTAGGTGCTCGGGCCGCCGAGGGACTCCGCCTCGCGTCCCCGGTTTGGCAGTTCAACGCTCACGACCCACTGGTTGCCCTCCGGGCCGGCGGTGAATCTACCCCCTGACAGGTCGATGCGTTCCTGGATCCCGGCCAGCCCGTAGCCCAGCGACAGCTTGGACTCGCGTTTGTTCTCGGGCAGTTCGTTGCAGACGCGGAGCCTGACGACGGTTTCCTCCACTTTCAGTTCCACCAGGCATTTTCCCCCGTGCTCCGCGTAGCGGATGATGTTGGTGACGCCCTCCTGCATGGCTCGGGTGATGGTACGTCTCGTGATCTGGGGCAGATCGTCGGATGATGGGTCGATCTTGAACTCGGTCTGGAAGTGCGCGTTCTTGAGGGTTCCCTCCAACCGGTCGGCCACGGTGAGGGGACGCACCAGGGCGGGAAGCTCCCCTTTCTCCCCGTCGGACATGACATCCGTCAGGAGGAAGAGTTCTCCCTCCGCGGCCTCCAGGGAACCCGCTATCCGGTCCAGGGCGAACCGGACCTCCTCCGCGTCGTCGCTGTCACCATAGGCCATGCACTGCAACAGGACCACGGAGAAGTGGTGCGCCAGGACGTCGTGGAGCTCGCGTGCCAAAAGGTTGCGTTCCTCCGTCCGGGCGGCCTCGATGGCCTCCATCAGGGCGGCGGCCTGCTGGTCCTGGCGGCTCCGGATCTTCGCGTACTGCCAGCTGATGGCAGCGCAGACCAAGCCGATGAAGGGCATCGAGACCCCGACGACGAGTTCCGGGCTGTCGGTCAGCCTGGTTATGCTGAGCACCCACAGCCCGATCAGGGCCGCCAGCCCGGCGCCGAGGGCCCAGTAGGGGTTCCGTCCCCGGGTGAACTTCCAACAGGCCATCAGGATCACCGCGGACAGCGCCACGGGGGTCTGCTCGGGGGTGATCAATATGCCAGCGACGGCCACGGCACCCATGACCCCGCCGGGGATCGGCCACCAGTACATGATCGCGGTGCTCAGGTAGCCGAAGATCGCCCAGGCCAGCGACCAGTCCAGCCGCTGGGTGTTGTAGGTCCAGAACGCCAGGGCTCCGAGGACGAGCAGGGGCAGCGCGACGCAGGCGATCCTTCGTCCGAGCGATTTCTTCTCCTCGGTGGAGGCGGCGTCGTCCACCCCGCCTGCCCTGGATTCCGGGAGGCGGAACTCAAGCAGCTGGCCTTTTCCGGTGAACGCCCTGGAGAAGCGTCCCCCGAGGGCCTGCACCCGTTCCTGGATCCGTTCGAACGCGGAGATGTCTTCTTTGCGGAGTTCGTTGGGTGTGACGATCTCCGCCATCACCTGGGTTTCCCCGGGTGGGCAGTCCACCTTGAGCCGCAACGGGTCGGGACGCAGGGCCTCGGCGGAGTTCAGCAGCAGCTGCGCCACCCGGGTGGCGGTCAGCTGGGTGACGACGCTCCTGTGGTTGAGTCTGTCGTCAACCTTCAACTCCACGTGGAACCCCTGCCTGCGCAGGGTCTCGGCCATGCTGGCGAGTATCTGGACCGGTCCGATGATCGACAGGGACTCGTCGTTGCCTTCTGCCACGGGGTCCTCCCGCAGCATCCCGACCAGGGCCCGGACGCGGGTGACCGCGTCCAGGCAGATGATCTGCACCCTTTCGAGCGCATCCCTGAGAACCCAGGCGTCGCAGGTGTGGCGCGGGGCCTTCTGGCCCTCCCAGGCCTCCTCCAGCCGCTCTCCCACCACCGTCCGGAGCTCACCTGCCAGCCTCAGCCGCTCGCCGCTGCGAATCTCGGCGATGTCCCCGGCCAAGATGGCGAGCCGCACCTCTCTGCGGCCAATGGCGGCGTGGAGCCCCCTGATGACCAACCCCAGGAAAACACCGAACAGCGTCAGAGCGGCATAATGAACCATCTGTTCCATGGGACCGTCAGGGGTACCCACCGCGTTGAGTCCGCGCAGCCCCCCATAGCATGCTCCCGCCAGAAAGGTCGGGAGAATTGTCCGTGCACCATACTGGAAGGCAAAGATCGCCGAGGCCAACATGAAGAAGACGAAGTCAGCCCCGGTGTCATTGCTGATCAGAATGAGGGTTGTGGGCAGCAGGCCAATGGACAGGCCAATCCACGGCCGCCAAAGCAGAACGAAACAGGCCACCCCAATGGTGCAATAGATCAGAGCGACCATGGGTGAAATCTCTTGTCCCGCCATAGGGATTTCCAAGATATCTGAGATCAGCTGGACCCCGACGATGGTCAAAACAATCCAGCGGCCGACACCCGTCAACGCGGCTGTCGGCCCCTGATCCCCTGTCTTCGACCCCATGAACCCCCAATCGATTCAGATCATTTTTCAGTCGGCGGCGGCCCGGAGCCCCGCCGAATCGCTACCGAACCTTACACCAGGTGCGGATCCCGAACCACAGCTTGACAATGCATCCGAGGCCATTGGTGTCATTGCCCTGGATGGTGGAGATGGGGACCTGATTGGTGACCGGTTCGGTGGTGTTGGCATTCGCGGGAACCGCGCCAAGGGTGATGCAGGAGCCCAGAACGAGGGCGGCTGCCGCGAGGCGCATCTTCTTCATCGCTTTCCTCCACTTTTCACGCGACCACCGACATCCTTCCCCAGACAACACAGGGAATCTTACACACCGCGTCGCTGTAAGCACAGTTTTGTTGGCGGGTCATCCGTAGAGCACCTCCATCGAACCTCCCGTTCAACCTGGTTCAGCGTCGAGGATTTCCCGATCTCCCCCGAGTCCTCTGGAAGACACGCCGTTCCGCGTGGCGCGACAGTAGATGAGACAAATCTCGCCTGTTTGGATTATGGTTCCACCATGACCGAGCTCTGTCGCGTACTCGTCGCCGACGATGATCCCATGGTCCGTGAGGCCTATCGCATGTTCCTGACCCGACACGACAACTACGAGGTGGTCGGAGAGGCACGCAACGGTCGGGAAGCAGTGGAGGCATACGAGGAGCTGAAACCCGATGTGGTGCTCATGGACCTGCAGATGCCGGACATGTCGGGGGTGGATGCCATACGCGAGATCAACCGAAAGCACCGCGGGGCCTGCATAGTGGCCCTGACCACCTTTGGCACCCAGGAATACATCGTCTCCGCCCTGCGCGCCGGCGCCTCCGGGTACCTGATGAAGGACTGCGGCGGCCCGGCGCTGTTGACCGACATCCAGCAGGCCCGCGACGGCGAGATGCCGCTCGCCCCGGGAGTCCGGCGTGAACTGGTGGCCGATCTCCTGACCGGCCACCCCAAGATCCTGACCGACGAGGCCGCAGCCGCCGGGCTCGCCCCGCGTGAGAAGGAACTGCTGATCTGGCTGGGCCAGGGTATGACCAATGCCCAGATAGCCGCCAAGATGTTCATCTCCGAGGGCTCCGTGAAACAGTACCTGTCCCACATCGGTGACAAAATGGGGCTGAAGTCCCGCACCCAGATCCTGGTGCGGGCCATTCAGCTGGGGCTCGTCGATCCGACGCTCATGACCCCCGGGGTGTCCTGAGGTTCCTGTTCACCTTCACTCCCCGAGGATTCCGGCCACGAAACCCTCGGGGTCGAAGGGGGCCAGATCGTCCACGCCTTCCCCGAGACCGACGAGCTTGACCGGCACCCCGAGTTCCCGCTGCACCTGGATGACTATGCCTCCCTTGGCGGAGCCGTCCAGCTTGGTGAGCACGATTCCGGTGACATCCACCACCTCGGAGAAGATCCGGGCCTGCGTCATGCCGTTCTGACCCGTGGTGGCGTCGAGAACCAGCAGGACCTCGCTGACGGGGGCCTTCTTCTCGATGACTCGCTTCACCTTGCCGAGCTCGTCCATCAGCCCGACCTTGGTGTGCAGCCGCCCTGCGGTGTCGACGAGAACCACGTCGGTTCCCTCCTCCTTGCCCTTGGCCACCGCGTCGAAGGCGACGGATGCGGGGTCGCTGCCCTCGGCGGAACTCACCGTCGCGACGCCGACCCGTTCCCCCCACGTCGCGAGCTGTTCGGCGGCCGCGGCCCGGAAGGTGTCGGCCGCGCCCAGCACCACGGAACGACCCTCGGCGACCAGCACCCGGGCCAGCTTGCCCACGGTGGTGGTCTTGCCCGTCCCGTTCACCCCGACCACCATCACAACGGCAGGGTCGCCCTCAGCGGCGGTCAGGTTCAGGCCCCGGTCGAGGTCCGGCCCGACCAGTTTCAGGAGTTCGGTGCGCAGCACCTGACGGGCACGTTCGGGGTCAGACACACCGTCGATGCTCAGTTCCCGACGCAGTGCCTCGGTGAGTTCCGTGGTGGGTCCGACTCCCAGGTCGGAGGCGATCAGGGTGGCCTCGAAGTCGTCCCAGGTCTCGGAATCGATCCGGTCGACGCTCAGCAGCTCGCCGAGAGCCCGGGCCAGCACGTTGTTGCTCGACGCCAGACGGCGACGCAGCCGGGCGAACCGGGAGCGCGGCTCCTCGGGTCGATCCAGCTCGGGTTCCGCGGCTTCTACTGCCGGTTCCCCGGCCTCGACCGGTTCCTCCCCGGCCACCGACTCCTCTTCGGCCACCGGCTCTTCTTCGACCACCGGTTCCTCTTCGACGACGGCTCCCGCCCCGGGGGCCTCGATGGCCTCCCGTGTCTCGCCGGGGGGTAGTTCCTTCTTGCCGTACCTGATGATGAGCGCAGCCACCACCAGCCCGGCCCCGACGATCGCGACGACCAACCAGAAAATCAAATCTCCCACGGGGCAATCCTAGAAGGTTTCGCCCGCCGGGCAGATCACGATGTCCCGGGCGACAAGAGGCAACACCCGCGGCCACCGGGCAGAAAAGGAAAAGGGAGGCCCTGTCCCGCTGGTCCATGGCCCGGCGTCACGGTCTCCCTCTCGAACCCACGTCATCCCGCTTCCCGGGGCGGATGTGACCGCGTGACGGGGCGCCGGATGGCGGCTACTGGAGCCGCTGGCTGACCACTGTGGAGAGACCGTCGCCGCGCATGGTCACACCGTAGAGACTGTCCGCGATCTCCATGGTGCGTTTCTGGTGGGTGATCACCAGCAGCTGGGAGTTCTGCCTCAGCTCCTCGTAGATTCCGAGCAGGCGGCCCAGATTTGCGTCGTCCAGGGCAGCCTCCACCTCGTCCAGGATGTAGAAGGGGCTCGGGCGGGCGATGAACAGGCTGACCAGGAAGGTCACTGCCACCAGCGAGCGTTCCCCTCCCGAGAGCAGCGAGAGCCGTTTGACCTGTTTGCCCGCAGGCCGGGCCTCGACATCCACCCCGGTTTCCAGCCAGTTCCCGGGGTCGGTGAGCAGCAGCTTGCCCTCGCCTCCGGGGAAGAGCCGCTGGAAAACCTCCCCGAAGGTGCGTTCGACATCGCGATAGGCCGCCTCGAAGACCTCCTGCACCCTCCGGTCGACGTCGTCGATCAGCGCGAGCAGGTCGGCGCGGGTCTGTTTCAGGTCGGCGAGTTGCTCGGCCAGGAAGGCGTGCCGGGTCTTCAACGCCTCGAACTCCTCCAACGCCAGCGGATTGACCCGCCCCAGGGCCGCCAGCCCCCGCTCGGCGCGGCGCAGGCGTTTCTCCTGCTCCGCGCGCACGTAGGCAATGGGTTCGGGAATCTCGTCGTCGGGGCCGAATGCGGTGCCATCGGGCCGGGTGATGACCGGGACCGGCTGGTCCGGGCCGTATTCGGCGACGAGCTGGTCTCCTTCCAGGCCCAGTTCGGTCAGGCTCTTCTCCTCCAGCTGTTCGATCCGCATCCGGCGTTCGATCCGGGCCAGTTCGTCCCGGTGGGCGCCCCGTGTGAGCTCTTCGAGACGTTGACCGGCGGCCCGGGAGGCCTGCCTGGCCTCCACCGTCGCGGTCTCGGCGGCTCGTCGGCGGGCCTCCGCGGCGTCCCGGCTGGCCGTGGCCCGCCCCATGGTGATCTCGACCATCCCGGACAGTCGCTGTGCCGCGTCGTGCACCGCCCGACCCACCGCCGCCTCGCGGCGAAGCTGCTCCGCCCGGGCGCGGGCCCGGGCACGCGACTGGCGTTCCGCGGCCGCGGCCCGCAGCAGGCCATCGGCCCTGCCCGCGAGCGAACGGGCTTGTTCCTCGGCCGTTCGCAGCAGCAGCCTGGCGTCCATCTCCGCCTGCCGGGCCAGCCTGGCTGCCATGGCCAGCTCGTCGCGGCTGGTGGGATCGGGTTCGAGGATCTCCTCCCCGCTGGCCGCGACCAGCCGGGCCTCCAGTTCGGCCAGCCGGGTTTCGTGCTCGGCCCGGCCCCGGCGGGCGGTCTCAATGGCCGAGGCCAACCGTTCGGCCTCGCGGGCCGCGGCCGCCTGCGCCTGCCGGTGGGCGCCGAGGGCATCCGAGATGGCCGTGAACTGCGCGTCGGATTCGTGCAGGGCAGCCAGGGCCGTCGTTTCTTCGTCGCGTGCCCCCTGCAGCGCTGCCTGTGCCACCTCCAGGGCGAAACGCTGCCGGTCCGAGTCGGCCTCGACCCGCACCAGCTGCTCCTCGGTTTCCGTCAGGTCCGCGTTCAGGGCAAGCAGCGAGGGTTTGGCGGCCGATCCGCCCTCTACCAGCCAACCGGAAAGCAGATCTCCTGTCCTGGTGACGGCGATCAGCGACGGGTCGGCCCCGATCACATCCCTCGCCTTGGACAGGTCCTCCACGGCCACGATCCCGGCCAGCAACCGGGACAGCGCCCCCACCAATTCCCCGGGTGCGGTGATGAGTTCGAGCAACGGGGTTCCCTCCCCCACCACTGCCCCGGTGATCACCACGTGGGCCCGCCCGAGGTCCTCCTCAGCCAGGTGGGCAACTGCCGATAGGGCGTCGTCGAGTCCGGTGGCGACTACCGCCTCGGCCGCCGTCCCGAGGCCCGTCGCCACGGCCTGTTCCCAGCCGGGGGCCACCTGGATGAGGTCTCCCATGCGTCCCAGCACACCGGGACGGCCCAGCAGTTCGGTGGAACCGTCGCGTTGCCTGGTTGCCAGTCGCAGCGCCTCCACCCGAGCGGTGAGGGCGGCTTTCTGCCTTGCGAGACGGGTTCCTTCCTCCACGAGTCGCGCCACCTCGGTCTCGTGCTCCGTCACGGCGCTGCTCGCGGCCTCCCAGGCTGCGTCCAGATTCGACTCATCGGTTCCCAGCCCGGCGAGGGTGTTCTCGGCCTGCCGGTACTGGTCGGCGGCCTCCCGGGCCCGGGTGAGGGCCTCCTCCCGCCGCGCGGCCAGGCGTTCCTCCTCCCCCTGCCCGGCCTCCAGCCGGGAACGGACGGAAGCCACCTGTCCCTTGAGGCGGGCCAGCCCCTCCCTGCGGTCCGCGACCGCGCGCAACGCGGCCGCGTAGGCCTGTTCGGCCTCGGTGTGCTGGGTCTCGGCCTCGTTTCGCCGACCGGATGCGTCGTGGAGGGTGGACCGGGCCTGTTCGATGTCGTCCGCCAGTTCGGTCTCGCGTCGCCTGACCTCGCGCGCCTCGGCCTCCAGGGAGTCGGGATCCCGGCCGGAGGCGTCGATGGCCGGCTGGGCGTCGCCGTGTCTCATGCGTTCGGCCGCCACCGAGATCGTCGAGGAGACCCGCTCCTTCAGGGCGGCCAGCGCGTACCAGCGTTCCTGGCAGCGGTCGAAGTCCCGCGCGGCTTCCTTCAATTCCACCTCTGCGGCCTCCTCCGCGGCCATCGCGGCCCGGGTCTCGACCTCAGCGATTTCCTTCGCCTTGGCGGCCGCTGCCTCATCAGCGAGATCGGTCGCCAGCGCCTGGCGCGCTGCGTGGAGGTCGTCGGCCAGCAGCCGGGCCTTCGCGTCGCGCTGCTCCGCCTGGATGACGGCGGCGCGGCGGGCCGCCTCCGCCTGGCGTCCGAGCGGTTTGAGCTGGCGCTGCAACTCGCCGATGAGGTCCTGGAGCCGTTCCAGGTTCGCCCTGGTGCCCTCCAGCTTGCGGACTGCCTTCTCTTTGCGTTTGCGGTGTTTGAGCACCCCGGCCGCTTCCTCGATGAATCCCCGACGGGACTCGGGAGTGGCCTGGAGGATCGCGTCGAGCTGACCCTGACCGACGATCACGTGCATCTCCCGCCCGATACCGGAGTCGCTGAGCAGCTCCGTGACGTCCAGCAGACGGGATGGAACGCCGTTGATGGCGTACTCGGAACCGCCGCTGCGGAACATGGTGCGGGTGATGGTGACCTCTGAGTACTCGATGGGCAGCGCGCCATCGGAGTTGTCGATGGTCAACTGCACCTCCGCCCGGCCCAGTGGGGCGCGTTTCGGGGTGCCCGCGAAGATGACGTCCTCCATCTTCCCGCCGCGCAGGCTCTTGGCTCCCTGCTCCCCCATGACCCAGCTCAGCGCGTCCACGACGTTGGATTTCCCGGATCCGTTGGGTCCGACTATGCAGGTGATGCCCGGCTCGAAATTGAGGGTGGTGGCCGAGGCGAAGGACTTGAAACCCCTGAGGATCAGCTGTTTGAGGTACATGCAGACTGTTCCCCCTGTTTGGCGGAGGGTTCACGGGCGGCCCGGAAGGTCCAGAACTTGTTCACCAGGAAGTTCACCGGGATGGTGCAGACGATGGAGATCAGGTTCGCCCAGTACTGCCGGCTCCGAAACCCGGAGGATCCGTCGAAGACGGTGGCGGGCAGCGCCACCGGGGAATAGGGGTGCATCAGGGCCGTGATGATCACCTGTCCGACGGCCAGCGCGACCAGCCCGACGATCAGGAAGGGCCAGTACTCACGGAACCAACCGGCCAGTTTGTGGGACTTGAAGGTCCACCAGCGGTTCAGCTGGAAGTTGAACAGGTTCGCCAGCAGGAACGCGATGGTGGACATGACGTGGTACCAGCGGATGTTGTACTCGGTGCCCGGGATGGCGAACCACACCCCCTCCCCCTCGGGAACACCCGCGCTGGCCCAGAGCAGCGGGAACAGTTTCCGGCACGCGATGAGCACCCCCATGTTCACCAGAACGCCGAGGCCACCAACGACCCCGAACCGGATGAACTGCCACAGGGAATCCCGGTTGTTCCGGAACAACTGACCGATCGCGTTCATGCACCATCCTCACGACTTGGGCAGCCGCTGGCATCTCGGGCACAGGAAGCTGCTTCGATTGGCGAATCGCCGGCGCACCACGGGTGTTGCACAGCGTCGGCACGGTTGGTCCTCGCGTCCGTAGGCGTCGAGCCCACGTTCAAAATACCCCGATTCGCCGTTGACATTGACATACAGTGAATCAAAGGAGGTGCCGCCGGCGGCCAGGGCCTCCGACATGACGTCACGGGCGTGTCCCAGCAGGGCGACGGCGCGGACCTGGGTGAGACGTTGCGTGGGGTGGTCGAAGTGCAGCTTCGCACGCCACAGGGATTCGTCGGCGTAGATGTTCCCGATCCCGGAGACGAGTCCCTGGTCGAGGATGGCGCGCTTGACCGTGGTGCGTCTCCCCCGCAACCGGCGGGCCACTTTTGCGGGATCGAACTCGGGGTCGAAGGGGTCGAGGGCGATGTGCGGGACCGGGCACTCGCCGCCTCCCGGAACGAACTCGAGCCCACCGAACATGCGCTGGTCGACGAAACGCAGCTGGGTGCCGTCGTCGAGGTCGAACAGGACCCGCGTGTTGCGCAGCTGGGGATCCCGGGGCCGGTTCACCCGGAATTGTCCGCTCATCCCCAGGTGAGCGATCATGGCGTCATCGCCCAGGACCAGCCAGAGGTACTTGCCCCGGCGCGCGACGGCGTCGACGCCCCGGCCCGCCAGGTCGGAGACGAAACCCTCCGGACCGGCGGGATGGGAACGCACGGGGCGGGGGTGAAGGACGGTGACCGCTTCGATTTCGCGTCCTTTGAGGTGGTTCTCCAGGCCCCGGCGCACCACCTCGACCTCCGGGAGCTCAGGCATCTGGCAGCAGGCTCCGGCAGGCCTCGTGGGCGGCCAGTTGTTCGGCACGTTTCTTGCTGGAGGCGACCCCCGAGCCGACGGCCCGCCCGCCTACCATGGCGGTGGCCGTGAAGACACGCTGGTGATCGGGGCCCTCGCCGACGATCTCGTAGCGGGGAGGTTCCAGGCCGTTGTGGGCGCAGTACTCCTGCAGGGCCGTCTTGTAGTCGGTGTAGTGCCCTTTCAGTTCGCTGGAGGCGATTCGTTCGTCTAGGAGGGCGTGCACGAAACAGGCGGAGGCCTCAGCCCCGCAGGACATGTGAACGGCACCGATCACCGCTTCCATGGTGTCGGCCAGA
Source organism: uncultured Propionibacteriaceae bacterium (assembly GCA_937965785.1). Lineage (GTDB taxonomy): Bacteria > Actinomycetota > Actinomycetes > Propionibacteriales > Propionibacteriaceae > Arachnia. The sequence goes on along the minus strand of CALCKT010000004.1, from coordinate 21,291 downwards.
ATGGAGGTCTTGTCCGCTCCCCCGGTGTTTATCTCTCCTTGTCCCAGCCGGATCAGCTCCCCCAGGTCAAGTCCACGGGCCACCTCCGCCAGGGCGTGGGAGCTGACCACCGACGCGCGCAGCTTGGCGAGCTGCCCCTCCGCCAGGTCGGGAAAGGATCTGAAGATGTGCTCGGTCACCACGATCTGCAGCACCGCGTCGCCCAGGAACTCCAGCCTCTCGTTGCTGGGGATGCGTCCGTGTTCGAAGGCGAAGCTGCGGTGGGTGAAGGCGAGCTCGAACAGCTGGGTGTCCACATGGACACCCAGCTCGTCGAGGAGGGCTGACAGCTTGTTCAGGCCTGAACGACCTGACGACGGGCACCCTTGGCACCGTACTGCCCGCAGGAGGGGCAGGCGGTGTGGGACAGGTGCGGTTCACGGCAGGCCGGGTTCACGCAGGTGACGGTGGGGACGACAGAAGTCTTCCACTGCGCACGACGCGAACGGGTGTTGCTGCGCGACATCTTGCGCTTCGGAACGGCCACGATCTTCTCCTCGGACTTGTTGGATCCGCTGATCCCCCAGCCCCGCGCGGGACTGCGCCGATCAGCGCTTCCTGTTCTGGTCTCAGTTCTCGCCGCCGAGATCAAGCCCCGCGAGTTTCTCCCATCGCGGATCAACCTTGGCCTCGTGCCCGTGGTCCGGGTCGTCGTTCAGGTTGAACCCGCATTCCTGGCACAGGCCGAGGCAGTCGGGATCACACAGGGGCGTGAACGGCAGCTCCAGCACCACAGCATCACGCAGGGCCTCCTCGAGGTCGATGGCTTCGTCAATGACGACGCTCTCGTCCTCGTCCACCTCGTTTCCGGGGTAGAAATAGAGTTCCTGCAGCTCGAAGGAGTTCTCGTCCTCCATCGCGCTCAGGCATCGGGCGCACTCGCCACGCACCAGCGCGCGAGCCGTTCCCGTGACCAGCACCCCTTCGACGACCGCCTCGAGTTTGAGGTCGAGATCGACTTCGGAGCCCTGTGGTACCGAGATCATGTCGTAGCCGAGATCGGCCGGGGCGGGGACGTCAACCCGAATTTCCTTCATCGCTCCCGGACGGCGCCCCAACTCCAGCACGTCGAAAACGTAGGGAGAGCGACGGTCCGGGTGGTGATGCACGGAGTTCATGGCATGCATTCCCTTCGTCCGATCGACCACAACCACGTCATGACCGAGGAGCAATCGTACCGAGTCGGGAAAGATTCGCCAAACATCTCGACGAGACCCGGACGATCTCCCCGATGCCACGCGCGACTCAGCCACGGGAGGTCAGTCAAAGCCGGGCCCCGTCGCCTGCTAACCTTGGCAACAGTTCGATGCCCGAAGTATCACGGAGGGAGGGAGCCATGGATCTGCACGACATGCTGTTCGACTACGTGGACCGCTTCCGCTCCCTCCTACCCTCGGGCGCCTGGCAGGGTCTCGCCCGGGACCTGGCCAAGAACGATGTGCTGGCCCTGCTCCACCTCCACCGCGCGCGATCCTCGCGGATGAGCGACCTCGCCGCCTACCTGGAAGCCCCGCTCAACACTGCGACGGGGGTGGTCGCCCGGCTGCAGCAGCGCGGCCTGGTGAAACGCCAGCACAGCCCGGACGACAAGCGCATCGTGTTGATCTCCCTGACCGAGAAGGGAGGCAGGCTCATCGCCCAGGGCATCAAGGACAGCGTCTCGCTGATCGGGCGTCTCTTCGAGGAGCTGAGCCCCGAGGAGGTCGAGGTGGTGCTGCGGGTAATCAACCGTATCCCGAACCTGTTGGCCGAACAGTCGGCGGAGCGCAGGCCTCGGGCCATCCGACGAATCCCCATCGAGTGACCCCACCCAACCATCGAACGGGCAGACCCACCCCAAATAGTTCGACTTTCGAATGATTCTCAAACGGAAGGAGTAGCCATGGAGCGAATGATCCTGCTGACCGGGAAAGGAGGCGTCGGCAAGACATCTCTGGCGGCCGCCCACGCCGTCGCCTCGGCCGGGGACGGAAAACGCACGCTCCTGGCGAGTATGGACGCCGCCCACAACCTCTCGGACCTGTTCGACCGCCCCCCGGCGCCCGAACCCACCGAGGTGGCCCCGAACCTGGAGATCACCGAGGTGGATGCGGGGCGCGTCGCCGAGGAGGAGTTCGCCGACGTCGCCGCCGCCCTGTCAGCACTCATCGCCCAGAACGACGATGACCAGGTGCTGGATCTCCCCGGCTTCGACCCGCTGTTCTTCCTGCTGCGGGTCCACCAGCTGGCCCACACCGGCGACTACGACCGCATCATCCTGGACATGGCCCCCACCGGCGAGACCCTGTCGCTGCTTCAGTTCCCGGAGCTGCTCACCTGGTGGATGGAACGGATCTTCCCGTTGCAGAAGCTCGCGGTCAGGGTGCTGCGCCCCGTGGTCAGGGGGGCGTGGCGGGTCGAACTGCCCAACGCCGCCGCCATGAACGACATCGAACGGCTCTTCCAGCGCCTCCAGGAGATCCAGGCGTTGTTGAAGGATCCCGCCATCACGTCGGTTCGTCTGGTCACCCTGCCGGAACGGATGGTGATCGAGGAGACCCGCCGCAGCTACCTCTACCTCAACCTGTTCGGCTACAGCGTCGACCACGTCTTCGTCGGCGGGCTGTACCCCGCCAAGGAGGTGGGTGCGTTCTTCAGCACCTGGGTGGAGCATCAACAGCAGCACCTGGCCGAGATCCGCTCGTCATTCGCTCATCTCCCGATCACCGAGGTGCCACGGTTCCGCAAGGATCTCGTCGGCCAGGGCGATGTGACCCGCCTGGCCGAGGTCGCCATCGATGCCCACGCCTTCGACATCGTGCCGGACCTGGCCCATGAACGCTACGTCAACGCCGACGACGGCTACGACCTCCGGCTACCGCTGCCGGGAACCGCAGCCGAGCAGGTCGACCTCAAGTTGTCCGCCACCGACCTCGCGGTTCGCATCGGCAACTTCCAGCGCAACATCCCCCTGCCCAGCACCCTGCTGGGCCACGACATCGCCGGCGCGAAACTCCGCGACGACGTCCTGACCATCCGATTCCGCCCCACCCCACAGGAGGTCCAGTCATGAACCGCGAATTCGTTCGTCATCTGCTGCACGCCCGTCGTCATCTCCGCGAGGCCACCCTGAGCCTGGTCCCGCCAGCCCCCAGGAAACGGCTCCGCAACATCGAACGCGAATGGCGGGCACTGATCGTCGAGTGCCTGTCCGAGGATCCGACCGGATCCACCCAGGAACCGACCGGCCCGTCGGGACCCAGACGGATCGACATCGAGGAGTGAGCATGCGGATCATCCTGCACACCGGCAAGGGCGGGGTCGGCAAGACCACCGTCGCCGCCGCCACGGCCCTGCACCTGGCGGACCGGGGAAACCGGGTCCTGGTGATGAGCACCGACCCGGCGCATTCGCTGGGTGATGCGCTGAGTCTGTCGCTGACCAGCGAACCGACCTGCGTCGCCCCCAGCCTGGATGCCCTGGAGATCGACACCCTGGTGGAGAACGACCGGGCGTGGGCGGGTCTGCGCGACTACCTGGCGCGTCTCATGGTCCGGGAGGGTGAGGTGACGCTCGCCACCCAGGAGGCGCTGCTGCTGCCCGGGCTGGGTGAGTTGTTCAGCCTGCTGCGGGTCCTCGATCACGCCTCCTCCGGAAACTATGACGTTCTGGTGGTGGACTGCGCACCGACCGGCGAAACCCTGTCGCTGCTGAAATACCCGGAACGCCTCGACCAGCTGTTCCGCACCGCACTGCCGACGAAGCGGGCGCTGGTGCGGGTCCTCGGCAAACCGTTCGAGCGGTTGACCCGGATCCCGATGCCCGAGGATCGCCTCTTCGACGACGTGCTCGGGTTGCTGGACCGGCTCAAACGGCTGGGCGAGCTGCTCCACGACGGGGAGGTCACCACCTTCAGGCTGGTCACCACCCCGGAGCACGTGGTCATCGCCGAGACCCGGCGCGCCCACACCTGGCTGACGATGTACGGCTTCATCGTCGACGCCGTGGTACTCAACCGCATCTACCCCGACTCGGCCCTCGACGACTACTTCGAGCCGTGGGCCGAGGCGCAGGCGGCGGGCATCCGACGGATCGAGGAGAGCTTCGCGCACCTGCCGATCCACCGTCTCCCGTTCCAGGAACGAGAGATCGCCGGGCTGGAGGCCCTCGGAGACCTGGCCCGGACGATGTACGGCGACGACGACCCGGCGGCTGTCAACTACCGGGGCGACTACCTGCGTGTCACCCGCGGCGACGGCTGCCTGCGACTCCACATCAGCCTGCCCCACGCGGATCGGGCCGAACTCGACCTCCGTCAGGACGGCGACGACCTGCTGCTCGCACACCGGAACGAACATCGCCGGATCGCGATGCCGGACTCGCTGCACGGCCGCCAGGTCACCGGCGCCAGGTTCCTCCACGACGAACTGGTCCTCACGATGACCTGACCCCCGGTTCCGGCCGCCAGGCCGAAGTTGGGTGAAACCAATTCTCGTTTCCGGTTTGGTGGTCCTTGGCAAAGAGTTTATGATCATTCCGAGGAATCTGCCCAGGAGACCTTGCCTCCCACCCCGCTCCGGGGCTGGGCCGCACGGTCCCCCCGCTCCGGGGCCAGGGTCCTGAGCCAGTTGCGCCATGCCCAAGAACCGGAGGATTGACGGCGATGCCCAGACCAACCACCCCGAAACCGACCCGCCGAGCCGTTCTGGCCGGAATGTCAGGCGCTGCCGCGCTGACCGCGATCTTCCCGCTGCCGGGCTGCTCGTCGCAGAGCGGCCCCTCGGGAACCGAGACCATTCCGCTCCCCGAACGGCTCACGAACCGCCAGGAAGTCGTGATCGCCATGGATCCGTCCAAGGTCACGACCCCATTCGACCCGGTCAAGGGCTTCGGTGAGACGGGGGTGCTGCTCTTCAACAGCGCTCTTCTGGCCGCGGATGAGAAGAACCAGATCGTCAACGACGTGGCGACCGGCTACGAGGTGAGCCCCGACGGCCTGGTGTGGACCTTCAAGATCCGCACGGACATCAAGTTCACCGATGGAACCGCCCTGACGGCCGAGGACGTCGCCTTCACCTACAACCAGGCGAAGGAGGCCGCCAAGGTCAACCTGCCGGGATTCGACACCGCCGTGGCAACCGGAACCGACACCGTGGAGCTCCGGCTCACCGCTCCCTCCTCCACCCTGCTGTACACGGCGGCGACGCTGGGCATCGTCCCGAAGAGCACCTACTCCGAGGGTTTCGGGGACAAGCCGATCGGCTCGGGCCCGTGGAAGTTCGGCCACTACACCCAGGGTCAGCAGCTGATCCTGGAACGCAACGACGATTACCACGGACCCAAGGCGAAGTTCGCCAAGGCCACCCTGTTGCTGATGGAATCCGATGCGGCGCTCGCGGCGGCCCAGTCGGGACAGGTCGACCTCGCCTGCGTCTACCCGGGGGTCTCCTCCCAGCAGGTCCCCGGTTTCTCGCTGGCCAGCCTGCCCACCTTCGGCTGCCGGCTGATCTCCCTGCCGTGCGTGGCCCCCGGGGCCTACGAGGTGGATGGGCAGAGCGTCGGCAATGCGGTCACCAGCGACCCGGTGATCCGAAAGGCGATGGCAACCGCCCTGAACCGGGAACAGATCGTGAAGGACTGCCTGCTGGGTTACGGTGAGGTGGCCTTCGACATCTTCGATGCCTTCCCCTGGGGCATCAAACAGGAAACGGCGAGCCTGAAGGACGGTGACGTCGCCGGGGCCGATGCGATGCTGGACCAGGCGGGCTGGGCCAAGGGCGAGGGCGGAATCCGCGAGAAGAACGGCACCAAGGCGAGCTTCACCCTGCTGTACCCACCCAACGACTCCGGCCGCCAGGCCATCGCGGAGGCCTTCAAGGCCCAGATGACGCAGATCGGAATCAACGTGGAACTCGAAGGCACGGATTTCACCTCGATGCAGGACCGCAACCGCAAGGACGCCGTGGTGCTGGGCGGTGGACGCCTCAACCCCTACCACGAGTACTACATGCTTTCCGGGACGCTGGCCCGCAAGAAGGGTTGGTCGAACATCGCCTGCTATTCGAACGAGCAGGTGCAGGCCAATCTCGAGGCAGCCCTGGCCGCCACCGATCAGGAAAGCGCGAACAGGTTCTGGCATGCCGCCCTGTGGGACGGCACCAATGGCGGCAGCATCCTCGGGGACAGCCCCTACCTGATGGTCGGCTACATCCATCACAACTACTTCGTGCGCAACGGGCTGGACATCGGAACCCAGCGGCTGCATCCCCACGACCACTTCTTCCAGGTGATCAACAACCTGAACACCTGGGACCTCAAGGCCTCCTGAATGACCGCCGCAGCCCGTTCCGAGCAGTCGCGGCGCGACCTCACGAAGCGCTCCCCGGTGGGCTATGCGGTGGCCCAGCTGGCCAAGGCGGCCTCCCTGATCTTCGCGGTCAGCGTCATCACGTTCTTCCTGGCGAAGGTCGCCGGTTTCAACCCGGTCGACGCCTACTTCGGCAGCGAACTGACCGCCAGTCCCGAGCAGAAGGCCGCTTTGGCCGCCAAGTGGGGGCTGGACCAGCCCACCGTCGTGCAGTTCGGTCTGTGGTGGTGGAACCTCCTGCACGGCGACCTGGGGACCTCACTGGTTTTCGAGAGGCCCGTGTCGGCGGTGATCGGGGACGCGCTGGTCAACTCGTCCATGTTGTTGTTCGTCGCTTGGCTGGCCTCCGGGTTGCTGGGGGCCGGCCTCGGGATAGTCGCGGGAAAGAACCGGGGGCGTTTCCTCGACCGGGTCATCAGCACCGTCTGCTACGTGTTCGCAGCCATTCCCACCTTCTGGTTCGGGATAGTGCTGCTGCTGATCTTCGCCGTGTGGTTGAAGTGGGCCCCGATCGGTTTTTCGGCCCCCATCGGCAAGACCTTCGCCGAGGCAACCCTCGCCGAGCGTCTCAGCCACATGGTGCTGCCAGCTGCCACCCTGACCCTGGTCGGGATCTCCACCATCACGATGCAGACCCGGACCAGGCTCATCGAGGAACAGAACTCCGACTACGCCCTGTTCGCGCGCAGCCGCGGGGAGACCTCATGGCAGTTCGTCTGGCGGCACGGCCTGCGGAACTCCCTGATGCCCTTCGTGACGTTGCAGTTCGGTTCCATAAGCGAAATCATCGGCGGCTCCGTGCTGGCCGAGAGCGTGTTCAGCTACGCCGGGCTGGGGGCGGTCACGGTCACGGCCGGCATCAAGGGGGATCTCCCCCTGCTGATCGGCATCACCGTCATCACTTCCGCGATCGTGTTCCTCGGGAACCTGTGCGCCAACCTCCTGTATCCACTGATCGATCCCAGAATCAAGGAGACCTGGTCATGACGGCCCTGCTGATCGGTTCCGAGGAACTGACCGAACGCTGGAACGGCCGCAAGTCGGCGACGGTGGTGTTCGCCGTGAGCCTCGTCGTCCTCGTCGCTGCCGCCCTGGGTGGAAGCCTGATCCCGGAGACGGCATACCAACCGTCTTTCGGGCGAACCAACCTGCCGCCGGGCGCCGGCGGCCTGTTCGGTACCGACTGGCTCGGGCGCGACATGCTGACCCGGACGCTGAAGGGCCTGTCCATCAGCATCTGGATCGGGTTGTTCGCCTCCGTGGTGAGCTCCGTGATCGCGCTGCTGCTGGGGATCGGGGCCGCGGTCCTGGGGGGCTGGTTCGATCGTTTCGTGCTCTGGCTGGTGGATCTGATGCAGGGCATGCCGCACCTGATCCTGATGATCTTCATAGCGATCCTGTCGGGACGCGGGATCACGGGCGTGATGATCGGCGTGGCCGTGACCCACTGGGTGAGCCTGTGCCGGATCGTCCGCGCCGAGACCATCCACCTGCACACCAGCGCCTACGTGATCGCATCCCGGCAGATGGGTAGGAGCAGGTGGTTCATAGCGGTGAACCACTACATGCCCTACATCCTCCCCCAGACGATCGTCGCCACCGTGCTGATGTTCCCGCACGCCATCCTGCACGAATCCGGGCTGACCTTCCTCGGTTTCGGGATCCCCCAGCAGCTGCCCGCCATCGGCGTGATCCTCTCCGAGTCCATGCGTTACCTGAGCACGGGCCAGTGGTGGCTGGCGCTGTTCCCGGGGCTCACCCTGCTGGCCCTGGTGCTGCTGATAGACCGTTTCGGCCAGTCCCTGTCGGCCCTGATAAATCCCCGGACCTCCCAGAGGTAGGCACAGATGTCGCTGCTCGAAGTACGCAACCTGTACGTCGGTTTCGCGATGTACCACACCTTCTACCGACGCCGGATCGGCTACGGGGTGGAGGACCTGAGCCTGACCGCCGAGCCGGGCGAGATCCTCGGGATAGTGGGGGCCTCCGGGTCGGGCAAGAGCCTGCTGGCCCACGCGATCATGGACCTGCTGCCGAGGAACGCCGTCAAGCACGGCGAGATCCTCTTCAAGGGTGAACCCGTCGCCGGGAAACGTGTTCTAGAACTCAGGCGGAAGAGCTTCGCCCTCGTTCCACAGTCGATCAGCTTCCTCGACCCGCTGCTCAAGGTCAAACACCAGTTGCGGACGGGACCCACCCCTGACGCGAAGGAACTGACGCGCATCGCCGAACGCCTCGACCTGTCGCCGCGCGATCTGGAGAAATACCCCTTCCAGCTGTCGGGGGGCATGGCCCGCCGGATCCTCCTGGCAACCGCGATCCTCAGCCCCGCGGAGTTGATAATCGCCGACGAGCCGACTCCGGGGCTGAGCGTGAAACTCGCGGAGCAGCTGCTCGCGGATTTCAGGTCACTCGCGGATCAGGGGCGTTGCGTGCTCATCATCTCCCACGATGTGGACCTGATCAGCGCGGTCGCCGACCGGGTGGCCGTCCTGAACCGGGGAAGGTTGGTGGCCTGCATGCCGACCCGCGAGTTCACCCATCCAGACGATTTCGACCAGCCTCCCTACGTCAAGGCGTTGTGGAAGGCGTTGCCGCAGAACGAGTTCTGCACGGAAATCCCCGACTCCCGGGAGGAGCCGACACGTGCTGACAGCTGAACACATCACCTTCGGTTACCGTCACGGCCAGCCGATCCTGAACGATGTCTCGGCCCGGCTCGAGTCCGGGCAGGTGCTGGGACTGGTGGCGCCGTCAGGGTTCGGGAAGAGCACCCTGGGCAAGATCATGGCCGGGTGGATCAACCGGTTCCGGGGAACCGTCACCCTGGACGGGGAACCGTTGCGGGCCCACCGGCCCTGCCGGGTGCAGTACATCAACCAGAACCCCGAGGTCAGCGTCAATCCCCGCTGGCGGATGGGCCGCATCCTGACCGAATGCTGGCCCGTCGACGAGGACACCAGGCATCAGCTGGGCATCGAGGACGCCTGGCTGGGTCGTTTCCCGAGCGAGCTCAGCGGGGGTGAGCTGCAGCGTTTCTGCATAGCGCGGGTGCTGCACCCCGAGCTCCGTTACCTGATCGCCGACGAGATGACGACGATGCTTGATCCCCTGACCCAGGCACAGATCTGGACCGAGTTGACGGGGCTGACCCGGGAAAGGGGTATCGGGCTGCTCATGGTCACCCACAATCCGGCACTGGTGTCCCGGTTGTGCGATGACGCCATCCACCTGGACCGCCTGAATTCTTGAGAATCAAGTCCTCGGGTCAGCGCGTTTCTCGCAACCGGGCGGCGGCCTCGGCCACGCACGGGGGCACATGGGGTGAGACGTCACCGCCGAGTTTGATCACCTCCCGGGTGATGGTGCTGGAGAGGGTGACGTGCTGGGCCGCCGCTGGAAGCAGGATCGTCTCCAGGCCCGTCAGCGAATGGTTCATGTTGGCCAGTTGAAGCTCGAAGTCGAAATCGGCGCCGAATCTCAGGCCCTTGACCACGGTGGTTATGCCGTGTTCCCTCGCGAAATCAACCAGCAGCCCGCCCATCTCCTCCACGGTGACCCCGTCGAGGTGGGCGGTGGCCTCCCTCACCAGGCCGACGCGCTGCTCCCCGAACAGGTAACCGGTTTTCAGGCTGTTGCTTCCCACGGCCACCAGCACCTCCCCGAACAGGTCCCGGGCGCGGGTGATGATGTTCAGGTGGCCGTTGGTGATGGGGTCGAAGGAGCCGGGGCACAGCACCTTTGTCATGATTCTCCTGCTGGTTTCGTGGCTGCGAAGTAGAGGCTCGTTTCACCGTAGTCCCGGCGCCAGCAGTCGTCGAGCCCACCCGGCCACGCCGGGGGAGGGCACCGTTTCGAACGCTCGACCACCACGAGGGCCTGCGGGTTCAGCATTCCGGGGGAAAACAGTGGGGCCAGGGTCCTGTCGAGGAGCGCCGAGTCCATCTCGTAGGGCGGATCAACGAAGACGAGATCCCAAGGGCCTGCGGGAATCCGCCCTTCGACTTTTCCACCCCGCGCCTCGATGCGCAGCCCGGTCCTGCGGGCATTGCCCGCGATCAGGTTCGAGGTGTGGGAGTCCACGGCCACCACCCGGGAGGCTCCCCGGCTGGCGGCCTCCAGTGCGACCGCTCCGGTACCGGCGTAGAGGTCCAGCACCGCGACCCCCGCCAGGTGTTTCTCCGCCGGTTCCCCGACTGTGCCGAACCACGTGACGAGGGTGGAGAACAGTGCCTCCCGGACCCTGTCGCTGGTGGGGCGGGTTCCGCAGCGGGGAGCCGTCAGCTGCGTTCCCTTCGCGCGCCCCGCGATGATGCGCGTCATCCCTTCTCCAACCATTCCCCGGCGGCGACCTGTTCGGCCTGGTCGATCATGTCCGCGAGCAGCGGGTCCTCGGCGGCCCGGGGATCGGAAAGCACCTCGCAGGCCAGTTCCTTCGCCTGTTCGATGACCTCGCGGTCCCCCAGCACCCGGAGCAGCTTCAGCGACGAGGCCCCGGACTGTGCCGCACCCAGGACGTCCCCCTCGCGCCGCAGTTCCAGGTCCCGCTCCGCCAGTTCGAAACCATCGGTGGAGGCCACCAGCGCCTGGAGCCTGTCGACGGCGGTGAGGGCTTCCGGGGCGGGGGCCGCGAGCAGCAGGCACAGGCCGGGATGCCTGCCCCGCCCGATCCTTCCGCGGAGCTGGTGGAGCTGGGCGATTCCGAACCGGTCGGCGTCGAGAACAACCATCACGGAGGCGTTCGGGATGTCCACCCCCACCTCGATGACCGTGGTGGACACCAGCACGTCCAGTTCCCCGGCGGTGAATGCCCGCATGGTCAGGTCCCGTTCGGCGGTGGCCTGCCTGCCGTGGACCATTCCGACGCGCAGCCCCTTCAACGGGCCCTCGGCGAGCATGGGGGTGATCTCCGTCACCGCGCTCAACCCGGCCCCGGCCTCCAGGTCCCCTTCCGTTTTGTTGCCGGAGATGGCGGGGCAGACAACGAAGGCCTGGCGTCCCTGCGCCACCTCCTCGCGGATGCGTTCCCAGGCCCGGTCCACCCAGTGCGGGTTGCGGGCGGTGTCCACGAAAACGGTCTTCACCTCCGCGCGTCCCGCGGGGCGGTCCCGCAGCTCGATGGTTTCCAGGTCGCCGAAGACCGTCATGGCCACCGAGCGGGGAATGGGGGTGGCGGTCATCACCAGCGTGTGGGGTTGGTGATCGGACTTCGCCGCCAGCGCGGCCCGCTGCTCCACTCCGAAACGGTGTTGCTCGTCGACCACCACGAACCCGAGGTCCGCGAACCCGACGTCCTCCGACAGCAGCGCATGGGTGCCGATGACGATTCCCGCTTCTCCGGATGCGACGGTCTCCCGCGCCCGGCGGCGGTTGGCTGCGGTGAGGCCTCCCGTCAGCAGCGCCACCTGCGTGGCCTGCGGGTGGGCCTCCAGGGTTCCGGCCGCCCCGAGCCCACCGAGCAGCGAGGTGATGGATGCGTGATGTTGCTTGGCCAGCACCTCGGTGGGGGCCAGCAGCGCCGCCTGGCCTCCCGCGTCGACGACCGCGAGCATGGCGCGCAGGGCGACGAGGGTCTTTCCCGAGCCGACCTCCCCCTGCAGCAGGCGGTGCATCGGGCGTTCGGCGGCCAGTTCCTCGAAAAGGGTCTCCCCCACTTCTTCCTGACCTGCGGTCAGCCGGTACGGCAGGGATGCGTCGAAGGCAGCCAGGATCCCGTCGTCGCGGCGGGGCCTGGGGGTGGTGGTTCGCCCGGCCAGAGCGGCCCTGCGCGCGGCCATGGCCAGTTGCATCCCGAATGCCTCGTCGAACTTCAACCGGGCGATTCCGCGTTCCGCGTCGAACACGTTGACGGGTTCGTGGACCTCCCGCAGAGCATCCGGGAGGCCGATCACCCGGGCCCGTTCCACCACCCAGGATGGCAGCGTGTCGCCCAGCGGCAGCACATGGGGAAGGGCGAGCGCTATCGCGTCGGCGATCTTCCAGGTGACCATCTTCGCGGTGGCCGGGTAGAGGCCGACCAGCCGGGCTCGCTGGATCACCTTGACCATCGTGGCCTTCGCGTTGGCCTTGCGGCCCGTGATCGCGCCGAACTCGTCGATGATGACGTAGTCGGGATGGGTGAGCTGAAGCTGCCCCCTGAACTCCCCCACCTTGCCGACGAAGATGCCGCGGGCACCCGGGGTGAGCTGATTGGCCCAGTACTTCGCATAGTTCGGGCGTTTCTCGGGAACGAAGAAGGCCGCTTGCAGTTCCCCGTGCCCGTCGGTCAGCACGGTGGCGACCCGGGTGGTGCGTCCGTCCACGATCCTGGTGGCCACCACCCTGGCGACGACCGCGACATCCTCACCGGGACGCAGGGTCCGGAAATCGCTCATCTCGGTGCCGGAGAGATACCTGCGCGGTACGTGTCTCAGGAGATCACCCAGGGTGAACAGTCCGAGCCTGGCCAGCTCAGAGGCGGAGTCCGCGCCGACGACATCGCGCAGCCCGCGGTTCAGCTCGCGATGGATCGGGGTCCGGAATCGGCTCATGGGGCGAGCCTACCGAGGGACACTGACGAAAAACGGCTCGCGGCCCCAGCCGCGAGCCGTTGCCCGGACCCCTCGTTCAGCGGGTGACCTTGCCTGCCTTGAGGCAGGAGGTGCACACGTTGAGGCGCTTGGGGGCACCGTTGACGGTCGCACGGACACGCTGGATGTTCGGGCTCCAGCGACGGTTGGTCTTCTTCTTCGACCAAGGCACGTTGTGACCGAAGCCGGGTCCCTTGGCGCAGATATCGCAGACGGCAGCCACTGGAATCTCCTTGTTGCTTGGGCCAGACGCGCCAAAGCAACGCCTGGTTCGATCATTGGGTTCACCCGCCGAGGCGGGCAACCGGTAGATGATAACCCGATATGCGCCCAATCCTCAAACCGTGATTCCCGGAGCGCGTCCTCCCCTCAGGTGGCGACCACCACGGGCACGATCATCGGGCGACGCCGCAGCCTCCGCGACACCCAGGCGCCAATGGTGCGACGGATCACCTGCTGCAGGCGGTAAACGTCATCCACACCATCGTCCAGGGCCTGCTGAAGGTCGGCGAGGATCTGCTCTCGGACCGTGTCGAAGACCGACGGGTCCTCGGCGAAACCCCTCGCGTTGATGTCCAGGGCGCCGATGACGGACTTGGCGTGGAGGTTGACCACGGCCACCACGGAGATGAACCCCTCCTCACCGAGGATGAGCCGGTCACTGATCGATTCGGTGATGTCACCAACGATCGAGCCGTCCACGAAGATGTAGGAGGCATCGACGCGCCCGACCTTGCGGGCCCGGCCGTCCACCAGGTCAACCACGTCACCGTCCTCGCACACCACGGTGTTCTCCGCCGGGACCCCGGTGGAGATCGCGAGCTTGGCGTTGGCGATCAGGTGCCGGATCTCGCCGTGCACCGGCATGACGTTGCGTGGTTTCAGGATGTTGTAGCAGTACAGCAGTTCACCGGCCGAGGCGTGACCGGAGACGTGGACGAAGGCGTTGCCCTTGTGCACCACCTGCACCCCCAGTTTCGTCAACCCGTTGATGACCCGGTAGACGGAGTTCTCGTTCCCGGGGATCAGGGAACTCGCCAGCAGGACGATGTCGCCGGGGCCCAGTTCGATGACGGGGTGTTCCCGGTTCGCGATCCGGCTCAGCGCGGCGAGCGGCTCGCCCTGGGAACCGGTGGAGATGATCACCACCTCGTCGTCGCGGTATTTCTCGATGTCCTTCATCTCGATCAGGACGTTCGCCGGGACCTGCAGGTATCCGAGATCCCGGGCGGTGGCCATGTTGCGCACCATGGAACGTCCCACGTAGGCCACCTTGCGGCCGTGCTTGACGGCCAGGTTGAGCACCTGCTGCACCCGGTGCACGTGGGAGGCGAAGCACGCGACGATCAGTTTCCTGTCCGCCTGATCGAACACGCGGGCGATGGAGGGTTCGATGTCCTTCTCCAGGGGCGTGAATCCCGGGGTTTCCGCGTTGGTGGAGTCGGGCATGAACAGATCCACCCCCTCGTCCGCGAGCCGTGCGAAGCCACGCAGGTCGGTGATGCGTCCGTCGAGGGGAAGCTGATCCATCTTGAAATCCCCGGTGTGCAGGACCGTGCCCGCCGAGGTGCGCAGGGCAACCGCCAAGCCGTCGGGAATGGAGTGGTTGACCGCGAAGAACTCGAGCTCGAAATTCCCCGCCCGGTGCCGTTCCCCCTCCTTCACCTCTATCAACCGATAACCGCGGATGCGGTGCTCCTTCAGTTTGCTGGCCACCAGGGCGAGGGTCAGTTTGGAACCGTAAACAGGAATGTCGGCCCGCTGCTTGAGCAGATAGGGCACGGCACCTATGTGGTCCTCGTGACCGTGGGTGAGCACCAGGGCGCGGATGTCACCGAGACGATCCGACAGCAGGCCCAGGGCGGGCAGGATGAGGTCGACGCCGGGGTGGCGGTCCTCGGGGAAGAGCACACCGCAATCGACCAGGACCATTTCACCATCGATCTCGAAGGATGCGCTGTTCCGGCCCACATCGCCGAGTCCCCCCAAGGGCGTGACACGAAGGGTTCCGGGTTGCAGGGGCGGAGGCGTACGCAGTTCACTCACCCGCAAAAGGCTAGTGCAAACAGCAGCCATCACTACACTGACAGCCATGCCCATTCCGGACTCCGTGCGTCTCGCCATGCCCGTCGAGGCTGTCGACATAGCCAGGCTCCAGCGGAAGGCCTGGTCCCGGCAACCCGGCATGGCAGCGGCGCTGGCGGCCATTCCCGCAGATCAGGCGGTACGCACCTGGCACGAGGCCATCGTCAAACCCCCACTTGCCCACTGCCGGGTGCTGGTGGCCCTCTCCCAGGGGCAGGTGGCGGGTTTCGTGGTGACCGGGCCGAGCAACGACCCGGATGCCGAGGTGAGCGACGGCATGGTCGCCGAGTTCATCACCGAGTCGGACGCGCTCGACGACCACGCCTCGCGCCTGGTGAACGCCGCGGTGGACACGCTGCGCGCCGACGGCTACGAGACCGCCACCTGGTGGGTCCGCAGCGACGACGACGCCCTGCGTGGTTTCCTGATCGAGTGCGGCTGGGTCGCGGACGGCGCCCACCGAAGCCTCGGGACCGAGGACGGGACGGAGGCCGTCAAACAGGTCAGGTTGATGACCCGGATCGCGGATCGGGGCACCGCCCCGGACGCCGGCTGATCCGCGGGCCCCGTTCAGAGACCGAGGATCGTTTCGATTCCCTCGGTCAGACCCGGGTGATCGACCACCCACCGCACTCCCGCCAGCACCCCCGGCATGAAACTGGCGCGGTCGAAACTGTCGTGCCGGATGGTGAGCGTCTCACCGTGGGCGCCGAGCAGCACCTCCTGGTGGGCGACGAGCCCCTGCAGCCGTACCCCGTGGATGTGGATGCCGTCGACCACGGCCCCGCGGGCCCCGGCGTCGTGCACCGTCGCGTCCGGGACCGGCCCCATGCCTGCGGCGGCCCGAGCGGCCGCGATCTTCCCGGCCGTGGTCGCGGAGGTTCCCGACGGGGCATCCGCCTTGTTCGGGTGGTGCAGTTCGACGATCTCGACGCTCGGATAGAACGGGGCCGCCTTCGCGGCGAACTGCATCATGAGAACCGCTCCGATGGAGAAATTCGAGGCGATCAACACCCCCACCCCCGGGTTGGACGCACACAGCTCCCGGACCCGCGCGAGTCTTTCCTCGTTGAACCCGGTGGTGCCGATCACCATGTTGATTCCCCGCGGAACCGACCATTCGATGTTGTCCATCACCGCATCGGGGTGGGTGAAGTCCACCGCCACGACCGCATCCCCGATCCGCTCCCGTGGCTCACCGAGATCCACTCCCCCGGTGATCTCCAGGTCGTCGGCGGCCATCACCGCGCGGCGCACCTCGCTGCCCATCTTCCCACCGATACCGAAAACACCGACCCCAAGAGTGCTCATCCTCAACTCCTTCTCGTCTCTTCCCCATCAGTTCTACCGGACCGGTGAAACCCGAAGGGGCCGACCCGCAGAACGGATCGGCCCCTCACCGGTTTCGCGGCTCAGGCCTCGTCGGCCTCAGCGCCCTCCTCGAGCACGGGAGTCAGGCTCAGCTTGCCTCGGTCGTCGATCTCGGAGATCTCCACCTGGAGCTTCTGCCCCACGGAGACCACGTCGTCGACGTCCTCGACACGTTTGCCGCCGGCCAGCGCACGCAGCTTGCTGATGTGCAGCAGGCCGTCCTTGCCGGGCAGCAGGGAGACGAAGGCACCGAAGGTGGTGGTTTTCACGACGGTGCCGATGAAACGTTCGCCCTTCTCCGGCATGTGTGGGTTGGCGATGGCGTTGATGGCGGAAACCGCGGCCTCCGAGGCCTCCCCGGTCTCGGCGCCGACGTAGATGGTGCCGTCGTCCTCGATGGTGATGTTGGCCCCGGTGTCGTCCTGGATCTGGTTGATGACCTTGCCCTTGGGGCCGATGACCTCACCGATCTTGTCGACGGGGATGCGCAGCGTGACGATTCGCGGAGCGTACGGGCTCATCTCGTCCGGGACATCGATGGCCTCGCCCATCACCTCGAGCAGGGTGTGCCTGGCCTCGCGGGCCTGCAGCAGCGCCTTCTGCAGCTCCACTGCGGGGATACCGTTCAGTTTGGTGTCGAGCTGGAGGGCCGTGACGAAATCACGGGTGCCCGCCACCTTGAAGTCCATGTCACCGAGGGCATCCTCGGCTCCCAGGATGTCGGTGAGCGCCACGTAGCGGGTCTCACCGTCGATCTCCTCGCTCATCAGCCCCATCGCGATGCCTGCGACGGGGGCCTTCAGCGGCACGCCCGCGTTCAGCAGGGCCAGGGTGGATGCGCACACCGAACCCATCGAGGTGGAGCCGTTGGATCCGATGGCCTCGGAGACCTGTCGGATCGCGTAGGGGAACTCCTCCCGGGTGGGCAGCACCGGAACGATCGCGCGTTCCGCGAGCGCCCCGTGGCCGATCTCGCGGCGCTTCGGGGAACCAACGCGCCCGGTTTCGCCGGTGGAGAAAGGCGGGAAGTTGTAGTTGTGCATGTACCGCTTGGTCGACTCCGGGGAGAGGGTGTCGATCTTCTGCTCCATGTCCAGCATGTTCAGGGTGGAGACCCCCAGGATCTGGGTCTCGCCCCGCTGGAACAGCGCCGAACCGTGGACGCGCGGGATCACCGCGACCTCGGCTGACAGGGTGCGGATGTCGCGCGTACCCCGGCCGTCGATGCGCACGCCCTCGGTGAGGGTGCGGTGACGGACGATCTTCTTGGTCAGCGACTTCAGGGCCGCCGTGATCTCGTTGCCGCGCCCCTCGAAACGCTCCGCGAGGGCCTCGGTGACGTCCTGGCGGATGGCGTGGGTGGCGTCGTCGCGGTCCTGTTTGCCCGGGATCCGCATCGCCTCGGAGATCCGCTCGGCGGCCAGTTCCTCGACGGCGGCGTAGACATCGTCCTCGTAGTCACGGAAGATGGGGAAGTCGAAGGTTTCCTTGGGCAGTTTCGCCTTCAGTTCGGACTGGGCGTCACACAGGGTCTTGATGAAGGGTTTCGCGGCCTCCAGACCCTGCCCGACGACCTCCTCGGTGGGGGCGGTCCTGCCGGAACGCACGTTCTCCCAGGTGGACTCGGTGCCGCCGGCCTCGACCATCATGATCGCGACATCCCCGTCGGGCAGGACACGCCCGGCGACCACCATCTGGAAGGACGCCTTGGCGACCTGCTCGACGGTCGGGAAACACACCCAGGTCTCGTCGATCAGGGCGACACGCACGCCGCCGATGGGACCGGAGAACGGCAGCCCGGCCAAGGTGGTGGCCATGGACGCGGCGTTGATCGCGGCCACGTCGTAGTAGTGGCTGGGGTTGAGGGAGAGGACGTTGACGATCACCTGCACCTCGTTGCGCAGCCCCTTCACGAAGGCCGGGCGCAGCGGACGGTCGATCAGCCGGGCGGCGAGGATGGCGCCCTCCCCGGGGCGTCCCTCACGACGGAAGAAGGAACCGGGGATGCGTCCCGCGGCGTACATCCGTTCCTCGATGTCAACGGTGAGCGGGAAGAAGTCGATGGCGTCCCGCGGGGTCTTCGCGGCGGTGGTGGCGGCCAGCAGCATGGTGTCGCCATCAAGGTAGACCGCGGCCGAGCCGTCCGCCTGCTGGGCGAGGATGCCGGATTCGAAGCGGATGGTGTGTCGACCGTATTTGCCGTTGTCGATGACGGCTTCGGAGAATTCGAGACCAGGTCCTTCCATGGACAATGCTGGCTCCTTTCGGTGGGTTGGCTGCCCGCAGGGCGCGGCTCACCGCCAGTACCACCGGTCTTCGATCGAGACCCGCGGGGCTGCAACTACCCGAAGGTCACTACCGAGGACCAGGTGAGACCCCCTGGCAGGCAGAAACTACGTTGTGGTGATTAAGTTTTGTTTGCGCCAATCCTACCGGCTGGGCTCCGGACAAGCGCGTAGGACAGCCCCGCGTGTGCGGGGCTGTCCTATGGTCAGATCGCGTGAATGACTACGCCGGTCAGCGGCGCAGACCGAGCCTCGCGATGAGTTCACGGTAGTGCTCGATGTCCCGTTGGGCAACGTAGTTGAGCAGACGGCGGCGCTGGCCGACCATCAGCATCAGGCCGCGACGGCTGTGGTGATCCCCCTTGTGGACCTTGAGGTGCTCGGTCAGGTGAGCGATCCGCTTGGTCAGCAGAGCGATCTGCACATCCGGCGAACCGGTGTCGCCCGGTTTCGTGGCGTATTCCTCGATGATCCTTGTCTTCTCGGCAGCATCCATGTCTGGACTCCTTCCGGTTCGCTGCACGGCGCCCCGGTGGCGGGTGCGGTTGGGGCTCTTGTTGATCCGTGGCCGATCGACGGCAACTGTGGGACCTTACCATCGGTTCCGCCGGGAAACCAAACCCGCCGGTTCCGGCATCAACTCCGCCGGGTGAGGATGCGGCGGCAGTTCTCAATGTCCTGGTTCATCTGGACGATCAAACCCTCGACGCCCTCGAAACGCACCTGCCCGCGCAGCCTCTCCACGAAGTCGACGTCGATCTGGACCCCGTACAGCTCCAGGTCGTTGCGGTCCAGCACGTGGGTCTCGACCCGCCGGTCCGCCCCCTCGAAGGTCGGGTTGGATCCCACGGAGATGGCTGCGGGCATCGGCTCTCCCCCGGCCGTTGTCAGCCACCCCGCGTAAACCCCGTCCGCAGGAACGACCAGTTCCGTGGGAACGACCAGATTCGCGGTCGGGAACCCGAGTTCACGTCCCCGCTGATCCCCCACCACCACGACACCGCTGAACCTGAAGTCGCGGCCCAGATGCTGTGCGGCCAGCCGCACATCACCGCGGTCCAGGGCCTCTCGGATGAGAGTGGAGCAGGTGGTCTGGGCGTTGATGGCCGACAGTTCGAGCGTCCGCACGTCGAAACGTCCCGCGGCCAGTTCCCTGAGGGTCCCGACATCCCCCGATGCGCGATGCCCGAAGCGGAAGTTCTCCCCAACCACCACCACCCGAGGGGCGAGCGGCACGACGAAACGCTCGACGAACTCGGCGGGGCTCATGGCCGCCACCTTCTTGTCGAAACGCACCACCCGCACCTCGCGGGCCCCCGCTTGTTTGAGCAGGTCGATCCGGGTGGGCAAGTCGCTCAACAGGCGTGGGGCGTGTTTCGGCGCCAGCACCGACAACGGATGGGGCCAGAAGGTGATGACCGCGAGTTCGCCATCACCCCGTTCGGCCTGCAGCACACACCGGTGCCCGAGATGGACTCCATCGAAATTACCTATGGCCACTACCTTGGTTCCGCTGTTCACGACGGACAAGGTTAGCCACGGGCAGCGCGGTGCGCATCCACCGGACGAGCGAGCACCCGGTACCGGCCCCGTAGCGGGCCCGGTACCGGGTGCTCGTGTTCCTGGTCGTCAGTCCTCTTCGAGGATCACGAACAGCTTCCGGGGGCCGTGAACGCCCTCCACTCGCGACAGTTCGATGTCGCTGGTCGCGGAGCCACCGCTGATCCAGGTGATGGGCCGTCCGGCCTGCACCGAGGCCTTGAGCCGGTGCACCGCCTCCGGCACGTCGGAGACGACGCTGTCGGCGGTGACCACGCACACGTGGCGGTCGGGCACCAGGGTCAGGGCGCGGCGTCCCTGGTCCTCGGCGTGATCCAGGCAGATGGTGCCCGTCTCGGCCATCGACACCCGCGATCCCGTGAGGACCGCGTCGATGGAGTTCAACTGCTGATGGCTGAGGTTTTCGTCACGAATCACCTCGAGACCACCGGCGGTAACCGCGTTCACCCAGGCCGTGGGAACCCCGTCGGGCACGACCACGGTCCGCGCGCCGAGTTCCTTCAGGGCGGCGACGATCGCCTCTCCGGTGGCGGTCGCCGGGGAGCGCACGATCTTGGCCTTGTAGTCGAGGATGTTCTCCACGAAGGTTTCGAGCACATCATCCAGCGGGGTGGGCTGGTTGTAGGCCCACGTGATGGGCACGTCCTTGGCCGGGTCCTTCTCCTGGATGTCCTCGGTTGCGGCCCGGACGCGGGCCAGAATGTCGTCGCGGGCGCTGCTCACTTGGAGGCCTCCTCTTTCTCTCGCTTGGCCCACCACTTCCGGAACGATTCCTTCGGTGGCACCGGCAGGTCACGGGACCGGCTCCAGGCGGATGCCGGGAACGGCATCGGACCGAAATGGGTGCGTTTCTTGAAGATCCGACCCGCCAGGCGGGAGAAGAACTGCACGAACGCGAGGTTGCGGCCGCGGGCCATGACCCAACCCACCAACTTGAAGATGACGGACTCGATGGTGGGACGGTGCGCGGTCTTCTTCTGCACCACCTTGTTGCGCATGTGCACCAGGATGTCCGAGATCGGGATCTTGACGGGAC
>CALCKT010000003.1 GCA_937965785.1 uncultured Propionibacteriaceae bacterium | reverse complement strand
GGGGTGGGGTTTTTGACCCACATCCAGTTGTTCCAGCCGACGTAGTTGTATCCGTTGGGTAGTTCTTCGAGGGGGTGGGGCCACAGCCCGATTTCGGGGGCGTGGAGGTCCATGCGTTCGACTGCGATCCTGGCCAGGGTCACAGGGGCTGGGGCGCCACCGGGGTGGGTGGGGTCGTCGGTTGGTGTGGGTAGGCCGGGGAGGTAGCTGGCGCAGGAACCGTCGGTGGCGTAGCTGATGCAGGGGTCCGGGGGGTGTTGCTGGTCCAAGGGCAGGCAGGGTATCCCAACACACGGGGTGAATTCGGGGGTCTCGGTGGGTCGGGTCACCGGACCCCTGCCGGGCCGGCCCGGTTTCCCAGGCTGGCCACCAGACCCCGGAGCCCTGATCTCAATTACACAACCTCCGGCGTTTCTGTCTTTCCTTCCGCAGCGGACCTCTCCTTCGGCGCGGGCCGATTGTGGGAGTAGGCCGGCCACAATCAGGAGACAGGCAATGAGAACAGCAATGGCGGTCAAGCGTTTCATGCCGGGCACCTCAGGGCGTTTTCGTTCGTGGCATCCCCGAATTTCCAGCCGGTCTCGGTTTTGACCACATTCACATTCCACTGGAGATACTGCGGGCGGTCCACGGGAACCACGCTCTTACCGGCTGAGTCGATCACATCGACCTTCCCGACATCGGTGCACATCTGGACATCAACGGAGCGCACCCCATCAAACTCGACCGGCTCCGAGGCACCCGTGATGTGAACAACCGCCTCCCCGGTCTGAACCTGACCCTTCCTGCGATACTCCGCAAGAAGTTCTTTCTCTATGGTTTGACTCTGTCCCGTGGTGATGTCCATGAGAGGCTGGGGATCGGCATCCGGATTACTGAAAACCTCATCCGAGATGCGGATGTATTCGATCACGGTGTTTGCTGCTTCGAGTTGTTCCGGGGTGAAGGTCTCCGACGGCTGCGGCCCAGAGGGTGATGATGCAGCCGACGGTTGGGCCGTGGTGGTTCGGGGAGGCTGCTGCGGGGCGGTCCCCCAGGAAGCCGATTCACTGCTCCCCGGACCGGGCTGCTGCCCGCTGCACGAGGACAGCAGCAAAACCGCGGCCACAGCGACCGTCGTGGTGGTTCCTTTGATGCGATGTTTCATTGTTCAACACCCCCATTGGTGTCACAAACCCGGCAGGTGTCTCCAACCCGGGATCACACGACTCTAGAACCAACACCCAGACCCTGCGGGGCATCGAAGAGACTCTGGCCAAAAGTTAAGGTCTCGGCAGCAGGAAGCGAAGCGGGTGGTTTCGGCTCAGCGGCTCCACCGGGTTTCTTCCTCGGACGCGATCCCGCAGAGACACCTCACCGCAGGATCTCTCAGGGGCTCCACAGGGGTGAACCGGGGCTGACCCCAATGGTGTCACCGCCGCGGCGGTGCGACAGTGGATTGCATGACCACGAGAATCAGCGACGCCACCCGGGACAACGCCATAGACATCGTTCAGCGTGCCTACGCGGAGGGACGCATAAACGAACCGGAGCTGGAGCACCGGTTGGACCTGATCCTCAAGGCAAGCTCAGCCCAACAGCTGCGCCTGGCGATCGCGGACCTGCCCGCGTCTCCCCGGACGCTGGCTCCCGTGCAGCCCGCCACCACCGCAGGGCTCGCGAGTTCCTCCACCGATGCTGCCGCGCTGATCCACTTCACCGGGCTGTTCTCGGGACCAATCGGCCCCGGCCTGGCCTGGCTGGCTACCAAGAGCGGATCGGCGGTCAATCGTGAAGCCGCCAAGGCGCTGAACTACCAGATTCTCGCCACCGCTGGTTTCATCGTGGGAGGGATGCTTAGCATCCTCGGGTTCGGGTTTCCCGTCTTCCTGTGGTCCATCGGCTGGCTGGTGCTCACCATCATCAGCGTGGTCAAGGCCAATCGGGGTGAGGACTGGGAGAATCCGCTGACCCAGATCACCGGGTTCCGGCCCATCAAATATTGACCCCTGCCCCTTGATCGAAGCTCCTCGGAGAAGCTGACGGCAATCGTCCTGCGCCAGGCACCCACCGGAATCGGTGACCCGTGGCGCAGGACGATTTCACGGTCAGCTCTCGATCGCGCTGGGCATCCGGGTTTCCGGATCCCCGGCGTCGCCGAAGAGGTGTCCCGGCAGCCACATCGGGTTTGCCAGGCACCCTCCTGGGCATTCATCAACCTGCCCGAGCCCGGTTTCCACCCCATCCCGGACCGACTCCGACGTCGCTTCTCCCCTCAGCACCTTGAACTTGGTGGTTTTCCGGGGCAATCCCGAGGATGTTGAACTACGCTCCTTCGCTTTTCTCATGAGAACAACCACTTCTTGTGAAATCCATTTCAATTCGTATCCGGGACCCGCTGCCGGAGGCCGCGGCAGCCCCGTGAACCCGGCGATGGGCTCGCTTCAGCCGACGGGCCAGCGTTGCCTGACCTGCTCGACACTGGTAGCGGGGCTTTCCCATCCCAGCGCCGCGGACAACTGCAGCAGGATCGGTTGACGCAGGCGGGCGGCCGTCAAGAGCTCGGCGTCGCTGAGCAGCTCCACGAGCCCGCCCTGCCGCAGCCTCCCGTCGGTCATCACCGCGGCATGGGTGGCGAAGGCCAGAGCGTTGTCCACCTCGTGGGTCGAGAACACCAGCGTGGTGCCCCGCGCATTGATCTCCCCCAGCGTCTGCAGCAGGGCCTCGACCCCGGCGGGATCCAGCCCGGCTGTCGGTTCGTCGAGCAGCAACACATCCACGTTCATCGCCAATGCACCGGCGATGACCACACGCTTCCGCTCCCCGTAGCTGAGTTGATGGGTGGGCCGGTCGGCCAGGTGTTCGATGCCCATGGCGGATATCGCCGAATCCGTGGCCTCGGCGGCCTCGGTCTCGGACAGCCCCAGGTTCAGCGGACCAAAGCTCACGTCCTGCCGCACATCCGCGGAGAACAACTGATCGTCCGGGTCCTGCAGCACCAGCTGCACACGACGCCGATGCGCCCTCAGCCCGGCACGGTCGAAACGCACCGGCTCCCCGTCGAGACGAACCTGCCCGGCCGATGGCCGGTGCGCACCTGCGATGGTGCGCAGCAGGGTGGTCTTGCCCGAGCCATTGGCACCGAGCAACGCCATCCGGGCTCCAGCGGGAACCCCCAGGTCAAGGCCCCGCAACACCTCGCGCCCCTCGAAACCCGCGACGATTCCCGTCGCGGCCAGTTTCATCGCGTCCACAACGCAACTCCCCACATGAGACTCAAACCCACCAACACCCAGATCGGAAGATTCCGGTTTCCGCGCCGAGACGGCAGGGTGGTCAAAGTTGACTCGTGTCCCCGGATGGCCAGGCCGTCGGCCAGGCGGGCGGATGCCAACCAGGTCCGAACGGCAACCGCCCCGACCAACTGCCCCGTCTCGGCGAACCTTCGCCTCATGGGTCCGGTGCCACCGAGTCGTTGCTGCTGGGCCCGGCGTACCAGAACCAGCGAGTTCCAGGCGGTGAAGATCATCCGGTACATCAGCGAGGCGATCTCGATCAGAGGGGCCGGGACGTGCAGTTTTCTCAGCCAGCTGAGCAGATCCACCATGGGGGTGGTCATCGCCAACACCAGCACCCCCAGGGTTCCGGCCGTCGCGCGCAGCAGCAGACCCAACCCCAAGGCCATGTCGGCCTCCCGGATTCCCAGCCAGCCCCAACGCCAACCGGGTCCTTCGAAAGCGCCGATCGTCAGCGTCGCCGAAACCGCTCCCAGGATGATGAACACCGCGGGAGCGGTCATGGCGGCGGCCACCATGCGGACCGGAATCCTGGCGACAACCAGGGCGGCGACGGCCATTGCCGCGACGAGAACCGCGGTTGGCCAAGGACGAGCCAGCAGCGCCGTCAACACGAGCAGCAACGACAGGCCCACCTTCTGACCGACCGGGATTGTCCGCCAGGGACTGCCCCAGGCGGAATCGTCCAGGCCGCTAATCCTCAACGGAAGCGGCCCCCCCGGCTTCCTTCTCGGCCTTGCGCCTGCCGGCCATGCGGCCGAGGCAGTAGAACATGATCCCGGAACCGAGAGCGGCCTGCATGGCGAACAGACCCGACTCGATCTCGCCACCCGCGGGTGGGGCGACGGGCTTGAACCAGGGCTCGGCGCCGTTTTCTTCCAGAATGTCGGTCACGGCCGAGTCGGTGCCACCGAACTCGGACTCGGCGGGCGCGGTGTAGAACGGGATGCAGAACAGCAGTACCAGGGCGACGATTCCCGCGATGATTCCCCACTTGTTCAGTTTCATGACGCCACCTCCACGTCCTTGCGGGAGAGCACACCGAGCTTCGACAGCTCGGGCGTTGCAACCCTGGTCAGGAAGGAGAACAGGAACACGCCGAGAACACCCTCGGCGAGAGCCAGCGGGATCTGGGTCAGGGCGAAAATGGACATGAACTTCATCAGGGTGGCCCCGAAGCTGCCCTCGGTGCCCGGGTAGGCGATGGCCAGCTGGAAGCTCGTGACGACGTAGGTGCTGAGATCTGCGACGGCCATGGCGAGGAACACCGCCACCATCTTGTTGACCCTCTTGAACAGCACCCACATCAGGTAACCGCACCAAGGGCCCGCGACGGCCATCGAGAACACGTTCGCCCCGAGGGTCGTGAGGCCGCCGTGCGCCAGCAGGATCGCCTGGAACAACAGCACGATGGTGCCGAGGAAGGCCAGAACCGGTGGTTTGAACAGCACGGCCCCGGCTCCCGTCCCGGTCGGGTGTGAGGAGGAACCCGTCACCGATGGCAGCTTCACCGCCGACAGAGCAAAGGTGAAGGCGCCAGCGGCAGCCAGCAGGAGTTTGGAGTCAGGATCCTTGCGCACTTGTTTCACGACGGCCATGGCCCCGTGGATCACGAACGGCGTCGCGGCCACGAACCAGGCAGCGGCCTGCAACGGAGGCAGGAAACCCTCTGCAATGTGCATGACGAAACACATCCCTTCTGCGGAATCATGCGTTCCGCAACGGGGCGTGGGACGAGTTCCTGACTCACCTGGATTGGTTCACAGTGGCGCGACCGTCCCGGATTTCCACCGGGTTCCTCGTGACTAACCCACGCTTCGGGCCTCACATTACCGGAACGAAACGCAGCATCCGCACCTGTCGGAGGTAGCCACTTGCGTCAGGAAGGATCCGGATGGCAAGGAAAGCCTTCACATGTCCACTGGTCCGGACCGAGTCCCACCACCGAAACGGTGGCCCGCCGTTCACCGGCCATGGGTTCGCCGGGGACGTGTTGTTGGCCCCGTGGTCCCGGTCGGGCCGACACCGATGGCCCACGGGGTCCCGGTCACAGCTCGGACTCGCTCGCCAAGGCGTTGATCGCCGAAGCGGCCAGCGCGGATCCCCCACGATGCCCGTGAACCACGAGCCACGGCACCCCGAAATCGGAATCCGCGAGGGCCTGTTTCGACTCTGCCGTGCCGACGAAACCTACGGGCACGCCGATGATCGCCGCGGGACGTGGCCCGCCGTCGGCGATCAGTTCCAGGAGGTGGAACAGCGCCGTCGGGGCGTTTCCGATGGCGACCACCGCCCCCTCTAGGTCATCGCCCCACAGCGAAACCGCGGCCGCGGACCGGGTGGTTCCCCACTCATCGGCCAGAGCCACCGCCCGCTCGTCGCGCAGGAGACAGCGCACCTCGTTGTCGGCGGGAAGGCGCCTGCGGGTGATGCCGGACTTGACCATGTTCGCGTCGGTGAAAATCGGTGCTCCCCCACGCAGGGCACCGCGCACCGCGGACACCAGTTCAGGATGGAAGACGACTCGTCGGGGCAGGTCGAGATCGCCGGCGGTGTGGATCATGCGCACCACCACCTGGGCCTCCTCGGGGGTGAAAGCCGTCAGGTCGGCTCCCTCCCGGACGATGCGGAAGGACTCCTTGGAAATGGCGGAGCCGTTGGTTTCGTAGAAGTAGCGTCTCTCGGGTCGCTTCACCACCGAGATCACCTGCCGGCCGCGGTCAGGACGGTCCCGGCAGCCACCGGGGTGATGAACCCCACCCGCTCTCCGCCGGACCCACCGCAGTTCTCATCCATGGTGTGTCGGGAGTGTGGGAGGCCGGGGCAACGGTCATGTTCAACGGTTCGAATCATGCCTGCCATTCTGTTCCACCGGCCTGCCCACCGTGGGAGATGACATCCGGGAATGCCGTCAGGGCTACGATGTCCGCGATGTTGACCTTCGAGTACCGCGGCCTGGGCCCCGATCATTTCCACAGCGACTACCGGGAATCGTGGGATTACCAGCGCCGGGTGCACGCCGAGGTGGCGGCCGGGAAACGACCCGGGCACGTGATCCTGCTGGAACACGAACCCGTCTACACGGCGGGACGGGCCACCCTACCCGAAGAACGTCCCTTCGACGACACCCCGGTGGTGGACGTGGACCGGGGCGGGAAGATCACCTGGCACGGCCCCGGCCAGCTCACCGGCTACCCGCTCCTTCGCCTGCCCGATGGTGTCGGGGTGGTGGATCCGATCCGGCGTTTCGAGGACGCCGTCGTCGACCTGCTGATCGGTTACGGCCTGGACGGGCGTCGCGTGGTGGGCAGGACCGGGGTCTGGCTGCCCGCATCCGGGAGCCGGCCGGAACGCAAGATCTGCGCCATCGGGATCAGGGTCGCCAGACGAACCACGATGCACGGTTTCGCCCTGAACGTGCTCCCCAACCCGGAAGCCTTCGGCAACATCGTTCCCTGCGGAATCAGCGATGCCGGGGTGACCTCCCTGGCGGAGGAACTGCCCGGGAACTGGGATGTCGCCGCGGTGGCCCACGACCTGGAGCCCCATCTCCGTTTTCGTCTGGCGGCCTTCGATCACGGGTGAACCGGCGCTCACGAATCCGCGAAGCGGTTCGATGAACCGCGCGACCATCGGTTCAGCGGGTATCATCCCCCGGGTGACCGCTGTACATCCGGATGGACGTCGACTGCTCCGCATCGAGGCCAAGAACGCCGAGACCCCGATCGAACGCAAACCCGGCTGGATCCGCACCACCGCACGCACCGGCCCGAACTACAGGGATCTGCAGCAGATCGTGCAGAAAGCGGATTTGCACACCGTCTGTCGTGAGGCGAACTGCCCCAACATCTTCGAGTGCTGGGAGGATCGCGAGTCCACCTTCCTGATCGGTGGTGACCAGTGCACCCGGCGCTGCGACTTCTGCCAGATCACGTCCGCGAAACCCGAGGGTTACGACCCGGCCGAGCCGATGCGCGTCGCCGCGTCGGTGAAGAAGATGGGGTTGCGCTATGCCACCGTGACCGGGGTCTGCCGCGACGACCTGCCCGACCAGGGTGCGTGGTTGTACGCCGAGACCATTCGCCAGATCCACGCTGTCAATCCAGGGGTGGGGGTGGAGATGCTCGCCCCCGACTTCTCCGCGGAACCGGACCTGGTGGGCCAGGTCCTGGACACCCGGCCCGAGGTGTTCGCCCACAATGTGGAAACCGTGCCACGGATCTTCAAACGCATCCGCCCGGCCTTCCGCTACGACCGTTCCCTCGACGTGCTGCGGATGAGCCGCGACGCGGGACTGGTCACGAAATCGAACCTGATCCTGGGCATGGGTGAGACCCGTGAGGAGGTCTCCCAGGCCTTGGTCGACCTGTACGAGGCGGGAACCGAGTTGATCACCATCACCCAGTACCTGCGCCCGAACGCGACCCTGCACCCGATTTCCCGCTGGGTGCCTCCCGAGGAGTTCGACGAGCTCGCCGAGGAGGCAAAACAGATCGGCTACTCTGGCGTGCTCTCCGGGCCTCTCGTACGCTCGTCCTATCGGGCTGGCAGGCTGTACAGGACTGCGATGGAAGAACGTAAGAAGGCCGCGCGGAAGGCTGGTGGAAAGTGATGGCACGCAGCGAGAGGGCCCGGGAACTGGCCCAACGACAGAAGGAACAGAAACAGAGACAGAAGGAGAAGGCCCGCGCCGAGAAACTGCGCCGCAGGAACTCCGACAACCCGGCCGACTGGGGCCAGATCCGCCAGATCACGGAGTCGTACAAACTCACGAAACAGCAGGATCCGAAGCTGCCGTGGATCCTGCTCGCCGCGGGCCTCGTCCCGTTCGCGCTGGTCCTGACCCTGGGATTCGTGCTGCATTCGCCCATCGTGTGGGGCATTTTGGGTGTCGCCGTGGGTCTGCTGGCGGCGTTGTTCGTGTTCACGCGGCGCGTGAAACGAGCTGCCTTCAGCCGCTACGAGGGTCAGGCTGGCTCCGCCGAGCTGGCGTTGAACATGCTCGGGAAGAAGTGGAAGCACACCATCGCGGTGGCGGTCACCCGCAATCGCGACTCCGCGAACGTGGTGCACCGCGCCATCGGTCCCGGTGGTCTCGTGCTGATCGGTGAAGGGGACCCCAAGGGCCTCAAGACCCTGCTCGCATCGGAGAAGAAGAAACACGAGCAGGTTGCCTACGGCGTGGACGTGGTCACCTTCGTGGTCGGCAGGGGCGGTGGACAGGTGCCCCTCGACCGGCTGGCCGACGAGATCAAGAAACTTCCGAAGTCCTTGACCGCGTCGAAGATCACGGAGGTGGAGGACAGGCTCCGGGCGCTCGACGCGATGCGCCCGAAGCTGCCCATGCCGAAGGGCCCCATGCCCACCGGAAAGGGCGGCATGAAAGGAGCCCGGCAGGCGCTCCGTGGGCGTTGACGCGCTCCCCGGCTTTCGCTGGTAGCTTTCGGACGTGGCAAATCTGGTCAATCTGGAATCCGTCTCCCACGCCTTCGGCACCCGTGTGCTGCTGGACGGGGTGAGCCTCGGGATCGGGGCGGGCGAGGTTGTCGGTGTGGTCGGGCGCAACGGGGACGGGAAGACCACCCTGCTGCGCATCCTGACGGGCGATCTGGTGCCCGATTCCGGGCGGGTGACGATCTCCAACTCCGCTTCCATCGGGGTGCTGACCCAGCATCAGGCCGGCTCCCCCGGTGAGACGATCCGGCAGGTGGTGCTCGACGGCGCCGCCGATCACGTCTATGCGGCCCGGGCGGATCGGCGTGAGATCGTCGAGGCGCTGCTGGCGGGAGTTGACCTGGACCGTCCCATCGAGACCCTGTCCGGGGGCGAACGAAGGCGGGTCGGACTGGTCGAGGTGCTGCTCGGTGACCACGACCTGATCGTGCTGGACGAGCCCACCAATCATCTCGACGTGGAGGCGATCGCCTTCCTCGCCTCCCATCTGCGTTCCCGCACCGCGGCGGGGCTCGCGATGCTGGTGGTCAGCCACGACCGCTGGTTCCTGGATGCGGTGTGCACCCGCATCTGGGAGGTCCACGACGGTGTGGTGGACGCCTACGACGGCGGCTACGCGGCGTATGTGCTGGCGCGGGTGGAGCGGCAGCGGCAGGCCGCGGCCTCGGAGGCACGCCGCAGGAACCTGGCGCGCAAGGAGCTGGCGTGGCTGCGGCGCGGGGCCCCTGCCCGCACCTCGAAACCGAAGTTCCGCATCGAGGCGGCCGAGGCCCTCATCAGCGACGTGCCCCCGCCGCGCGACCGGCTGGCCCTGGAGAAATTCGCCACCTCGCGTCTCGGCAAGGACGTCTTCGACCTGATCAACGTCGACTACTCCGTCGATGGCCGCAAACTGTTGAACCGGCTCACCTGGTCCATCGGGCCGGGCGACCGCATCGGCCTGGTGGGTGTCAACGGCGCGGGCAAGACCACCCTGCTGGACCTGCTGGCCGGTCTGAGGTCCCCTCAGGGCGGGAAGATCAAGCGTGGCATCACGCTCAGGGTCGGATACCTGTCGCAGAGCGTCGGGGAACTGGACGACGAGGACCGTGTACTCCAGTCCGTCACCCGCCTGAAACAGGCGACGAGGTTGGCGACCGGCCGGGAGGTATCGGCCGGCAATCTGCTTGAGGAGTTCGGTTTCACCGGCGACAAACTGGTCGCCCGCATCGGCGACCTGTCCGGTGGGGAACGCCGCCGCCTCCAGCTGCTCCGGTTGTTGCTCGAGGAACCGAACGTGCTGCTCCTCGACGAACCAACCAACGACCTCGACATCGACACCCTCACGGTGATCGAGGACTACCTCGACACCTGGCCGGGCACCCTGATCGTCGTATCCCACGACCGCTACTTCCTGGAGCGCGTCACCGACGCCTCGTGGGCGTTGCTGGGTGACGGTTCATGTGTGCTGCTGCCCGGCGGGGTGGAGGAATATCTGGAACGTCGCAGCGGGACGAAGACCCCCTCCCCCTCACCCACTCCCCCCGCTGCCAGGCCCCGCTCCGATGCCGCGGCCGAACGCGCCCGGAAGAAGGAACTGGCGCGTCTGGAGTCACAGCTCGCGAAGGTGGACTCCGAGATCGAACGCATCCACGACGCCATGGCCGCCTCGGCGACCGATTTCGAGAAGCTCGCTGCGCTGGACACGGATCTGCGGACCGCCCGGGCACGCAAGGACGAGCTGGAGGACGCCTGGCTGCTGGCGGCCGAATGAGAGGCCATTTCAGCAGGGTCCGGCACTAGAATCCCCGACGTGCCCACCGAGCCGAGCCCCAAGTACCTGACGATGCGAGAACGACTCCGCAGGAGAGTCCTGAAGCTGCCGATCGGTGCCCCGATAAGTTCCGAACGGGACCTGGCCCAGGAATACGGGGTCTCCCGCATGACGGCCCGCCGCGCCGTCATCGACCTGACCCGGGAAGGCCTGTTGGATCGGCACGTCGGGCGTGGCACCTTCGTGGCTCAACCGAGAATCGAATTACGGCTCTCCCTGAACTCCTTCACCGATGACATGCGGGCGAAAGGAAAAGAGCCGGGTGCGATAGTGCTCGACTTCGGCAGCGAACAGGCCAATGACAAGAGCTTCTTCCCGGTCGGGACATCGTTGGTGACGATGACCCGGATCCGCACCGGGGACGGCGTGCCCCTCGCGATCGAGGAGACCCACCTGGATTCCTCACTCGTACCCGGCTATTCCATCGACGACGCCGAGCAGTCCCTCTACGAAATCCTCGGCAGACGTTACGGCCTGCGTCTCGACTCGGGCGAGCAGCGGATCGTCGCCGTGGAATGCCCGAAGGACATCGCCAAATCGCTTCACATCAGGCCCGGCGCGCCGGTTATCCGCATGGATCGCAGGGCCCTAATCCGGGAGCGTCCCGCGGAACACACGATTTCCTGGTACCGGGCGGATGCCTATGAATTCACCGCAAAATTGTTGCCCTCCTCGTGACGGCCGGTTCAAAGTTCGGGTATCCGGTCCCGCAACTGTTCGGCCAGAGCGGTGTTGAAGCCGTCGTTTCCGTCCTGGTTGGCGCTCCGCCACAGACACACCCCGGGGTCGAGTTCCACGGTGGCCGCGAGGATCTCGGTCCAGAGCGCACAACAGGCCAGCGTGGAGAGCGGACCGGTCACCGGATTCCCCGCCGGGGACGACACATCTCCCGGAGGGACCAGGGTGTCGAGGACGACATCAGCCACCTCGTAGAGGCGATGCGCCCCCCGGGGCCGGCTCGCCCGGCTCGCCCCGACGCTGGTCAAGGCCACGACGACCGCCCCGCGCGCCCTCGCCCCCTCCGCTATCTCCACCGGGTACGGGTTGCGCCCCGAGTTCGAGAAGATCGCGACGAGATCTCTCGGGCCCGGATCGACGGCGGTCACCATTTCGGCTCCCACACCGGTTTCCCGTTCGGCCATCGTCGATCTCAGGGCACCGTTCAGGGGAAGCATGTCCGCGCGGAAGAAAGGACGAACGATGGCCAGTCCGCCCGCGCGAAAAAAGGTTTCCATCACCATCGCCAGGGAATGCCCGGAGCCCGCCGTGAAAACGAGCCCTCCCTCGCGATGGGTCCTGGCAATGCAAGTCGCTGCGACGGAAATCTGTTTCTCGTTGTGAGCGACCACCTCATCGATCCAGGTTCCCAGCGAACTCATGCGACCGACGCCTCCGCCAGCAGGCCGGCCAGTTCTTCAGGAGCAGCACCGCGGAGTCTTTCCACCAGATCACCTGACATGGCGAGCGCGAAGGCCCGAAGGCCAGCCATGTGGGTTTCATTGTCCGGGGATGCCAGGCAGAACACCAGATCGACGGGATCGTTCGCCTCGTGGCCGAAGTCAACCGGCCCATCCAGTCGGAGCAGCGACAACCCCGGGTGCAGGCAGGTGCCCTCGGCGCGGGCGTGGGCCAGCGCCACCCCGGGGCTCAACACGAAGTACGGGCCCAGCTCCTCGGCCGATCCGATGCAGCGCTCCCCGTACTCCGGGGTGGTGGCCCCAACCTCCACGAGGAGCGCTGCGGCGGCACGTACGGCGTTTCTCCAACCAGTGGCGGCACCCACCGCCGCCGCGGTCAGCATACGTCCCATCCCGCTGCCGTGAATCCGGTCCGGAGTTTTTCCTCGACCACGGCATCGTCGAGGAAATCATCCACCGACACGATGACGGGTGCGAGTCCCTCCAGTTCATCGGTGTGCATGCCCTGCCCGACCACCACATCCGGTTCCATGCTCCGGGCCGATGAGAGATCGGTGTGATCGATCTCGGTGTTCAGACCCATCCTGTTGAGGGCGGTTTCCACGGTCATGCGAAGGATCAGGGAACTTCCCATTCCCAAGCCACAGACGCAGAGCACCTTCACCGGGTCAGGCATCGTCATTTCGTCTTCTCCTTCGTTTCTGCGTCCTCCGCGTTCACGAGGTTGCGTTTCCGGACGAGCAGCAGGGCCGCCATGGTGATGACCAGGGCCACCGCGCCGACAATCCACAGCCCGACACCCCCGAGCCCTTCGAACAGTTTCCCGAGACCGAGGAACAACCAGCCGACCGCGTACCAGTCGGAATCCGCGAGGGTGGCCAGCTCGGGGGCCGTGGAGCTGTACCAGCCCCAGCCGATCCACTGCCCGAAGGCGAGGATCAAACCGTTGAGCACCCCACCGAAAACGGCACCGCGCCAGCCCGCCGTGGCATTGCCGAAGACTCCGGCGGCACCGCCACCGAAGAACAGCATGATCATGGGTGGGACGAGCGCGAACCAGCCTGCGGTGGCGAAGACGCCCATGCAGACCAGGAAAGTCACCATTGAGGCCAGGAAACCGATCATGACGGCCGTGGGGGATTTCGGGAAGACCGTGGGAATGTCCAGTGCGGGCCGGGAACCCGGCAGGAGTTTCTGGGAGATGCCACGGAAAGCCGGAACTATCTCGGCCAGGAACATCCGGACCCCGTAGAGAAGGACAGCGATTCCCGCCGCGAATCGCAGCGCCTGCACGAATCCCCACATCACGGGGGCCATCGTGCTGTCACCCATCTGCTTCGCGACGACGCCGCCGTCGGCGAACAGTATGGAGACGATCATGATGATGCCGATGACGAACACGGTTGAGACGTTGATGTCCTTCAGGAAGGAGATTGCCTTCGGCATCCGGATCTTCTCGGTGTCGTGTTTCACCGGATCGCCCAGGTGGAGGGCCTTGGCACCGTATCCCGAAAGCAGTGCCAGGCAGGACGTGGTGTGCCCGAGACCGAAGTTGTCCCCGCCGACGACACGTTTCATGAGTGGTTCCATCCACATCGGCTGCAGCGTCCAGTAGCAGGCGACGACCACGGCGGAGACCACCGTGAGGGCGACGGGATCCGCCCCGGGAATCGCCTCCACGAACGTGGCCACCAACACCAGGGACATCCAGTACATCAGGTGCCCGGTCAGATAGACATAGCGCGCCGATTTGAACAGGGCGACCAGGATGAGGTGGATCAGGAAACCGAACGCGATCACCAAGGGAACCACGGTGCCCCTGCCCGCGAGGAAGGTAGTCATGTTGCTGGTGCTGGTCGGCGGCGTGATCCCGAAGGCACTGGAGACGATCGCCTGGAAGGCGACCAGACCGGCAACGAAGATGTCCACGCCGATGTTCAGGATCACGACCCCGAGGGTGGCCCTGACCGCGCCACCCACCACCTGTTCGAGAGGTTTGCGTTGAAGCAGGAGACCGATCAGGGCGATGAGCCCGATGAGAACGGCAACCTGCGAGAAAAGATTGTTCGCCAGCGCAGAGGCGATGTTGGCTATGAGATCCACTGCTACCTCCAATTTTGATGCCGGAGTGAATCCGTCCGGCGAAGACAGTTCTGGCACCCCTGATTGGATTTGCTTTTCCGGATCCGTTGCGGGGCGCCCGGCGATGATGGCTATCGCGGAATGTAAAGACGCACGTCCTTGATGCTCGCCGTCCCCTCATAGAAGTTCATGTGCGGAATGCCGATCATGAAATAGTCGGGATAGGACGAACCGGCAGGCCAGATGTTGGGATCCACGAAGGTCTTGTCACCCGCGGAATAGGTCCAGTCCATGTTGTACCGGCCGTCGTACTCATCGGTTCTCTGGTTGTAGTGATGGATCGGGTGTTCACCGTCATCGAAGGGCTGACTGTACCGGTACGTGCCCCACCCCACGTTGCGGAAATACCCTGAAACCTCGAGTGTGTACTGCCCGCCGCGACGCTCTATGGCGAAAACGTAGCTCGCCTCGGGCATCTTCTCGGGAACCATGTCGACCTGGCTGACGATCGCACCGCCATGGACGGTTCCGCACTCGGATTTCATCAGGTACTGGGTCCCCGGAGAGCTGGAATAGCGACGGAACGGGGTCATGAAGAGCATGTTCACACCATTCCCGCTGCCCCACTCGTACGGCTGGAAGGCACCCGAGACGGGATCGCAGTACCGCAGACCGTTTCCGGTGTAGCGATAACGGTTGTAACCGTCCATCACCACCTTGCGCCGCTGATGGACGAAAACATTGTTGTGTGGAGCCACCGGATGGTCCATGATCGACAGGAAGTAGTAACCGTTGGAGTCACCGGTGACGTCGAGCCAGTCGCATTCCCCCGGGGCGTAGTCGGCACCCGGAGAGCCCGCCCATGGGAAATTGGTCTTGCAACCACCGGGGCCGTACCCATTGGTCTTGCCGTCGTAATCCCAGGAGCCGTTGCGCTGTCCGCCGAAATCGATTGCCCGAAGGGTCACCTCGACGCGGTACTCCTCGGGCAGGGCCTCGGTGGATCGGAGAATGGCGGCGGAGTTGTGATCCGGAACGGTGAAGGTGCCGACGGATCCCGTCTTCCTCGATTTCGTGCGCGCGAACGTGGGGACGCCGTCAGGGGTGCCGTCCCGGTCCCGGTCCCGCGCGGCGAGCTCCACGGTCAGCCACCCACCCTTGCCGATGGCGTAGGAGCGCCGGTAGAGATCCATGGTGGCCAGATGTTCCCGGAACGCCTCCCCGCCGAAGGTCTGGAAGAACTCCCCGTCGTTGTCGTAGGCATCCACGTCGTACTCGGTGTCCTTCTCGTCCTTGCTCGGGAACCAGCCGGTGTCTCCCCTGACCTTCAACGGCCGGTTGAAGCTCTCGGCACGGACAAGCTTCCACGCCCCCTTGCCTCGGGGGTTTTCCGGGAGCGAGGACAAGCTCGGCGAACCAGCTGCCACCCCGGAACCGAGAATCACGGAGGCCAGCACCGCGACAGCCAGCACATGTCTTGCACGAATCATTCGCTCCTCCTCGAGCGACCAACAAATGGTATAGACCATCTTAGGCGGAGGTGCCTCGGGGGTCAACAGTTGACGAGATCTCGGACCCGGGCATCCCGGCCGACCCGGCGAGCACTGCACCGACCTGCGTCCGGGAGCGTCGAAGCAGACCCGGCGGGCGACGCCCGGCCGGCCCCACCCGGGCCGACGATTCGAGAAACCTCAGCCGATGCCGCGTCTACTCAATGTTCGGAACAGCGGTGATCGGCAACGGTTCGGTTCGCGGGGTGGGATCGCTCGCCAGGCGCCCGTAGGTCACGACGTCGATTCGCTGCCCGTCGATCAGGAATTTCTCCCGTTCGACGCCTTCCTGGACGAACCCGGCGGCGAGCGCCACTCCTCGGGATGCGGGATTGTTGACCCGGTGGCCGAGTTCCAGGCGATGCAGTCCGCCCGATGTCAGGGCCCAGTTCGCGACGGTGGCCGCCGCACGGCCCGTCCAGCCACGCCCCCGAGCCGCGGGATGGGTCCAGTACCAGAACCACGCGTTGCGGTTCCCGGAATCGACACTCAGGGCAACGAGCCCGAACAACAAATCGCTTTCCCCGGCCATTGCGAATGGCAGATGCGCGGCATCGGGATCAAGCAGTCGTGCCACGTAGGCCTCCGCCTCCGATGGATCGGTGACCCGTCCCTGCCGGGCCATGTCACCGGCCGACGTAAACGCCTCCAGCACTCGGGGCGTGTCGCCGATTTGCAATGGCCGAAGCCTCATCCCAGTCATCGGTTGCCCTCCGGGTAGTTCCGCATCTCCTCGGTGCAGCAGACACCTCGGAGAAACCGAGAGTCCCGGGCGCGAACAACGACATCCCGGCAATCGGGTCTCATGGTATGCCCAGTTTCCAGAAAGCCGGATCAACCGATGCCGGCGCAGCGACCCATCGCTGCACCCTCCCGCGGCAGCGCACCGGGGCGTCCCGCATCGAAGGTGGCGAGGGCTGCAAGCAGGCGCTTGTTTTCATGACGGTCCGCCACCGATCGGAAGCCGCCCCCTGCCCAACCGACCTTCTCTTCTACTTTGTCATCCAGACGGGTATTATTCATCACATGATGAACTCATCACTTGATGAATCAGCTGTCTCCGTGTCCGGCCTCGTCGTCAGGCGCGGCCGCAGCGAGATCCTCCACGGGGTCTCCCTCTCCCTACCCCGCGGTTCCGTCACGGGGTTGCTGGGTCCCTCGGGCTGCGGGAAGACCACCCTGATGCGCGCCCTCTTGGGGGTGCAGCACATCACCGCGGGCTCGGCGACGTTGCTGGGACTGCCGGCCGGGCATCCGAGGTTGCGCCGACGGGTGGCCTACACCTCGCAGGCCGTGAGCATCTACACCGATGCATCCCTGCTGGCCAACACCACTTATTTCGCGCGCCTGCTGGGTGCCGGGCGCGACTCGGCGCACCGGGCCATCGAAAGGGTGCAACTGGACGGCCTGGAGCACCGCCGAATCGATCAGCTGTCCGGGGGTCAGGCGAGCAGGGCCTCCCTGGCCTGCGCGCTGGTGGGTGATCCTGAGGTGTTGATCCTCGACGAGCCGACGGTGGGTCTGGATCCCCTGACCAGGCAGGCCTTGTGGGAACTGTTCCGCGACCTGGCCGGCCGGGGAACCACGCTGCTGGTGTCCAGTCACGTCATGGACGAGGCGACCCGCTGCGATTCCGTGTTGTTCATGCGGGACGGACGGTTCCTGGCCCACGAACCCGTGGCGGCTCTCCAGCGCAGAACGGAAACCAGCACCCCGGAGGATGCTTTCATGGCCCTGATCGAGGAGGCGGCATGATGAGCACCCACACCGTCGCACGATCGGTACCGTTCGCCACGGTGGCCCGGATCGCCGCGCAGTTGAAGGGCGACCCGCGTGCCATAGCCCTGATCCTCCTGATCCCGCCCCTGCTGTTGACCCTGCTCTACTACGTCTTCTACGACCTGCCGACACCACCCGGGCAATCCCGCGTCTTCGACACGACCGGCCCGATCATGCTGGCCGTGCTGCCAATGTTCATGATGTTCATCGTCACCTCGGTGATCATGCTCCGGGAGCGCACCTCCGGGACCCTGGAACGGATCTTCACCACTCCCCTGACGCGTTTGAACCTGCTGGTCTCCTACGCCTGCGTGTTCGGTCTGCTCGCGGTGCTGCAGAGCAGCATCCTGGTGGTCCTGCTGCTGGGCCCGCTGGAAATCGAGCTGACCGGCCCGGCCTGGGCCCTGCTCCTGCTGTCCTTCCTGGGCGCGGTGATCGGGGTGGCCTTCGGCCTGCTGGCCTCGGCCTTCGCCCGGACCGAGTTCCAGGCGGTGCAGTTCATGCCGGTCTTCATCGCCCCGCAGCTGTTTCTCTGCGGCCTGCTCGTCCCGAAGGAGCAGCTCCCGGACGTGTTGGAGGCCATCGCGAACTGGCTGCCGATGACTTGGGCGGTCGATGTCGTGCGCGACGTGCTGGCCAATCCGGAGCTAGGCTCGGACAGCTGGTGGCGGTTCACCGCCCTGGCCGGGGTGATCTTCGCCGCCCTGCTCATCGCCGCGGCCTCCATGCCGAGAAAGACGAGGTGATCGCTTGTCCGGGGGTTCGAAGTCGGAACGCACCAAACTGCGCATCCAGCAGGCGGCCGCGAAGCTGTTCGCATCCCGGTCCTTCGAGACGGTCAGCACCCGCGCCATCGCCAAGGAGGCCGGGGTCGACGCCGCCCTGATCCACCACTACTTCGGTTCGAAGGAGGGCCTGTTCCAGGCGGTGCTGAACGCCGCCATCCGCCCGGAGCAGTTGGAGGCATTGGTCGTCTCGGAATCCCCCGATGACTGGGGACGGCAGCTGGTGCGCGCCGCCGACAAGGTCTGGACCTCACCCGCCGCCCCCGCCCTGAAGGCGGTGGTGCGGCGGGTTCTGGTGGGCCACGAGGGCATGCTGCGCGAATTCGTCACACGCTCCCTGCTCAACAGATTCCTCTCCCACATCGAAGGCCCCGAACCGGAGCGACGACTCCGGGCCTCCCTGATCGGATCCCAGATGTCAGGACTGGTGATCGCACGCCACATCGTCGGCATCGAACCGCTGGCAAGCCTTTCCACCGACGAGGTCGCCGACCTGATCGGCCCCGTGCTCCAGCACTACATCACGGGCTCACTGCAACCGGGGAAAATCGTCGAGGGAGAAAACTGACTCCACGGGAACCTCGAAGAACCTGGCGATCCTGAGCGCCAGATGCAATGACGGCGAGTACTCACCCCGTTCCAGGTAACCAACGGTCTGGTAGTGGACACCGAGCGCCTCGGCCAGCTCCCGGCGGCTCACCTTGCGATCCGCCCTCATGACGGCAATGCGATTGAAGACCCGCTCCTCCACCAAGTCATCCTCCCGCCAGGGAACGAATGTTGGTTTGCATGCGTGAAAGCCTACCGATGCTCTCCTTGCGGAAACCGCGACGCACCAGGGCCGCGGCAACCGGGAAGCCCACGAGAACCCAAGCGGTCAACACACAGAAGGCCAGAAGCGGCTGGAACGAACCACCCACCTCCCAGGCCGGATCACCGACGAGCGCCCAGCGGGTCAGGTGCCCGGACCAGTAGAACGGGAGTGCCTGCTGGATGACCTGCACCCAACCGGGCAGCGTCACCAGCGGTATGGCCGCCCCGCTGGTCCCGAGCAGCGCGAACACCAGCACGTAGGAGAGCATCTGCAGATTGGAACCGCGCGCCACCGCTCCGGACAGGAAACCGATGGGCGCCGCCGCCAGGGATGCGCCGATCGCCAGGCCGACGACGGGGATCAATTGCCCCCACCCGAGCGGGAAACCATTCAGCAGGAACATCCCGAGCACCAGGAGGATCACCTGGCTCACGACGAGTATCGCCGCGGTCGAGATGGTCTTGCCGATGGCCCACACCATAGGGCCGTGCGGCAGGACCCGGACGCGCAGCAGGGCCCCCCCCGACGCGGTCCGTGTAGGTTTCCGCCCCCACCTGTATGACGATCATGCAGCTCCACGAACCGACGAAACCAGCCACCGTGAGCGAGTCCGTTCCCGGGCCCCCGGTCAGATTCAGCCGGGACAGCCAGAGGATCAACAGCGCCGGCAGGAACGCAGTGAAAATCCCCGCGCCAACGAAGGCCGGCCGCAGGTCCCCACGGACCTGGACCAGAGCGGCGCGGAGAATCGCGAGGAACGTGGGAGGGGTTGCGCGGGTCATTTCCCCTCCTTGGTCAGGGCCAGGTAGGCATCCTCGAGGTTGGGGCGGGTGATGGTGAGACCCGAGATGGCGTCGAGATCGAGGGTTTTGACGAACCCCTCGGGGGAGCTGGTCGCGTGGACGTGACGTTCACCCGCCTCGTGCCACGTCACCTGGGCCGTGCCGGAGAACTGCTCACGCAGTTCGGTGACGGTGCCGTCCGCGAAGACCCGGCCCCGGCCCATGATCACCACCCTCGACGCGAGCCTTTCGACCTCCGCCAGGTCGTGGCTGGTCATCAGCACAGTGGCGGCGTCATCGACGCGCTCGAGGATGAGATCGTGCACCCGCGCCCTGGAGGCCGGGTCCAGACCCGCGGTCGGTTCATCGAGGATCAGCAGCTCCGGTTTCCCCAGGAGGACAGCAGCTAGGTCGATGGTCCGGCGCTGACCTCCCGAGAGCCGTCCGAGCCGAACCTTGGCCTTGTCCTCCAGACCGACCATGCGCAGCACTTCAGCCACGGTTGAGCCGGACCGCCCTGATGTGGCCTGAATGGCGCGCACCCATTCGAGCTGGTCACACACCCGCCACCTGGAGTGATCGGACCAGCTCTGCTGGACGAGACCGATCCTGCCCCAGAACCCGGCATCCGCTTTCCCGGGATCCACGCCGAGTACCCGAATCCTTCCGGAATCGGGCGACAGGAAACCGAGCAGCAACTCGACGAGGGTGGTCTTACCCACCCCGTTGGGCCCCAGGAGGAACACGACCTCACCCGGCCGGATCCTGAGATCCACTCCCCGAAGCACCGGTAGGTTGCCGTAGGCGAAATCGACCTGTTCGACCACAATCACTTCAATCGCACCCTCTCTCGGTAGCGAAGACACCAGCTTTCATAGCAGGAATGCTACATATCATACTATATCCATTCCACCTTGGGTTCGTCCCTGACGCGACAGCCACCGCGAGGACCATCCGGAACGGACCCCGGAAACCGGCAGAGCCTGCCCTCCGCGCTGTAACACCGCCGTTACGATGACGGAAGATCTGGGCAATCTGGGCCCCGTAGGGTGGTCCCAGTTCACAAGACAACTGGAGGGTTCATGTTCACAAGCGCCGAGGAGCTCCTGGCCTTCGTCAAGGAGGAGGGCATCGAGACCATCGACTGCCGCTTCTGCGACCTGCCGGGTGTGATGCAGCACTTCACCGTCCCGGCCGGCTCCTTCGGCCCCGAGGTCTTCACCGAGGGCCTGAGTTTCGACGGTTCCTCGATCGCTGGTTTCCAGAAGATCCACGAATCGGACATGGCGCTGCTCCCGGACCCGGCCAGCGCCTTCGTCGATCCCTTCCGCAGGTCGAGGACCCTGAACATCAACTTCTTCGTCCACGATCCCCTCACGAAGGAGCCCTACTCCCGCGACCCGCGCAACATCGC
The DNA here is from genome assembly GCA_937965785.1 of uncultured Propionibacteriaceae bacterium. Classification (GTDB taxonomy): domain Bacteria; phylum Actinomycetota; class Actinomycetes; order Propionibacteriales; family Propionibacteriaceae; genus Arachnia. The sequence goes on along the minus strand of CALCKT010000003.1, from coordinate 81,808 downwards.
CCGCAAGGCCGAGGCCTACCTGGTCTCCACGGGTATCGCGGAGACCGCCTTCTTCGCCCCCGAGGCCGAGTTCTACGTCTTCGACGACATCCGCTTCGACTCCACCCCCAACGCCTCCTACTACCACATCGACTCCGAGGCCGGGGCCTGGAACTCCGGTCGCGTGGAGGACGGCGGCAACCGGGGCTACAAGGTCAAGTACAAGGGCGGCTACTTCCCCGTGGCCCCCGTCGATCACTTCGGTGACCTGCGCGACGACATCGTCCGCCACATGGAGAACGCGGGCCTGGTGGTCGAACGCGCCCACCACGAGTGCGGCACCGCCGGTCAGGCCGAGATCAACTGGCGGTTCGACACCATGCTGAAATCCGCCGACGACGTGATGAAGTTCAAGTACCTCGTCAAGAACACCGCCTGGGAGGCAGGCAAGACCGCCACCTTCATGCCGAAACCGATCTTCGGGGACAACGGTTCCGGGATGCACGTCCACTCCTCGCTGTGGAGCGACGGGAAACCGTTGTTCTACGACGAGAACGGCTATGCGGGGCTGTCGGACATGGCCCGCTGGTACATCGGCGGCATCCTCAAACACGCGCCCGCGCTGCTGGCCTTCACCAACCCGAGCGTCAACTCCTTCCACCGCTTGGTTCCCGGTTTCGAGGCCCCCGTCAACTTGGTGTACTCGCAGCGCAACCGTTCCGCCTGCATCCGCATCCCGATCACCGGTTCCAACCCGAAGGCCAAGCGCATCGAGTTCCGCTGCCCGGATCCGTCGAGCAACCCCTACCTGGCCTTCGCCGCCATCCTGCTGGCAGGACTGGACGGCATCCAGAACCGCATCGAGCCCCCCACCCCCATCGACAAGGACCTCTACGAACTGCCCCCCGAGGAGCATGCCGAGGTCCCCACCGTGCCCGCCAGCCTGAGCGCGGTGCTGGATGCCCTGGAGGCGGATCACGAGTTCCTGCTGGCGGGAGACGTCTTCACCCCCGACCTGATCGCGACCTGGGTGGGGCTCAAGCGCGCGGAGATCCAGGCCATTGCCATTCGGCCGCATCCACACGAATTCGAGCTCTACTACGCCCTCTGAGTCCCCCGGGAGCCGTAGGCTCGTTCCCGTGAAAACCCGAACGGCTCGTCTCCTCACCCCAATCGCCCTGATCCTGTGCTGGCTGCTGGCCGGCGGGATCGGCGGTCCGCTCTTCGGGAAGGTCAGCGAGGTCGCAAGCAACGACCAGGCGAGTTTCCTTCCGACCAGCGCGGAGGCAACCGTCGTCGGGCAGCGGTATCGCGATTTCGTGGGCAACGATCAGATCCCCGCCATCGCCGTGTTCACCGGGGAGAATCCTCTGACGGAGGCCCAGAAACAGGCCGTGGTGGCCCTCGGGCAGGACCTGGGTTCCGTGGAGGGCGTGGCCGCGGTTTCGCCGCCGATCACATCCGAGGACGCCAAGGCGATCCAGGTCTTCGTGGGGGTGGACGCGGCGGCGAACGTCTCCAGGACCGTGAACTCCGTCCGGGATGTGATCGCGGCACACGATCTCACGGGATTGGAGTTCCACGTGACGGGTCCGGCGGGCTTCACCAGCGACCTCTCGCGGGCCTTCAGTGGGATCGACGGCCTGCTGCTGCTCGTGGCCCTCGGCCTGGTGCTGGTGATCCTGGTGGTCGTGTACCGCGCGGTACTCCTTCCATTGGTGGTGTTGTTGACGAGCGTGTTCGCCCTCGCCGTAGCGCTCCTGGCCAACTGGTGGCTGGCGAAATGGGGGGTACTGACCATCACGGGACAGACCCAGGGAATCCTCTTCATCCTGGTGATAGGCGCGGCCACGGACTACTCCTTGCTGTACACGGCCCGGTACCTGGAGGAGCTGCGACGCCACGAGTCGAGGACGGAAGCCACCCGGGCCGCGCTGCGTGGTGTCCTGGAGCCGATCCTCGCCTCCGGGGGCACCGTGATCGCCGGGCTGCTGTGCCTGCTGTTCAGTGATCTGGGTTCCAATCGTTCCCTGGGGCCGGTGACCGCCATAGGTGTGGCCTTCGCGGTGCTCGCATCCCTGACCCTGCTCCCGAGCCTCACCTACCTGCTGGGACGGGCCTCCTACTGGCCCCGGATGCCGCGTTTCGACTCCAGCCGCACGGATGAGGAACAGACCCACACCGGCGTGTACGCGAGAACCGGCCGGTTCGTCTCAAGGCGTCCCCGCGCGGTGTGGATCGCCTGCGTCATCCTGTTGGGCATCGGCGCCGCCTTCCTTCCCACCCTCAAGGCGGACGGGGTTCCTGTCAGCAGTTTCGTGCTGGGCACCTCCGACGCCCGGACCGGCCAGGAGGCGTTGTCGCGTCACTTCCCGGGTGGGGCTGGCTCACCCGCCTATGTCCTGACGAGCGAGGACAACCTGCAAACGGTGGCGAACCAGTTGCTGGGCAACGACAAGGTGGCCTCCGTCAGCATCGTCTCGAAGGCTTCACCCTCGGGATCCGCACCCGTCACGACGGCGGGAATCCAGCCCGTCGGACGACTGGGAACGCCGCCCCCGGCTCCCACCGTGGACGACGGTGAGGTCATGTTGCTGGCCACCTTGACCGCCGCGGCCGACAGCGACGAGGCAATCGAAACCGTGCGCGGGCTGCGGGCAGATCTGTCCGGGACCGCACGCATCGGAGGCGCCACCGCCACCGATCTGGACACCCGGACCACAACACAACACGACAGGGCCCTGATCATTCCACTGGTGCTCGCCGTGATCCTGGCCATCCTCATCCTGCTGTTGCGCAGCCTGCTGGCCCCCGTGCTGCTGGTGGCGACCACGGCCCTCAGTTTCGGGACCGCAATGGGGGTGGCGGCCATCGTGTTCAATCACGTCCTGAACCTCCCGGGAGCCGATCCCTCGGTACCGCTGTACGGGTTCGTCTTCCTGGTGGCCCTGGGCATCGACTACAACATCTTCCTCATGACCCGGGTGCGTGAGGAGGCGCTGGTGCACGGAACACGTGGAGGCATGTTGCGTGGACTGGCGGTCACGGGCGGGGTCATCACCTCGGCCGGCCTGGTGCTGGCGGCCACCTTCGCCGCACTGGCCGTCCTCCCGATCCTGTTCCTGGTGCAGATCGCCTTCATCGTCTCCTTCGGAGTGTTGCTGGACACCTTCATCGTGCGCACCCTGCTGGTCCCCGCCCTGGTCCAGGACATCGGCCCCGCGGTGTGGTGGCCGTCCCGGCTGCTCAGGAACCGGCCCTGACCAGCCCTTTCGCAGAACCTGCCCGTTTCAGTCCGGTACGACCCAAAAATCATTTCTGTTTCCACCCGTTTACGGCTTGACTCTCCCCGCTTCTGCCCGTATTCTTCTGATATCGGCTTTGAAACCCATTCGAAGCCACACATTCAGACATCGGAGTCAGAAAGGGTGATTCGCATGTCCCTACCGGATGCGCGCGTCAACAAGAACCTCGAAGGCAGTGGCTTCCGTGCCCGCGTCCAGCGCTTCGGAGGTCACCTGGCGGGGATGATCATGCCCAACATCGGTGCATTCATCGCCTGGGGTCTGCTCACCGCGCTCTTCATACCGAAGGGGTGGGCACCCAACGAGGCCCTGGCCACCATGGTGACCCCGATCATCACCTATCTGCTTCCCATCCTCATCGGCTACACGGGCGGCCGGATGGTCCACGGGCAACGCGGCGCGGTCATCGGGGCCCTGGCGACGATGGGAGTGATCGTCGGCAGCGACACCCCCATGTTCCTGGGCGCCATGGTCATGGGACCGCTCGCCGCTTGGGTCCTCAAGCAGTTCGACCGGGCGGTCCACGGCCGGGTGGCGAGCGGGTTCGAGATGCTCGTGGACAATTTCTCCCTCGGCATCATCGGCATGATCATGGCCATCCTGGCCCGCCTCGGGATCGGTCCCGTCGTCGGTTTCCTGGTCAACCTGCTCGGTCAGGGGGTCCAGACCCTGGTGGACAACGGCCTGCTGCCGCTGGCCTCCATCGTCGTGGAACCAGCGAAGGTGCTGTTCCTGAACAACGCCATCAACCACGGCGTCCTGTCCCCGCTGGGTGCGGCGCAGGCGCAGGAGATGGGACAGTCCATCCTGTTCATGGTGGAATCGAACCCGGGACCCGGCCTGGGTGTCCTCCTGGCGGTGTGGTTCTTCGGCCAGAAAACGCTGCGCAGCACCGCTCCCGGTGCCGTCATCATCCACTTCTTCGGCGGCATCCACGAGATCTACTTCCCCTACGTCCTGGCCAAGCCGGTTCTCATCGTCGCCTCGATCGCGGGCGGCGTGAGCGGGCTGCTCGTCGGCAGCATCACGGGCGCCGGTCTCGTCGGCCCGGCCTCCCCCGGCAGCATCATCGCCTACCTGGCGGTCACGCCACGCGGCGGATACGTCGCGGTGCTGTCCGCAGTGATCGCCGCCACGGTGGTCAGTTTCCTGGTCGCCGCCCTGCTGCTCGGTTTCGGGCGGGGCAGGAAGACCGAAGCGCCCGGGACCTCGGCCGATACCGGGGAATCCGTGCCGGCACATGCGGCCGAACCCCGGATCCCGTCCGATGCCACGGAATCCCCTGTCGAGGAGACCGAGGAGAAAACCGGAATCCCGGCCACGAACACCCACGTGCTCAATGGCCGCGACGTGAAAAAGCTGGTCATCGCCTGTGATGCCGGGATGGGCTCCAGCGTCATGGTGGCCAGTTCCATGAAGAAGCGCCTCGCTCCCTACGGGGTCGAGGTGTCCCACTCCCCCGTCAACCAGGTCAGCCCGGATACCGAGTTGGTCATGTGCCAGTCGGGCCTGGCCGATCGGGTCCGCAAAATCGCCCCCGACGCCGTCGTCGTCACCTTCGAACAGTTCCTCGGTGACCCGGCCTTCGCCCGCGTCGAGAACGCCATCAAATCAGGAGAGAACCTTGTCTGAAATCCTGTCCCGCGAAACCATCCGCCTCGGATTGACCGCCACCGACAAAACCGATGCCATCACGCAGTGCGGTTCCCTGCTCGTCGCCGTCGGCGCCGTGACCCAGCCCTACGCCGAGGCCATGTTCGAACGCGAACACCAGGTGCCCACCTACCTCGGGGAGGGGGTCGCGATCCCCCACGGCACCAACGAGTCACGGGAACACATCCAGCGCACCTGCCTCGGTTTCCTGCAATTCCCGGACGGGGTGGACTGGGACGGCGAACGGGTCTTCGTCTGCATCCCGATCGCGAGCCGCGGCGAGGAACACGTCGAGATCCTCGGAGCCCTCGCCGAGGTGCTGATGGACCCCGAAGCCGCCGCCCAGCTGCGCACCACCACCGACCCTGATGACGTCCTGCGTCTGCTCGGCGCCTTCGGAAAGGAGAACTGAATGCTCGCCCTGCGTTTCTACGCCCCCGAGGACCTGCGCCTGGAGGACGTGCCGGAACCCACCTGCGGAACCGGCGAGGTGAAGATCCGGGTGAAGAACTGCTCGACCTGCGGAACCGACGTGAAGATCCGCAAGAACGGGCACCAGAACCTGACCCCGCCTCGCATCATCGGGCACGAGATCGCGGGCGAGGTGGTGGAGATCGGTTCCGGGGTCGCCGGCGACTGGAAACCCGGCGACCGGGTCCAGGTCATAGCCGCGGTTCCCTGCGGGAAGTGCCACGAGTGCCGGAAGGGATGGATGGCCGTCTGCCAGAACCAGACCTCCGTGGGCTACCAGTACGATGGGGGTTTCGCCGAGTACATGATCGTTCCCCGCGAGGTGTTGGCGGTCGACGGCATGAACCGCATCCCCGACGGGGTCGGTTTCGCAGAGGCCTCCGCGGCCGAGCCCTTCGCCTGCGCCATCAATGCCCAGGAGCAGCTCGGAATCGAACCGGGCGACGACGTGGTGATCTTCGGTGCCGGCCCCATCGGCTGCATGCACGTGCGCATCGCCCGCGGAGTCCACCGGGCCGGGCGCGTCATCCTGGTCGACATCAATTCCGAACGGTTGAAGATGTCGGCCGACGCGGTGCAGCCGGATGTCGTGATCAACGCCTCCGAGGTGAACATCGTCGAGGAGATCCTGAAACTCACCGACGGTCGGGGCGCGGACGTGATCATCACCGCCACCCCCGCGAACATCACCCAGGAACAGGCGGTCTCGATGGCGGCCCGCAACGGGAGGATCAGCTTCTTCGGCGGGCTTCCCAAGACGAACCCGACCATCACGCTGGACTCCAACCTCGTCCACTACCGGCAGCTGCACATTCACGGCGCCAACGGTTCGGCACCCGAGCACAACCGCCGGGCCTTGGATTACATTGCCAGTGGTGAGGTGCCCGTGGCCGACCTCATCACCCGCCGCATCAAGCTCCGCGACGTGCTGGACGCATTCGGGATCGTCGAACGCGGCGAGGCCATCAAGGTCACCGTGGAACCCTGACAGGAGCCCTGATGAACGCCACCGCCCCGACCTCCCGGATCCGGTACGCCGCCGAAAGGCAGGAGGCCATCGTCGACACAGCCCGGGCACAGGGTCGCGTGGATGTCACGGAGATCTCGGAGCAGCTCGGCGTCACCCCCGAAACCGTGAGGCGTGATCTCACCATCCTCGAACAACGGGGCCTGGTGAGGCGCGTCCACGGCGGGGCCCTGCCCGTGGCCCAGACCGACCGCGAACCAAGCATCCTGCAGCGCCTCGGACTCGGGGCGGGAGAGAAACAACGCATCGCCGAACGGGCATTGGCGGAACTGCCCGGCCAGGGCACCATCCTGCTGGATTCCGGCACCACCACCCTGGCGCTGGCCCGGCTGCTGAAAAACGACCTGGGGCTGGCTGTGGTGACCAACTCGGTGGCCATAGCGGCCGTGCTCTCGGATCACCCCGATCTCCAGTTGCACCTGCTGGGGGGGCAGGTCAGAACCCGCACCGGGGCCGCGGTGGGGTCCTGGGTGGAACAGGCTCTGAGCGGGACGTGCATAGACGTCGCTTTCCTGGGCACCAACGGTTTCAGCCTGGAACGGGGCATGACCACCCCGGACCTGGCGGAGGCCGATGCGAAGCGGGCCATGGTCGCGGCCTCCCGGCGCCGAATCGTGCTGGCGGACGCCAGCAAGGCCGGGCTGAGCCATTTCCAGCGCTTCGCCGGCATTGAGGAGGTCTCGCTCCTCATCACCGATTCCCGCCTCGATGACGAAACCACCGAGGCACTCGACAACGCAGGCATGGAGGTGGCCCGCGCATGATCGTCACCCTGACACCGAACCCGAGCATCGACCGCACCGTGCTTGTGGAGAAACTGCTGCCGGGCGAGGTGAACCGAGCCGCCAGCAGCCGCATCGACCCGGGGGGCAAGGGGGTGAACGTGGCCCACGCCCTGATCCGCAACGGCCATCCCGCCCGTGCCGTGCTGCCGTTGGGCGGCCCGGACGGTGAACTGCTGGCCCGCCTGCTGCAAAACACCGGGGTTCCCTTCGACGCCGTCCCCATCGCGGGGACCACGCGGACGAACATAGCCATCGTCGATCCCGCAGGGGTCACCACCAAGGTGAACGAACCCGGGCCCGAGTTGTCCCCCGACGAGGTGGAACGGCTCGGGAAAACCGTGGGCGGGGCAACCGGTCCCGTGGTTCTGTGCGGCAGCCTGCCGCCGGGCACGGACGAATCGTTCCTCGCGGGGATGATCGCCCGGCACCCCGGCAGGGTCGCCGTCGACACGTCGGGGACCCCGCTGGCCGCCGCCGTGGCGGCCAAACCCTGGCTGATCAAACCCAACCGGGAGGAACTCTCCGAACTGACCGGCCGGGAACTTCCCACCCTGAGGGCCGTGGTCGATTCCGCCCGCGAACTGGTAGCGGGCGGAATCGGAGTGGTCGTGGTGAGCCTGGGCGCCGACGGGGCCCTGTGGGTGGACTCCGATGTCATCCACCACGCCAGGGCCACCGTCACCGAGCCACGTTCCACGGTGGGCGCCGGCGACTGCCTGCTGGCAGGGATCCTCAGCGCCCTCACCACCGGGTGCGACCCGGCGACCGCCCTGAGCCGGGGAGTCGCGTGGGGGGCGGCCGCGGTGGCGCTGCCCGGCAGCGCAGTGCCGGGCCCCGAGGAGATCGCGGCCGTGACGGTCACGAGCACCCCCGCACCTGACCTGAACACCGTGCTCACCGGCTGAGCGCGGGCAACCCGAACACAGACAAGGAAAAACCCATGACCACCCGTACCGCAATCATCGCCTCCTCCGTCGGCCTTCACGCCCGCCCGGCGAGCCTGTTCGTCCAGAAGGTCACCCGCTCCGGGTTGCCCGTGACCATCGCCCGTCCCGGCGGGAAACCCGTCAACGCGGCATCGATGCTGGCGGTGATGTCCCTGGGCGTCAAGTGCGGGGAAGAGGTCGAACTCTCCTGCGAGGCGGAGAACAGCGAAGCCTTCCTCGACGAGCTCGTGGCCTTCCTCGCCGTCGATCACGACGCGAAAGGATGACCAGCACCATGCGCACCCTGACCGGAATCGGAGTCTCCCCCGGCAGCGCCATCGGCCCGGTGGCCATCGTCCGGCCACCCCAGCCCCTGCCCGCGGCAGAACCCTGCTCGGCGGATCCGCAACAGGACCTGGCAAAGGTTACGGACAGCCTGTTGGCCGTCGCGGATGATCTCGACGCCAAGGCGGCAAAACTGGAGGGCGACGCCGCGGAGATGGTTGCCGCCGCCGCCATGATCGCCCGCGACCCGGGGCTGATCGAGGCCGTCGAACAGAACCTCGACGGCCGCACCGGCCCCGCTCATGCGCTGCAGGCCGCGGTCGCCGGTTATGCGGAACAGTTCGAGGCCCTCGGAGGGTATTTCGCCGAGCGGGTCGCTGATCTGCGCGACGTCGGGATGCGGGCGGAGGCCGTTCTCCTGGGCCGCCCGGTGCCAGGGGTCCCCGAGCTCACGGAACCGAGCATCGTGGTGGCCGAGGACCTGGCTCCCGCGGAAACCGCCCTGCTCTCCCCGGAACTGGTGCTGGGCATCATCACCTCCGGGGGAGGCAGGACGAGTCACACCGCGATCCTCGCGGCGCAGCGCGGCCTACCCGCCGCAGTCCAGGTGGCCGGGGCACTCGAGATCCCCGACGGAACCATCGTGGCCCTCGACGGCGAGTCCGGGGCCGTGGTGCTGGATCCCGACGAAACCGTGAAGACGAAACTGCGGGCCCGGAGCGAACGCCTGGCGCAGCTCAACGAGTTGACCTCACCGGGCAGCACCTCCGACGGACACCCGGTGGCCCTGCTGGCCAACATAGGCGACGTCAATGACGCCCGGGCCGCGGCACTCACGGCCGCCGAAGGGGTTGGTCTGTTCCGCACCGAGTTCGTGTTCCTGGACGCCCAGAACGCGCCCGGCGTGGCGGAGCAGGCGGACCTGTACGAGGCGGTGCTGGCTCCTTTCGGGACCCGCCCCGTAACGGTACGCACCCTCGATGCCGGGGCCGACAAACCACTCGCGTTCGCGGATCTGGGGCCGGAACCCAACCCCGCGTTGGGCCGCCGGGGCTACCGCCTGATGGAGGAACGCCCCGACCTGTTGAGGGACCAGCTCGCCGCCCTGGCGGAGGCGCAGCGCCGCACCGGGGCGAGCGTGAAGGTGATGGCCCCCATGATCGCCACGGCGGATCAGGCAAGGGCCTTCGCGCAGGCCGCTCACGAAGCGGGACTGCCCGTGGCGGGCACCATGATCGAGGTGCCGTCCGCTGCGCTGCGTTCCCGTCATCTCCTCGCCGCCTGTGATTTCGCGAGCATCGGCACCAACGACCTGTCGCAGTACACCATGGCCGCTGACCGGATGGTCGGGGAACTCGCGGACCTCCTGGACCCGTTCCAGCCCGCGGTGATCGATCTGGTGGCGGCGGCCTGCGAGGGCGGCCGGATCAATGAGCGGCCCGTGGGGGTCTGTGGCGAATCGGCGGGTGACCCGCTGATGGCCCTGGTGCTGACCGGTCTGGGGGTCTCCTCGCTCTCCATGTCACCAAAACGGATGCCCCTGGTCCGGTTCGCCCTCGGCCTGCACGAGCTGGCCACCTGCCGCGCCATGGCGGAGGCCGCCAGGGCCTGCGTGGACGCGGTCGAGGCGCGGGCGGGCGTCGCCGCCCTGGCCCACCCGGAGCTGCGCGAGCTGCTCGGCGTCTGAGGGGCCACGTCAGCGGGACCGTCCCGGTACCGCGAAACCCCACGGCCCTCGCACACGAGTCGCCGTGAAACCTGGTTTCACGGCGACTCGGGTCCGGCACTGGTCCGGTTGATTTCGTCGTTCCTTCTCCCGGGAGCCCCTCAGCCCACTTCCAGGACCGTTTTCTCGGGGGCGGCCTCGATGATCCCAACTCGGGCGAGGAACTCCCCCATCCGGGTGAAATCGTCCCGCTCGACCTTCACCGAGGCCTTTCCGTCCGTCCCCAACCAGAATTTGCTGGTGGCCTCGAGGACCGCTTCCGCTTGTTTCCGCTGGGCTTCCTCCGCGAGGGCGGGGACCTGCGCCTCGGTGGCCTTGAGGGCCAGTTCAGGGTTGTTCAGGATCCGGTTCTCCGCCTCGAGAACGGCCTCCGTGATCAGTTTGAGCTGTTCAACGGGAAGGACACCCTCCCGGGTGACCAGCCCGGGACCGACCAGGTTCGGTTTCTCCTTGTCGACCACGTCGAGCTGGTTGTAGGGGAATCCCGCGGCCGTCAACTGAACGGCCTCATTGTTGCTGAACCCCACGACGGCATCCGTCTTGCCCGTGGTCAGTGCTGCAACCTGTGTCCACCCGATCTCGGTGATGTTCACCTGCTCCTCACCAAGACCTGCGCGGTCCAGGGCGGCGAGGGTTGTGTACCAACCCGCTCCGTACCGCCCCTGCACCCCCAGGTTTTTCCCGGCGAGACCGGAAAGATCCGTGATGTCGCCGGCGCCGAGGATCACCCCCGGGTACTGCCGGTAGCAGGTGGCAAAGGTCCGCAGTTCAGGCATTCCCCCCGCGGCCGAGACCACGGCTTCGTCGCTGGATGCGAACACCACCTGTTCTTCTCCCGCCGCCAGGGCGGTGAACAGACCCTCCTGGGTTCCGTGGTGCCTGAGAGTGAGGTTGATTCCGGCGTCCTTGAAGAGTCCCTCGGATTCGGCCACGTAGAAAGGGCTGAACTGGATGTTCGGAATGTAGGTGAGCCCCACCGTGATGGCCGTCTTGTTCGTGGTGGTGTCCTGTTGCTTCTCCTGCCCACCACAGGCCACCAGCGTCGCCCCGCCGAGGGCTGCGACACCGAGGAGGAATGAGCGACGGTTCGGTTTCATAGATGTTCTCCTTGCAGGTTTCGGTTGGCGACACGTTCGACGAGACCCATCAGGGACACGAGAACGGCCGCGATGATCGCCAATAGGACCAGGACCGTGAAAACCCCGATGGTGTCCACTGCTTGCTGGGACTGGGTGAGCAGGACTCCGAGCCCCTGCCCGCCCATGACGAATTCGCCGACGATCGCGCCGGTCATGGACAGCACCACTCCCCCACGCACCCCGGCCAGGACGGCGGGAGCGGCCATCGGGGCCTCGACGTGGATGAGACGCCGCCAGGTTCCCGCCCCGTCGAGCCAAGCGGTCTCGATCACGCGCATGTCCAGGCCACGCAGTCCCACGACGGTGGTGGTGACCATGGGGAAGAACGCGATCACCGAGCAGAGGACGGCGACTGGAATGGTGCCGTACCCGATCCACAGCACCAGCAGCGGTGCGACGGCCACGAGTGGAACCGTCTGGGAAAAGGCTATGAAGGGTTCGGCGACGGCCGCGAGCAGCCGTGAGTGGGCAATCGTGAATCCCAGTGGCAGGGCGACGACGATGGACAGGACGGATCCGAGCAGCGCAGCCACCAGGGTTGGTTCGATGTAGCGCCATGCGATTCCGGACTGCACCCAGCGGGCGACACGAGAGACCACGGCCACCGGGTCCGGGAGCAACACCGCAGGGGTGACCCGGGTGAGCAGCCACCAGGTGAACAGCGCCACCAGCACGGCCACGAGGGGGGGCAGGACACGCGCTACGAGTGAAACCGGCCGGGTGCGGGCGGGATAGGCGGACCACAGCCCGGCCCGGGCGACGAGCCGACCACGTCGCGTTTGCTGCTCGGTCAAGAAAACCCCGGTCCTTCCTCGGCCCGGGGTGCACGCACAGCGTCCACGACCCTGTCGGCGTGGACCGTCGACGCGCTCCTCCCATCCAGACTTTCACTGTCGGTCCCGGAGTTTCACCGGATCAACCTGTTGGCCCCGTTCAAACCGGGCCGCGAGGGTCGCGGACTGTAACCGCCGGTTCGGACTTTCACCGACCCCGGATGCGTCGGCAACACCCTATCCCATCCCGGACGGGGCCGCGAACTCACTCCTCGGGCATCTCATCCCAGAACACCCGGTTGACCACCCTGGACGCGCGTCGCATGACCCGGATCGTGTCGTCGACGAGCCTGGAGCGCTGACCCGGGCCGTATCCGGCCAGTTCGGCGACGGCCGACTGCTCCCGGTAGTCGACGGGCAGGGCATCGCCGGGCCGGCCGCGCACCAGCATGATGGCGTTGCGCACCCGGCTGACGTGCAACCACCCCTCCCGCAGGTCGGCGGCCTGTTCGGCGGTCAGCAATTCGAGTCCCTCCGCGGCGTCGATGGCCTGGAGCGTGGAGGCCGTGCGCAACGCGGGCCGGGTCCCGGCGTGCTGCAGTTGGAGCAGCTGCACGGCCCACTCCACATCCGACAGCCCACCTGATCCGAACTTGAGGTGACGTTCCTTGTCCATGCCGCGGGGAATGCGTTCGGTTTCCATCCGTGATTTCAACCGGCGGATCTCGGCCACCTGCGCGGTGGTGAGACCCTCGTCCGGGTACCGCAGCCCCTCCAGCTCCCCGAGCACGGCCGAGGCCAGTTCCTGTTCCCCCGCCGCCGGGCGGGCCCGCAGCAGGGCCTGCGCCTCCCAGACGGAAGACCACTTCGCGTAGTAGGCGAGGTAGGAGGAAACGGTTCGCACGAGCGGCCCACCCTTCCCCTCGGGACGCAGACCGGCGTCCACCACCATCGCCGGGTCGGGTCCGGGTTTTCCGACCAGATCGCAGGCCAGGCGCACAAGTCTGATGGCCGCCGCCTGCTCCTCGGGCCCGGAACCGTCGGGAATGACGAACATCGCGTCCGTGTCGGAGGCGTAGCCGAGTTCGAACCCGCTCCAACGCCCCATGCCGATCACACCGATGGGTGGCGCCTCCACTTCTCGGCGGGCGAGTTCGAGCGCAGCATCCAGGGTGGCTCCCGCCAGGTCACTGAGTGCCAGACCCACCGTGGTGACGTCCGCGGCTCCCAGCACATCGGCCAACGCTATCCGGCACAGTTCGGAGCGGCGCAGCGCCCGGACCGAGGCCACCGCTGCGGCCCTGTCCGAGGCACGCCCGATGTCCCGGCTCATTGACCGGGAGAGCAGTTCACGCGGCCTAAGTTCCAGGTTCTCGCTGCTGGCGAGCATCTGCACCATCTCGGGAGCCCGCATCAGCAGATTGACCACGTAGCGGCTGGAAGATGCGATGCGCGCCAGTCGCTGCGCCATCCACCCCTCGTCACGCAGCGCCCTCAGATACCAGGAGCTGGTTCCCAGCGCTTCGGAGAGCTGCCGGAAGGCGAGCAGGCCGTAATCAGGATTCGGCCCCTCGGCGAACCAACCCAGCATGGCGGGCATGAGCTGCCGCTGGATCTCGACCGCCCTGGTCGAGCCGTTCGTCAGGGCCTGGATGTGCCCCAGGGCGGCGTGGGCGTCCTCGAAACCGAGCACCCGCAGGCGTTCCCGGGCCGCATCCGTTGAGAGCCGCAACTCCGCCGTGGGAATGGCGGACACGGCGTCGAGCAGCGGGGAGAAGAAGATGCGTTGCTGCAGTTTCTCCACCGCGCGGGTGCTACCACGCCACATGTCCCTGACCTCATCAGGGGTTTTACCGGTGGTGCGAGCCAGATGAACCCAACCCGGTTCGTCGTCCGGCACCAGGTGGGTGCGGCGTAGCCTGCGCAGCTGAACCCGGTGTTCCAGCACCCGCTGGAACCGGTACGCCCTGGCCATGTCGGCGCCGTCATCACGCCCGATGTAGCCGAAGGCGACCAGGGAACGCAGTGCCTCGAAGGTGCCTCGGGCGCGCACCCGCTCGTCACCGCGTCCGTGGACGAGCTGCAGGAGTTGCACGGTGAACTCGGTGTCACGCAACCCCCCGACACCGAGTTTGATTTCCCGGCCGGCCTCCTTGGCGGGGATCAGGGAGATAACCCGGTTCCTCATGGCACGCACGTCCGGCAGGAATCCCGGACGCTGTGCCGCCTCCCACACCAACGGGGACACCAGGTCACAGAAAGCCTGTCCCAGTTCCCGGTCCCCCGCCGCGGGACGCGCCTTCAGGAGGGCCTGGAACTCCCAGTTCTTCGCCCATTTGCCGTAGTAGGTGGCGCAGGACGCGAGGCTGCGCACCAGGGGACCTGCGTTGCCCTCGGGACGCAGGGCGGCGTCAACCGGCCATATGGTGCCCTCCGAGGTGTGTGCCGAACAGATCCGGGCCATGGCTGCGACGACCCGCGCCCCCACCCGCATGGCCTCCTCGTGGTCCACCCCGTCGACGGGTTCGGCAATGTGAATCACATCGACATCCGATATGTAGTTGAGTTCCTCAGCCCCGGTCTTCCCCATCGCCACCACCGCGATCCGCACCGAGGAGGACCCGGGCACCTCGGCCCGCGCGCATTCGAGGGCGCATTCGAGGATCGCATCGGCCAGGTGACTCAGTTCGGAGGCGATGTCATCGACCAAGGCGATGGGGTCCTCGCTGGCCAGGTCCCTGGCCGCCACCTGCACCAGAGCGGCGTGGTTCGCCCGGCGAAGCAGGTTCGCGTCAACCTGGCCGGAGTCGTTCACGGCACGCGACCGGATGTAGTCCCGCCAGCCTGTTCTCCGCGGCCCGGGTTCGGATGCGAGCACCTCGAGTTCCTGGGGGTTCTTCACCAGGAAACGCGCGAGCACGGAGGATCCCCCCAGCACGAGCAACACCCGGTCGAGCCACCCCGGATCCGCCGCGATTCGTGGGAGCAGAGCGGGTTCCCGTTTCCCGATACCCGTCAAACATTCCAAGGCCTGGTCCCGGTCGGCGGCCCGGGTGAACGCCTGCAGGGGCACCGGCGGTTCGGTTCCCAGCACTGCGCACCAGTCCTGCCACACCCGCGCGGCGTTGCTGGGGGACTCGAAACCTCGTCGCGCGAACTCGCCCACCTTGGTGCTGACCCTGTTCACGATTCCACCCTAACGGCCCGCGCCGCACCCATTTCCGGCGACGCGGCCTTTAGTATTACCGCATGTTCAGCGCTGACGAGAAGACCATCGCAGAGTTGCGGGATCTCCGCGAATGCCTGGCC
Source organism: uncultured Propionibacteriaceae bacterium (assembly GCA_937965785.1). Classification (GTDB taxonomy): domain Bacteria; phylum Actinomycetota; class Actinomycetes; order Propionibacteriales; family Propionibacteriaceae; genus Arachnia. Next base: position 66,430 of record CALCKT010000003.1, on the reverse strand, counting down.
GCCATCGACCCCGCCGAGGCCACCGTCCTGGGCCTGGCGCTCGAGGGCGAATTGAGCCGACGCACCCCGGACCTGACACGGGTGTTGCTGCGCGCCGCAGATTCCGCGGGGAAACACGGCCTGGCCCTGGGCCGCACCTTGACGTCCGCCTGTTGCCGTGCTTTCTGCGCACGGCTGGGTGATCTCCATCCGGGTGCCGCGATCGAGGTGCGGGTCCCGCCCTGGGCCGCGGTTCAGGTGAGTTTCGGGGACGGTCCGAAACACACCCGGGGAACACCCCCGAACGTGGTGGAGATGGAACCCTCCACCCTCCTGGGCCTGGCCACCGGGCAGCTCTGCTGGGCGGAGGCCGAGGTGAAGGTGTCAGGTTCCCAGGCGGAGCGGGTGGCTGCGGCGTTTCCCCTCACAGCACCCTGATGTGCCGGGCGACCTCCCACGGGGTGACCTGCCTGCGATAGGCCTCGAACTCGGCGCGTTTGTTCCGCATGAAGTAGTCGAAGACGTGTTCCCCGAGCGTCTCAGCGGCGAGTTCTGAGCCCTCCATCACCCGCAGCGCCTCGTCGAGGCTGCGTGGCAGGGACTTGATTCCCAACGACCGGCGTTCCTTCTCGGTCAACCGCCACACGGCGTCCTCGGTCTCCTCCGGCAACGGGTATTCGTTCTCGATCCCCGCCAGCCCGGCGTTCAGCATGAGCGCGAAGGCCAGGTAGGGATTGCAGGCCGGGTCCGGGGCACGGTACTCGATACGGGCCGAACTCGCCTTGCCCGGCGAGAACTGCGGCACCCGGATCAGCGCGGACCGGTTGGCCCGGCCCCAGCAGGCGCAGGTGGGGGCCTCCGAACCTCCCATGAGACGTTTGTAGGAGTTGACCCACTGGTTGGTCACGGCGGTGATTTCCGGGGCGTGCCTCAGCAGCCCTGCGACGAACTGCCGGGCTGTCTTGGACAACCGGTACTCGTCGGCGCCGTCGTGGAAGATGTTGGTGTCCCCCTCGAACAGCGACATGTGGGTGTGCATCCCGGATCCGGCGTGTTCCGTGAAGGGTTTCGGCATGAAAGTCGCGTGGATGCCCTGGGAGACCGCCACCTCCCGGATGACGACCCGGAAGGTCATGATGTTGTCCGCCATGGTCAGGGCATCCGCGTACCGAAGGTCGATCTCGTGCTGCCCAGGTGATCCCTCGTGGTGGCTGAACTCCACGGAGATCCCCATCTGTTCCAGCATCGTGATGGCGTCGCGCCTGAAATCGGTTCCGTCCCCGAGGGTGGTGTGGTCGAAATAGCCGCCGTCGTCGAGGGGAACCGGCGGGTTTAGCTGACCGAGCAGGAAGAACTCGATCTCCGGGTGGATGTAGAAGGTGAACCCCATGTCGGCGGCCTTCTTCAACGCGCGTTTCAGCACGTGCCGGGGGTCCGCGAAACTCGGGGTGCCGTCAGGCAACTGGATGTCGCACAGCATCCTGGCCGTGCCGCGTTCCGTCTGCCGCCAGGGCAGCACCTGGAAGGTCGACGGGTCCGGGTGAACGACCATGTCCGATTCGTAGACCCGGGCGAAGCCCTCGATGGCCGAGCCGTCGAAACCGACTCCCTCCGCTATGGCCCCCTCGACCTCGGCCGGGGCGATGGCCACTGATTTCAAGGACCCCAGCACGTCGGTGAACCAAAGCCGTACGAAACGAATGTCCCGTTCCTCCATTGAGCGCAGCACGAACTCTGTCTGCCTGTCCATGGCACTAGTGTGCCGTAGTCCGAGCAGGTTCAGGCGCTGAACCCTGTCGGAAACCCCGATTGGAGGTGTTCGAACAGGAGCGACCCGAACTCCGCCCGGTCCCCGCGTCGCCAGCGCCCGCAGTCCACCAGTTTCTCCCTGACCAGCACCGTTGCCACGATCCCGTGACACCAGCCACCCTCCATAATGGGCTTCATGGCGACGCCCGGCTGGTACCCAGATCCCGATGGTTCCAACACCCCCCGCTACTGGAACGGCAAGAACTGGGAGGATTCCTTCAGCGAGAAAACCGACGAGCGTTCCGCCTCCCGGAACAGCGTCTGGCTCTTCGGCGTGGGCGTGCTCACGCTGTTGGTAGTGGTTTCCGTGATCCTCTGGCAACCCTGGAAGAGCAACCCTTGGAGTTCCCCCACGGACAACAACTCGTCCCGCCCAACCGGCCGCCAGTGGGACGAGACCGTCCCCTCCGAGACCCCGACCTCCCCCCAGCCATCTGAAGGCCGGGGCCGCCCCACCGCGTGCCCGATAGCCCGGAACTCCTCCACCCCGGCCCCGCAGGACAACTGGTTCTCCTCCGGAGGCATCAGGTACCAAGGGGTTCCCGGCTGGAGGACCAATCAGGGAGACTACATCGACTTCGCCTCGGAACGCTCCGGCCAGGACAACCATGTGACGGGATCCTGGGTGGCCGTGACCGCGATCGGGCAACTGTCGAAGACGGACTACAGCGCCGACACCAGGACCGCCGCCAAACAGCTGATCAGCTGCCTGTCAACCTCCTACTACTACCTCCACCTGGAACGGGTCGAGACGCTGGAGGACAAATCCTTCCGCACCGCCGACGGGGTGGAGGGGTGGCTGATCAGAGCAAATTTCTGGAACGAACCCGGCCACTACGACGTGCTCGGCGACGAGGCGGTGGTGGTCATCCTCGACCAGGGAGCCGCCAACACCGTCACCCTTTTCCACACCCAGGCGCCCATCGGCGACTCCGCCAGGCAGGAGATGGTCAAGAAGAGCCTGGATTCCCTGGGCCGGGGCTGAACTGCTGATGCCGGAAGGCCTGTCGCGGGCTTTGCCGAGCAGTATCTAACATGGAGCCCATGGCTGCTCCTCCCGGCTGGTATCCGGATCCCCAGAACCCCCATCGCAAGCGCTACTGGGACGGCATCCGCTGGACGGTGCACGTGCAGAACCCGCCCGCCCTCAAGCCGACGACATCGGGTACTCCGCCCGACCCCCAACCCGGATATCCCGTTCAACCGCAGGTGCAGCCCGAAAAGCACGGCTACCCGCAGGTCCCGGAGCAACCGGCCTCAACGCCCCCTTCACCCAGGAATACCCGGCAAATCGTGCTGTGGATGGCGATGGGAATGGTCATGACCATGCTCATCGGGGGTGGCCTGCTGTTCCTGCTGAACAGGCAGCAGCCCACGAACCACCCCAGCCCCTCGGCTTCACAGAACACGACCCCGAGCGCCTCATCGACGGCCGGCGCCTCGGGAAGCTCCGACACGGGCATCAAGGTGGGTTATGCGATACGCGGGGAGAGCAACTGCCCGAAAACGGCAAACGACGCCCAAGGGGTGCTGGCCGATGGGCGCATCACGTCCCCGGGAGGCCTCAGCTTCCCGGAGATCCAGGGTTTCTCCGCCTCGCCGATCAACTACGGCTTCATCCACCAGTCGAACACGATGACGAAAACCTATTCGGGCCAGGAGGGGCAGGCGATCGTCACCGTCGGCACCCTGAAGACCGAGGACGGCTTCGACAACGCCATCAGCAGCGCGGTCCGGACCGTTCGATGCGTGATAGGCAATCCGAAGTTCTACAGCAACAACCCGACGGCCGAGGTGACCCAGATCACGGAGAACCAGAGCGACGGCACCGTGGTGCTCCAGGTCCACGTCCCGACCGAGGGCAGGGCCGGAAGCGCGGGGGACAAACTCGCTGTGGCGATCTACCCGGAGAAATCACGCAAGCAGGTGGTCCTCTCGCTCGTTCCCCAAGACGACTCCTCGGCCTTGGAGGCCGTCAACACCGCTCTGGCCGGGCTCAGCCTGAATTCGTAACACACCTAGTCACCCCGAAAACGGCGACTACCCGGGACCTACGATAAAGAACATGTCAACATCAGGTTGGTACCCGGATCCGCGCGACGATGGTCAGGAGCGGTTCTGGAACGGCACCGAGTGGACGGAACAGGTGAGACCGGCGGAGACCCCGCCGGGTGCCGGGACGCATTCAGTGGTGGTCCCACCGACACCGAGACGCAGCAACACGGTGCTGTGGGGTGTGCTGACGTTTATTCTGGCCATGATAGGTGGGGGCGGCTGGTGGTTGTCGACGGCCACCGGTCCGGCTCCCGCCACGAGTCCTTCAGCCACCGGGCCGGCCCAGCAGCCGCTCGCCAGCCGTTTCCCCACGAGGCACAGACCCAACCACGAGTCTCCTGCGACCCCTCCGGCTTCGGCCGCGACACAGGATCCGGGATCCTTGAAAGTCGGCGATGTTCTCCGCGGTACCCCGGACTGCCCGAACACGGCCACGGATTCGACCGGTACCCTCGGCGACGACGGCCGCATCGCGTCCGCGGGTGGGCTGAGTTTTCCCGCGATCGCGGGGTTCACCCCCACCAAGCTGGATTACGGGTTCATCCACCAGGCCAACACCGTCGTGAAACGCTACCCGGAAAGCAACGACCTGGTGGCGGCGGTGGCCGTCGGAACCCTTGAGCCCTCCGAGGGATTCACGGAGGTCGTTCCCGCCGCCGCGCGCGTCGTCGGTTGCTTGCTGGGGCGCGGTGTCTTCCACCAGCCCGGTGCCATGGCCGAGGTGATCGAAATCAATCACGACCCCGATGCCGTCGCCGTGTGGATGAACACGAGAATCCAGATAAGCGGGATCGCCGGGGTCAACACCAACAACATCTCGGTGTTCACCCATCTCGCCGACAACGGGGTCATGCATGTAGCGCTGGTCGTCGAACCGGATCACGACCCGGAGGGTGACACCGCCATCTGGACCGCCATTGAGGACCTGCGGCTGTCCTGACGACCAACCGTCCTGAATCCACGATTCGATCGCTACACTGTGGCCGCGTGAGTCCAGTAACCCCGTTCCAGGTCACCCCCCGCCTGGAGGTCCCAGCAGCGATCGCCCGGCCTCCGTACGTCGGAAAACGAGCCCCGAAACGCTACGAGGGCGACGACGTTCAGCCGCCGGAAATCATCGAGGCGATGCGGGAGGCCGGAGCCATCGCATGCGAGGCCATGCACGAGGCGGGCAGGGCGGTCCGTCCCGGGGTCACCACCGACGAACTCGACCGGATAGTCCACACCTACATCCTGGATCACGGCGCCTACCCGTCGACTCTCGGTTACCGCGGTTTCCCGAAGTCCTGCTGCACATCCGTGAACGAGGTGATCTGCCACGGCATCCCCGATCTGCGTCCCCTCGAGGACGGTGACATCGTGAAGATCGACGTGACGGCCTTCAAGAACGGGGTTCACGGCGACAACTGCTACACCTTCCTCTGCGGCGACGTGGACGAGGAGTCGCGGCTTCTCACGCAACGCACCCAGGAGGCCATGAACCGCGCCATCCAGGCGGTCAAACCGGGACGCCCCACCTCGGTGATCGGACGCGTGATCGAGTCCTACGCGAAACGATTCGGTTACGGCGTGGTGCGCGAGTACACCGGGCACGGCGTCCACACCGCCTTCCACTCGGGGTTGGTGATTCTCCACTATGACGAACCCCGCTACTCCACCAAGATCCGCCCGGGAATGACCTTCACCATCGAACCGATGCTGACCCTGGGTTCCCCCGAATCCGAGGTCTGGAAGGACGACTGGACCGTCGTCACCCTCGACGGCTCCCGCTGCGCCCAGTTCGAACAGACCCTGGTGGTGACCGAGACCGGGGCCGAGATCATCACGGCTCCCCGCAGCTGATCACCCGGGTCAGTCGTCCGGGCCTTCCCGGAAGGTGTGCACGAGCTGAGCCACTCCTGCCAGTCCCAGCAGGATCCCGGTCGCGATCAGGAGGAACGGTGGGGCTTCCCTGAGCAAGGAGGACGTCCTGGTGCCGTATTCACTCTGCACCTTGCCCGCGCTGATTCCGATGAGGGTCAGCAGGATCCCGGCACAGATCTGAGCAGCACCCACCAGCGCTCGATGAACCCTGCCGGCATCCCATTTGTCGGGGCTCCTGCGCTCCCTTCTGTGATCTTCCGCGGCGAATCCAAACGACCCAGAAGGTTGGCTGGGGGGTATTGGTGGCAACAGGGTCATGTTCTCTCCAAGGCCAGCGCCCATGGCGACGGTCACACAGCTTCCAGCAACGCTAGTGCACGCATCCCGGCGAAACCAAGGTGTTCACGCCCCCGAAAACAGGCCACCCGCCACGACGGCAGGGCGAACAATGTGGTTCTGCAACCCTGACGTGCCCATGGCCCGGCCTTTCGGGGACGAGCCGGCCTGTAAGCCGGATTTTGTCTGACGGTGACCATCCATCTGAGGCCCGCCGTTGCCGACGGGCTCCTGCAACCTACCCGGAAACCTCGCGCGAGCAGCGCTCAGACGGTTTCCGCGGCCAGCGGACTGGCCTTCTTGGTCTTGCTCCGGGTGGGGTTTACCGAGCTGCGCCGGTCACCCGACGCACTGGTGGTCTCTTACACCACCGTTTCACCCTTACCCGGCCCTGAGGCCGGGCGGTCTGTTCTCTGTGGCACTGTCCCGCGGGTCACCCCGGGTGGGTGTTACCCACCACCCTGCTCTGCGGAGTCCGGACTTTCCTCAGCCCGGTTTCCCGGGCCGCGATCACCCGGCCGACTCGTCCTGGCAGCAATTTTAGCTCCCCCAGCGGCCTCAAGCAGCATGGGAGAACACCGTCCTGCCCTCGCTGAGATCCACCTCCTCCAGCCGCACCCGAACCGCCCGGCCGGGTTCACGGCCCTCCGCGGGCAGTTTCGCCTCCACAGCCGGATCGGCGATCTGGAAGGTTCCCATCCCGGACCTCGGATTGACATCGATGAGGACCGCGTCGAAGACCTCACCCACCCGCGCCTGGAGGACCAGCGCCTCCGTCAGGTCCACCAGCGCATGTTCCCAGGCCCGGGCCCGCCGGTTGCTGGCCGCCATCAGCTCCGGCAGCCCGGCGAGGTTCTCACGCACCCATCCGGGAACCGGTTCTCCCTGCCCGATGCTCACGCAGATCTCGGACGCGAAACGATCCACCAACCGACGCAGAGGTGCGGTGACATGGGTGTAGCGGGCCGCCAGGGCGGCGTGTCCCAGGTCGTCGCCGGGCAGCGAACCATCGAAACTCCGGTAACCGGCACCCCGGAACAGCGAGGCGCAGCGGGCGAGCACCGCGAGTTCCGCGGGTTCCCCCGGTTCCAGCCCCCGGACGAATTCCGGGTACGACTGCGAGATGGGCCAGTCAACCCCCAGCGCCCCGGCGCTGAGACGAAGGCGATCGACCGCATCGGGAGCGGCGGCCGGCAGGGTTCGCAGGATCCCGACCGCTGCGCCCACCATGAGTTCTGCGGCGGCCATGCCGGTCAGGAGCGAGACCTGGGCGTTGTGTCTCTCCACCGGGAGCGGGGAGCGAAACCTCGTCAGCCAGGTTCCGTTCTCCGCGATGATCTCCTGTCCGGGCAGGTTGAGGGAGACTCCCCCGCGTTCGGCCTCAAGGCGTTGCCGCAGTTCACCGAAAACGGGTAGCAGTGCGACGCTCGGGTGCGCCCGACCCGCATTCACATCCGCCTGGACCTCCTCGTAGGAGAGCTTCGCGTGCGAACGGATCATGGCCCGCTCGACACCCACCCCGGTGGGCACCCCGTCGGCATCCAGATCGTGGGTCCACAGCACCGCCGGGCGGGGTCTGCCATCGGCCAGCAACGATCCGATCTCTTCCGAGAAGGAATCGGGATACAGCGGCACCTTGGCCCCGGGCGCGTACAGCGTCTCCCCGCGTCGCCTCGCCTCGGTCTCCAGAACGGATCCCGGCCTCACCCACGCTGCAACATCCGCGATGGCATAGTGAACCCGGTATCCCGACCCGTTCCGTTCGATCCGGACGGCCTGGTCCAGGTCCTTGGATGCGGCGGGATCAACCGTGACGAGTTCCACATCGGTCCGGTCGGTGTGTCCAGGAAAACCGGGCGGGTTGTCCCGGAGGTTCGCCACCTCCTCAAGCGCCTTCCCGGTAAAACCGGCAGGCACGTCCAGCCTGCCGCGCAGCTGGGCGAGCCCCTCCAGGACAGCGCTGGGAATCTCCGGTGAGACCCTGAGTTCGCGGCTCGGCATCAAAGACCCGAATCAGCTGTCCGAACGAGAATCCGGTCACACTCGACGCACCTGAGCACCTCGTTCTCCGGGGCCTTCCGGTACGTGTCGAGGTCCGAGACGGTGAGTTCCAGCTGACATCCGCCGCACCTGCCGCGGTGCAGCCTGGCGGCCCCGAGGCCGCTGTGCGCGCGGATTTTCTCGTAGAGTGCCAACAGCGGGGCGGGCACCTTCTTGGCCTCGGAGGCCCTGCTGGAAGCGATGACCTTCGCCTCGCCGCTCAACCTGCCCACCTCGGCATCGCGGGCGGCGACATCGACGCGCAGTTCGTCCTCGACTTTCTTCTTGCGGACGGCCAGTTCGTCGCGTTCCGCGGTGGCCTCCTCAAGCTGCCCCATCAGATCGAGTTCGGCATCCTCCAGCTCGGTTATCCGCCGTTTGATGCGCTCCACCTCCTCCACGAGTCCGCGTAGCACCTTCGGATCCGTGACGGAACCGTCGTCCACCCTCCGGCTCTCCCTGTCCAACCGGGCCCGCACCGGCACCAGATCGGATTCCGCCCGGTGAACCGAGAGCTCCAGGTCCTGGGTGCGGGTGGTCGCAGCCACCAGATCGTCGGTGACCGCCTGCCGGGTCGTCATCAGCTCAGCGATGCGGGCGTGCTGCGGCAGGGTCTTGGCGGTGTGTTGCAAACGCCCGATCTCGGAGTCGAGTTCAGCCAAGGTCAGTAGGTGTTGCTGGTCAGCGGGGTCTGCGAGCATGCGTTTCCTTCCAACGTTCTGGAACGTAAATCTACCGGGAATTAAACTCATGCCTCATGAGCACAGAGCAGGTAGACAGCCACGAGGCGAAAGATCGCACAGACAACCGGAAGTCCCCGTACTCGGAGGCCTTCAAGAAGTTCATCGTCTCAGGTTGGGCGCCCTACTCGGAGGTTCCGCCCGAGCGGTTGGCGGCCGCCGATTGGACACCCGCCCGCTGGGCCTCTCTGCGCGAGGCCTTCCCCGGCGCGACCCTCGTGATCCCTGCCGGGCCGTACAAGGTGCGTTCCAACGACTGCGACTACCGGTTCCGCCCCCATTCCACCTTCGCCTGGGTGACCGGGTTGGGTGAGGACCGGGAACCCGATGCGGTTGCCGTGGTCTCCCCCACCAGTGTCTGCCTGTACTTCCGGCCTCGCTGCCCCAGGACTGACGAAGAGTTCTACGCCTCCAGCCGGTACGGGGAGATGTGGGTCGGCCAGCGTGACTCCCTGGAGGAGATGGCCGCCCGGGTCGGTTTCCCCTGCCGGGATCTGCGTCAGCTGAAGGACGAGCTTTCCGGGGTCGTCGGGCTGCGTGTGGTACGCGAGGCCGACCCGGAGATCACCGCCATGATCGACGAGCTGCGCGGCGGCCAGGCGCAGGACGCGGACGCCGAACTGTTCCGCACGCTCTCCGAGCTGCGCCTGGTCAAGGACGACTTCGAGGTCGAAGAACTGCGCCGCGCCTGCGAGGCCACCCGGGTGGGTTTCGAAGCGGTTGCCCGCGAGCTGCCGAACGCCGTGGCAGGCGGTCGCGGCGAACGCTGGGTGGAGGGGGTTTTCAGCCTGCACGCCCGTCACCTGGGCAACAACGTCGGCTACGACACCATCTCCGCAGGTGGTGATCACGCCAACACCCTCCACTGGATCCGCAACGACGGCGACATCCTGAACGGTGACCTGCTGCTGCTGGACGCCGGGGTCGAGGTCAACTCGCTGTACACGGCGGACGTGACCCGCACGCTGCCGGTCAACGGCCGTTACACCGACGCGCAGCGCCGCGTCTACGAGGTGGTTCTGGCGGCCCAGGAGGCAGGTATCGCGGCCTGCCGGGCGGGCAATGGTTTCCTGGATCCGCACCGCGCGGCCATCCGGGTGATCGCGGAGTTCCTGGCGGAGATCGGTGTGCTGCCCTGCTCGGTCGAGGAAACCCTCGCCGACGACGGCGGCTATCACCGGCGCTGGATGGTGCACGGAACGTCGCATCACCTGGGCCTGGACGTCCACGACTGCGCCGCCGCCCGTCGGGAGAGGTACCGTGACGCGGAGCTGCTGCCGGGCATGGTGATCACGGTGGAACCGGGTCTCTACTTCAAGTCGACCGATCTTCTCGTGCCCGAGGAGTACCGCGGCATCGGGGTGCGCATCGAGGACGACATCCTCATCACCGAGGGAGATCCCGAGAACCTGTCGGCCTCGCTGCCCCGCGCGAGCAGGGACGTGGAGGCCTGGCTGGCTCGTTTGAAGGATTGACCACCGACAACCCCGCCTCGGTGGAACCATCCCGTCGAGGCGGGCCCTTCTCAGGTTCGGAAACGTATCTCGTCAGTCGTCGGGAAGTTCCGTCCTGGACTCCCGGGCCACCCGGTCCATGAACGCGCGCAGCAGATTCGCCGTGGTGTCCGGGGCGGCCACCGTGACCTGGTGGGAAGCCTCCGGGATCACGGACAGCTGGGCGCCGGGCACGGTGGCCGCGACCAGTTCTTGGTTCGCGATCGGTGTGGAGCTGTCGCGATCCCCCGCGATGAGAAGCAGCGGGCAGCGGATGTCCGCCAGGTCGGCGCGCAGGTCGTGGTGCGCCAGGCAGCGGCAGAGCTGCGCGTAGGAGTGGTCGTCCGCCGCGGCCAGGCCCTCCATGATGGCGGTCGTGACGCGGGGATTGGCCGCCTTGAACGCCGGGGTGAACCAGCGTTTCGAGGTTTCTTCCAGCAGCTGCTGGGTACCGGAGGTCTCAACGAGTTCGGCGCGCTCCACCCATCGGTCGGGTTCCCCGACGGTTGCCGCCGAGCACAGAACCGCGACCCCGGCCAGTTCATCGGCGTGATCACGTGCCAGGTGCAGGCCGGTCGCTCCGCCTATGGAGAGCCCCGCGAAGAACACGGGAAGCTCCCCGACCTGTTCCCGGACCTCGTGAACAACGTCCATGATGGCCGAGGCCACCACGTCCAGGGTTGGTTCGTCCTCATCATCCCAGACCTCGCTCAGCGCATGGCCGGGGTAGTCGATGAACACCACTCGGGCGTCGCTGGTCAAGAGCTCCGCGACCTTCGCCCACTGGTGTGAACAGTTCCCGCCGAGGCTGGGGGCCACCACGAGGATGCGGTCGGCGCGGCTGGCGGGGTTGTACAGATCCCAAGTCAAGTCCATACCAGAAACCCTACTCAGTTGGTCCCGGTCGCCCTGTACCCGGGCCACTTGGCAAGCATCTCGCGCGCCTCGGCTGCCACCTTGTGCTCACACAGCACCTCGTAACCGGTGGCCACCACCTGCCGCATCGACTCGAAGTCTCGCCGCCCACCGCTCAGCGCATAGGCCAGGGCCGCGGAGAGCATGCCGAAGCTGACACCGAGCCCGAGCCCGGCCAGGATCAGCGACAGGAAGGTGTTTTCGCTCTGCATGAACAGGTAGAACATCAAACCCACGATGATCCCGGTGCCGAAACCCGAGATGGCTCCCTGAATCAGGACGGAACTCCAGGTGCGTCTGCCCACCACGCGTTCCACCGATTTCAGGTTGGTTCCCACGATCATCAGGTTCTCCACCGCAAACTTCGAATCGGACAGGAAATCGACCGCCGCCTGGGCCTCCTCGTAGGTGCCGTAGCTCCCGACGCGTTGGGGATAGTCCAGCTCGAACAGCCTGCTGGTGGAAACAATCGGGGTGAATCGTCGGGGCGGAACGGCGGGGGTCATCTTGGCTCCTGGTCGGTGTCCGGCAGGCACTTACGCACTGCTCAAGTGTAGATTCATGCCCATGAGCGCCAAGAAATCCGCGGTTTTCATCTCCCGCCTGGTCGGTCTTCCCGTGGTCGACGCGGCGGGCGATCAGGTGGGGCGCGTCAAGGACGTGGTCTTCCACCTGCGAACCGGCACCCTGGCACCCCGGGTGCGTGGCCTGGTGGTCGAATTGTTCGCCCGACAACGGATCTTCGTGCCCATGATCCGGGTGCACAACATAACGGTCAACCAGGTTGCCATCCTCGGTCAGGTCGACACCCGCCGCTTCAAGAAACGCGAAACGGAATGGCTGGTGGCCGCCGACCTGTTCGATCGTCCCGTTCCCCGCGACGTCCCGACCCGGATCTACGACGTCTCGATGATCCAGGTGCGCAACCGCGAATGGGAGCTGTTCCAGATCGCCATCACGAGCCGCACCAGGGTGAGCCGTTTCGGTTTCGGTGGCCGCCGCGTCACCGACATCATTCAGTGGAACCAGGTTCCGGACCTGGTTTTGATGACCGGCCGGTCCCCGGAACACCTGGTGGCGAAGTTCTCGGACATGAAACCCGCGGACATCGCCCAGGAGCTGCACGACCTCGACCCGGATCGCCTGGTGGACGTCGTCAAGGCCCTTGACGACGAGACCCTGGCGGAGGCCCTCGAAGAGCTTCCCGGTGACGAACAGATCGAGCTGATCTCGAAACTGGAGACGAATCGTGCCGCCGATGTGCTGGCGGAGATGGATCCGGACGACGCCGCGGACCTCATCAAGGACCTCCCGGAGGCGGTCGCGGAGGACCTGCTCGAGCGCATGGAACCGGAGGACGCCTCCGACGTGCGCCGGCTGCTGGTCTACGGCGAGTTCACCGCCGGCGGCATGATGACCCCCGAGCCGGTGGTGCTGGGCACGGACGCGACCGTGGCGGAGGCCCTGGCCCGCATCCGCGAGGAGCAGCTGACCCCGGCCCTGGCCTCGATGGTGTTCGTCACCCGCCCTCCGTTGGAGACCCCGTCGGGCCGCTACGTGGGTGCGGTGCACTTCCAGCAGCTGCTGCGGGCCGCCCCCACCCTGATGGTGGCCACCATGATGGACCACAACCTGGAGCCCCTGAGTCCCGACTCGCCCCTGGCGCAGGTGTCACGTTTCTTCGCCACCTACAATCTGGTGGTCGCGCCCGTGGTGGACTCCGAGGGGGCGCTCGTCGGGGCGGTGACCGTGGATGATGTCCTCGACCACATGCTGCCCGACGACTGGCGCGGAACCCAGATGGACGAACTCGTGGAGGTGAGCCATGGCTGAGCGCAGCCCCCTGTCGGAGCCCCTGTCGGAACCGCGGTCGAGGCGGCGTCGGCTGATGCCGAAGGTGATCCTCGACTCGGAGGCCTTCGGCGAGTTCGCGGAGGCCGCCGCTCGTTTCATGGGAACCGGCAAGTTCATCGCCTACATGACGGTTTTCGTGGTGGTGTGGGTGACCCTCAACGTGGTCGGCATCTACGGCTTCCGCTGGGATGTCTACCCGTTCGTCCTGCTGAACCTGTTCTTCTCGACGCAGGCCTCCTACGCGGCCCCCCTGATCCTGCTGGCGCAGAACCGGCAGGAGGTGCGGGACAAGCTGAGCCTCGACGAGGACCGCCGTCTGGCGGCCCAGTCGCGAGCCGACATGGACTTCCTGGCCCGCGAGATCGCCGCCATCCGGATGCACCTGGGGGAGCTGGCAACCCGCGACTTCGTGCGTTCCGAACTGCGTTTCGAACTGCGTGAACTCACGGAACGCCTGGAACAGGCCGTCAACGAGAAAAGGGAGGAACCATGAGCGAACCCCAGTCGATCAGCTGGTATTCCGTGGTGCTGTTAGCTGGGCACCTGGTGATGGCGGGAGTGGCCACATGGTCGCTCTGGGTGATCGGTTCGGGTCTCTGGGTCGGGGCCGGAGCGGCCCTGCTGCTGTTGGTGGCCTACGGTTTCCTGTGGCGGCTCCGCCTGGCCCCCGCCGCCCAGAACCGTTTCGCCTACCGGCAACGGTTGACCGTGCATCTGATTCTCGGCCCCGCAGTGGTGGTGCTTGCCGTCCTGACATCCCTCTGGCTGCCCGCCCTGGTTGGGGGCAGCATGGCGCTGCTGGGAGACGCCCTGGCGTCCCGCGCCGATTCGACTGGGCTGGAAACCAACTGAACTGTGCGGGAGTATTGAGGGGTGACGAATGAGAACCCTCTTCTTCCTCTGGTCCGAGCTGCACTGCACACCGTCGAGGATCCCGAAATTCGCCGCCCGATAACCGACCTGGGCATGGTCGATGAGTTGACAGCCGACGATGAAGGGCAGATCTTCATCCGGGTTCTGTTGACCGTTCCCGGGTGTCCGATGCGCACCGAGATAACCAAACGCGTGACCGAGGCCGTGGAGACCGTCGAGGGTGTCAATGGCGTGCACGTCGAGCTCGGTGTGATGAATGACGAACAACGAGCCGCGATGCGACAGCTGCTGCGCGGCGGTCAACCGGAACGCGAGATCCCGTTCGCCAAACCGGGAAACCTGACGAAGGTGATCGCGGTCGCTTCCGGAAAAGGCGGGGTCGGGAAGTCCTCGGTCACGGTGAACCTGGCCCTGGCCCTCGCGAAGGCCGGCCGCAGCGTCGCAATCCTCGACGCCGACATCTACGGCCATTCCATCCCCGACATGCTGGGTTTGGGCGATTCCCGCCCGACGGTCGTCGACGACATGATCCTGCCGGTCCCTGCCGCAGAAGGGCTGAAGGTGATCTCGGTGGGCATGCTGAAACCTTCCCGTGACCAGGTGGTCGCCTGGCGCGGCCCCATCCTGGACCGGGCCCTCACGCAGCTGCTGGCCGATGTTTTCTGGGGTGATGTGGATTTCCTGCTCCTTGATCTCCCACCGGGAACCGGCGATGTCGCGATGAGCCTGGGACAGAAGATCCCGAACTCCGAGGTGCTGGTCGTGACCACCCCGCAGCTCGCCGCATCCGAGGTTTCCGAACGGGCCGGCACGATGGCCCACATCCTCAAGCAGAAGGTGCTCGGGGTGGTTGAGAACATGAGCTGGCTGGAGTTCACCGCCCCCGACACCGGGAAGTCCTACCGGATCGAGCTGTTCGGCTCGGGAGGCGGGGTTCTGGTGGCGGAGGCCTTGAGCGAGCGGCTCGGATACGAGGTGCCGCTATTGACCCAGGTGCCCTTCGACGAGGCTCTCCTGGCGGGTGGGGACAGGGGCGAGCCCATCGTGCTCAGCGCCCCGGACCATCCGGCCGCGCAGGCCCTGTTGAAGCTGGGCCAGGAACTGGCGAATCGCAGCCGGAACCTGTTGGGACGGATGCTGCCCGTCAGCCCGGTGTGATCAGGTCGCTTCCGGGTCGTAGGGGGCGGTCAGGGGTTTGGGCGGAGAGGTTTCGGGCACCGCATCCGCCGGACCGGGTTTCGCCGCCGCAGCGGCCGTCACGTCCGCGGCGGCGGCCTTCGCGGCACTACCCGTGGTGGAGATCTCGCGTTTGGCCTCCTCGATGGCCGCGATCTCCTCGCGCATGTGCTTGGCGACGAACTTTTTGGGGTTCAGGTCCTCGATCTTGAGGTCGGAATACTCGGGCCCGAGTTCTTCGCGCAGCTGCGTCTGGGCATTGTTCGCGATCCCCCGGAGCGCCACGAACACCCGGGCCGCCTTCCGCGCGAACGAGGGAAGCTTCTCAGGCCCGAACATGACGACGCCGAGTACCAGAAGAAGAATCAGCTCGGTGGCGTCGATGTTGAACACACGCTCAGGCTACTCGCGGCCGGGCGTTCAACCAATCCCGACCAGCCGCCCCAGGCCACTTCCCATGCGTTCCAGCAGGCCGAACTTGTTCTCCCGCAGCTTCGGCAACGCCTTGCAAGCCTCCGCCATCAGTGCCCGCGGACCGTTGGTCGCCACGGAAACCACACCTTCGCCCACCTGCCAGGCGGCCACCTGGGGCAGCCCGGGCGAGTTGTCGGAAACCCGGGATCCACCCGCCAGCACACCCGGGGTCCATGAGACGCTCAGGGTGCGCACACCATCGGAGTAGACCAGCCGCTGGTAGACGCTCTCCCCCTCGCCGGAACCGGCGCGGGCCACCAGGGGAAGGCCTCCCAGTTCCATCGGGCACTCCGGCAGACCCACACACCATCCGGAAGTGCTGGCGCTGGAGACGGATTCCATCGGGTAGGGCTGGGTGGAGTCCGTGGCCAGTTGAGCCGTCCCGATGTTGATACTGACGAATCCGAAGACCAGCATCGGACGCCCCGTCGTGTCGTAACGCTCAACCCACAGCGGAAGCCCCGTCTCGTCGTCGAGCCACCAGCGCGCCACGAGATACCCGTCGCCGCGGGCCTCGACAACGGACGCGCTGCGCCCCGCCACCCTGTCCGAACTCTGGTAGGTGTAGAACTGCCAGCCGGTTTCAGCGAGGGATGAACAGCAACCCATCGTCGGGACGAACCAGGAGAGGAAACGTTCCCCGGTCCCGTCCAGGACCGCCAGAGTGGCTCCTTCTCCCGCGACGACGTCGACCTCCACGTCGTTCGGCCGGTGAACACCGTCGCCATCCATCAACCAGACCCGCTGCCGTCCGGAATATGTGATGCTCTGCCCGTTGTTGCCGAGCCGGGTCATCGCGTTGTTCTCGTCGATCGGGACGGCCTGGCCGAGATCGAGGACGCGGGGACTGAGCTGCGTTGCTGCACCGGGCCTGGCGCCTCGTTCACGCGCCCAGTGCACGGCACCGACTCCCTGTCCGACGCTGATGGTGGTCAGCGCCAGCGAGTACTGTTCCCGCGCCGCCCTGATCGGATCACCCACGACCGCGGGCTCCTTCGCAAGCGCCAGGGAGAGCATCATCAGCGTCGCCAGCGCAACGGTGGCGGCCATGCCACCGCGGATCAGGCGCCCACCGAGGCTACGGCAACGTGACCCTTTCTCGGTCAGGTACAGCGGCTGGTCGCACTCGTTTCCCGCAATGCCCTGGAGTCTTTCGGCCAGGGTTTCGGGCAGGGGGGCGGCGGCCCGGCAGGAGTTCAGTCTGGAACGCACCCTCCGTAGCTCGTCGACGATGGCGGAGCATTCCGGGCACCGGATCAGGTGTTCACTGAGCTGGTTGAGGCGGCGTTCGGGCAGGGTCCGGTCGACGAACCCGGAAAGGTCGTCCTTGTAGCGGCGACATTCGTTTCCCCGCACCTCCTATGACACCCCGAGGTATCGGGCATGGTCCTCGCTCGGTGCGCGATGGGCGAGTGCGTCACGCAGCTGGGCGCGTCCGCGGGCGATCCGGCTGCGCACGGTGCCGAGCTTGATGCCCAACACCTCCGAGATCTCCTCGTAGCTCATTCCCTCGATGTCGCAGAGCACGACGGCGACGCGCTGCTCGGGTTTCAGGGCCGCCAAGGCATTCGCCACGTCGGCGTCCAGGGCCCCGTCCGCGTGGAGCTCCTCGGGGCTGCGGTCCTGTCCCCAGACGTGTTCCGGTGCCGAGCTCAGGGCATCCATGCGGATCCGTTGCCGGCGCCGCGCGGAATCCAGGAACAGGTTGGTGGTGATGCGGTGCAGCCAGCCCTCGAGAGTGCCGGGTCGGAAATTGTGGATCGACTTGAACACCCGGACGAACACGTCCTGGGTGAGGTCCTCGGCATCGTGGCAATTGCCGGTGAGCCGGTAAGCCAGGCGGTAGACCTGCGCCGAGTGGTCCCGGACCAGTTCCGCCCAGGTGGGCGCAACCCAGTCCGGCTCGTTCGGCCTCGCCTTGTTGCGGAACACGCCTCGCCTCTCCATGGAAAACAATCTGGCACCTCATCCTGTGAGGAACCTGTGTGTGAAGCGTTCCACGCCTCTCACCAACCTTCAACGCACGGCGGCGAGGCTTTGTTCCCAACGGGTTTCCGCCACCGGGCAGGGCCTTCAGGTCCCTGTGAGTTTTCCGGGAAAACGCTCAGAGTTGGGTGTCCAGAATCCCCAGGAAACGTTCCAGGACCTCCGGGGCGACCGTTCCCATGGGAGGGCGACACCTCCCGACATCGAAGCCGCGGCGGTTCAGGGCCGCCTTGACCATCATCGTTCCCTGGGTGGCGAAAACCCCCCGGAAGACCGGCAGCAGCTGGGCGTTGAGTTGCCGCGCCTGTTCGAGGTCCCCCGCGACGAACGTGTCGATGAGCGCGCGGACCTGGGGGCCCGAGAAGTGCGTGGACGTCCCCACCACCCCTGCCCCACCAACGGCCAGCAACGGCAACAGGTAGGCGTCGTCGCCCGCGTAGTAGGTCAGCGTGGTGTTGGCGATCACGACCGAGGACGAGCAGATATCCGCCTTGGCGTCCTTGACCGCCGCGATCCTGGGATGGTCCGCCAGGCGCACCAGCGACGCCTCCGGAATCGGGATCCCCGTGCGGTGCGGGATGTCGTAGAGCATGAGGGGGAGTTCGGTGGCGTCGGCGACGGCGAGGAAATGAGCTTCGAGCGCATCAACGGGAGGGCGCGAGTAGTAGGGGGTCACCACCAGCAGCCCGTCGGCACCGGCCTCCGCGGCCTGCCCCGCGAGTTCGATCGTGTGGCGCGTGTCGAAGGTGCCGACCCCGGCCACCACCGAGGCGCGGTCCCCGACCGCCTCGACCACCGCCTTGAGCAGTTCCTGTTTCTCCTCGTCGCTGGTGGTGGGGGATTCCCCGGTGGTTCCGTTGATCACCAAGCCGTCGTGTCCCTGCCCATCCACCAGGTGCCGGGCCAACCGGACCGCCTCGGCGAGGTTCACGCTCCCGTCCGGCCCGAACGGGGTGATCATGGCGGTCAGCAGCCGCCCGAAAATGGGCTGTTCCGGACTTGCAGGCATGGTTCAGGCCTCCTCGAAAGTGACGAGCAATTCCTCGTCGTGGATGTTTTCCTGCCCGGTCATCGCCGACGACGCCAAGCCGGACCCATGTGATGCAGCGGTATCGGCACCCCCCAAACGCCGACCGGCAGCAACGACCAACTGCTGCGCACCGCCCGGGTTGTCGGCGTCGGCCACATGACTCATGCGGTTCAGGATAGAGCCTCCACGGATAAGGGCATTGATCTGGGTAGAGTTGCCGTGTGACTCACATAGCTGATTCTCCCATTCCGGCGCCGACTGCGGAGAGCTGGAGCTTCGCCGAGGCCCACTCCCCCATCGCCGATGGTCTTCAGCAGGCCCGGGTGGAGGCGGCTCAGGCCGGGCTCACCCCGGTCAGTCAGGGTGTGGCCTCCACCCTCACCGTACTGGCCAAGGCCGTGAATGCGCGAACCGTGGTCGAGATCGGTACCGCGCTGGGCACCTCCGCCCTGCCCCTGCTCGCCGGGATGACCTCCGACGGAGTGCTGACCAGCATTGACTCCGAGGCCGACAACCAGCTGCCGGCACGGTCCTTCCTGAACGCCGCGGGCTATCCGCCGTCCCGTTGCCGGCTGATCGCGGGCGCTCCCTTGGAGATCCTTCCGAAGCTGCGGGACGGCGCCTACGACATCGTCTTCATCAACGGCGACAAACTGGAGTACGTCGAGTACGTGGCCGCCGCCCTGCGCCTGCTGCGCCCCGGCGGTCTCCTGATCATCCATGACGTGCTCTGGTACAACACCGTCGCCGATCCGGGCCGGGAGGGCGACGAAACCATAATCATCCGCGAGGCCCTCGACGCGGTGAGGGCCGCCGACAGCTACACCACCACCCTGCTCACGGTGGGCAACGGCCTGCTGGTGGCTGTCAAGGACTGAGGAGCCACCAGCTGGCGAACGATGGCCGCCCGGGTGGATTCCATCCCACCCGGGCGGCCATCGGTGTTTTCTCTCAGTCCCGCGGGACGACGGTGTCCTTGCCGACGACGACCACACCATTGGGTGAGACGTGGAAACCACGCTCCCGGTCGTGGTCGTGGTCGACACCGATCTGCGCTCCGTCGGTGACGATCACGTGCTTGTCGAGGATGGCGCGGCGCACGACCGCGTCACGACCCACGTTCGCGCCGTCCATCAGCACGGAGTCCGAAACCTGCGACCACTTGTCGATGCGCACATTCGGACCGAGCACCGTGCGGTCCACCTCGCCGCCGGAGATGATGCATCCGGGATTGACGATGGAGTCCTCCGCCTTTCCGCGGATGACGAACTTCGCCCCGGGTGCCTGGGGCTGGTTCGTCAGCAACGGCCAGTCCTTGTTGTAGAGGTTGAATTCCGGCTCGATGGACACCAGGTCCATGTGGGCCTCGTGGTAGGCGTCGATCGTGCCGACGTCCCGCCAGTAGTTGAGGTCCTTCTCCGTCGCGCCGGGAACCACGTTGTCCTTGAAGTCGTAGACCTGTGACTGTCCCTGGGCGGTGAACCACGGGACGATGTCACCGCCCATGTCGTGTTTGGCCGTCGGGTTCTCCGCATCTGCCCTGAGCGCCTCCACCAGAGCATGACGGGAGAAGATGTAGTTGCCCATCGAGGCGAACGACTCGTCCGGCGAGTCCGGCAGCCCCGGCGGGTCGGCCGGTTTCTCCAGGAAGCTCTTGATGCGCTTGTCCTTCCCCGCATCGATGATGCCGAACGCGCTGGCCTCGCTGCGGGGCACACGAATGCCCGCGACGGTGCAGCCAAGCCCGGAATCGATGTGAGCATCCACCATCTGCTCGATGTCCATCCGGTAGATGTTGTCCGCACCGAACACGACGACGTAGTCGGGATTGGCGTCTCGGATCAGGTTGAGCGACTGGTAGATGGCGTCGGCGGACCCCTGGTACCAGCGGGGCCCCAGACGCTGCTGGGCGGGGACGGGCGTCACGTAGGCGCCCAACAAGGTCGAGAACCGCCACGTCATGGAGATGTGCCGGTCCAAGGAGTGGGATTTGTACTGGGTCAGGACCGCGACCTGGGTCAACCCAGAGTTCGCGAGATTGGACAGGACGAAGTCGATGAGCCGATAGCTGCCTCCGAACGGCACCGCTGGCTTGGCGCGATCGGAGGTCAGCGGCATCAACCTCTTCCCCTCGCCGCCGGCGAGGACGATTGACAGGATCTTCGGGCGTGCCACCATGTTTGAAACCTAGCGCTTCGCCGGGTCCCTCACAACAGATTCGGAAAGATATCATTGCGAAGCATGAAACTGTCGCTGCTGACTCGCGAGTATCCACCATCGATCTACGGCGGCGCTGGGGTCCATGTCGCCCAGCTCGTCCCGCAGCTCAGGAAGTTCATCGAAGTCGATGTTCACTGCATGGGAGAGCCCCGCGACGGCGCTGTCGCACATCCCGAAACCTGGCCGGCCGACGCGAACGCGGCCCTGCGGGTGTTGGGAGCCGACCTGTCCATGGCGGCCGCGGTCGCCGACGACACCGATGTGCTGCACTCCCACACCTGGTACGCGAACATGGGCGGTCACCTGGCCGGGCTGATGCTGGACCGCGCCCACGTCGTCACCTCGCACTCCCTCGAACCGCACCGCCCCTGGAAGGCAGAACAGCTGGGAGGCGGCTACCGGGTCTCGTCCTGGGCGGAGAAGACCGCCTTCGAGGCCGCCGACGCCGTCATCTCCGTCTCCGAGGGGATGCGCAAGGACGTTCTCGCCTCCTACCCGGACCTGGACCCCGACAGGGTGTTCGTGGTCAAGAACGGAATCGATCCCGACGAGTTCAAACCTGACACCGGCACCGATGTGGTGCAGGACCTGGGTATCGACCTGGACAGCCCGACCGTGGTGTTCGTGGGCCGCATCACCCGCCAGAAGGGGCTGATCCATCTGGTTCGGGCGGCCCAGCAGTTCGATCCCGAAACCCAGGTGGTGCTGCTAGCGGGTGCCCCCGACACCCCCGAGATCGCCGCCGAGTTCGACGGCGCGTTCGCTGAGCTCCAGGCCAGGCGCAGCGCCCCCGTGATCTGGGTACCGGAGATGCTTCCCCGGGCCTCAGTGAGGCAGGTCATGACCCACGCGACGGTTTTCGCCTGCCCGAGCGTCTACGAGCCCCTGGGCATCGTGAACCTGGAGGCGATGGCCTGCGAGACCGCGGTCGTCGCATCCGCGGTGGGTGGAATCCCGGAGGTGGTCGTCGACGGCACCACGGGCCTGCTCGTCCCCTACGACCCGGCCCGGGCATCCGATCCTAAGTTCATCTCCGCATTCGAGGCCGATTTCGCGACCAAGGTGAACCGTCTCACCAGCGATCCCGCTCTCGCCGAAAAATTCGGGAAGGCGGGTAGGCAGCGCTGCATCGACGAGTTCTCGTGGGAGCAGATCGCGAAGGAGACCATCACGGTCTACGAAAAGGCCATCGCCTTCCACAAATCCCGCTGACAACGAGGATCGCCCGGGAGACCAGCTCCCGGGCGATCCCATCAACACGGATCCAGCTGCTCAGCCAACGACACCCCTCAATGCGTTGAGCAGGTCGGTTGCCTCCGTTGCATTCATCTCGACCACCAGTCGCCCACCGCCATCAACGGGAACACGCATCACGATGCCGCGTCCCTCCTTCGCGACCTCCATGGGTCCGTCTCCCGTGCGGGGTTTCATCGCTGCCATGTGCCAAACCTCAATCCTTGGAGTCCAAGTGAACTCCTCCATTATTCCGCATCCGCGAAGTCCCTGATGCATCAGATGGCTCCGAGGCAACCGGCGGCAATCCCCCGGGGGCGGCGACGGCCCCGGATGTGGGCGATCCGGAACGCAACCCGAGGTCCTCGGCGATCCTGCTGATCACCGCATCCACCGCCTGCATGTCGTAGCCCCCGACGACCACGTCGAACTGGGGCGGATGCTGCGGCGGGTGATGCCGGGCCTCCTCCAGGAAACCGTCCACCTGCCCCTTCTCGTATCCGACGGAGACGCTCGGCAGGCGCAGCCGCTCCATGAACTCGGCCCCAAAAGGCAGGTCGGGGATGAACCCCTTGGGTCGGTCGTTCATCGGTTCCGGCATCTCACCGAGCCGTCCCGTCCCCGCCCAGGCGGCCAGGGCGATCACCACCATGAAAACGACCCCGAAAACCCAGACCATGCCCCAACCCTACCGATTCAGCCCTGAACGGGAGAGCCCATGGCGGCAACCGCTTCGCCGACGTCATCGGTGAGGGTGATCAGGTCGAGATCGCCCGGGCTGACGAAACCCTCGGCTTCGACCTCCTGCCTGATCCAGTCGAGCAGCGGCCCCCAGAAGCGGCTGCCGAAAAGCACCACCGGGAAATGGGTCACCTTGCCGGTCTGGATCAGGGTCAGCGACTCGAACAACTCGTCGAGGGTGCCGAAACCACCGGGCATCGCGATGAATCCGCGCGAGTACTTGAGGAACATCGTCTTGCGGACGAAGAAATAGCGGAAGTTGATGCCGAGCCCGACGTACGGGTTGAGCCCCTGCTCGTGGGGAAGTTCGATGCCGAGGCCCACGGACATGCCACCTGCCTCGGTGGCTCCCTTGTTGCCGGCCTCCATGATGCCGGGTCCGCCACCGGTGATGACGGCGAACCCCCGCTCCGCGAGGTCCCGGGCGATCTGTTCCGCGGCCCGGTACATCGGATCCGTGGGGGCGGTTCGCGCGGAACCGAAGATGCTGACGGCGGCGGGCAGCTCGTGGAGGGTGTCGAATCCCTCCACGAACTCGGACTGGATGCGCAACACCCGCCACGGATCCTTGCTGGCCCATTCGTCCCCGTCGGAGCCGAGCAGCGCCTCGTCGGCGGTCGGCACCTCCTCACGGGCCTGGCCACGAAGCACCACGGCTCCTTGGCGGCGTTCGGTCATTCGGGTTCCTCCTTCAGGCAAGCCAGCGGCGAAGGCCATCGGCACAGGTTCTCAGGTGTTCGGCGGGGCAGCGTTCGTCGTCGCGGTGGGCCAGCGAGGGATCCCCGGGACCGTAGTTGACCGCGGGAATCCCGAGGGCGGAGAAGCGGGACACATCGGTCCAGCCGTACTTGGGGAAAGCCTCCCCGCCGACCGCGTTGACGAACTCCTGAGCGAGTGGCCTGTCCAGCCCGGGCCGGGCTGCCGGGGAGAGATCGGTCACCTCGAAGGTGTAGCCGTCGAAGACCTCCTCCAGATACCCCAGGGCCTCGTCGAGACTCTTGTCGGGCGCGAACCGGTAGTTGATCTCCACCCACGCCTCGGGGGGGATGACGTTACCAGCCACTCCCCCGCCGATGCGAACGGCGTTCAGCCCCTCCCGGTACTCCAGACCTTCCACCTCGATCCGTTTCGGCTCGTGGGCCGCGAGCCGCGCGAGCACGTCCGCCAGGCCGTGGATGGCGTTGTTGCCCATCCAGGCGCGGGCACTGTGGGCGGCCCTGCCCTCGGCGGTGATCCTGACGCGGATGGTTCCCTGGCAGCCCCCCTCGACCCGGGCGCCGGTGGGTTCCATCAGGACGGCGAAATCCGCCTCGAGCAGGTCGGGGCGGTTGCCCGCCAGCCGCCCGAGGCCGTTCAGGGAGGCGTCCACCTCCTCGTGGTCGTAGAACACCCAGGTGATGTCGAAACGGGGCCGGTCGAGTTCGCAGGCGAGCTTCAACGCGACCGCCACCCCACCCTTCATGTCCACGGTGCCCCTGCCGTGGATCACGACCCCCTCCGGGGTCTCCTCCACCGTGCTCGGCAGGTTTCCGGCCACCGGGACGGTGTCCAGGTGACCGGCGATCAGCACCCGTTGCCCGCGACCGAGCCGGGTCCGGGCCACCACGCAGTCGCCGTCGCGCGCCACTTCGAGATGGGGCTGGGCGCGAAGCACCTCCTCCACCAGATCCGCGAGCCGTTTCTCGTTCCCGGAGACGCTCTCGACATCGACGACGGCGCGCAGCAGGGTCACGAGATCGGTACCGGGATCGAGAATCATGGCTGCGAGCCTACTGCCACGAACACCATCGGCGCTCGTGGCCGGGGTTCTCATCCGTCACGCCAAAGAAGGCCGGGCCAGCCATCCGGATCTCCCGTGGACGAAGGCCCGGCCGGGTGTCGTTGTCAGGTGCGTTCACTACACTGACCCGCATGACTGACGTGCTTCGCCAGGGCTGGGGCTGGGGCCTCGCCACCGTTCACAACTCCGGTTCCGTTCTCGATGTGTTCTACCCGGAACCGCAAATCGGTGGCGACGTCACCAAGGAGGCTCCGCCATCCTTGTTGGCGGCACAGTTCACCGATGACCTGCGCCAGGTCACCGCCAAGGTGGTGTGCATGGTCATCGACCTCGACGCGGCACCCGGGAACATCGAGGACGCCTACCTGCGCCTGCACCTGCTCAGCCACCGCCTGGTCCGGCCCCACGGAATCAACCTCGACGGCATCTTCGGCAAATTGCCGAACAACGCCTGGACCAGTCGCGGCCCGGTTCGCGTGGAGGACGTCACCCACATCCGCACCGCTCTTCGGGGGCGGGGCGAGACGCTGCAGGTCTTCAGCGTGGACAAGTTCCCGCGCATGACCGACTACGTCATCCCCGCCGGGGTGCGGATAGGGGACGCCGACCGGGTGAGGCTGGGCGCGCACCTGGCATCCGGCACCACCGTGATGCACGAGGGTTTCGTCAATTTCAACGCGGGCACCCTGGGGGCCTCCATGGTCGAGGGGCGCGTCTCGGCCGGGGTGGTCGTCGGTGACGGTTCCGACATCGGCGGTGGCGCCTCCATCATGGGGACTCTCTCCGGGGGTGGCCGGGAGGTGATCCGCATCGGTGAACGCTGCCTGCTGGGGGCGGAGTCCGGTATCGGGATCTCGCTGGGCGACGACTGCGTCGTGGAGGCGGGGCTCTACGTGACGGCGGGCACGAAGGTGGAGCTTCCCGGGGGACGCGTGGTCAAGGCACGGGAGCTCTCCGGTGTCCCGGGCCTGCTGTTCCTGCGCGACTCGCAGTCGGGGAGAGTGGTGGCGAGGCCACGTCGGGGCGGCACTGTTGAACTGAACGACGAACTGCACGCCAACTGACATGCGCAAGAAGACAGCAATCATCCTGGTCGCGGCGCTCGTGGTGGTGGGCGCCCTTGGTTTCGGGGCCTGGAAGGGCTACGAGTGGTTCGTCGCACGCATGACCCCCAACGCCTGCTACCTGCAGGTTGACGGCGTGGAGGAGCCGCTCCGGCTCACCAACGAGCAGGCGAGGAACGCCTCCATCATCGTCGCCGAGTCCTACAACCGTGGCCTGTCGGAACAGGCGGCGGTGATCGCGCTCGCGACGGCCTGGCAGGAATCGGGGTTGCGGAATCTCAACTACGGCGACCGCGATTCCCTCGGCCTGTTCCAGCAGCGTCCCTCCTACAACTGGGGCACCGAGGAACAGATCATGGATCCCTGGTACAGCTCCGGGCGGTTCTACGAGGAACTGGTCAAGTTCGACAGCTGGGAGAGCACCGACGTCAATGACATCGCCCAGAAGGTGCAGCGTTCCGGGCATCCCGAGGCCTACAGGAAACACGAAACCAACGCGCGCGCCCTGGCCGGGGCCTTCCGGGGGTCCCGGGAGGGCGTCTTCACCTGCATCAGCCGGGACGCCACCGGCACCGATCACAGCGCCCTGGACAAGGTGGTGGCCACCATCCCCGGGGTCAGCCTCCAGGACAACGGTTCCGAATTGACCATGACCGCGGGCAACGCCGACACCGCCTGGTCGGCCACTCAACTGGCCCTGGCGAACACTTCCGAGCTCGGAATCGAGAAGGTCAGCGTCGGCGGAAACGAATGGAAACAGGGGGAACGAACCTGGAAGGATGTCCAACCGGTTTCCGGCGGCTCCGTGACGGTGACCATCAAACTCAGGTCGTGACCCTCACAGGGGTGATAATGGATTGATGTTCCACGCCCCGGGAGGAAACCCATGCTGCTGAACCGACGAACCCTGATCCTCGCAGGTCTGGCAGCCGCTGCGGTGAGCGGTTGCTCGGCCGAACCGAAGGTGGAGACGCTGAAGGGGAACGCCGCATACGTGGCACAGAATCCGGACCACCCCCTGGCCAAGGTCGCCGCCGCCTCCTCACAGCAGATCGGTTGGCGGCTACTCGCGCAGGGCGAACGCACGGGAAACCAGCTGCTGTCCCCCGCCTCATTGTGCGCCGCACTGGCCCTGGTCGGGCTCGGGGCCTCGGGGGCCTCAGCGACCGGCCTCGACGAATTGTTCGGGATGGGCTCCGAGGACCGGGCGGTCGGCATCAGTGCGTTGCGGGCCGGTCTGGCGGACTACGCATCCCTACCGGAGAGCATCGATGCGAATAACCCGCCCGAGAAGCCGATCATCAATCTGGCATCGCGTCTCCTGATCTGCAGTGACGTCCAGCCCAAGTCTCCTTTCCTGGATGCCATCCGGAAACATTTCGACGCCTCGATGGAGAAGGTGGAGAACTCCGCTGCCCAGGCCAATCTGGATGCCTGGGCGAAGAAGAACACCGCGGGACTGATCGAGAAATCAGGGATCCAGGTTGGCCAAGGAACAGCACTGGTGGTGCAGGATGCCCTGCTGTTCGCCTCCCGTTGGGAAAAGCAATTCAAATCCGACGACGCCCCGCTCACCTTCACCACCGGGAGCGGGGAAACCTTGGAGATCAAGGCCTTGTCGGACAGCTTCTCCGCCCGGGCGGCCTCCGGGCAGGACTGGCAGGCCGTCCGGCTGCCCTACGACGAAAACCTCGCCATGGATGTCATCCTCCCGGAACGGGGAATCCACCCGTTGACGTGGGACGCCCACGTGCTGCTGGAGACCCACGAGAAGCTGAGTGCTGCCCTCGAGAACAGGATCGAGGTCACCATGCCCCCCGCCGACCTGGCCGTGAAACGCAAACTCAAGGAGGAACTCGCCCAGTTGGGAGTGGAGCTTGATCATCTCGACGGCATCTTCGACGGCGCCGGAGCAAACCAGGCCGTCCAGCAGGTGCGCCTCCAGGTGAATGCGAAGGGCACCGTAGGCGCGGCCCTGACGGAGATTGGTGGCGCTGGAAGCGCTCCCATGGAACTGCCGCCCCCCAAGCTCGTGGTGGACCGGCCCTATGTGATGCGGGTGTTGGATGTCCGCACGGGCTGGCCGCTGTTCTTGGCCGTGGTATCGGATCCCGAGGCGAAATGACCCGGCGCCGGAACCACCCGGCGATCCGGATTCCAGCCGGAACCCACCCCTGGCCGTGATCAGTTGCCCTGGGGTTGTTCCCCCAACCGGGCTGCGGCGGAGGCGATTCGCTCATCCGTGGCGGTGAGGGCGATCCGGACGTGGGATGCGCCGGAGGTTCCGTAGAAATCCCCCGGGGCGGCGAGAATCCCGCGCTGCGCGAGCCACTCAATGGTGTCCCGGCACGGTTCACCGCGGGTGACCCACAGATACAGCGACCCCTCGGAATCGTCCACCCGGAAACCTGCGGCCTCCAGGGCGGGGCGAAGCACGGCTCGCCTGGCCAGGTAACGCCGCCGCTGCTCCTCCACGTGTTCCTGATCGGCCAGCACGGCCGCCAGGGCGGCCTGGATCGGGCCGGGAACCATCATGCCGAGATGTTTGCGGGCCTGCACCAGGTCCTGCACCACCGCCGGATCCCCTGCGACGAACCCGGCGCGGTATCCGGCGGCATTCGAGCGTTTCGAGACGGAATGCACCGCCAGCAACCCGGAGAGGTCACCGTCGTTGACGCGCGGATCGAGGACGCTGGTGGCTTCTTTCTCCCAGGCGAATTCGCCGTAGCATTCGTCGCTGGCCAGCACGGCCCCCTCACGGCGGGCAACCGCCACCCAGGCGCGCAGCTGTTCCGGGGCAAGGATGCGGCCCGAGGGGTTGGCGGGCGAGTTCAGCCAGACCAGCTTGGTTCCGGCCGGGATGGCCCCGGGATCGTCGCAGGCCACGGGCCTGGCGCCGGCCGCCCGGGCCCCCACCTCATAGGTCGGGTAGGCGATCCCCGGATGGACCACGACATCACCTGCCCCCAGACCGAGGAAGGTGGGCAGCCAACCGACCAGTTCCTTCGTGCCGATCACGGGCAGCACGGATTCGTGACTCAGACCGCGCGCATTCCATCGGCGTTCCAGGTAACCGACTATGCCGTCACGCAGCTCCGGGGTGCCCCACACCGTCGGGTACCCGTGGGCGTCCGACGCTGCGGCCAGTGCGTCCTTGGCGATTTCCGGGGTGGGGTCCACCGGGGTTCCGACGGACAGGTCCACGATCCCGCCCGGATGTCCACCGGCCACACGCCGGGCCTCCGCCAAGGAGTCCCAGGGGAAATCGGGCAATTGCCTCGCCAGGGACATCATTCACCCTGCGGAGGAAGCTGCTCCACCGTCGGGTGGTCGTAATCAACGGGACCCAGGCGCGCGGCCCCACCGGGTGAGCCGAGGTTTTCGAAGAACTGGGCGTTGATGTCGAAGTATTCCTCCTGGTCCTCGGGCAGGTCATCCTCGTAGTAGATGGCCTCCACCGGACACACGGGTTCACACGCCCCGCAGTCAACACACTCCTCCGGATGGATGTAGAGCATCCGGTTGCCCTCGTAGATGCAATCGACGGGACATTCCTCCACACAGGCCCTGTCCTTAACATCAACACACGGCAGGGCAATGATGTAGGTCACTTCACTCCTTCTGGTTCTTCCGTGAGAAGCTTAGCGCGCAGCGCCGGAATCGGCTTCTGCCCGAAGAGCCTCAGGAGGAGCAGGTGACCTTGTCCCCTGCGGCGTAGGTCCACGAGTAATCCTCGGTCTTTGCCACCTTGCCGTCCTTGTAGAACAGCCGTTTCCAGGTGGCCTTGAAGCCCTTGATAGGGGCCTGGGGCTCGCAGTTGGGGGTGCTCACGACGCGTTCCCCACCCGAGTAGTAGTCGGACTTCACCGGCTCCGTCGACTCCACCTTGTCCCAGGTCGGGCGAGACCAGATCCGGAAGGTGAGGCTTCCCTTGCTGCCCGATGTGGAGGGGGTGTTCACCCCTTGGATGTAGGCTGGGTATTCGGTGTTGTTCTTGAACTTCATGTCGAAGCTGCCGTAATAGATGGTGGCCTCGCGACCCGCCGGGTAGCGATCGAAGTAAAGCGTGTGGGGACGGTGTTCGACGTCCTCGTATCCGGCGAAGAAACCGGCGTTGTAGATGGTCGTTGCCGCCTGGGAGATGCCGCCTCCGGCTTCCTTGACCAGCAGCCCGCCGTTGATGACGTAGCCATCGGTGAAACCGTTTGCCGGGGTGCGGGGGCCCAGGGTGTCGTTGAGGCTGAACGTCTCGCCGGGCAGGAGAACCTTGCCGTTGATGAGTTCGGCCGCCCGTCCCAGGTTCTTGTTCCGGTAGTCGGCGTGCGGGTAGTGGGTGGTGAACTCCCCGATCACCTGGGTGGGTTTGAGGGCCTCCGCCTGTTCGGTGGAGAACTCCGCGGACCCGTCGATCACCTCGACGGTGGTGGTCCGGGCCTCGCCGCTCTGAGCCGCGGCCTTGGTCACGCCCTCCGCCAGACCCTTCATGTCGAGCTGCTGGCCTCCTTCGGCGGGCACCACCTCGATGGTGCTGCCCTTGAGGGTGTAGCCGGCGTTCTTTCCCGTCACCAGGCCGAGACCAGCGCGGGCCTCTGCGGTCACCTTCAGCAGCTGCTCCGGGTTGAGGTGCGGAACCAGTTTGCCTTCCTCGGCCGCGAAGGTGGTGACCGCGGCGATCTGTTCCGGGCTCACCTGGAAGCTCTTGTCACGGACCTGCACCGTGACGGGGCCTGACAGCGCCGGGGTCGCGAAGCTCGCGACCGCCTCATCCACCATCGCCGACGTGACGGCTGGGGCCTGCGCCTTGGTGGTGGGCGCGACCTCGCGGGTCCCGGATTTCATGGCCTCGGCGACCGATGTGCTGGTGGCGTCGACGTCCAGGACCGCCGAGTCGGTGGACTCGGTGCGGCTGATCGCGCCGTCCACGAAGGCGAGGGTGGCGTCGGTTCCCTCGACCGTGAAGACCGGGGCGTGGGAGGTCAGCGTCTCCTTGAGTTTCTCGGTGTCGACGTTCTTGGGCAGCTCCGTCGGTCCGCCACCCAGCAGGGTCTTGAACACGTCAACCGGATTCGGGCTCACTCCCCCAGCCGCTTTCACGGCGCCCGCGTAGTCGACGCTCAAACCGCTGTCCAAGGGCGCCAGTTCGACGGAATGCCCCTTGCCGTCGGTCACGGTCATCGTGGCCTCGTACCGAGCCCCCAGCTCGGTGCGCAGACGCTGCTCGGCCTCGGCGGGATGCATCCCACCGATTGCCACTCCTTCGACCGTGGTGTTGGCGGGTACCTTGTCGCCAGCCATCAAATAGGCTGCCGCGTAGGCACCGCCCAACAACATGACGAGTCCGACGCTGCCGCCTATCAGCCATTTCCTGCGTCGCGATTGGGGTTTCTTGCTGGTCAACTCCAGTCCTTCTCTTGTCACTGGTTTCGGGGGAATGAGCCCGCCCAATGGTACGCGAGTAGGCTGTCACGTTGGTCGGGGGCCAGCAGGAGGGAGACGACGTGGGACTCAGGACACGGCTGAGGGCAACCGGACTGCCCCGCACCGCATGGGTGCTGGCCACCACGACCTTCCTGATCGCCGTCGGTTTCGGGGTCGTGATCCCGGTGCTGAGTCCCTTCGCGCGCACCTTCGGAGCCGACAACTTCCAGCTCGGGCTGGTGGTTTCCATGTTCGCCCTGATGCGGCTGGTCAGCAGCCCGTTCGTCACCCGGATCGGGCAGATCACGGGGGAACGCAACGCGCTCACCCTGGGAATGATCATCGTGGCCATCACCACCTTCGGGGTGGCGCTGTCCCCCAACCTGTGGTGGATGATAACGGTGCGGGCCCTCGGCGGGATCGGGTCCGCGATGTTCACCATCGCGGCCATGAACCTGCTGATCTCCACCACCCCACAGCACTTGAGGGGTCGCGCCTCGGGCCTGAACCAGGGTGGTTTCCTGCTCGGCAACATGGCAGGGCCCGCCATCGGGGGGCTGCTGGGGTCGTTTTCCCTGCACGCGCCTTTCTATTTCTATTCGGGGATGCTGGTGGTGGCCGGGGTGTTCGCCACGCTGCTGCTCCCGGCCAGGTGCGACCCGTTGCCAACCGCCGCGAAGGAGCCGCTGACGTTCTGGGAGACGTCGAGGGACATCCGTTACCGGGCCGCCTGCCTTCTCGGATTCGCCCAGGGCTGGCAGTCGATCGGAGTGCGCGCCACCCTGATCCCGGTGATCATCACCGAGATGTACGCCCTGGAAACCGGCTGGACGGGGATGGCCTTCGCGATCGCGGCCGTGTTCCAGGCCGCTGCGCTGACCCCGGCCGGGCTGGCCACCGACCGGATCGGCCGCAAACCCGTCATGGTGACCAGCGGACTGGTGTGCGGCCTGTCGGCCATCGCCATGCCCTTCGCCCCCGGGATCTGGGTGCTCATCCCGCTGCTGTGTCTCTACGGAATCGGCGCGGCCATGCAGGGCACCGCCCCCGCCGCCGCTGTGGGCGACGCCTCGGGTGGGCGTGGCGGCACGCCGGTCGCGGCCTACTCCATGATCATCGATCTGGGGGCGATCATCGGGCCCGTCGCCGTCGGCCGCCTGGTGGATGTCACCAACTACCAGGTGGGTTTCGCCGTCGGCGGTGCGCTTCTGCTGCTGGGCAGTTTCACCGCCTCCCTGATCCCGAGGAAACTGGACCGGTCCTTCCTGAACCCACCGGTTCCCGAGGGCGACGACAACTGAGAGGTCAGTGCTCGAACTCGATCCCCAAGGCCTTCAGGAGGGGCCAGGACTCTGCCGGGCTCAGCTTCAGTCCCTTCGTCCGGTTCTCCCTGGGATCGAACACGTAGCCGAAGGAACCGACAAGGCCGGCCCCGGGCAGGTTTCCCTCGATCACGACGTCGGTCACCAGACCCGGAGGGGCATCTGCCAGTTCCGCCAGGGACAGCGCGGGCACCGGGTCAGCGCACCTTGATGTGGAAGGGCAGGCTCAGCACGCCGTGAATCGGGAGCCCGACCAGCTCGGCGGCCCGCGTCAACAGGTCGTCGGCCGTCGGGAGGGCGATCCGGGCGGACTCGGCGCGGTGTTCGCTGGAGCGTGCAGGGATGATCCTCTCCAGCACGGAACCAGCCCCGATCCTGACCGGGGTGGCCTCCTCGGGGTCGATGTCCGCCAGCGCGCAGGCGCGCCGCCAGGCCAGGCGCCAGTCCCCGACGTGATCCACCAGTCCCCGTTCGCAGGCGTCGGCGCCGCTCCACACCCTGCCCCGGGCCAGCGACTCCAGGTGTTCGTGATCCATGGCGCGGTCCTGCGCGGCCAAGGTCGTGAACTGCCGGTAGATGCGATCGAGTTCCGCATTGAGACGATCCCAGTCCTCGGGGGAGAACTCCGTGGCCGTGCTGAGCATCCCCGACGCCGCCCCGATCCGGATCGACTCCCGTTTCAACCCCAGTTTCTCGTACAGCCCACGGGTGACGAACTTGCCGGCCAGAACACCGATGGAACCCGTCAGCGTGGTCGCGTGGGCGACGATCTCGTCGCAGGGCATCGAGACGTAGTAGCCGCCCGAGGCGGCCATGGCACCCATCCGGGCCACCACGGGACGGCCTGATTCCCGGAGCCGCAGGACACTCCGGCGGATGAAATCGGAGGCGACGGCCGACCCGCCGGGGCTGTCGACCTCGAACAGCACCGCCTTGATCTGGTCGTCGCGCAGGACCGCCCGGAGGTGTTCGTCGACCACATCTGCGCCGACGCTGGGGCCCGTGAAGGTTCCGGGACGTCCCCGGCCGGTCTCGATGGGGCCACGCAGGCTCACCACGGCAACCTTCGCCCGGTCCCTCCGGAACGCCCCCGCGAGGTTGGGGAGGGGCTGATACCGGGAGGCATAGAGCAGGTCCCCGGGTTTCGCGGCCCACTCGGCGAGCACCTTGGCGTAGGCCTCGTCGCGGTAGCCGATCTCGTCGATGAGACCCAGTTCCTTGGCGCGCTCCGGCTCCACGGGGGAGTTGTTGACGGCTTCCCAAACGGTTTCCAGCGTCACTCCCCGGCGCCTGGCGACGACCGCCACGGTGTCGTCCACTGCGGACTGGGCCAGGCGATGGGTCATCTCCCGGTTGGCCTCGGTGACCTCGGGTGCCGCGAACTGGTCCGCCGCGGTCTTGTACTCGTGGCGCTGCCCGAACTGCGGGGTGACCCCCGCCTTCTCCAGCAGCCCGCGGAGGAGGGTGATGTCAACCTCGACGCCGCCGATGCCGAGCATGCCGGTGGGTTGGAGCCAGATGGTGCGGCACGCCGTGGCGAGCTTGTAGGCGGCCAGGGAGTTGCCGAGCTCCCCGAACGACTCGGCCCACGCCATGGTCGGCCGTCTCGTCCCGAAGGCCTCGATCAGATGGGCGATCTCATCCATCACCGCCATCGGCTGGCCACAGTCCACCGCGTGGACGATCAGCCCGGCGACGCGCTCATCCTTGACCGCCTCCGCGAGGTGTTCACGAAGGTCGTTTATCGCCGTCGCACCAACCACCTGGAGCATCTGCAGGGGGTTCCGCGGGAAGGTCTCCAGCACGCCCCGGGCCAGGTCGAGTTCGAGCACAATGCGCCGGGTGGGGCGGGGCAACTTGTCGAGAAAGGACTTGAGCACCATGTGCCAAGCCTACCGACAGCCACCAACGCCCCACCCGGGGAAACAGGCTCGGTGTGGTTCTCCTCAGAGCACGGAACGTGCCGTCTTGATCACGTTCTCGACCGTGAACCCGTACTCCTCGAAGCACTTCGCCCCGGCGGCCGAGGCCCCGAAGCACTCGATGCTGATGCTGGCCCCGGCATCTCCGACGTACTTGCCCCAGCCCATGGCGATGCCGGCCTCGATCGAAACCTTGGCCTTCACGTCCTTGGGCAGCACCGACTCGCGGTATTCGACGTCCTGCTCGTCGAACCATTCCATGCAGGGCATGGACACCACGCGGGTGGGGACGTTGTCCTCCTCCAGTTTCGCGGCGGCATCGAGGGCCAGGGCGACCTCGGAACCGGACGCGATCAGGATCAGCCTGGGTTTCTCGGAGGCCTCCTTCAGCACGTACCCCCCACGGGCCACCCCCTCGGCGGAGGAGTACTCGTCGCCGCGCGCCACGATGCGCAGGTCCTGACGGGACAGGATGATCCCTGCGGGGCGATCGGTGCGGCGCAGGATCTCGCCCCACGCGACGGAGGTCTCATTGGCATCCGCGGGGCGCACCACGTCCAGGTTGGGGATGGCACGCAGCGACGCGAGGTGCTCCACGGGCTGATGGGTGGGACCGTCCTCGCCGACCCCGATTGAATCGTGGCTCCACACGAAAATGGAGGGCAGGTTCATCAGGGCCGCCAACCGGACCGCGGGACGCATGTAATCGGCGAACACCATGAACGTGCCACCGTAGGCACGGGTCAGGCCCGACAGGACGATGCCGTTGATGATGCCGCCCATCGCGTGTTCGCGGATTCCGAAGTGGATGGTGCGCCCGTAGGGGTTGCCGGGCCAGTCCTCCACCTGTCGCGCCTCGGGCAGGAAGCTGGGCTCACCCTTCATGGTGGTGTTGTTGGAACCCGCCAGGTCGGCGGAACCACCCCACAGCTCCGGCAGCTGGGGGGCCAGCGCGGACAGCACCTCCCCGGAGGCCTTGCGGGTGGACATCTTGCCCTCCTCGAAGACCGGGAGCTTCAGGTCAGCGGGAAGTTTGCGGGCGCGCACCCGCGCCAACAGGGAGGCCCGTTTCGGGTTCGCGGTCCTCCAGGCCTCGAATTTCTCGTCCCACTCGGCACGATCCGCCTTGCCGCGGGAAGCCGCGTTGGCCCGGGCATGGGCGACCGCCTCCTCGTCGACCGCGAAGGGCTCCGCGGGGAAACCGAGTTTCTCCTTGAGGGCCGCGATCTCCTCGGCCCCGATCTTGGAGCCATGGATGGCGTGGTGTCCGGCCTTGTTCGGCAGCGGCCATCCGATGATGGTGTCCAGTTTGATGATCGAGGGTTTGTCCCTGACGGCCTTGGCCGCCCGGATGGCCGAGAGCAGCGCGTCGAGGTCCTCCTCGTACCCGGTGCCGCCGTTGGTCCAGTCGACCTCCTGGGTGTGCCAGCCGAGCGCGTCGTAGCGGCCCAGGACGTCCTCGGTGAAGGCGATGTTGGTGTCTCCCTCGATGGTGATCCGGTTTGCGTCGTAGATCACGATGAGGTTGCCGAGGTCCTGGGTCGCAGCCAGCGACGAGGCCTCCGCGGCCACGCCCTCCTGGAGGCAGCCGTCCCCGACGAGGCAGTAGACGAAGTGGTCGAAGACGGACTTGCCCTCGGGGGCTTCCGGATCGAACAGGCCGCGTTCCCTGCGTGCGGCCATGGCCATGCCGACCGCGTTGCTGATGCCCGCGCCGAGGGGCCCGGTGGTGCACTCGACGAACCGGGTGTGGCCGTACTCGGGGTGTCCCGCGCACTTGGATCCCCAGGTCCGCAGCGACTTCAGGTCGTCGAGTTCGAGATCCGCACCTGCGAGGTAGAGCTGGCAGTACTGGGCCAGGGATGCGTGTCCGATCGACAGGACGAAGCGGTCACGGCCGAGCCACTTGTCATCGGTCGGGTCCACCTTCATGACCTTCTGGTAGAGCAGGTAGACCACGGGGGCCAGTGAGATCGGGGTTCCGGGGTGGCCGTTGCCGACCTTCTCCACGGCGTCGGCGGCGAGAATCCTCGCCGTGTCAACGGCTCGGGTGTCCAGTTCGGTCCAGTCGAGGTTCATGTTCCGTCCTTTGAGCTCCTAAGAGATGGGGCAGCTGCGCCCAAAACCCCACACTATCGGATTGTTAACGTAAACACCTGCGTTGTGTCAGATGTCCGTGACGTTGATGGAAAGCCCTGCCCACTGGGGCAGCGCGGTGAGCGAGGCCTCTTCCCCCGCCACGGGCTCGTCCTCCGGGGAAACCGTCCCGGGAACCGATCCGGGCGTTATGGGGCGGATGGTCTCCCCCAGTGCCTCACGGACGAGGCGCCCGAGGTCAGAACCACCTTCGGAATCGTGGGTGCGGATCTCAGCCATGGCCCGGATTTTACTTGGGGCCGCCGACAATCAGTGCAGGGGTGGTCTGGCGGACCACGGGAACACTATCCAGCGGTCGGTGTGCTTCCAGCAGAAGTCCGGTTTCACGATCGTGGTCGGCTTGGAGTAGAGCACCGCGCTGCGAACATCGGCCCCGAACCCGCGCAGCAGTTTCACCACCAGCGAGAGGGTGCGTCCCGAGTCCGCGACATCATCCACCACGAGAAGCTGCCTGCCTGCGATGGATTCGGTGTCCAGCATGGGGGCCAGCAGAACCGGATCGGGGAGGGTCTGGTGCACGTCGGTGTAGAACTCGACGTTGATCGCATCGGTGAGCTTCACCCCGAGTCGGTAGGTCAACGCCCCGGCCGGGATCATGCCACCCCGGGCGATCGCGATTATCACCGAGGGGTGGAACCCGGATTCGTGGACCTGGAGCGCCAGGTCGTCGGCGGCCTCCCCGAGCCCTTCCCAGGTGAGCACCTCCCTGCCTTCGTGGTCGCTGGTGTCGCCGTGGTAAACCATGGCGGAATGCTACCGAGTCAGTCGAAGTGGCGGGTGACGAACACGACGTCCAGCCAGCGCCCGAATTTCCTGCCGACCTCGGGCAGCACGGCCGACTCGACGAATCCCAGATTCTTGTGGAAGGCCCGGGAGGCCGTGTTGTCCGCATCCAGGACACCGATCATGACATGGACCCCGCGACCCCGGGCATGGTCGAGGAGGGCACCCAGCAGCATCCGGCCGACCCCGTTGGAGCGGCTTCCCTCGGCCACGTAGACGGAGTGCTCGACGGTGTGGAGATAGGCCGCCTTGTCGCGGAACGGCCCGTAACTGGCGAACCCGGCCACCCGGCCGTCCTCCTCGAGGACCAGGACGGGATGCCCCTGGTTCCGCAGCCGCTCGAACCAGGCGGTGCGTTCCTCGAGGGTGACCGGTTCGATGTCGTAGGAGGCGGTGGTGGCCACCCCGCTCTCGTTGTAGATCTCCACGATGGCCGGGATGTCCTCATGGCTGGCGAAGCGGATCACGGGAGGCATGGATTCATGCTAGAGGCCACGTGGTGGGCAGCCCCTCAGGGCCGGTAACCGAGAAGCAGCCTGGCGGTCTCCTCGTCCGTGGCCAGGGCCGAGACGAACCCGGTACGCAGGCTCGCGTGCAGGGCGGGCACCTTGGCCACCCCCCAGGCCACCAGGAGAGCGAGATCGATCCCCGCCAGCCGCTCCGGGGGCATGGAGATGATCCTCTCGCACATCCGGTCCTTCACGTGTTCTCCCTGGGCGTTGAAATAGTGCCCGCACATGTGGGCCACGGCCCCCCGGCGGTGCACGTCGAGGGCGATCTCGGGGGTGATCCACGGCTCCAGGATCGCCCCCGGGTACCCGTGGGGCCCGACCGCCCCCACCCCGACCAGCGCAATGTCCGAGCGGGCCGCGAGCTCCAGGGTCGTCAGCACCAGCTCCTCCTGCTTCATCGCCTGGGCCATGGCGGCGGACCCCAGCACCAGGGGCACCGGCATGGGCCGGTAGGTTCCACCCAGCCGCCTGGCCATCCGCCTGCACAGCTCCGGGGAGTCCACGAGGTCGGTTCCCACCTGCCCCAGTGAACCCACCATCTGAACGACGTTGCTGTACTGCCACTGGCGCCTCGGCATGGCGGCCACGACACTCGCGACCGAGGTGCCGTTCGAGAGGGCCAGGATGGTGTGGGAGTTGCCCGCCTCGGCGATCACGGACGCCGCAATCTCCCCCACCGCCTCCGCCGGGGTTCGTTCGGGGCTCTGGGCGACGGCCACCGTCTTGAGCCGGAACCGCTTGGCCAGCTGCCGTTCCAGCTCGAAGGCCTGTTCGATGGGGTGCTCGATCCGGATCTTGACCATCCGCCGCTGCCTGGCCTCGGTCAGCAACCGCGAGACCGTGGGCCGCGAATACCCGACCTCCTTCGCGATCGCCGCCTGGTTCATGCCCTGGATGTGGTACAGCCGGGCCACCTCCAGCAGCAACTGGATGCGCCCTCGATCCGCCCCCGGCAATTCCTCTGCGCACATATGTGCCTCTTCCTCGACACCCTCTCCGGCATCTTTAACTCTAATACCTTGACATACCGGCATTAGACATCGCGGAAGCGCCTCTGGTGCGCACATATGTTCACGCTCGGGGTGGTCTTCGAGTGGATGATCTCCAACGATTGAGGTATGGCAAAGGAGCCGGAAGGCGGCTCCAGCGACATCAGGAGGCCAAGAATGCAACTCGTTCGAACCATCCTCGGAGACATCGCGCCGGAGCGTCTCGGCGTGGTCAACGCCCACGACCACCTCATCCGGGTCGGCGCCGGTGAGGTCTACATCGATCCCGACCACCAGCTCGCGGACGTCGACAAGGCCGTTGAGGAGGCCACCCACTTCGTCAAGGCTTCGAAGAACTGGGCGGCCGCCGGCACGGTCGTCGACATGTGCCCCGCCAACTGCGGGCGCGACCTGAACAAGCTGGCCGAGGTCAACCGCAGGGTCCCCGACCTGCACGTGGTGGCGGCCACCGGTTTCCACCGGGAACACGTCTACCTGGAAACCCAGTCGCACTGGGTGTCCCGCTACACCGTCGACCAGATCACCGAGCTTCTCATCGCCGACATCACCGAGGGCATCGACGCCAACGACTACTCGGGCCCGATCGTCAACCGAACGGAACACAAGGCTGGTGTCATCAAGGTGGCCACCGCATACGGCAAGATCACGGCATTCGAGCGCAAGTGCATGGAAGCCGCGGCGGCCGCGTCCATCGCCACCGGCGCCCCCATCAACACCCACACCACCTACGGAACCTGCGGTCTCGAACAGGCCCAGGAACTCATCAAGCTGGGCGTTGCCCCGGAGAAGATCGCCATCGGGCACATCCAGCGCAACGCCGATGTCTACTACCTGACCCAGATCCTGGAGACCGGCGTCTACCTGGAGATCGACGGCACCTACCGCATCAAGTACCAACCCGACTCCAACCGCATCATGGAACTGCGCGAACTGGGCGAACGCGGCTACGGCAAGCGCATCCTGCTCGGCACGGATTCCGGAAAACGCTCGTACCAGAAGGCCTACGGCGCCGTCACGGGCGTCGACTTCAACCCCGCCAACGACGGTCCCCGCATGCTCGCCGAGGGCTTCGAGAGGGCCTACGTCGAGGACCTTCTCATGCGCAACGGCCAGCGGTTCTTCGCGTTCGTCGAGGAGGACTGACATGCGGCCGAGACTGCAGGTCGCGGTGGACAACCCGGATCTCGTCTCCGCCCTCTCGGCCCTCAACAGGGCAGAACCCGCGGTCGACGTCATCGAGTGCGGCACGATCCTGATCATCGCCGAAGGCCTGCGGGCCGTGCGCGAGATCCGGGCCCTGTACCCGGAAAAGACGATCCTGGCCGACGTCCGGATCGCCGAGGCCGGGTCGCTGATCTCCCGTCACTGCTTCGAGGCCGGGGCCACCTGGGTCTCCTGCGTCGCGGGCGCATCCCTGGCCACCATTGGACAGGTGGTCAAGGTTGCCGCGGAATTCGGCGGCGAGGTGCAGGTGGAGCTCGGCGAGAGCTACGACGCCGAACGGGCCAAGGCCTGGCGGGAGCTGGGCGTGGGTCACGTCATCGTGAAGCGCTCACGTGACCGGGAGGCCGCCGGGGACCTCAGCTGGGGTCCCGAGGACCTGGCGCGGATCTCGGAACTGGCGGGCCTGGGTTTCACGGTGACCATCACGGGTGGCATCAAGGCCGCCGAACTCGACGCCTTCGCCGGCGCCCCCGTCGGGGTGGTCATCGCCGGGCGCAGCATCATGGGGGCCCGGGATCCCCTCGCGGCCGCGCAGGAACTGCAGGAGGCCATCGGGAGGACCTGGCCATGAGGGGCATCAAACTCGGAATCTACGAGAAGGCGCTCGTCGGGCTGCCCGACTGGGCGGCGTTCTTCGCCCAGGTACCCGAGGCGGGCTTCGGTTTCGTCGACCTGTCGATCGACGAGACTCCCGAACGGGCCGCGCGCCTGGACTGGGACCGCGCAACACGCAGGCGGGTCCGCGATGCGGCCGCGGACGCGCAGGTCCAGATCGGTGGTCTGTGTCTCAGCCTGCACCGCTCGGTCATGCCCGGCTCGGCCGACCCGGAGATGCGGCGACGTGCCGCCGATGTCTACCGGAAGGGCATCCACCTGGCCTCCGATCTCGGCGTCGGGGTGGTGCAGG
This sequence comes from uncultured Propionibacteriaceae bacterium, assembly GCA_937965785.1. Lineage (GTDB taxonomy): Bacteria > Actinomycetota > Actinomycetes > Propionibacteriales > Propionibacteriaceae > Arachnia. Next base: position 25,514 of record CALCKT010000003.1, on the reverse strand, counting down.
TGGCGGGATACTACGCCTACTACGAGCCCGCCGATCCCGGTGCGCGACAACGCTATGTCGACACCCTGCTCGACGCGGTTCCCCACGCCGCACGGGAGGGGATCGTGCTCGGGATCGAGAACGTCGACGGAAACGACATCGCTTCTGTGCCCGACGTGATGGAGCTGGTCGATTTGGCGGATTCCCCCTGGGTGCAGTGCTACCCGGATGTGGGAAACATCGCGGGACACGGCGGGGAATCGGCGGTGGAGCTGCGGGCCGGTGAAGGGCACATCGTGGCCCTTCACGTGAAGGACGTCCTGCCGGGTCAGCCCCGGAGGGTCCCCTTCGGAACCGGGATCGCCGATTTCGATTCCGCGTTCAAGGAACTGGTGCGCCAGGGCTGGTCGGGCCGGGTCATGCTCGAGATGTGGCATGACGACGCCCCCGATTCCCTGGCCAACTGCCGGGTGGCAAGGAAATTCATCGAGGACAAGGCCGCGGCCGCGGGACTGCGGATCGTCGAGGACAGGAGTCGGCAATGATGCTGGAGGAACTGCGCGAGCAGGTGTGGAAAGGAAACCTGGCGCTGCCCGCCAATGGGCTGGTCGCCTGGACGGGAGGCAATCTGTCGGCCATCACGGCCGACCGGGAGCTCATCGTCATCAAGCCCTCGGGGATGCTCTACCCCGAGATGACGCCCGCCGACATGGTGGTGGTGGATTCCACCGGCCGCGTCGTCGACGGTGACCGGGGCCCGTCCTCCGACACGGCCTCCCACCTGGCCATCTACGCGGGCAGGAAGGATGTGGGCTCGGTGGTGCACACCCACTCCCGCTACGCCACGGCCTTCGCCGCGGTCGGGAAACCCATTCCGTGCTGCCTGACCGCCATCGCCGACGAGTTCGGCGGTCCCGTGCCGTGCGGCGGCTACGCCCAGATCGGTTCCGACGCCATCGGCCGCGAACTGCTGGCCGCCATCGGCGACTCCCCCGCCGTCCTGATGCGGCAGCACGGCGTCTTCACCATCGGAGCCACGATCAACAAGGCCCTCCAGGCGGCCGTGATGGTGGAGGACGTGGCACACACGGTCTTCGCCGCCATGCAGCTCGGGCAGATCGAGGAACTGCCCGCCGAGGAGATCGCCGCCAACCATGACCGATACACCAACCGCTACGGAACCATCAACGCTTCCACCGGAGTAAGCAGGTGACACAGATGTTCGACCTCACAACCATCGGCGAAGGCCAGATCCGCCTGACCGTCCCCCAGGGGGAACGGCTCTCCAACACCCGTCAGCTGCGCATGACCGCGGCATGTTCCGAGGCCAATGTCGCGGGGCTCCTCTCCCAGCTGGGCCGCCACACGTCCTGGTGCTCGGTGCTGCCGCACAGCGACCTGGCGGAGCGCTGCATCTCCGAGTTCCGCTCGGTCGGGGTGGACATGAGCAACATGATCCGGGTGCCCGAGGGAAGGGTGGCGCTCTACTTCATGGAACCCGGTGAACCCCCCATGCCATCGCGGGTCACCTACGACCGCTTGAACACCGCCTTCCGTGAGATCCGTGTCGAGGACGTGAACTGGGACTCGATGCTGAACACCCGGTTGGTGTTCGTCACCGGGATCACCACCGCCCTGACCGAGGCGACCGCCAAGGTGATCCGTCACTTCGTGGACGCCGCCCACGAACGGAACATCGACATCGCCCTCGACGTGAACTACCGCGGTCTCCTCTGGAGCCCCGAGAAGGCCCGCGAGGTGTTGACGGGAATCGCATCCAGGAGCAGGATCATCTTCTGCTCCCGGAAGGACGCCGGAATCGTCTTCGGGATGGAAGGTGAACGGGCCGAGGTCTCGCGCCAGCTCCGTGAGGCCTTCGGGGCGGAGTACGTCGTCTCCACCGACGGGCACAACGGCGTCTACTACGCCGGACCCGACGGTCTCGACGACCGCCAGGTGGACATCGTTCCCGTCATAGACCGTCCCGGCGCCGGTGACTCATTCGTCGCCGCCACGCTGCACGGTTTCCTGGGTGGCGACGTGCGTCAGGGAATCAGCTACGGCCTGCGGGTCTCCAAGTACGCCCTCACCCATCACGGCGACCTCACCCACATCACCCCGTCGGAGCTGGCGATTCCCACCACCACCGACATCATCCGTTGACTGGAGGATCCGATGAGCACTCAAAACGTTCCTCCCGCTGCGCAGACCGCAAGCGATCAGATCGACGCGAAACCCCTGACCGGTAACCAGAAGAACCTGATCGCCCTCGTGATCGTGGCCAACATCTCCGAATTCTTCGACATGTTCCTGATCGGGTTCGTGGTCTCGCTGCTCACAAAACCCTGGAACCTCACCGGCTGGGAGGCCGGGATCATCCTGGCCTGTTCCGGGCTCGGAACCGTCATCGGCTCCATCATGTGGGGAGCACTGGCCGACCGGATCGGGCGGCGCCGCTGCTTCTTCTGGTGCGTGCTGCTGTTCACCGTGTTCACGGCCATCACCCTCCTGACCCCCGAACGCGGCTGGATCATGCTCGCCGTGCTGCGGGTGCTGGTCGGCATGGGCGTCGGTGGTCTGAACATCACGTCCATTCCCTACGTGCAGGAATTCGTGCCCGCGAAACGCCGTGGCCTGCTGGCGGGCCTGGCCTCCGTGTTCATCCCGCTGGGTCTGCTGCTGGGCGCCCAGGCCCAGCAATGGCTCGCCGGCCCCATCGGCTGGCGCGGACTGATCGCGCTCGGGGCAGTACCCATCCTGCTGCTGATCTGGCTGCGCCAGATGCCGGAATCACCACGTTTCCTCCAGATAACCGGGCGCGATGAGGAGGCGAGGTCGGCGTATGCCTGGGCCCTGCAGATCCCGGCTGAACAGGTTGGCGCCCTGCCGCGGATCGAGGCCACGAGCAAGTCGTCGTTCGGGGTCGTGTTCCGGAAGTATCCGAAGCAACTCGCCATCATCACCCTCGGCTCGTTCAGCTTCATCCTGGGTTCCTTCACGGTCCAGTCCTGGGGGCAGACCCTGCTCAAGGACGGTTTCGGTTTCGAGGCGGCCATGGTGGGTGGGTTGTTCACCATCGTGTCGGTGGCCGACATGCTCGGGCGCCTCGGATCGGCGTGGCTGGCCGACCGGATCGGGCGCCGCTGGGTGATGCTGAGTTTCGGCCTGCTCGGCGCGGTCGGCTGCGTGATCGCCGCACTCGCGCAGGACCCGTGGCTCTTCTTCGCCGGGATCCTGATCGTCATGACCTTCGGGGACGGTGCTTTCGGCATCCTGAACGCCTTCGGGGCGGAGCAGTTCCCCAACGAGGCACGATCCACCGGGCTGGGGCTCGGCTACGGCATCGGTGCGATGGCCAAGGTGGTCGGACCGTTCCTGATGGGCGCCCTCATCGGCGGTGACGCCATCAAACAGAACGTCACCCGGGACGCCGTACCACCCGCGTTCTACCTGTTCGCGGTGTTGTTGGTCATCGGCGGTGTGCTCTACATGTTCGCCAAGGAAACCCGCAACGTCTCCCTGGAGAAGATCTGATCCACCACATCGATCTCCGTGTTCCCCGGGATGAGCCGGGGAACACGGAGATCGGTTTTCTCCGGGCCGGGATCACCGGTCCCGCGCAGAGATTATTCGGGTCGCAACGTCAGGGTATTCCGTGTCGCCGCGGCGACGGCCTCACGGCTGAAGGGCCAGTCGAAGAATTCACCCGTGGCCCAGGCCTCGAACTGGTCCGCGACGTGTGACGACCAAGGGTGCCCGGAGCTTCCCGAGGAGATCACCCACCGGGCCCGGTCGACATCGCTCAGATCCACCGCCATGCGCATGGAGGGCCCCGCGATCACCTCGTAGTCGACCTGTCCGTTGTCCTTGACGCTCTCGTCGTAGCTGTTCGCATTGGGAATTTCGAACCCACCGCCGACAGCCCGTGGTTTCTGGCTGAAGTGGTCCCTGATGAACCAGGGCAGGCCCTCACCTCCCAGGATCTGGTGCCTCGGAGTCTGGACGTGGAGGCCGCCCCACCGCCACGCGGTGTGGTCCCGGCCCAGCCGGGCGGTCAGCTCGGCGTCGGTCTCGGCGTAGGCGCGGCGCATGATCTGAGCTGCGTCCTCCACCTCTGGGGTGTTCTTGTCATCCCACAGCGGGTTCTGGGGTTCTGAAATCAGTTTCCCCATCAACTGGGTTGTCGGGTACGCGCCCCCGTCGTCCGCCAGGGCCGCATTGCTGAGGTGCGAGAAGAGCGACGCCATGATCATCGCCCCCGGCTCATCAACGGCGTAATGGCCGCCCCGTTCGTACCAGCGGGCCAGTTCCGATTGCAGTTCCTCGTGGCGTTCATCGTTCAGTTCCACCGCGGTCAGGGCGGGGGCGAGTTCCTGGGCCTGCGGCGAGCCGTCGAGGAGCATGATCTTCGACGCCTCCTCCAGCGTGACGGGGCCCTGCGCTGCGAGTTGCGCGATGGCGTCGTACATCTGCTGGGAACGATAGCCCGCAACGTAGTAAGAACCGAGGTAGGGTCCGCTGGCCTCGGGCGTGACCGGCTGGTTCGCCGGGACGATGATCCCGTCTGCCGGGTTGAGCACGGCAGGCATGTCCGAGGGGGCGTAGAACCCCTGCCAGTCGTAGCTGGAATCCCAGCCGGGGCGCGGCCAGCGGCCATCGGCCCCCAGGTTGTCCGCCTCGTGGGCGACACCACCCCGCCCGTCGGCCGGGGCCTTGACCGGTCTCACCGGGTACTTGCCCGGGGCCTGGTAGCCGATGTCACCAGAGGCAGTGGCGAACAGGATGTTCTCCGCCGGATTCGCCATCAGGGCCGCCGCGGCAGAGACATCCTCAGCATTCGTGGCACGGCTGAGCGCGAAGAAAGACTCACCGGTCCTGTCGGGCATCAGAGCGGTCCACTGCAGGGCCACCGAGAGATTCTCCGACGCACCGGGAACCGGCCTGAACTGTTCGTCCGGCGCGAGCAGCCCGGAGACGACGGGACCGTGCACCGAGGTCCGCACCCGAATCTCGACATCCTCGCCGCCAGCAACCCGGATCGTCTCGGTACGGGTCTGATAGGCGAGACACCTGCCGTCGCGTTGGTAGAAATTCTCGCCGACGTTCTTCTCGACCACCAGGTCGCTGACGTCACCGCCAAGATTGGTCAGGCCCCAGGCCAGGTCGGCATTGCGCCCGATCATGACTCCCGGCATACCGGCCATGGAGAACCCGGAGACATCGAAGGTGCATTCCCCGTTCAGCTGCTCGCAGTGCAGACCGACCTGGAACCAGACCGAGGGGTAGGCGATCTGGAGGTGGGGGTCGTTGCCGATGACGGGTTTCCCGGATGCGGTGTGCTGCCCCGAGATCACGAAGGAGTTCGATCCGACCGCCGGGCCGTCGCCCAGCAGATGCGGCACGGTCTCCATCGCCTGCTGGACGCTCTGGAGCGCCCCGATGGCGTCGCCGGAACTCATCGAGGGTGTTTCGCCGCCGGTTTCAGGCGACTGTGAAAGGAACTGATCGGGCTCGGGGCAGTCCTCGGGATTCGTTTCCTGAGTTTCCAGCGGCAGCGGGTCAGCCACCGGATACTCGGCACGTGGCCGCAGGTTGCTCCCCGCCGTCTCCTGCCCGATGATCGGCCTGCGTTTCTCCTCCTCGGCCCCCGGAAACAGCTCCTCCACCGCCGACGGACTACCCAGTTTCTGAAGGTAGCCCATGCGTTCGACCTCGATCCCGAAGCTCCCGCTCAGGTCCCGGGCCATGGCTTTGAGCCAGACCAGCGAATCAATGCTGGTCCACGGCTCGATGTCGGCGACGGGCAGGCTCAAGCCCAGCACGGCGTACTCATTGGCCAGCTGCCACGGTTGTTTCCCCGATATGTAGGCATTGATGCCCTCGGCATAGGCCTCGTAGAATCCGCGGGCCTCATCCGACAGCAGTTCCCACTCCTTTTCCGCCACCTGGCGCCATCCCATGGTGCGCACCGTGATGTCCGATTCCTTCCCGGACTCCCCCACGAGTTCCGCCAGTCGCCCGGAGGCCATGTGACGCGACAGGTCCATCTGGAAGAAACGTTCCTGGGCGTGCACGTATCCCTGCGCGAAGAACAGGTCGTGGTCGGTGGTGGCATGGATGTGGGGTACGGCCCGGTCGTCGCGCAGCACCCTGATCTCGGCACGTGGTCCACTCAGGATCACCTCACCAGAGTGCTTCGGAAAGGGTCCTCTCAGCACCACGACCACGGCAGCGGTCGCTACCAGGACCAGACCAACGGCAACGGCGAGCACGGTGAACAGCACTCGCCGCAGCGTTTTCTTTTTCTTGGACATTTCTCATTCTCCCGGAGGCGTATCGTCGATTCCCTCACCCGTTCCCCACACATGTGGCCAGAACCCCCGAGAACGTTATTGTCTTCCGTCGTGGCCAGGCATCCGCCCGTGGTCCACTACCCCATCAGGCCCTTCCCCCTACCTGACCCTTACGGGTTCTTCACGTGCCACGGCGGATGTTCGGCAGTGGGAGCAACGCTGCTGGCCCTCCAGAAGCGCCCCGCCCGTTCAGTGATCCGTGTCCCGCCGCTCGTCACCACCGACTACGCCTTCGCTGCCTTTTCCGCGGAGGCCCAGCCCGCCAGGTCACCCCTGTTGATCGCTAGGGCGATCAGCTCCGGGAAGGCGTCGGGGGTGCAGGCGAATGACGGGATTCCCATGGCGGCCAGGCTGCCCGCCACGTCGTGGTTGTAGCTGGGGGTGCCGTTGTCGTCAAGCGCCAGCAGGGTCACCATCGTGACTCCCTGCTGCTGGAACTGGCTCATCTGGCGCAGCATCTGTTCGGGTTTGAAGTCGTAGAGGTCGCTGATGAGGACCATCACCGTCTCGCGGGGGCGCTGCACCAGGTGCTCGCAGTACGCGAGGGCCTTGCTGGTGTCCGTGCCGCCGCCGAGCTGGGTGCCGAAGATGACGTCGACGGGGTCGCTGAGCTGATCGGTGAGGTCCACGACCGATGTGTCGTAGACCACGAGGTGGGTTTTCACCGCCTTGATGGAGGCCAGCACGGCCGCGAAGATGCTGGCATAGACCACCGACGTCGCCATGGAACCCGACTGGTCGACCACCAGCACGATCTCCCGTTGGAAACCGTTGTTTTTGCGGCCGTAGCCGATTAGTCGCTCGGGCACGACGGTGTTCAGTTCGGGAAGGTAGTTGCCCAGGTTCGCCGCGATCGTTCGTGACCAGTTGATGTCGTTCAGGCGGGGCCGGTTGGTGCGGGCGGCCCGGTTCAAAGCACCCCGGACCGCCTGTTGCACCTTGTCGGCGAGTTTCTCCTCCACCTGTTTGACCACCCGGGCCACGACCTCGCGGGCGCTGGCCCTGGCCTTCTGCGGCATGACCCGTCCCAGGCCGGCCAGGGTGGCCACCAGATGCACGTCGGCCTCGACGGTCTCCAGCATCTCCGGTTCCAGCAGCAGCTGTTTGAGGCCCAGCCGGTCGATGGCGTCGGCCTGCATCACCTGCACCACCCGCGACGGGAAGTAGGTGCGGATGTCGCCGAGCCACCGCGCCACCCTCGGTGCCGAGGCACCGAGCCCGGCACGTCGTTTCTGCCCGTCGCCGCTCTGGTTGTCGTAGAGGGCGGCCAGGGCGGCATCCATGGCGGCATCCTGCCGGGACAGGGTTTCTTCGGCGCCCTCCGGGGCGGTCCCCAGCAGCAGCCGCCAGCGCCGGTCGCGTTCGTCGTTCATCGTGCGCTCTCCAGGATCTCGTCGACGGTTGCGAGCACCGCCGCGAACTCGGTCAGGTCCAGTTCTTCCTCAACCACCGGGTCGGCTCCGTCGAGGTTCGCGACCTTCCCCGCCAGGGCCCGCCGTTCGGGTCGTTCCCAGCCGCCGAAAGCCCGCCGGACCACCGGGAGCACGTCGGTGAATGATTCATCCGGCAGCCCCATCACCCAGGTGTCGAACACCTTCAGCAGAGCCGGGGAGTGGAGCAACAGCAACGAGCTGCCCGACAGCACCCCCTCGGCCCAGGCCGCCTGCTCACCCGGGGCGTGGCCTCCCGACAGGGCCAGCGACAGCCGCTGCTGCACCTCGTCGACTCCCAGGTCGCCGCCGTCGAACAGCAACCTGACGATGCGTCCCGCCAGCAGACCGGGAAGGTCGTGGCGATCGGCCGCGGCCAGCAGCGTGTTCCGCCACAGCTGTCGGGATTCCTCCCCGAGCAGCCCGACAGCGGCGTTCGCCTTGTCGATCAGCTTCCGGTACCGGTCGGCCGAATCCGGCGCCAGCCCGCCCAGGGCGACGGGAAAACCCGCGCAGGCGCGCCCCAGGAGGGCCGCGACCACATCCCCCAGGCGCCCGGTGTCGGTGCCGCGCACATCGCCGTAGCGATACGCCTGCACGAGATCGGGAAGCGCCGCCAGCAGCCGCGCGACATCGGTTTCGGCCGCCGCCCGGATGTCAAGGAGCCGCAGCAGTTCGGGCATGGCCGCGGACAGGTCGGCGGCCAGTGCCTCGTTCACGCCCCGGGTCACCCCGGCCAGGTCGTCGACGTCGTCCAGCAGCCGGGCCGCCGCGGCGGTCTCGACGGTATTGCCCCAGCGCGAAGCGTCCACCACTGCGATGGAGAGTTCCGGTTCCCACAGCAGACGCCAGGTCTCCTTGAAGGTGCCGGTGCCGGAACTTCCGGCGGGCGTGCCCCAGCCGATGCCGAGGATTCTCAGGCGCCTGAGGAAACAGGATCTGGCGAGACCGTTCTCCTTGCGCAGGTCGAGGTCGAGTTCCTTCTCGGTGGCCTCCTGTTTGAGTCTGAGCCGCCGCGCGGTTGCCGTGAGATCCGCGTCGAACGGGGTGCGGGGCACCTCGTCGGGCACCTCCCCGAGCAGTTCACCGACGATCGCCTCCCGGGTGACCAGGTCGAGGGCCAGGTCGCTGCCCTCGCACAGCACCGCCAGGGTGGCCTCCTGCACCTCGGGCAGCCCGGGCATGGGGCGGCCGCGCAGCACCGCGAGGGCATCGGCCAGCCGGATGCCCTCGATGACGTGTGCGGACGAGGTGGGCAGGTCGTGTTCACGCAGCACGGCGCCGACATGGGTCAGCCAGCGTTCGACGGGACGGTCGGGGGCGGCGAACAGGTGGTGGTACCAACCGGGGGAACGAACCCCGGCCCCGTAACCGGAGGCAGCGGCCAGCCTCCCGTGGGACCATGGCACCCAGGTGAGCTGGGTTTTCACCTTCGGCAGCTGTTTCAGCAGTGCGTTGTCGTCGGCCACCTTCACCTTCGCGGTAAGCGCCGGGACGTGATAGGCCCCGCACACCACAGCAATTTTCTCGTGGGCGCGTTTCGCCGCTCGCAGCGCCTTGCGCATGTGTGCCTCACGCAGCAGGGTCTCCTGGTCATCGTCGCCGCTCTCGCGGACCGCGGCCATGGCCTCGGCGATCACTTCGAAGACGTCCTCGTCACGCTGCTCGACGAGGTCCTCCCACCAACGTTCCGGGTCGTCGTACCCGGCGGCCCCGGCCAGCAGGCCCAGCGGATCCGATTCCACCGTGCGTTCATCCCGGGAGCGGGCGAGGCCGAGCGAGCTGGGAAGGTCGATGAACGATGCGGGACGGGAGTTGCGGGTGGCCCAGTCGAGGGCCTGCCATTCGGGCGAGAAGGTGGCGAACGGCCAGAAGGCGGCCCGGGATGGTTCGCCGACCACCCACGCCAGCAGCGCGACCGGGGGTTTCAGGCCGGCCACGTGGGAGACCATCGCGTCGGCGTCCGCGGGACCCTCGATGAGGACCGCGTCGGGGGCGAAGTCGTCGAGGGCGCGCAGCAGCGACCGGGCCGACCCCGGTCCGTGGTGACGGATCCCGTAGATCCGGATCTCGCTCATGGACGGTCCTCGATCACCGCGCCACCTGGCGGCAGGCCCGGTAGAAGTCCTTCCACTCGGCGCGCTCCCGAACCACCGTCTGGAGGTACTCCTGCCAGATCACCTGGTCGGCCACCGGGTCCTTCACAACCGCTCCGACGATGCCGGCCGCGACATCCTCGGCCCGCAGCACACCGTCGCCGAAGTGCGCGGCCAGCGCCAACCCGTTGGTCACCACCGAGATCGCCTCGGCGGCGCTGAGGGTGGCGGACGGGGTTTTCAGGGAGGTCTTGTTGTCCTCGGTGTGGCCCTGCCGCAGTTCCCGGAAAACCGTCACGACGCGGCGGATCTCGGCGATCGCATCGGTGGCCTCGGGCAGTTCCAGGGAACGTCCCAGCTCCGCTACCCGCTTGGTGACGATCTTGAGCTCCTCCTCGGCGCTCGAGGGCAGCGGCAGCACGACGGTGTTGAAACGGCGCCGCAGCGCGCTGGAGAGGTCGTTGACGCCGCGGTCCCGGTCATTGGCGGTGGCGATCAGGTTGAACCCGGCGCGGGCCTGCACCTCCATGCCCAGCTCCGGCACGGGCAGTGTCTTCTCACTGAGGGTGGTGATCATGCCGTCCTGGACATCGGATGGCATCCGGGTGAGTTCCTCGACCCGGGCGATGGCGCCGCGCTCCATCGCGGTCATGATCGGTGAGGGCACCAGCGCCGCCTCCGATGGTCCCTCCGCGAGCAGGCGGGCGTAGTTCCAGCCGTAGCGCACGGCCTCCTCGGCGGTGCCCGCGGTGCCCTGCACCAGCAGCGTCGAGTTGCCGGAGACCGCGGCCGCCAGGTGTTCGGAGACCCACGACTTGGCGGTGCCCGGCACACCCAGCAACAGCAGGGCCCGGTCGGTGGCGAGCGTCGCCACGGCGACCTCGATCAATCTCCGGTTTCCCACGTACTTCGGGGTGATCTGCGTGCCGTCGGGAAGGGTGGCCCCCATCAGGTACTGCACCACCGCCCAGGGTGAGAGCCGCCAGTTCGCCGGGCGTGGTTTGTCGTCGATCCTGGCCAGGGCGTCGAGTTCGTGGGCGAAGGCCTGTTCGGCGTGTGGGCGAAGCACGGTCTCGGTCATCTGGGCTCCTTGGTGTGGGCGATGGATTCGTGGATGCTCTGGCGCAGGGTCAGGGCGGCGATGGCGTCGCGTACGGCGCGCTTACCGGGTTGGGGAATGTCGGGATCCCCGTTGAGTGCTGTGATCCGGTCCAGCAGCTGGGGAATGTCCCGGGGATCGGTTGAGAAGGCCAGAAGTTGTGTGGCGGCCTGGTGAACACCGGCATTGGCGTTCACACAGGCCCGGATGCCGTCCAGGACAGCATCGGCCGTCTCGGGACCGAGACGCATCCCGTCCCGCTGCTGCAACAGGTGACACAGGTCGGGGAATTGCTTGAGTGTGGTGGCACGGATCGCTTCCGCCAGGAAGGCGTCACGGACCGCGGGGGGCTGTAGCAGCGCGAGGGCCGGGACGGGACGCTCGTCGAACAGCTCACGGGCGGCATCGGCGTCACCCCAGCGGAGCACGGCACGGGTCAACGCCCGGGCGAGCGGAACCGGTTCGTCGTCGAGCAGCACCCCGGAGGCCAGCTCGGGGACGCTGAACCCCAGCTCCGCCCAACACCTCGGCGGCACCACCGCGACGAGGCGCTGCACCCGCCCGGCCGGCCCTTCGGCGACGCGGATCGAGGCGACATCGGCGTGGAAGTCGGCGGCCAGGTCCTTCTCGGGTGGCGCCACGGCGATGATGGAGCGTTGCGAGGTGCGCAGTTTCCCGAGCAGCCCTTTCCGGGGTTTCTCCTCCCATCTGAAGCCAGCGCGGGCCAACTCGACCGCGCGGGCCAGGTAGGCCGATCCCTCGAGCCTGGCGAGGAGCCCTGCGGCGGTGCGCCCCACCTCCTTGGAACGGTCCTTCAGGAATCCCTCGAGCAGTTCCTCGTCCTCCGGCCCCAGCCCCACCTCCAGGGCGTCGACGAACCTGGCCCGGTCGGGGGCCTTTTCCTTCCGGCTCTGTTCGACCAGTTCCCGCCCCGCGGCGGCATCGGTGGCGCGCAGGTGCCGCAGCCATGCGACGCGTTCGGGGAGGCTTCCCTCGTCCCAGTCCAACGATTCCGGTTCGGCCACGACCTGACCCCGCGGCCAGACATCGCCGAGCCCCACCAGCCAGCGGCCCCGGGATCCCAGCACCGCGGGAAGCGCGGCCGCGATGTCCCGGTTGCCCTCGGCAATCTCCAGCAGCGGGACAATGAGCCGGGTGGGCAGTACCAGTCCCGCTTCAGCGAGAAGCCCCAACGCCTCGAGCAGGATCGGGTCGCGCATGGCCGGGGGACGGGCACGAACCGCATTCACCGTGGTGACGAACGCTCTCGGGGGCTGGTTGGGTTCCTGCGCCGGAGCGGGCGAGGGCTTCGGTAGATCGCGGGTGCGAACGTGGGCGCGGTGCACGCTGGCCTGCCGGGCCGCGTGGTCGAGAAGATCCGGTTCGGGGCCGCCCACCAGGGAAACGGCGATGAGCTGGGCGGGTTTCACAGCGGGTGCACCGTCGCTTCCTGCAGATGGGCGATGGGTCGCATACCGTCGGCACCGAGCTCACCGAACACGGTGGTGGGGGTGGTGCCCAGCTCGGCGAGCAGGCGCCAGTGGTCGGTGGTGTTGCCGATCAGGGGCACGGCCCGATCCGCGACCAGCCACGCTCCGTCGTCCCAGGTCAGCGACCCGTGGATGGCCACCGGCCAGGCCTCGCACCACGGGTCGGCCGCGACGGCCTCGCGGAACTGGGCCACCGCGGTGGCGACGTCATCGCCCACGATGTCCCAGCCGTCGACCCGCCGGGACTCGGCGCGCCGGGTCCCGACGACCGCCCGCAGCCGGGGCCGCCCGGGATGGAAGTGGAGGTCGGCGTCGATCTCGGAACCCGGATAGAGACCGGTGTCGAAGCCGTCGCCGGCCCGGGCGAAGAACAGCACGAGGGCGCGGGTGCCGGTGTCGCGGCCCCACAGCCAGACGCGCCGCACGCTGACCTGTTCCTCGTCGGCGTCACGCATGCCCAGCACCACCCAGCGGTCCCTGAGACCGGGGGTCGCGAGCACGTCCTCGGTGCGGGTGCTCAACCCGATGTGGGATCGCACGGTGGCGACCAGATCAGCGGGTAGTTTCTCGCGCCCGGCCCACGCCCGGGCCAGGAGGTGCAGGGAACCGTACTCATCGACGACACGGGTGGGCCAGTCGCCCGACGACGGCTGGGCGGCGAGTTCCCGGAGCCGGGATGCGACGCCGGGGGCCTGGGCATCGACCATGCGGGCCGCCATGTGCTCCAGGCGCCGCGAGCGGTCCCCCGCGTGGGTGGCCAGGCCTTCGCGGAGCTGGTCGGCCAGGAAACGATCCAGCTCGGTCAGGCCGTCGGTGATTCTCTCCTCCCGTTGCGCCGCCCTTTTGACGGCGGCCGCCTTCTGCTCCTCCGTTCGTTCCCTCGGTTCAGTTTTCCTTGCCGCCCTTGTCTCACGTGCCTCCGCCCACTGGGAGGCGAACCCGGCAACCTCACCGGATTCGGAAACCCGGCCCTGGGACCACAGGAACAGCAGGGCGAGGGCGTGTTTGCAGGGAAATTTGCGACTGGGGCAGGAACACTTGTAAGCGGGTGAGGCCACCTCGATGCTCACCCGGTACGGTGTTTTCCCCGACCCCTGGCAGGCGCCCCACAGCAGATCCCCCTGGATTCCGATCTCGGACCAGGGACCAGGTGTGGCAAGTTTGCGGCCCGCCTTGATCGACGAGGCGTCGGGGGCGGCTGCCTCGACCCGATCCTCTGTCCACGGTTCACCCATGGCCCCAGAGAGTAACGGGCACCACCGACAAGAAACCTCCCGGGAATTGACCGGGATCAACGCTCCTTCGGCGGGAGGAGGCGCAGGAAGGCCCCGTTCCCGTGGGTCACTCGCATCGCTCCCTCGGTGTCCGGGACGACCGGGGCAGTGGTTCGTCCGGCGTTCACAGGACCACCACCGATCGCAGGACCTCGCCCTGTTTCATCCGGTCGAAGGCCTGCTCCACCTCGCCCAGGGCGATCTCCTCGCTGACGAAGGCGTCGAGATCCAGCCGTCCTTGGCGGTAGAGATCGACGAGCACCGGGAAGTCACGGCTGGGCAGGCAGTCGCCGTACCAGCTCGATTTCAGGGAACCGCCCCGGCTGAAGACGTCGAGCAGTGGGATCCGGGGCATCTTCTCTTCCGGGGCGGGCACCCCGACCAGCACGACGGTTCCCGCCAGGTCGCGGGCGTAGAAGGCCTGTTCCCAGGTTTCCGGCAGGCCGACGGCGTCGATCACCACATCGGCCCCGAAGCCCTCGGTGAGGTCGCGGATCGCCGTCACGGGATCCTGTTTCCTGCTGTCCACCACATCGGTGGCCCCCAGATCACGGGCCCAGCGAAGTTTCCTCTCGTCCCGGTCGACCGCGATGATCCGTCCCGCACCGGCCAGCGACGCGCCGGCGACGGCCGCGCATCCGACCCCACCGCAGCCGATCACCGCGACGCTCTTGCCGTGCTTGACCTCCCCGGTGTTGATGGCGGCTCCGAGCCCCGCCATCACGCCGCAACCAAGCAGCCCCACCGCGGCCGGGCGCGCCCCGGGATCGACCTTGGTGCACTGCCCGGAGTGGACGAGGGTTTTCTCGGCGAAGGCGCCGATCCCGAGCGCCGGGGTGAGTTCTGTGCCATCGGTGAGGGTCATCGGCCGGGATGCGTTGAAGGTGGCGAAGCAGTACTGGGGTTCGCCGCGTCCGCACGCCCGGCAGGTGCCGCACACGGCCCGCCAGTTCAGCACCACGAAATCCCCCGGGGACACGTTGGTCACCCCCTCGCCGATGCGTTCCACGATCCCCGCCGCCTCGTGTCCCAGCAGGAACGGGAAGTCGTCGTTGATGCCGCCGTCCCGGTAGTGCAGGTCGGTGTGGCAGACCCCACAGGTGAGGATCCGCACGACCGCTTCCCCCGGGGCGGGGCCGGGCATGACGATCTCCTCGAGCGTCACGGGGGCACCCTTTGACATTGCGACCAGGCCACGCACTGTTTCCATGTCCTCGAGGCTATGCAGGGAACCTGTGCCGTAAACCCCTGCGGCCGGGTTCACAGAAAACCCACAGCCCGGGGATGCCGGTTCCCGGGAGCGCGAATCGCGGTTCCGGCTTCGGGAAACAACGCGCGACTGCCCTGCTTCGGCTTCGTGGGAGAATCGGGGACGCCATGACGAACCTCAGCGACCTCCTGCCCCGGGATCCCTCCCCCGATGCCCTCCTCGATGTCTTCACCGGCTGGGTGGAGTCCTCGGGCATCTCGTTGTACCCGCACCAGGAGGAATCGCTGCTGGCGGTTCTCGCGGGCGACAACGCCATCGTCACCACACCCACGGGCTCCGGGAAGTCGTTGATCGCGCTCGGCGCCCATTTCGCGGCCCTGGCGGAGGGGCGCCGCACCTGGTACACCGCCCCCATCAAGGCCCTCGTGAACGAGAAGTTCTTCGCCCTGTGCGAAGCGTTCGGGGCCGAGCGGGTCGGGATGGTCACGGGGGACGCCTCGGTCAACGCCGACGCCCCCATCATCTGCTGCACCGCCGAGATCCTGGCCAATCTGGCGTTGCGGGAGGGGCGCGGCGCCGATGTCGGGCAGGTGGTGATGGACGAGTTCCACTTCCTCGCCGAACCGGAACGCGGCTGGGCGTGGCAGGTTCCGCTGGTGGAACTCCCCCAGGCGCAGTTCGTGATCATGTCGGCGACCCTCGGGGATGTGACGGAACTGGCCGATGACCTGACCCTGCGCACCGGCCGTGAGACGGCCGTGATCGGTGGGGCGTCCCGTCCCGTCCCGCTCACCTACCGCTGGTCGCTGGCGCCGCTCCACGAGACCATCACGGAGATCGTCGAAACCCACCAGGCGCCCGTCTACATCGTCCACCCCACCCAGGGGGCGGCCGTCGAACAGGCAACGGCCCTGCTCAGCCAGGGGGTGGTGCGCAAGGCCGGTGCCGCGGTCCCGGAGGAGTTGAAACAGGCCATCTCGGGGTTTCCGTTCGCCGGTGGTTTCGGGGCGACGCTGTCCAAGCTGCTGCGCGGCGGGATCGGGGTCCACCACGCCGGGATGCTGCCTCGTTACCGGCGCCTGGTGGAGCAACTGGCCCAGCGCGGGTTGCTGGCGGTGATCTGCGGCACCGACACCCTGGGGGTCGGCATCAACGTTCCCATCCGCACCGTGCTGTTCAGCTCCCTGACGAAGTTCGACGGCCGACGCCAGCGGGTGCTGCGCAGCCGCGAGTTCCACCAGATCGCGGGCCGCGCGGGCCGCGCCGGTTTCGATTCCATCGGCAACGTGGTGGCCCAGGCCCCCGAGCACGAGGTGGAGAACGCCCGGATCCTGGCCAAACACCAGGGGGACGAGAAGAAACTGCGCTCGGTAAGGCGCAAGAAACCACCGGAGGGTTTCGTCAACTACACGCAAGCCACCTTCACCAAGCTGATCGATTCATCCCCGGAGCAGCTGCACGCCCGGATGAGGATCAGCCACTCCCTGCTGCTGAACCTGTTGCAGCGGGACGAGGAAACCGGCCTCGCGGTCACCCGTCTGATCGACTCCACCAACCCGGAACCGAAGGCACGCCGCGCCATGCTGCGCCGCGCCGCCGGGCTCGGCAGGTCGTTGCTGCGGGCCGAGGTGATCACCCGACTGCCCGAACCGACCCCCGGCGGTCGCCGCTACCGGCTGAACGTCGACCTGCAGCGTGACTTCGCGCTGAACCAGCCCCTGTCGGCCTTCGCCCTGGCGGTGGTCGAGACCCTCGACCCCGACTCCCCCGACTACGCCCTCGATGTGGTCTCCGTGATCGAGGCGACCCTGGAGGATCCCCGGGTGGTGTTGCTTGCCCAGCAGTTCAGGGCGCGCGGCCAGGCGGTCGCGGAGATGAAGGCCGACGGCTGGGACTACGAGGAACGCATGGAGGCCCTGGAGGAGATCACCTGGCCCCAGCCCCTTGCCGAGCTGCTGGAGCAGGCCCACATCGAGTACTCGGTGGCGCATCCCTGGCTGTCGGAGACCCCGGTCAGCCCGAAGTCGGTGGTGCGGGACATGTACACCCAGGGCATGACCTTCGGCGAGTACGTGGCCCACTACAAGCTGCAGCGCACCGAGGGATTGCTGCTGCGCTACCTCACCGACGCCTACCGGGCGTTGCGGCAGAGCATTCCCGAGGGGTTGCGCACCGACGAACTGGAGGACCTGATCGCCTGGCTCGGTGAGGTGACCAGACTGGTGGATTCGTCGCTGCTGGACGAGTGGAACGAACTCGCGACCCTGGCCGGGGTTCCCGTCGGGCAACGAGCCGAGGCGGCTGCCCCTGCCCGGCCCGTCACGGGCAACGAGCGCGCCTTCAAGGTGATGGTGCGAAACGCCATGTGGCGGCGCGTGGAGCTGTGTGCCGACGACGACGTGGACGGTTTGACCGCCCTGACCAGCGGGGATCCCATGACCAGGCAGCGTTGGGATGACGCCCTGGGTGACTATTGGGACGAGCACGAGGACATCGGCGTCGGCGCGGATGCGCGCGGCCCCGCGTTCTTCGTCGTCGAGCCGAAGAGGAACGGCCGACTCTGGGAGGTGCGTCAGATCATCGACGATCCCTCGGGCAACCGCGACTGGTCCATCTTCGCCACCGTCGATCTCGACGCCTGCGACGAGGCCGGGGAGCTCGTGCTGCGCACCTTGGACTTCAGCCGACTGGATGGTTGAGCAGGGGCAGGATCCGCTCGGTGAACAGGGGTGCCCATCCGGGTTCCGGGAAGGCCGGGTCCACGAATCGGGCCTCCTCGATCTCGGACCGCGGAACCGGGAGCCGGTCGAGGGGGGCGGGGGCGCGGAAGACGTCGGCGAGAACGACGGTGTCGGCCTCGTTGGCAGCCGCGGCACGAAACCTTCCCAATGGCAGCAGCTCCCCCGGGTCGAGTTCCAGCCCCATCTCCTCACGCAACTCGCGGACAGCACACTGCTCCGGGGTTTCCCCCGGTTCGGGTTTCCCACCCGGATTGAAGAAGGCATCGGTGCCGCGTTTGCGGACCATAAGCACCCGGCCCGTAGTGTCGGTGAGGACCACAGCACTGACCCGGATCTCCCCCGGCCTTCGCATCCTCGTGTGCGGTATGCCCGCCTCCGGGTACTCCGGCCCCACCGGCTCGAATCCGAATCCGCGGTAGAACGGAACCACACGGCTCTGCGAGTGGATCACGATCGGCTGCCCGCCGAAGCGTCCCAGCACGGCCGCGACCAGTGCGCGTGCCAGGCCTTCGCCGCGCCGATCGGCCCTGACGGCCACCCTCCCGAAGGACCGGGTCGCCCCCAGTTCGGGTTCACCGAGCAGCACCGTTCGCAGGTATCCCGCGCAACCGGTTTCGTCGGCGACCCACCAGTGGAGGGTCCCGGGATGCCTGTCGAGGTCGTCGAGGTCGGGAATGTCGATGCGCTGCTCCACGAAGAACACCTCGGATCTCAAGGACACGATCTCGAAGAACTCGTCCCGGGTCAGTTCTTCCCAGCTCCTGACCTGTATCGAGGTTTCCACGATGTCGCCCGCTCCCTTCACCCACCACGGGAAACCCGCGGGAACCACCCGGCCCCGTTTTGGTGGTGTGGCGTAACCTGAGACTACAGGGCGCTTTCTAGGAGTGATTTACCGTGAGCCTTGGTGGCTTCATGATCATGATGATTGTTGCCGGGATGATCTTCCTGGCTCTCAGGGGTTCGCGCGCATTGAACGGGGGCCAGCAGCCGCAACAGCTCGGCGCGGGACCGGTGCAATACGGCGAGACCCCCATCGGGGATGCGGCACGCGCGTCCCTGGATGCCGACATCACACGTTTCGGCGACGAGTTGCGCGATCTTGACCTGGACGTTGTGGGCATCGAGCTGAGCGAGGAGGCCCGGACGAACTACTCGGAGGCCCTCGATGCCTACGAGAACGCCAAACAGGCCATGAACCAGGCGCGCTACGAATCCGACGCCACCGCCATCGCCCACATCCTCGAGGAGGGACGCTACGCGATGGCCTGCGTGAAGTCCCGCGCCCAGGGCAAACCGGTACCTGAACGCCGCCCGCCGTGCTTCTTCGACCCGGCCCACGGACCCTCCACCAAGAACGTCACCTGGGCTCCCCCCGGCGGCGCGCCGCGCGAGGTCCCGGCCTGTGCACTCGATGCGGCCCGGGTCACCTCCGGGGCGGACCCGCACATCCGCATGGTCCAGCAGGGCTACCAGGCGGTGCCCTACTGGAAGGATCAGGGGCACGCCGCCTACGCGCGCGGCTACTACGAACCCTACGGGATGGATCCGGTGGTCCAGGGACTGGCGAAAGGCGCACTGCTGTTCGGGGGGTTCTCCCTCCTGATGGGGCTCCTCGACGACTGATCCATTCGGCCCCGGTTTTCCTCCGGGGCCGAATCCATGCCCAGGGCCCGCAGCTCCCTCTTTCCGGAGACGTGACGGCCCGCCCGGTGGCGGGAGACCCGGTCGTGCGGAAAAATGAGGCACTCGTCCGATGAGGGTAGGCGGTTCACGTGTTCAGGGAACTTCGAGAGGGGATCGGTGGATTCCTGCGATCCACCGGCCTCATGTTCCGGTATCTGGTCGTCACGAGCATCCTCCGGGCCGCGGTTCTCTTCCCCCTGTTCTGGTGGGCCGCGAAATACCTGTTCGCGATGCGGGGCCTGGTGTCCTTGAACAACGCCAACGCGGGCCGGTTCCTGCTGTCCACCCCGGGGGCGCTGTTCATTCTGCTGGCCCTGACGATGGTGTTGCTGACGACCCTGCTGGAGGTTGGCGGGTTCGTGAAACTGAGCGCCATCGCGATCGGGAGCGACACCAAACCCTCCTACCTCACCGTCATCGGCAGCATCCTCCGTTCCCTGTTCAAGATCGCCGGACCGGGTCTGGTCCTTCTCCTGCCATTCGCACTGGTGGTGCTGCCGCTGACGGGTTCGGCGCTGAACCCGAGTTTCCTCACCGGGTTACGCATTCCGAATTTCATCACCGCCGCCATTTTTGCCAACCCCCTGTACGCCACCGCTTATTGGGGTCTCGTGGCCCTGATGCACGTCGCGGCCCTGATGATCGTTTTCGTCTTCCATTTCATGTTGCTCGGTGATCTCAAGGCCCTCGCCGCCATCAGGGCGAGCATTCGCCTGATAAAACCGAATGTGCTGCGTTTCGTGGCCTTCATGCTTCTGGCGATCCTGTTCTTCGCCCTCCTCGCCGCGCTCATCGTCGGAGCGGTCTCCGGTCTCCATCTCCTGAGCATGATGGCCGTCCCGGAGGATGCCACCGCCCTCGCGACCTTCGTCGGTTCCGTTTTCGTGATCCTGCTGGCCCTGGTGGTTGGCCTGATGGCCAGTTTCGTGGTGCCGCTGGAGCTGTACCTGCTCACCAACCGCTACTACGCCTTCCTGCGGAAATTGCCCGAATCCGATCCGCTCAGGCCGTTGGCCGATGTCGTGCCCACCATGCCTCCCAAGAAACGTCCGAGCCTCCTCGACCGCGTCCTGGGGCACCGGGTCGCACTCGGTTTTCTCGTCGTGGCGTTCGTGGTCGGCATCGCCGGTTTCTTCACCGTCACCGCCGACGAGCTGACGGCCGCGCCCGACATCGCCGTGGTGGGGCACCGCGGCGGACCGGAGGACACCGCGGTGGAGAACAGCATGGAGGCGGTCGAGCAGTCGATCACCGCCGGGGCCGGTTACGTCGAGGTGGACATCCAGCGCACCCTGGACGGCCAGTACGTGGTTTTCCACGACGATAATTTCTCGCGGTTCACCCACGAACGCCGCGCGGTTCACGAAATGACACTGGCCGAGATCCGGGAGCTGGATCTCGGCGAGAAATCGAATGGCAGATTCAGCAACGTCAGGGTGCCCACCCTGGAGGAGCTCCTGGAAACAACCCGCGGGCGCATCGGGATCTTCCTCGAACTAAAGGGCCGCAGCGCCGACCAGCAGATGGCCGACGACGCCGTGGCGGCCGTGAAACGCCACGACATGCTGGACCACGTGGTGGTGATATCGCTCAAGTACGAACTGATCACCGGAATTGAGGAACGCCACCCCGAGGTGACGAGCGGTTTCATTTATTTCCTGTCCTTCGGGGACACCGCGCACCTGGTCGGCGACTACCTGATCCTTGAGGAGGACGCCGCCACATCCGACACGATCGCGCAGATCCACGAGGCCGGTAAACGCGCCGCCGTCTGGACCGTCAACACCGAGGAATCGATGTGGAAATTCGTCAACTGGCCGGTGGATGCCGTGATCACCGACCGGATCCGGCAGTGGCAGGCCGTCGCGGAGGAACGCCGGCAGGCCGCCCCACTGGACGTGCTGATGCGTGAGCTCATCGAGTAGGAGGCTCCGGCGCCGTGGCGGCGCAGGGGTGCCGCGGACCTGGGGTACGCTTCGGGGCCGTATGACTTCCTCCGCGTTCGAACACCTCTCCCCCGCGTTCCCGCAACGCGCCGCCTGGGGCACCGCGCAGAGTCTCCGGGCCTGGCAGGTGGCCGCCCTCGAGCTGTACGAGACCACCCGGCCCCGAGACTTCCTGTGCGTGGCCACCCCCGGGGCGGGCAAGACGACCTTCGCGTTGCGCGTCGCCCATCAGCTGCTGCACACCCGGACCGTGAAACGTGTCGTGGTGGTCACCCCCACCGAACATCTCAAGACGCAGTGGGCCGATGCCGCGGCCCGGGTCGGCATCCATCTGGATCCGGGCACCGGCGGGGTGAGGCGGGGACGATCCAGGCAGTTCGACGGATCGGTGGTGACCTACGCCGGGGTTTCCCTGCGCGCCTACGCCTATGAGGCACTGTGCAACCAGGTTTCCACGCTGGTGATCTTCGACGAGATCCACCACGCGGGCGACACCAGGAGCTGGGGGGACGGCATCCTGCAGGGTTTCTCCGAGGCCACCCGCCGCCTGGCTCTCACCGGTACCCCGTTCCGCTCCGATGACAGCCCGATCCCGTTCGTGACCTACGAGGAATCCGAGTCGGGGGTCAGGACCTCGCGGGCCGACTACACCTACGGCTACCGGGAGGCCCTGGCGGACCACGTGGTGCGGCCCGTGATCTTCATGAACTACGGCGGGCAGATGCGTTGGCGGATGCGTTCCGGGGAGGTGCTCGACGCCGACCTGGGAACGATGCTCACCAAGGACCTGACCGCCCACGCCTGGCGCACCGCCCTGTCGCCGACGGGCGAGTGGATCCCCGCCGTGCTGCGGGCTGCTGACCAGCGCCTGACGCAGGTGCGTCGCGCCATCCCCGATGCAGGCGGCCTGGTGATAGCCACCGATCAGTCCGTGGCGCGCGCCTACGCGAAGATCCTGACCGGGATCACGGGGAAACGCCCCACCGTGATCCTCTCCGACGACGCCAGGGCCGGCGGGAGGATCGAGGAGTTCGCCGCGGGGCAGGATCGCTGGATGGTGGCGGTCCGGATGGTCTCGGAGGGTGTGGACGTGCCACGGTTGGCGGTCGGGGTCTATGCGACATCCACCTCGACTCCGTTGTTCTTCGCCCAGGCGGTGGGCAGGTTCGTGCGTTCGAGGCGGCGCGGCGAGGTGGCGACGGTGTTCCTGCCCACCGTGCCGATCCTGCTGGCCCACGCCGCGACGCTGGAGAGGCAACGCGACCACGTGCTGGGACGTCCCCGCTCCGGGGAAACCGACATCTGGGCGGAGACGGAGGCCCTCATCGATGCGGCCAACCGCGAAGAAACGGCCTCCGATGACCTCCTGGGCGAGTTCGAGGCCCTCGAATCCCAGGCCACCTTCGACCACGTGCTGTTCGAGTCCCAGGCCTTCGGGATGCACGCCGAACCCACCTCGCAGGACGAACTCGACTACCTGGGACTACCCGGTCTCCTGGAACCCGAGCAGGTGAGCACCCTCCTGGCCGAGCGGCAACGCCGCCAGCTCAGACGGCGCGAACGCAGGGATCCGAAGTCGCAACCGGAGGTGCCGCTGCACCGGGCACTCGCGAACCAGCGCAAGGAACTCAACTCCCTGGTGGCCCAGCTGGCTCGCCTGGAACAACGCCCCCACAGCCACGTCCACGCCGACCTGCGCCGCGAGTGCGGCGGCCCACCGCTGGCCCAGGCGACGACCGAACAGGTTGCCGAACGCATCACCAGGGCGAGGGCCTGGCTCAGGCGCTGATCGCCGGCACTGGACCGGTCGGCGGGCCCCGGCTGACACGGCCGGGAGTCCTGTTTTCCGGCTCGCCCGCTACTACGCTTGGGGCATGAGCGATGACCCCAAGAAAATGGCGCGCGAGGCAGTCGAGTTCCTCTCCTCCCGGTTCGGCCTGGACCGCATCGACCTGGCGCTGGTGCTGGGTTCCGGTTGGTCCGCCGGGGCCGATCAGTTGGGTGAAGGACTCGGCGAGATCACGCTCGGAGCGGTACCGGGTTTCCGCAAACCCGTCGTGAAGGGACACGGTGGTGTCCTGAAACTGGTCCGAACCGCGGGAGGCAGGACTGCCGCGGTCCTGACGGGCCGCACCCACTACTACGAGGGCCGGGGGGTCGACCCGGTGGTCCACGGGGTGCGCACCGTCGCCGCCTGGGGAGCCTCCACTCTGGTTCTCACCAACGGTTGCGGCGGGTTGAACCCGGCGTGGGCGCCGGGCACCGTCGTTCTGATCCGAGACCACATCAACCTGACCGGGGCCACCCCGTTGCGGGGAGCGACCTTCGTGGACATGACCGAGGCGTACTCGGGTCGGCTGCGCGACCTGGCCCGCACCGTTGCCCCGGAACTGCCCGAGGGCGTCTACGTGCAGTTCCGCGGCCCCCAGTACGAAACCCCCGCCGAGGTGCGGATGGCGGGACTGCTGGGGGGAGACCTGGTCGGGATGTCGACCGCGCTCGAAACCATCGCCGCCCGAGAGGCCGGGCTGGAGGTGCTGGGGCTCTCCCTGGTGACCAACGCCGCCGCGGGCCTGGCGGAGGCGGGACTCGACCACGCCGAGGTGCTGCAGGCCGGGCGCGATGCCGGGCCGCGGTTGGCCTCGTTGCTGGCGGGAATAGTGGGTGTGTTGTGACCGCCCGGGATGCGGCCCGCTCCTGGCTGGCCGCCGACCCCGACCCGGACACCCGCGCCGAGCTCGAGGAGCTGCTGGGGGCGGCCGATTCCGGGGATCCAGGAGCCTCGGAGATCATTGAGGATGCCTTCAGCGGCCCGTTGGTCTTCGGCACGGCCGGGCTCAGGGGCCGGATGGGGGCCGGACCGAACCGCATGAACCGCCTGGTGGTTGCCCAGGCCGCGATTGGCTTGGCCGACTGGTTGGAGGAACACGGCCACGCCGGCGGGCAGGTGCTGGTCGGCCACGACGCCCGCCACAAGTCCGAGGAGTTCGCCCGCGACACCGCGGAGATCCTGGCCGGGGCGGGTTTCAAGGTGCTGCTCACGGGAACCCCCGTCCCGACCCCCCTGGTTTCCTTCGGCATCCGCCGTTACGGCTGCGTCGCGGGGATCGTCGTGACGGCCTCCCACAACCCGGCCGCCGACAACGGCTACAAGGTCTACCTCGGTGACGGGTCACAGATCATCCCGCCGACGGACACGCAGATCGCCGCCCGCATCGCCGCCCACCCCGTCGATTCCCTCGCCCGGCTTCCGCGCAGCGACTCATACAGGGTGATGTGTGACCAGATCACCCGCGACTACGTGGCCCGGGGCGCCGGTCTCGTCCCGGAGGGGGCTGCCCGTGAGATCACCTGGGTGCACACCGCGATGCACGGTGTGGGGGCCCGCACCCTCCGGGAACTGACGGCAGCGGCGGGGTTCCCTCCCGCCCACGAGGTTCCCGAACAGGCCGAACCGGACCCGGACTTCCCCACCGTCGCCTTCCCGAACCCGGAGGAACCCGGTGCGATCGACATGGCCTTGGCGCTGGCCGGGAAAACCGGGGCCGATCTGGTGGTGGCGAACGACCCCGACGCCGACAGGTGCGCGGTCGCCGCTGTCGTCGACGGCCGGTGGCGGATGCTGACGGGCGACGAACTGGGTCTGCTGCTCGCCGACCACATGATCCGGCGAGGCACGAAGGGAGTGCTGGCCAGTTCGGTGGTCTCCTCCGGTGCCCTCGCCGCGCTGGCCGCCGCGAGGGGACGGGATCACGTCACCACCCTCACCGGTTTCAAGTGGATCGGGAGGGTTCCGGATCTGGCCTTCGGCTACGAGGAAGCCATCGGCTACTGCTGCGATCCCGGAGCGGTCCCGGACAAGGACGGCCTGACCGCGGCCCTCATGGTTCTCGAACTGGCCGCCGGGTTGCGGGCCGAGGGCCTCACCCTGGCTGACCGGTTGGACGAGTTGACCGCCGAGCTGGGGCTCCACGCCACATCCCAGCTGGCGATCCGGGTCAGTGATCTCTCCCTGATCGCCGACGCCATGACCAGGCTGCGTCGGAACCCACCCACTTCCCTCCTGGATGAGCCCATCACCTACCGC
The DNA here is from genome assembly GCA_937965785.1 of uncultured Propionibacteriaceae bacterium. Taxonomy (GTDB): domain Bacteria; phylum Actinomycetota; class Actinomycetes; order Propionibacteriales; family Propionibacteriaceae; genus Arachnia. The sequence continues at coordinate 123 of CALCKT010000003.1, read as the reverse complement.
GACCTGGCGGAGGGCGCATCCGGGCTTCCCCAAACCGACGCGGTGGAGCTGTCCGGCGACGAGGTGCACGTGGTGGTGCGCCCGTCCGGGACCGAACCGAAACTGAAGTGCTACCTGGAGGTG
>CALCKT010000002.1 GCA_937965785.1 uncultured Propionibacteriaceae bacterium | reverse complement strand
ACCTGCGACCCCTTGACCCCCAGTCAAGTGCGCTACCAAGCTGCGCCACAGCCCGAAACCGCTCAACGCGCGGCTCGGGTAGCTTAGCGGGTGAACGGCCGGGGACGCCAATCGGGCTCACCAGGAAGGTGCCGGGACCGTCTTGACGGACCCCGGCCGTACCCTTGTCACCATGAACCTGCGCCTCCGCTCCCTGCTCGTCGCCCTGGTGGGGTCGACGCTCCTGCTCTCAGCCTGTTCCCCGGGGAACACGACCCCCGGCAACGCCCCCGAGGAGACCACCCCTGCGGCATCCTCCGCCCAGGAAGCCTCACCCACACCGGTCGCACCGGCCGGGGCCCTGACCATCACGTCCTCGACGGACGCCGCCCTGCCCAGTGACCCCGTCACCCTGAGCCTGGAGAACGGCACCATCACCAACGCCACGGTCGCGGGACCGGGAGGCGCGGTGGAGGGCACCTTCGAGAAGGACTCCTGGACCCCCTCGCAGGCCCTCGAACTGAACACGGAGTACAAGCTCACCGCCACCGCCAGCGACGGCACGACGAAGGAGGCCAGCTTCAAGACGGTTTCACCGGGTTCCGCCGAGACCACTTTCAGCTTGCCCTACATGGATGACGACCTGGGCGTGGGGATGCCCGCGTACGTGAAGTTCAGCCGGGCCATCCCTCAGGAGTACCGCGCATCCATCGAGAAACACGCGAAGGTCACCGTCACCCCGGAGCAGGAGGGAGCGTGGGGCTGGATCAGTGACACCGAGCTGGTTTACCGCCCGAAGGAGTACTGGAAACCCGGAACGAAGGTTTCCCTGGATCTGAAGTGGCTGGGGGTGCAGGCAACCGAGAAAACCTGGCTGAAGAAGGACTCCGGCGGCACCTTCTCCATCAAGAACGTGTCGCGTGTCATCAAGGTGGACATCGCGAACTACACCACCACCATCGTCGACAACGGGGAAGTGGTCAAGACCCTGCCCTCCACCACGGGGAAGAAAGGTTTCGTCACCCGTTCCGGCACGAAACTGATCCTGGAGAAATACAACACCCTGAAGATGAACTCCGAGACCATCGCTATTCCCTCGGGCAGTTCCGAGGCCTACAACCTGAACGTGCGTTACGCCATGCGAGTCACCTGGACGGGGGAGTTCATTCACGCCGCCCCGTGGTCGGTTGGTTCCCAGGGGAAGGCGAATGTCAGCCATGGCTGCGTCGGGCTCAGCACCGACAACGCCGGATGGCTCTACGAGAGCACCAGCATCGGCGATGTCGTGGAGTTCACCGGGTCCGATCGGAAGATGGAACCCTCCGAGGGGATGGGAGTATGGCTCTACTCGTGGGAAGACTGGAAAGCGCTCTCGGTATCCGGCTCGTGAGTTGACCAAGGGCGATCCCGGCCCGGATTGCTAGGATGACTGCGCCCATGCCTGTCATTGTTCCCGTCATTCTTCTCGCGCTGGCCTTCGTGACCACCCCGCTGTTCGTCCGCTTCCTGGGACGGAATGCAGGGTGGCCCTTGGCGGCGCTCTACGTGGCGGCCGCTGTGTTCGAGGCCCCCGCCGCCGGTGCCGTGGCGGCGGGGGAGCGGCCGGCCTGGGCCGTGGACTGGCTGCCCGCCCTCGGTATCCGGCTGGCCTTCGCCGCGGACGGTCTGGGTATCGTTTTCAGCTTCATTGCGTTGCTGATCGGCGCGGTCGTGTTTGTTTACTCGACGCGCTACCTCTCGGTCGGCAGGAACTACGCCTTCTACCAGGTGATGACGGCCTTCACCCTCTCGATGCAGGCGCTCGTGCTCGCCGACGACCTGGTGTTGTTGTTCATCTGCTGGGAACTGACATCCTTGGCGTCCTTCCTGCTGATCGCGTCCGCCGGTAACGCGGGTGAGGGCGCCTCTATGCGCACCCTCCTGATCACATTTGTCGGTGGCGTCCTGCTGCTGATCGCGATCGCCGCCATCTGGTGGCGCACCGGCACCACCTCGCTGTCAGAGGTGTTCGCCCACGAGGTGTGGGCCTCCGACCCCGGGTTCACCACGGTGATAGCCGTCCTGGTGGCCCTGGCCGGGTTCACGAAGGCGGCCCAGTTCCCGTTCCACGTGTGGCTTCCGGACGCCATGGCCGCGATCACCCCGGTCAGTGCCTACCTTCACGCCGCGGCAGTCGTCAAGGCCGGTATCTTCCTGCTGCTGCGCTTCAGCCCCGTCCTCCACACAAACGGGGTCTGGAGCGGTCTTCTGGTCACGGTCGGGCTGGTGACCACCTGCGTTGGTGGATACTTCGCCCTGGAACAGACCGACGCCAAGAAACTGATGGCCTACTCCACGGTCAGCCAGCTGGGTCTGCTCACCGCGAGCATCGGGTTGGGAACCGAGGCCGGCATCGCGGCGGCGGTGCTGCACACCATCGCGCACGCCCTGTTCAAGTCCGGGCTGTTCATGATGGTGGGTGTCATCGATCACGCCACCGACACCCGCGATCTCCGTCGTTTCCCGCCCGGGCTCCACCGGCGGATGCCCTTCAGTTTCGCGGTGATGGCCCTGGGATGCGCGTCGATGGCCGGCATCCCCCCGATGCTGGGCTTCGTCTCGAAGGAGGCGATCCTGGCCTCCCTGCTGGGGGCCCCCGGAGCGTCGTGGACCGGTTGGGTGGCTTTCCTGGTGACCACCCTGGGTTCCGTGCTCACCTTCGTCTACTGCGCCCGTGTCCTGCTGGGCATCTTCTTCGACGGCACGGACGAGGACCGTTCCGTGCACATGCACGATCCGTTGCTCGCAGGAAGCGCGGCGTTGCCGATCCTGGTTTCCGTGCCCCTGGTCGCATGGCTCGGGGGACTGTCGGGTCCTGTGGCCTCGGCCGCCGGGGCGTCTCTCGGCGGGACGGCACCCGGGGTCCACCTTGCCCTGTGGCACGGCCCCGGCCCGGAGCTGTACGCGACGGCGGGCATCCTGCTCCTCGGTGGTGTCATGGCGTGGCGGCGCAAGCCCTTGGTCGACTGGGTGTTGCGGCATCGGTTCCCGCTCAACGGTTCCAAGGCCATGTGGCACATCTCGGAGTGGACCCGTCGTTTCGGCGCATTGCAGGCCCGTGCCGTCGCCTCGGACACCGCCACCCGGCACATCGTCCCGATCCTGGGTTCGCTGGGGGTGCTCGGCCTGGCGGGCAGCTGGGTGGCCCACCTCACCGGTCTCCGGGATCAGCAGCCGGGACTGACCAAGCCGATCGATGTCATCGTGTTCGTGCTCATCACCGCGGCCACCGTCGGGGTCTGCATCTCCGGGGTGCGCATCGCGGCGGTGCTGTCGTTGTCGGCGGTGGGAATCCTCGCGACGGTTCAGATCCTGGCCCTGGGCGCCCCCGACGTGGCCCTCACCCAACTGTTGGTGGAGAGCCTGAACATCATCGTGATCATGCTCGTGCTGCAGCGGCTTCCGGTTCGGTTCCCGGTGCGCAACCGGGGCCGGAACCTGGTGACCCTGGCCGCCTCCGTGCTGGTGGGCGGGGGGGTCGCGGCCCTCACGTGGGCCCTGACCGCGAGACGTGACAAGTCGGACCTGGCGAAGGAGTTCCTCGAACGCACGAAGGAACTGGCCTCGGGGGACAACGTCGTGAACGTGATCCTCGTTGAGTTCCGTGGATTCGACACCCTGGGTGAGTTGAGCGTGCTCGCCATGACGGCGGTGGCCATCCTGGCGCTGCTCTCGACGGTGAGGGACAGGTACATCGACCCGCCGGGAGACGACCCCTATCTGATTCCGGTGACGGCGTTGCAGATAAACCAGGATCCGCGGTCGCGCGCGCACCGCGCGATCATGGACGCCTGGCCCAACGCGGTCAGCCTCCAGGTGATGCTTCGTTTCATGACCCCGCTGCTGATGGTGATCTCCGCGGTCCTGTTCTGGCGTGGACACAACAGCCCGGGCGGAGGTTTCAACGCTGCCCTGGTGGCCTCCTCGCTGGTGGGGCTGATCTACCTCTCGACGTCCAAGGACCGTTCCGTCGGTCCGCCCCGGCTACCGCTGTTCCTGGTCGGTGGGGGAGTCATGCTGGCGGTTACCACCGGTTTCCTCGACCTGTTCCTGACCGGTTCCTTCCTGCAACCGATCCACGGGCAGATCCTGGGAACCCACCTGACCACCTCGATGATCTTCGACGCCGGCGTGTACTTGGCGGTTCTGGGGCTGATACTCGTCTCCTTCAATGTGCTGGGTGCCACCCGCGGCACCCGTGCCGGGGGTGAGGGAACTCGCGAACGCATCGACGAGTTGCTGGAGGGTGAACTCCCGGGGCCGCTGGAAACCGTGCGGGGGGAACGTCCCCGACGCCCCGCGATCCGGACCCGTTTCATCGCCGAGGGCACCCGCCCGAAGGAGACCAAGAAATGATCCTGATAGCCACGATCTTCGTTCTGGTCACCGGTGGGGTGTATCTGCTGCTTCAGCGATCCATGGTGCGTGCCGTGTTCGGGCTCGGGCTCTTGAGCCACGCCGTCAACTTCATCCTGCTCACCGCGGGTGTGCCGGGTTGGCGGACGGAACCCATCACCGACGGCACCAGCACGGTTACGGTGGCCGATCCGCTCCCGCAGGCCTTCGTGCTGACCGCGATCGTGATCACCCTGGCCACGAGCATTCTGATGCTCGCCATGGCCGTCATCGGGCGCAACGACAACATGTTGCGCCATCCCGAGACGGGGGAGACCCACCGCGCATGAACTCCGCCATCCTGCCCTTGTTCGTCGCCGTCCCGCTCCTGTCGGCGGGGGCCACGGTGCTGTTGCGGGGCCCCGTCGTGCAGCGCATCGTACTGCTGCTGGTGTCGACGGCGGCGCTCGTCGGAGGGGTGGCGCTCCTGGTGTTCCACCAGAACACCCCCGCCCTGGCGCACTCCATCGGTTCCTACAAGCAAAAGATGGGAATCGTCTTCGTCTCCGACACCCTGAGCGCCCTGCTGCTGGTGGTCACCGCTTTCCTGACGATGGTCTCCGGCATCTTCCTGATGCTCACCAAGGAGGACCGTTACCGTTTCGTGGTTCCCCTGATCCTGCTGCTCAGCACGGGGGTCAACGGGGCGCTCCTGACCGGTGACCTGTTCAACCTTTTCGTGTGGGTGGAAGTGATGCTACTGCCCTCCTACGCCCTGATCGCGGTTACCGGGTCCTGGCGAAGGCTCGGTATCGGGCGGATGTTCGTGATCGTGAACATAGTCACATCCACCATCCTCGTGATGGGTGTCGGTCTGCTCTACGGGGCCATCGGATCGGTGAACCTGGCGGCCCTGGCGGGCAGGGGCGGCGACCCCCAGGTCTCGCTTGCGACTTCACTCATCCTGTTCGCGCTGCTGGTCAAGGGGGGTGTGGTTCCCGTCCACGGCTGGCTGCCCCGCGCCTATCCCGCGACCTCCGCCGGAATCATGTCCCTGTTCTCCGGTATTCACACGAAGGTCGGCATCTACGCCGCCTACCGGGTCTATGCCACCGTCTTCGGTGGACCGGCCCCCTGGCTCCCGGTGCTGACGGCCGTGGTGGTGGCGACGATCGTCGTTGGTTCCTTCTCCACCTTCGGTGAATCCCGGATCCGCGGATCGCTGGCCTTCCAGATGGTCACGGGGGTCGGGCAGATCCTGATCGGTCTGGTGGTGCTGACCGAGTTCTCCGTGGCGGCGGGGCTTTTCTACATGGTCCACCACATGATCACCATGGCGGGCCTGGTGCTGGCCTCGGGCGCCGTCGAGAACGTCTACGGCTCGGGACGTTTCGACCGGCTCTCCGGGCTGATGCGCCGCGATCCGTGGCTCGCCGCCGTGTTCGCCCTCGGACTGGCCTCGCTGGTCGGGTTGCCACCGACCTCGGGACTGTGGGGAAAGGTCGGGTTGCTGGGGGCAGCCGCCCAGGCCGATCCGTTGACGGGCTGGCTTCTCATGGGTTGCGTCGCCCTGGCATCCGTCGCATCCCTGATGGCTCTTCAGCACCTGTGGCGTGAGGCCTTCTGGGGAGCGCCCATGAAGAACTACCTGCCCGACGACCCCACCACCTCGCGTGGCGTGCCGACCCCGATCGCCGACGACGCGAAGGTGTCCTGGAGGATGCTGTGGCCCTCGACCCTGTTGATCGGGATCTCCATGCTGCTGTTCTTCGGCGTCGGATGGGTGTGGCCGCTGTTCGAATCGGCCGCCCACGGATTGATGGACGTCTCCGCCTACGTGGCCTCTGTGGATGCGGTGAGCGAATGATGCGGGTTCTGAGACTGATTTCGTGGTTGTGGTACCTGACCACCCAGATCGTCATCGGGTCGTGGAACGTCGCGGTGGCGGCGTGGCGCCCCAAACCGATGGCCGGCCCCGCCATCGTGGAATACCCGATGCGCGCGACCACCGACTTCGAGATCGCCATGTTCGCATCCGCCATCACGATCACACCGGGCACCCTGGTGCTCGGTGTCTGTCCCGGCGACGAGACCCGGGGGCCCTCGGTGTTCGTCCATTCGCTGTTCGACTCGGAACGCGCCTCCGTACTCGACGGCCTGGCAGAGTTGGAATGGCACCTGCTGCACGCGCTGCGACGCCATGGGATGCCGAAGGGGGAGAAATGATTCTTGCGATCTGGATCGCGATCGGGCTGCTCGCCATCTCCGTTCTCCTGGGCCTGTTGCGGGTGGTGACCGCTCCTGATTCCGCGACGCGGGCCGTGGTGGGGGATCTGGTTTTCTTCTCCTGCATAGGGATCCTCGCCATGTTCGGGATGCTGCACCATTCCAACGTCTCGGTGGACGCCGCTCTGCTGGCATCGATACTGGGGATCCTGGCCACCATCGCGCTGGCGCGGATCATGACCAGAGGGAGGCGATGACGATGCTTGAAATCCTGGCCTCCGTGCTGGCGGTGCTGGGTGCCGTGCTCGTGCTGTCCGTCGCGGTGGCACAGTTCAGGGCCAGGGATGCCATCTCACGCATCAACGCGCTCGGGCCGGCGACCGCGCTGGGCCTGCCCCTGATCCTGGTGGCGGCCGCCCTCGGGTGGACCGCCACCGATGGTTTCGACCTGATGTTGTGGGCGAAAACCGCCGTCACCGTGATGGCCCTGCTGATCGTGAGCTCGGTGGCTTCGAACGTGCTTGCCCGCGCAACCGTCCGGACGGATGCCAAACTTGACCCGAGAACCGAACCCAACGACTTGAAAAGCGAGACATGATGCGCGCAGGAATCCTCATCACCCGATGCGTCCGGAGCCGTTCCTGAACGTGACCGAAAACCTGAACACCATCTCCGCCACCGCGCGGCTGTTCACCCCCGACGCACCGTTGGTGCTCGCCAGCGGCGCCGAGCTGGCGCCCGTCGATGTCGCCTACGAAACCTACGGGGAGCTGAACCCGCAAGGTTCGAACGCCATTTTCGTGTGTCACGCCCTGACCGGTGACGCCCATGCCGCCGGCCTCAGGGCAGGCGACCGGAAACCCGGCTGGTGGGACAATCTCATCGGTCCCGGCAAGGTGGTGGACACGAACCGCTGGTTCGTGGTGTGTGCGAACATCCTGGGGGGATGCCGCGGCACCACGGGGCCGTCATCGGTCAATCCCGCAACGGGTGAACCCTACGGCCTGGACTTCCCGCTGCTGGCGATGTCGGATTTCGTGACGGTTCACCGCCGCTTGGGCCAGCACCTGGGCGTCGAACGCTGGGCCGTTCTGTTGGGGGGATCGCTGGGAGGGATGCAGGTCCTCCAATGGACGTTGTCCCACCCCCAGGACTGCGAAAACGCGATCATCATCGCCGCTTCGTCACGGCTGACCGCGCAGAACATCGCCTTTTCCGCAGTGGGCCGGCAGGCCATCATGCGGGACTCGGCCTTCCGGGGGGGACGTTTCCTCAGTGAGGGCACGATGCCCGCGAAGGGGTTGTCGGTGGCCCGGATGCTGGCCCACATCACCTACCTGTCGGAGGATGCGTTCAGCGCGAAATTCGGCAGGTCGGCCCAGTCGGGGAAGCTGGATCCCGGTTTCGGGATCGACTTCGCAGTCGAGAGCTATCTGGAACACCAGGGCGAGGCCTTCCTGGAGCGCTTCGACGCTCTCAGCTACCTGTACCTGACCCGGGTCATGGACTACTTCGACCCCTTCGCCTCCGATGACGCCTTGGCGAGGCTCACGGCCGATCCCGTGAAATTCCTCCTGGTGAGTTTCGACAGCGACTGGCGATTCGACACCGATCACTCCCGCCGGATCGTCCAGCACCTGGAGGGAGCCGGTCTTCCCACATCATTCCGAGAGATCCAGTCCCAGTGGGGGCACGACTCGTTCCTGCTGGACCTGCCGGACTACCATGCCGTGCTACGGGCCTTCCTGGACCGGGCCTCGGGGGAGGGGAACCGATGACACGCTCCGACCTGCGGCTGATCGCGAGGCTCATACCGGAACATTCCCGGGTGCTTGACCTCGGATGCGGCGACGGGGAACTCTTGCGGCTGCTCGAGAAACGCGGCTGCCACGGAACCGGGGTCGAGATCGAACCGGAGCTCTTCCTCGCCGCCCTGCGGCACGGCGTCAACGTAATAGACCTGGACATCAACACTCAGCTGAATCAGTTCGAGGACGGTTCCTACGATGTCGTCGTGCTGTCCCGGACCCTGCAAAACCTCCGGCAACCGGCCGAGGTGCTGAGGGAGATGGCGAGGATCGCGGGACGCGGCGTGGTCTCAATGCCGAACTTCGTGCACTGGCGCAACCGGATCCGGTTGCTGACCGGGCGCATGCCCGTCACCAAGGACCTGCCGTACAGCTGGTACGACAGCCCCAACCTGCACTTCACCTCGTTGAAGGACCTGTCACCGCTGTTCGCCCGGCTCGGCCTCGAGGTGGAGCGCTGCATCCCTCTCAACGAGAGCGGCCGGCCCATCAGGACGGGGGAGTGGGGGGCCAACCTGTTGGCGAGTTCCGCGGTCTATCTGCTTCAAGGCATGCGGTGATCCCGCTGCAGGCCCTGCACCGTACCCGGATTCCCGGTCCACTGACCGTTCTGCTCGCCCTGCTCGCCGGGCTGGGTCTGGCCATGGGATTCGCCCCCTGGGGGCTCTGGCCGTTGACGATCATCGGGGTGGGGCTGCTGACGTGGCTGGTCGCGGGACGTGGTCCTTGGACGGGTTTTGGCATCGGCATGCTGGCGGGCTGTGTCCTGTACGGCACAACCATCTGGTGGGTGGGTGCGCAGGCGGGACCAGTGGTCTGGGTGCTGGTCGTGGTGATGGCCATCTGGGTCGGGCTTCTCGGAGCCGCATCCTCCCTCATCACCCGGTTGCCCGGCTGGTGTTTCCTGGTCCCGTTGTCCTGGGGGGCCATCGAATACGGCGCCGGGCAGATTCCGTTCGGGGGGTTTCCCTGGCTGCGGCTCGGTCACACGACCATCGACCAGCCCCTGGCCGGCTGGTTGCCGTTGGTGGGAACCCCGGGAGCCACCTGGTTGGTGGCGATGGTGGGATGCTGCTGTCTGGCCGTGATCGTTCAGCGACGCCGGCTGGTTCCGTTGATCTTTGTCACGGGGGTTTTCGCAATCGGTGGCGGATCGCTCCTGATACCCACGGACCGCGGTGGCGAGGACATCTCGGTGGGCATGGTCCAGGGCAATGCGCAACTGGGGCTGCACGGTGGCTACATCGCCGCCACCGGGGCGACCCCCCACCACCTGAGCGAAACCATCTTCCTGCTGGCAGACGCACGAGCCCACGGCCGCGACCTGGACATGATCGTCTGGGCGGAGAACTCCACCGACACCGATCCGATGCTCAACCCGACCACGAGGGCACAGGTTAGTGCCGCCGTCGAGCTGGCCCGGGTTCCCCTGGATCTGGGGGCGATCACCGCGGGTCCCGAACCCCAGACCCGGCGCACCACCACGCTGGTCTGGGCTCCGGAAAAAGGAGTCGTGGATCACTATCACAAACGCAATCTCGCCCCCTTCGGGGAGTTCGTGCCCTACCGAGACGTCCTGGAACCCCTGTTCCCGGATGTGAAACGGGCCGGGTACCAGTCGATACCGGGCACCGACCCGGGTGTCGTGAGAGTACCGACCCGCACCGATCCGGACCTGAGGGTGGGCACCGTGATCTGTTACGAACTGGCCTATGACCAGACCGTCTACGACACCGTCGCGAACGGCGCCGAGATTCTGGTGGCGCAGAGCACCACCCACAATTTCTCGGGCACCATCGAACCCCAGCAGCAGATGAACATGAACCGGGTGCGGTCGGCGGAGCTCGGGAGGGAGTTCATCGCCAGCACCCTCAACGGCTACTCGGGATTCATCGACGCCAGGGGAGGGCTGCACGAACCCACCCGGGAATACACCGCGGCGCACCGCATCTACACCGTCCCCAAACGGAGCAACGTCACCCTGGCGGTGCACCTGGCGCCGATACTGGGTCCGACCCAGGTACTCGGTTGTCTGTTGGCCGCCGGATTCGGGGTCCGTGCGGCCCGCATCGCCCGCCGGGCCGGTAGTCTTGAGCGGACGTCCACAAACTCGGATGAACAGGAGAAACAATGACCGAGGCCTCACGCACCGGCGAGGTGCTCGTCATCATTCCAACGTTCAACGAGGCCCAGAACATAGAGAGCATCGTCTCCCGGCTGCGGCGCAGCGTCCCGGGGGCCCACGTGCTCGTCGTGGATGACAACTCACCGGACGGCACGGGTGAACTCGTCGACGCGCTGGTGGCGCAGGACGATCACGTCCACGTCCTGCACCGCAGGGGCAAGGAAGGTCTGGGAGCGGCCTACCTGGCGGGATTTCACTGGGGTCTCGAACGAGGATACGGCGTGCTGGTGGAACACGACGCCGACGGTTCCCACCAGCCGGAACAGCTGCCCAGCCTTCTGGCCGCCCTGGAACACGCCGACATGGTCAAGGGTTCCCGCTGGGTCAAGAGCGGTTCCGTGGTGAACTGGCCCTGGACACGCAAGTTTCTCTCACGCGGGGGTTCCCTGTACATCCGGTTGATGCTCGGAATGCCGTACCGGGACATCACGGGCGGGTTCAACGCCTTCCGCGCCGACGCCCTCGCCGGGATCATAGATCTGCCCATCGACCGCCGGGGCTACGGAATCCAGCGCGACCTGACGTGGCACGCCCACCAGGCCGGGCTGCGCATCGTGGAGGTCCCCATCGAGTTCGTGGAACGCGAGTTCGGTGATTCCAAGATGGGCGGTACCGTGGTCAAAGAAGCCATCATCTCGACCACGAGAATGGGGCTTCAGCACCGTTGGCAGCAGCTGAAAAAACTTTTCGGGAGGCGCCGTGGCTGAACGAGGTATCAGGTTTCGGGGATCGGTGGGCCTGTTGTTGGTTCTCGCTCCTCTGCTCGTCTGCCTGGCGGCCGAGGTCGTCATCCTGGTCATGGTCACCAACGCCCTCGGCTGGTGGACCGTCGCCCTGCTGATCTTCACCACCCTGCTCGGCTGCTGGCTGCTCCAGCGGGAGGGGCGCCGCACCTGGGGTGCGCTGCTCGAGTCCTTGGGCAGGGGTTCCCTGCCGCCGGGACGAACCGCCGACGCGGTTCTGGTCATGGTCGGTGGTCTCCTGCTCATCATGCCCGGATTCATCACCGACATCATCGGATTGCTGCTGCTGATCCCGCCAAGCAGGCACCTGGTCCGCAGCACCCTGGGGAAGCTGTTCGGAAGAGCGATCGGAAACCCCTCCGAACAGCCCGTCGTGATCGAGGGAGAAGTGGTTCAGGAATCCCCGGCCTCCGACACCATGATTCCGGAGATCAGCCCGCCGAGCCCCTGAGCTTGTCCAGCTGCTCCGCCAGGATGTCCTCCAGCTCCGGGATGCTGCGCCTTTCACGCAGCATGTCCCAGTGGGTCCTGGGGGGTTTCGCCTCCTTCGCCTCCCCCGTTGCGCCATCGGAGCGTTTCGCCATCTGACCGCACCACTTGCACTCCCACTCGAAGGGCAGCTCCGCCTCGATGGCGAAGGTGACCTCGAAGTGATGGCCCTTGGGGCAGTCGAATCCCACTTGGCTGCGTTCAGCGAACTCGATTCCCTGTTCGTCCTCGAAGCTCTTGGCTCCCAGGCCGACACCACGAAGTGCTCGATCTGCCATGTCTTTGACCTCCCTACTTGGAGTTGAACGTCTCAGATGCTTCTCAGGTTCCAAGACTGCGGGCCCACATGCCCCGGGCCTGCAGCACATCACGAAGAAGGTCCGGACGGTCCGTGACTATGCCGTCCACCCCCCAGTCGATGAGTGTGTGCATGTCGTCGCGCACATCGATGGTCCAGACGTGCACCCGGTACCCGGCGCGATGGATCGCCCCGACACGCGCCTTGGTCAACAACTTGATCCTCACCCCTGCCACCTCGTGGGAGACGGGGATCTGGAACACGCCCGGGCCTCCCGGACGGCAGGTGCGGATGTTGCCCACCGTCATGGCCGCCACCCCCACCGGACCGACGGCCGTGGTGACCCCGGGCATCAGTTTCCGGAACCTGTTGATCCGGCGCTGCGAGAAGGACCCGACACACACCCGCTGCTCGGCGTGGAAGCGACGGACGATTCTCGCTAGGGGTTCAACGGCGCCGGGAGCTTTGAGATCGAAGTTGAAACGCGCCTCGGGGAAAGCCTCGAACAGTTCCTCCACCGTCGGAATCGGTTCCCGTCCACCGACACGAACCTCGCGCACGGCTGCGAGGGGCAGCCGTGCGATGTGTCCCTCCACGTCGGTGACCCGGGCGAGGTTCGGGTCGTGAAAGGCCACCAGGTGCCCGTCGGCGGTGGCGTGAACATCGGTCTCCAGGTACTCGTAGCCCAGCGCAACCGAGTTGGCGAAGGCCGCCAGGGTGTTCTCGATACCGAGGTTGGCAGTGAGCAAGGCACCACCGCGATGCGCCATCGCGATGAACTCCGGTTCTAGGAAACCTGCACACATGGGAACCATTATGCCTAGTGTCGTCGTGTTCGTTGCATGGAAGTGGGAGACTTGCTCACATGCACAATGTCCTATCAATCCAGTCGGCCGTCGCTTACGGCCACGCAGGTAACTCGTCCGCCACCTTTCCGCTGCAGCGGGCCGGCGTGAACGTGTACCCCGTATACACCGTCACCTTCTCCAACCACACCGGCTACGGAAGCTGGCGCGGCCCCATGATCGCGGCCTCGGATGTCGCGGACGTGGTCACTGGAATAGACGAGCGGGGAGCCCTCGCCGGTGTCGATGCCGTGCTCGCGGGCTACCTCGGTTCGGCCGACGTGGGGCAGGTCGTGCTGGATGCCGCGGCCCTGGTGAAGTCGCGCAACCCGGAGGCGATTTTCCTCGCCGATCCGGTCATGGGCGATGTCGGACGGGGTTTCTACGCCCGGCCGGGCATCCCGGAGTTCTTCCGCGACCACGTCGTGGCCGCCGCGGACATCATGACCCCGAACCTCTTCGAGCTGCAGTACCTGGTGGGGCGCGAGACGGGCCCCCTGTCCGAGGTGGTCGAGGCGGCCCGTGAGCTCCGGGACCGTGGTCCCGGGATCGTGGTCGTGACCTCGGTCGTGGCCACCGACGCCCCGGACGGTCTGCTGCGGATGCTGGCCGTCGACGCGGATCGGGCCTGGCTGGTCGAGACCCCGATGCTGGACCGCAGCTTCACCGGCTCGGGTGATCTCACCGCGGCCATGTTCCTCGCACACTGGTTGCGCACCGGGGACCTCGGTGAAACTCTCGGGGCGACCGCATCGGTGGTCTACTCGATCCTGGAACAGACGGCGATCAGCGGGGAGGCCGAGCTGCAGCTCGTGGCCGCCCAGGAGCAGGTGGTGAACCCGGTCAACAGGTTCACCGCGCACGCCCTCTGATCGCGGTCAACTCGGAGCGTCTCCCCAGAAGGTGTTGATCTGGGCCCCGAGCTGGTTGAAACGCCTCGGCAGGTCCTCGTAGCCCCGGTTGATCACGTAGACATCCCGCAGGATGGTGGTTCCGCGGGCCGCGAGGGCCGCCAGGAACAGACACACCGAGGGCCGCAGTGCAGGCGGGCACTCGATGTCACGCCCACGCCACTTGGTCGGGCCGATGACCATCAGTTTGTGGGCGTCCATGACGGTGACGTTCGCCCCCAGGTCGCCAAGCTTCTTCAGATGCACCGCGCGGTTGTCGTAGACCCAGTCGTAGATGATCGACTGTCCCTCGGCCGTCGCGCAGATCAGGGCGAAGAAGGGCAGGTTGTCGATGTTCAACCCCGGGAACGGCATTGGATGGATCTTGTCCAGGGGGGCCCTCAGCTCGGACGGTTTCACGGTGACGTCCACCAGCCGGGTGTGACCGTTGCCCGATGGGTATTCGCTGCTCAGCACCATTCGCTGACCCATCTCCTCCAGGACTGCGAACTCCACCTCCAGGAACTCGATGGGGCAGCGCTTGACCGTCAGTTCCGAGCGGGTGACGATGCCTGCGGTGATGAGGCTCATCGCTTCGATCGGGTCCTCCGAGATGTGGTATTCGACATCCTTGTTGATCTCCTTGACGCCCTGGATGCGCAGGGTGGTGGTTCCGATGCCCT
>CALCKT010000001.1 GCA_937965785.1 uncultured Propionibacteriaceae bacterium | reverse complement strand
TCGACCTCACCCCCACAGACCTACCCGGAATCCAAGCAATCATCGACGGACGCGGCGTCCTGGACCCGGTCCGCTGGGAGGGTGTCGCCCATCGCTCGATCGGTGACGGCACCGCCCGATGAGCAGGGTCCGTCACCTCTCCTCCGTCCACGACGTCCACGACACCCGCGTCACCTACAAGGAATGCGCATCCCTGGCGGCCGCGGGCCACGACATCGCCCTGATCAACTGCCACGACGGCGACATCGAGGTGGCGGGGGTGCGGGTGATCGGGCTGGGCGCACCACGCGGCCGCATCGACCGGATCCTCCGCAAGACCTGGGCCATCTTGTTCCGGGCGTTGCAGGAGCGGGCTGACATCTACCACTTCCACGACCCCGAGCTGATGGGGGTCGGACTGGCGTTGCGGCTGTGCGGGAAGAAGGTCGTCTACGACGTCCACGAGGACGTTCCCCTGCAGATCATGAACAAAACCTGGATCCCGGGCTGGTTGAAGAAACCACTCTCGGGGATCACCCGGGTGCTGGAGGGCGTCTCGGGCAGGGCGCTGAGCGCGATCGTCGCCGCCACCCCCTCGATAGCCGAGAAGTTCCCGGCACACAAAACGGTCGTGGTGCAGAACTTCCCCGAGAAAGGCCTGGCGAACCAGCGCAACGACAAACCCTTCCAGGAGCGGGGCAACGCGTTCATCTACGTCGGCGGGCTGTCCGAGCAGCAGGGCCTGTTCGAGATGCTCGCCGCCTTCGAGCACCTGCCCGACGACGTCACCGGCATGCTGGCGGGCAAGTTCAAACAGCTCCGGGAACAGGCCGAGGCGCATCCCGGCTGGCGGCACGTCCACCACCCCGGCCCCCTGCCCCGCGACGAGATCGTCGCCGGGCTGCGTGACGCGCAGGTCGGGCTCGTGCTGGACCACCCGATCAGCAACTACGTGGAGGGCTATTCGACGAAGATGTTCGAATACATGGCCTGCGGCCTTCCCTTCATCGCATCCGATTTCCCCCTGTGGCAGCGAATCGTCGCCGAACACGACTGCGGCATCACCGTCGACCCGTTCGACACCGACGCCGTCGCCAAGGCCCTGAACCGCCTGCTGGAGAACCCGGAGGAGGCGGCCCGGATCGGAGAGAACGGACGGCAGGCGATCCTCCGCAAGTACAACTGGGACGTGGAGTTGGGAAAACTCCTGTCCTGCTATGAAAGGCTGTGAGCATGCTCATCCCCGAACGGATCCTCGTACTCGCCCCGCACACCGACGACGCCGAGCTCGGCGCCGGAGGGTCGATGGCCAAGTGGCTGGAAGCGGGAGTCGATCTGCACGTCGCCGTGTTCTCGACGGCGGAGGAGTCGCTGCCGGCCGGGTCCGCCCCGACCCGCCTGGCCGACGAATGCCACGCCTCCCTCGACGCGCTCGGAGTGAAACCGGAGAACCGGCAGATCATGCACTACCCGGTGCGCAAGCTCGGCTACCACCGCCAGGAGGTGCTGGAGAACATGGTGGCGATGGAACGCCAGCTGAACCCCGAATGGATCCTGATCCCCTCCGGCGCCGACCTGCATCAGGACCACGCCACCATCCACGACGAGGCGATGCGCGCCTTCAAACACAAGACCCTGCTGGGCTACGAACTGCCGTGGAACCACATCACGTTCTCCGCGTCGGCGTTCGTGACCCTCGACAAGCGCCACCTCGACAAGAAATGGGACGCCCTGACGAAGTACACCTCGCAGCTAGAAATGGGCAGGGCATATTTCACCAAGGAATTCCACGAATCCCTGGCCCAGGTCCGCGGTCTCCAGGTGAAACACGACTGGGCCGAGGCCTTCGAACTGATCCGCGTTGTTTTGTGAGCCGAACATGATCGTAACCATCCACCAACCGAACTTCGCCCCCTGGACGGGCTACTTCGACAAAATGACGAAGGCGGATGTCTTCGTCCTGCTGGACACGGTGCCCTTCACCAAGGGTGGATTCCAGAACCGCGTGAAGATCAAGGGCCCGGGCGGGCCGCAGTGGCTGACCATCCCCGTGCACACCAAGGGCAGGCTCGGACAGCTCACGCGCGACGTGGAGACCAATGAGCTGAAGCCGTGGCGCAGCGACCACGTCAAGACCCTCCAGACCCTGTACGGGCGCTGCCCCGGATTCGAGACGGCCAAGGCGATGCTGGAGGCCGTCTACGCCCGCGAGACGACGAACCTGGCCGACCTGTGCACCGACCTCATCACCCGGCTGCGCGACCACTACGCGATCCCGACGAAACTGGTGCGCTCCTCGGAGCTGGAGGCGACCGGTTCGGCGTCGGAGCTGCTGGCCGCCATCACCGCGGAACTCGGCGGGGATGTCTACCTGTCGGGCCCCTCGGGTCGCAACTACCTGGACGAGTCGGTGTTCGCGGAACGCGGCATCGCGCTGGACTACCACTCGTTCACCCCCACCCCCTACCCCCAGCCGCACGGCGACTTCGCGGGGGGCCTCAGCATGCTCGACCACCTGGCCTCGGGCGCCGACCCCTGGTGGTGACGGGGGCGTGAACCGGCTGGGTGCAAGAATGCGGTGACCACCGGCCGGTCTGCCGCCCCCGGATGAGACGCGTCCCTGCGCCGGATCACCGTCCGCGGCCCAGCCGGAATCGTCGCGCTCCCGGAGGAGACACCCAGATGAGCACCAACCCACCAGCCCGGGAACCCGCATCCCCGGATGCTCGGCAGGGCATGTGCGTCCCGGCGGTCCTGTTCGGGATCGTGGTCGTGTTCCTGGCGCAGGGGATCCTCGGGCGGGTGGTGCTGCGGGCCCAGCAGGGTTTTGCTCCCCCCGGGTCGAACGCCCAGAGCCTGGCCGCATCCACCCTGATGCTCCCCGCTTTGCAGGTGGCGGTCTGCACCCTCCTCCTGATCCCGTGGGCCCTCCTCGGCGACCGTTACGGGCCGCGCCTGCCCTACGCCGGTGGCCTGCTCGTGTGGGCGCTGGGGGTGTTCGTGGGGAGCTGGTCGGGTTCGGAGGAGTTCCTGCTCGCGAGCTATGCGCTCCAGGCAGCCGGGGTGGCGGCGGTGCTCCCCGCCGCGCTCGCCGCCGTCACGAACGCGCAGTCGTACCGGGGCGGTTTCCTCACCGGCCTGGTCATTGCCTTTCCTGCGCTCCTCCACCTGCCGGGGTCGCTGATCGCCGACCTGATGGCCAAGTCGGTGGACTGGCGGGCGGCGCTGCTGCTGATCCCCGTCGCCGCTATCCCTCCCTTGATCCTGGGCTGGTTGGCCATCCCCTCCGGTCCCTTCGAGGCCGGATCCGATGACGACCCCGCCCCGGAGAGCCGCCCCGGACGGGGTCGCGCGGTGGTGCAGACCCTGCTGTTCGGCGCCGTGTTGTCGGGGTTCCGGATCCACCTGGAGCTTGCTTTCTCCGCACACCACGACCAGCTCGCCCTCAGCGGCGCCGCCGGGTATTTCAGGGCCCAAAACGGCCTGCCTGGTCAACTTCCCCTTCATCGCAGGACTTGCGGCGGGATTCGTCGTGGGTGCGGTGATCGCAGGAGACCGCGAGAACACCTGGCTGGCGTGGTTGATCGCCGCGACGGGCGTGGGGATCGCATCGGTCCCGCTGCTGCCTTTCGACATCGCCGTGCTGACCGGCTCGGTTCTGGCTTCGGCGGGGCTCGGAATCGGGTTGTCGGGGCGGTTGGTCACGCTGCTGCGTCTCGCTTCCGGGAACCGGATCTCCCGGGCCGCCGCCCTTTTCCAGGTGGCTCAGAACCTCGGCTACGGGGTGGGGATCGGGGTGCCCATGGCACTGATCCTCGCCCTGGGTGAAGCGGTCTCCCCGGACGCAAGGGTCCATCTGTTCCTGAGCTGCTCCCTGATCCTGCTGGTCACGGGACTCGTCCTGGCACTGGGGAAGCCGAAGAAACGAGTGGCGGCGCAACGAAGCAGCGACGAGTGAACGAGGCGTCGAATACAATCACCACGGCCAGGAAAACCGGTTACGACACCGGAGAAACGGAAATGACGATCCACTCACGAACCCAGCAGACTGCATCACCGAACAACCACCAAAGCCTGCACATCACCTTCGTGCTGTTCGGGATCGCCGTCGTCCATCTCGCTCAAGGGTTTTTCCAGAAGGCAGGGTGGATGGCCTTCCAGAGTTCCGGGGTCCTTTCCTCGGACCATGGTGTCCTCCTGAGTTCGGCCTTCACGATTCTGAAGGCGACGGTCTCAGTCGTCTTCCTCATCCTCTGGGGCGTTCTCGGCGACCGGTTCGGGCCGCGTTCGATCTGGATCCCCGGGATCCTCCTGTGGGCGCTGGGCGCCTACGTCATGGGCTGGTCGGACTCCTGGGATCTCCTGTTCATCACCACGGCAGTCCAGACGGCCGGGAGCGCTGCGCTGCTTCCCGCGGCATTCTCAGCCGTGACCAAGGTGTACCCCGAGAACCACGGACCATTGATCGGTTTGCTCTGCGCCTTCCACGGCTCCCTGCCAATGATCGCCTCGCTGTACACCGCCGAGCAGGACTGGAAGGCGACGCTGCTGTGGGCACCCATCGTCGCTGTTCCCCTGGCTCTCCTCGGCTGGTTCACGCTCCCCCACTCCCCCGCCGAGGTCGCAACCACCCGGCCGGCACCGCCACACCGCCCCTCCGGGAAACTACCCGCCCTGGTGCAGACGCTGCTGTTCGGGGCCGTCCTGTACGGGATCTGGTTCTACCTGGACTTGTTCACGCTGAGCGGCGGCCGACACATATCCGAGCTCGTCAAGCTCCGCATGGAACTGATCAACATTCCATTCATGCTCGGCCTGGCTGCCGGATTCATCGCCGGTGGGGTGGTTTCCGGTAAACGCGACCTGACCTGGTTCGCCTGGCTGATCACGCTGACCGGCGCGGTGATCTCGCTGACCCAGCCGTCCTTCCCCAGCGCCCCGATCGCGTTCGGTCTGGCGTTGGTCACCGCGGGCGTCGGGTTCGGGTTGCCCGGCCAACTGATCACCCTGCTGCGGCCCGCGCCCAGGAACCGGCCGGGATTGTTCGGTGGCCTGTTCCAGGCAACCCAGGTCCTCGGCAACGGTGTGGGCACAGGACTGCCCCCGCTGCTGGTTTCCCTGATGCACGTCGATCCGGAGATCACGTTCAGAATGTTCCCGGCCTGTTCCCTGATCCTGCTGGTGGTCGGTCTCATCCTGGCGATCGTATTCAGGAACCGGGTGATGCCCGGCGTCGAGGCCCCCTGACCGTCCCCGCTCACCGCATCGTCGCCCCGCCGGGAGCGACGGGAACCCGGCACCGCCGCCGCTCCCCGGTTTCCCACCGGCTCCCCGGGGCCTGACAACCGGTACGGAAAACCCAGCAGCTGCGTCAGCCGGTCGGCTGACAGGCGAGTCTGAACATTGTTGAAGAAAAAATTACCTTGATTTGTCGATCCAGTTAGCAGGAAAGGCAACGCAGCGGTAAGGTCCTGTCTGCGGAATCTCAGTTAACCAAGGGCAGGTTCGCCACCCGAGGATTGACTCGACCATCGCTTAGAGTCGGATAACCAAGGGCGCCCTAGCAGGGATGGGGACCCATCTGGAACCTGCCTTGGTGCCGAGGAGACGGCTTCGCGTTGCGAACGAATAACAACTACGAGGTATTCATGTGGGATAAAGAGCCGCTGCTGGCGGTCCGGGGGATGCGGAAGTCCTTCGGTCGGCTCGAGGTGCTGACCGGGGTCGACATCGACCTCCGGCATGGGGAGGTGCTCGGCATAGTCGGCCCCAACGGAGTTGGGAAGTCCACCATGGCCTCGATCATCGCCGGCTACACGTCGGCCGATGAGGGGGTGGCCAGTCTCTCGGGTGGGCCGTGGGATCCGCGGCAGATCATGCTCATCGACCCCCAGAACGAGCTGGACCCGAGGCTGACCGTCGTCGAGGCCATGTTCCGGCACGTCGAGGGAAGGCCCAGCCTCACGGAGATGATGACCCGGGCCAAGCGAATCCTCTCCGAAACCGGCATCCCCCTGTCCCCCACTCACCGGCTCGGCGGCCTCAGCCACACGGAACGCCGCATGGCCGAGGTGGTTCGCATGCTCGCCGACCCGCGTGAGGTCATCGTCATCGACGAACTCAGCAACGCCCTCAACTCCGAGGAACTTGAGGACCTGCGCTACGCCCTGAGCCGGACGGTCGAGGAGGGCCGGGGTGTCCTCTACATCACCCACCAGCTGGAGGAGGCGCTGCGGCTGTGCAACCGGATCGCGGTGCTGCGGGACGGCAAGATCGAACGGATCTTCGACTCCGCCGCCGCCACCGTCGACCAGCTCACCGAGGCGATGTTCGGCTCCGTCATCGAGATGACACCACGGCACGCCAATGCCACCGCTGATGTCGTGATGGATGTCGTCGGCCTGGAGTGCACCACCGAGCCGGTCTCCTTCCAGCTGAACCGGGGCGAGGTGCTCGGTTTCACCGGTTCCCGCTTCTCGGGTGTGGAGGAGGTGCGCGACGCGCTGATCGGGAAACGTCCCGCCCACATGGCCTCGCTGACCGTCGACGGCTGCGCTGCCCGCATCACCGCCCCCCGCGACCTGCCGTCGCTGGGTATCGCGGTGCTGACGAACATGCTGGACCCGGAGAGCGAGGCCCACGCGGCCCGCAACATCGTCATGCTCGACGGTGAGGATGACATCGACGACGAAGCCATCGAGGACACCACCCGGATCCTGCTCCTGCTGAAGGAGTCGGAGGAGCGGATGAGCAAGCTCCTGCACCGTCCCGCGCAGTCCACCGGTCAGCGTCGCTGGCAGCAGATGCAGGAGATCGCCAGCCAGAACGCCCGCATCATGATCCTGATCCAGCCCACCGACGGCCTCGACATCGCCACCCGGGAACGTTTCGTGCGTCTCCTGGAGGAGATCACGGGCCGCGGCGTAGGGGTGCTGCTGTTCACCAGCGACGAACGGGAGCTGCACCAGTTCAGCGACCGGGTGCTGGTGATGGCCGACGGCGGGGTCCGGGAGGAATGGGACACCAGGGCCGTCGCCACCGAGGCCACCCGGGGGGCGTGACCGGAAGGCACGGCGTGCGACGCCAACCGCCGGCCTCCCTGCTCGGAAACGCCAGCCTTCCCGCCAAACGCCAGCCTTACTGCCAAACGCCAGCCCACCCGTCGAACGCTGGCCTTCCCGCCAAACGCCTGCCTTCCCGTCGAACGCCTGCCTTCCCGTCGAACGCCAGCCTTACCGCCAAACGCCTGCCTTCCTGACGGAAACGCCTGCCTTCCCGTCGAACGCCAGCGCTGTAGCGCTGGCGTTCGACGATTAGGCTGGCGTGACCGCCCGGGTGGGATGCGACCGCCCGGGTGGGATGGGACCGCCCGGGTGGGATGGGACCGCCCGGGTGGGATGCGACGATTCACTCTCGGCCGCTGGAGATCCACTGCGGCGGCGTGAACGACAGGTTCCGGGATCCCTGAACCAGATCGGCAACGGCATCGAGTCGCGCCACCTGGTCGTCGGTCAGCCGCAGCTGCGCCGCCGCCGCGTTCTGCCGGATGCGCTCCGCGGACCGGGTGCCGGGGATGGGAACCACCGGCAGGCCGAGCCGCCCGGTCCGATCCAGCAGCCAGGCCAGCGCGACCTGCGCCAGGGTCGCGTCCAGCTCATCGGCGACCCCGTGGATCACCTGGAGCAGTTGCTGGTTGGCCTCGTAGTTCCTGACGAACCGGTCCTCGGATCTGAGCATCGACCCCGCGATCCGTTCCGGTGTCAACGCGCCGGTGAGGAACCCACGTCCCAGCGGGCTGTAGGGCACGAACCCGGCCCCCACCTCACGGGCAGCGGGCACCACCTGGGCCTCGACGTCACGCGACCACAGGCTCCATTCGCTCTGGACAGCGGTGATGGGATGGACGGTGGCGGCGGCCCGCAGTTCGGCCGCGGTCACCTCGGACAGCCCCAGGTGACGGACCTTGCCCTCCGTCACGAGCTCAGCCATGGCCCCCACCGTCTCCTCGATCGGCAGGTCGAGCTGGCGGCGGTGCATGTAGTACAGGTCGATGGTCTCGACGCCCAATCTCCGCAGCGATGCCTCACAGGCCGACCGGACGTAGGCGCGGTCACCGCGCGTCGCCGGGGCGTCGGGGACCCCGATGAGACCGGTGATGCCGAACTTGGTGGCGATCTGCACCTCCCCCCGACGCTCCCGCAGCAGCTGCGCGAACAACTCCTCGTTCGTGCCTGCCGGACCCTGGGTGCCGGGCCGGGGTTCACCGTAGACGTCCGCGGTGTCGAGGAACGTGACCCCTGCGTCGACGGCGGCGTGCAGGGTCGCGAGGGCATCGGCAGGATCGGTCTGCCCGTAGACGTGGCTCAACGCCATCCCGCCGAAACCAATCCGGCTGACCTCCAGGCCGTGGCCCAGATCAATGGTGGGTACCTGTTGCATGTCATTCTCCCAGTGCTCGTTCATAGTTGGCGATCTTGTGGTCGAGGGCGCCGAGGTCGTCGGCAAGCTGGTTCAGTTGCTGCTGAACGGCGTCGCGATGCCGCCTGAGCAGAGCCAGGCGACGCCGGTGCGACGACTCCCCCTCGGCGACCAGCGTGATGTACTCGCGCATCTGCTCCACCGGCATCCCGGTGCGTCGCAGCCTCACCAGCATCTGAATCATCCGGATCGCCTGCCCGTCGTAGCGGCGGTAGCCGTTGGAGGTCCGGTCGATCACCGGGATCAGCCCCTCACGCTCGTACCAGCGAAGGGTGTCGCGGCTGAGGCCGGTGATGTCGGCCACCTCGGCTATCCCGACGGCAATGGTCCCGGCCCGCCGCCACGCAGAGGCGGTCAACTCATCCGCGGACCGGACGACGACACCTACGTCGCGGAGCTCACCGAGGGCCGCGAGGTGCGCCTCACCGGTGGTGTCGGCGCAGGCGTTGGACACCACGGTCACCGCATATCCGCGAGCCAGGGCCGACGTGGCGGCGAGCCGGATGCCGTGGCTGGTCACCAAACCGGTCAACACGACGTGCTCGACACCGAGGCCCCGCAGGGTCTCGTCGGTTTGTGCGACGTCGAAGATGTCGCGGCCGTGTTTGGTGATGACGGGCTGCCCACGCGGCTCGAAACCTTCCACGAAAGCGGCGTCCGGATGATCAGGATCGGCCCGGTCGTCCCCCGGTTCCGGGGACAGGTACCGGGTGCTGATCACCGGCCAGCCGAGGTTGGCCAGCAAGCGCCGGACCTCCCGTCCCAGATGCGCCGACCACGGGTCGTGGGCGAGGGCGAGAATCCAGTTCTGCCAGTCGATTTCGAGCAGTGCACTTCGCATGATCACACACGCTAAACATTGGAGTTCGCTCCAGGGCAAATACTGCCCGACCCCCTCGCGTTCCGCACCGCCCCAAAGAGCCAGTCAGTTCCGCGGATCCGTGATGCCGTCGGAACCAGCGGCCTGGCCGCGCGGAGGAATCGGATCACCAAACACTCGGGCACGCAGCTCGCGCGCCCATGCCAGGCAACGATCCTTCACGGCCCGCAGCTGCTCCGGAGAAACCTCGTAGATCGCGACCTCGAAGGGCTGAACGCGGCCAACCTCTTCCAGGCGCCTGACGAACTGAGTGATCTCAAAACCGAGATCGGATCGATGACCCAGTTCGATGAGCCTCTGGTCCCGGTACCTTCCTGAAGCACGTATGCGATCCACATCCAGATAGTCGCGGGCCTCGCCTCTCGAGAAAAGAGCCGCAACCTTGTTGCCCACTGCGTCATCGGGAGCGAGCACCGACCCGACCGCAAGGCGGACCGGATCCTCCGCACGCCAGTCGACACCCAGATCGACGGTCGCGACCGGCTCCGAGGAGTCTCTGGTGACGACGAGTCGTGAAAAACAGGGATGCCGTTCCCGAATCTCCACGTCATAGCCTGCTTCTTGAAGGGCAGCGACGACTCGCCCCAGCGCCGGGGCGAATTCGTGCTGCGCGGACTGGGTGGTGAACAGGTCCACGTCCTCGGTGGGACGATCGATGAATCCATGTTCGCGAATGGCACCAGACCCAGCCAGCGCGAACCCTGCATCCGGACCTGCCGCCTCCAGGGCGATCCTCGTGATCCTTCTCTGTTCGGAGGCATCCCGGCTCATGTGTGTACCCGGAGTTCGGGGAAACGCGTTTCCCACA
This sequence comes from uncultured Propionibacteriaceae bacterium, assembly GCA_937965785.1. Lineage (GTDB taxonomy): Bacteria > Actinomycetota > Actinomycetes > Propionibacteriales > Propionibacteriaceae > Arachnia. The sequence goes on along the minus strand of CALCKT010000001.1, from coordinate 17,224 downwards.
GGTCCCGCACCCTCTGGTCCAGGTTGAGCACGGGCCACAGCTCGATGAGACGATCCCGGTTGAGCAGATGCTCCTGTTCGGCCACCCGCCCTTCGGTGAGCAACGCCTGGTAGGCCATGCGCCGCCCCCCCACATCATCCACATCGATCCTCACACGGTCTTTCTGCCAGCGAACCCCGTGCGGAAGGTCGATCAGCCCGTGATAGGGGCCGCGTAGGGCATCAAGAGTCGTCGGCGCATAGCAGGGTTTCACGTCCCGGAACCGAACACGTCCCGCAACCGCATCGGTCACCATGAACCTCCCAGCGCTCGTGAGCCGTCAGCACCTCGGCCTGTCGGTCCAGTGTAATGAGACCCCTTCACCGGGTATCAACTGATTCGCGGTCCCGACGGCGCCGTCATGATCCGGCGACGCTGTCACGCCCCTACTTCACGACGTGAAGACCCGACCCCTCACGCGATCCTGCGCAGGATGCCCTTCAGGTCGTCGGGCGATGGCGCCACCGGGGTGGTCGTGGTGCAGCCGTCGGCGAGGGCCGCGGCCACCAGGTCGTCCTCGTCTCGACGCAGGTCGGAGGGGGCGACCTTCAGGTCGCTCAGCCGCGACGGGATGTCCAGCCTCGACCTCAACCGTTCGACCGCCCCGATCAGCGACGTCACCGCCGCCCGGCCCCTCGCCGAGGGGTGCAGCAACCTGCTCAGGCGGGCGTAGCGTTCGGCGGCGCGGTCGCTGCGGGCGGCGTTGAACTCGATGACGTGCGGCAGCAGCAACGCGTTCAACCGTCCGTGCGCGATCGGGTAGTGGCCGCCCAGCGCGTGCGCCAGCGAATGGACGATACCCAGGCCGACGTTGTCGAAGGCCATCGCCGCCATGCAGGACGCGTTGTGCATGTGGGAACGCGCCTCCAGGTCGTCGCCGTGGGTGTAGCAGCGCTCCAGGTTCCCGAACACCAACTCGACGGCCTTCTCCGCCAGCGCGTCGGAGAAGTCGCAGGCCTCCAACGCCACGTACGCCTCCGTCGCGTGGGTGAGCACGTCCATGCCGGAGTCGGCGGTGATGTGCGGCGGCACCCCGACCACGGCCTCCGGGTCCAGGATGGCCAGCCCCGCCACCAGTTCGTTGGAGGCGATCGGGACCTTCGTGTGTGTCTGCTCGTCGGTGACCACGGCGAACGACGTCACCTCCGAACCCGACCCGCTGGTGGTCGGGATCGCGACGATCCCCTCCGGTGCCCCGAAACCGGCGTCGAGGGCGGCCTTGTGCATCACCTTCGCGGCATCCATCACCGACCCGCCACCATAGGCGACGACCACGTCGGGCCCGGACTGCAGGTAGACCGACACCCCGGCGCCGATCTCGGAGGTGCTGGGGTTCGGTTTCACACCCGTGAACGTCGTCACCTGTTCACCGAGCCTGTCGACCACCTTCCGGTACACCCCGGTGGTGGCCAAGAAGTCGTCGGTCACGAGGAAAACCGGCCTTCCGCGGAACTCGTCGAGCGCCTCCAGCGCCTCCGCGCCCAGCCTCACCCTGGTGGCCAGCCGGAACTCCCTCATGCCCTGCCCCTGTTCTCGTGTGTCTCTGTTTTTCTCCCCCTAACCGTGGGAATCGTTTCCCGCGGTTCATCCGGCGCCTCCCAGCCCGGTTTCCCCGCCTCGCTGGCGGCGCGGATCATCCAGCGGAGAATGTGCACCGATGAGCGGGCCCTGGTCATGCTGCCCTCCCGGAATGTTCCCTGCGGTACTCGGACGGGGTCACCCCGATGTGTTTCTTGAACTGCCGCGAGAAGTAGTTCAGCGGTGTGAAGTCCAGTTCAGCGGCGATCCTGAGCACCGGTTTGTCGGTGTGGACGAGCACGAACTTCGCGCGCTCCAGTCGTTTGGCGGTCACGTAGTGGATGAAGCTGGAGCCGGTGCGTTCCTTGAACTTCCTCGCGAAGTGCGACTCCGACCACCTCAGGTAGGAGGCCGCCTTGTGCAGCGTCAGGAACGACGACGGGTTCTTCTCGATCTCGTTCAGCAGCGTCGTCAGGTTGCGTTCCCCACCCCGGGAAGCGGGTTCGAGGAGGTCGTGGACGCGGATCAGCAGTTTCTCGCAGTACACCTGGCACTCGTAGCGGTTCATCGGGCCGCGTCTGCGTCCCCGGTGGCGGGTGACGATCTGGGAGATGTCGCGCCCGAACTGCACGGCCTCGCTGGTGGCGATGCCTATCATCATGTCCTCGTACTCGGACAGCTCCTTCGGATCCACCTTCTGGCTCCAGCGCGGCAGCAGATGATCCAGGTAGTCGCCGAGCAGCTCCAGGTTCGCGGCCGCGTTGCCCTGCGCGACGTTTCGGGCCACCACCGGGGCATCCAGCGAGATTCGTCGCTTCACCGACTCGACGGGGATCAGGGGCAGCGGTTTCCGGATGCCCGCCAGCAGCGGGGCGAGCGCCGCGTTGCCGCTGGGGTCCGGGATCCTGCCGAGCCGGCCCAGCACCGTGCCCGCCACCGCGACGGCGAAATCCGCCTCGCCGAGCGTGGAGCCGAGCTTCGCGTTCGCCAACCCGACGATCTCGTTGGCGGCGGCCTGCAGCTTGCCGAGGTCGACCACGGCCACCTGGTCCAGCAGTTTCGCGGTCTCCTTGTGTTCCAGCACCTCCGAGGCGCCCACGAGCCGCTGGAGCTGCTGCTGCCCCTCGGTGAGCAGCACCTGCCCGGCCATCACCGCGCCCAGGTACTGCGCACCCCACATGATCGAAACGGAGAAGTCCACCAGTCCCGCGTGGCACCGGTACACGACCGGGCGTCCCTCGATGGCGCTCTGCAAACCGCCGTGGGCGTCGCAGCTGTAACACTTGGCGCGGATCGCGGGGTCGCGGCGCAGGTACTGGCACAGGGTGCTGAACCGCGACGCCTCCGTGACGGGACGGCCCATGGAGTCGACGGTGATCATCGCCAACCCGGTGGAGGTGGCGAAATCGTCCTGGATGCGCTGCAGTTCCTCGACGTCGATGAGGTTGCGCAGGTCGAGGGCTGCGGCCGCGTTGCCCGCGGCGGGGTTCACGATGAAGTCCGGCACAGCACCTCCTGAACGCGTTTGAATCCCTTGCCCGTCACCGAGTCGACCGCCACGATCCGGTGGGCCCCGGCCTGCGTCAGGTGGTTGACCGCGTGGTGGACCTGGGTCTCGGTGGCCACCCCGGCATGGGTGACGACCCCCAGCACCTCACGGTTGAAGGTGGTGGCGAACCCCGGCGGGAAACGGGTCTCGTCGCTGGTGGCGGACTGCACCAGCACCACCACCTCCACGTCGTAGGAGGCCAGCATCAGGGCGTGTTTGTAGCGTCCCACCTCCAGGTACTCGCCGGGGGTGTCGACGGCGGAGGCGAAGGTCTCGATGGCCTGGGTCTTGGCGTATTCGATTGGCAGCCCCTGGAGGCGCTGCCTGAACGTCGTCTTGCCGGCTCCGATGCTGCCGACCAGCAGGATCGACCTCATGTTCTACGTCACGTCCTGGTCAGCGGTGCGGGGGTGAATCCGAGAATGGCCTGGAGGGTGGTGACGATCCCCGTGACGGAGGATTCGACGTCGGCCAGCCGGCCGGTGATGAGCAACGACCCTGAGAAGCGGTCCACGAAGGCCAACTCGACCCCCGCCGACTTGGTGGCGATGTCGGCGGCGATGACGGCGGCCTCGCCCGGCGTGATGGTCAGCACCCCGATGGCCCCGCTGCTTCCCGCGGGCAGACCGATCTTCGGGTACAGGTGCGGGTCGGGGTTGGCTATCACGTGGGCGAGCGTGACCTGCTTGCCAGGCACGAACTCCTGGATGATGCGCGTCTTGTCGGTCAGCTCGGTCATCAATCGCTCCTCTGGGATGTCATCACGATAGGGCCACTTCCTGCCGGGTTCAATGTTTCACACAGGCCCGGAGCAAGAATGTGTAACAACCGGGAGAAACTGTGTATCCGAACCGGCCCTATGGTGGCCAAGGCAGGCCCAAAGCTGCCTGTCGCTAGGACCAACGACGAAGGAGTCAGCATGCAGGAAGCGCTCGGAATGGTCGAGACGAAGGGCTATGTCGGAGCGGTTGAGGCCGCCGACGCCATGGTCAAGTCCGCGAATGTGTCCCTGGTGGGCAGCGAGAAGATCGGTGCCGGCTACGTGACCGTGCTGGTGCGCGGCGACGTCGGCGCGGTCAAGGCCGCCACCGACGCGGGAGCCTCGGCGGCGGAGCGGGTGGGTGAGCTCGTCAGCGTCCACGTGATCCCGCGCCCCCACAACGACGTCGAGAAGATCCTCCCCGCCCAGGCCAAGTAGGAGAGTGAACAATGTCTGAGGAACTGATCAACAAGGTCCTGGCCGAGGTGGTCAAGAAGATGGGTGGCGACGATCCCGCGCCGTCCGCTGCTCCCGCCCCCGCCCCCACGCCCGCCGCCGGTTCCCTGCCCTGCGTGACCGAGTTCGTCGGCACCAACGTCCTGGGTGACACCATCGGCATGGTCATCGCCAACGTCGACCCGAAGCTGCGCGCGATGATGAAACTGGAGAAGGACTTCCGCTCCATCGGGATCCTCGGCGCCCGCACCGGTGCCGGCCCGCACATCTTCGCCGCCGACGAGGCCGTCAAGGCCACCAACTCCGAGATCCTGACCATCGAACTGCCCCGCGACACCAAGGGCGGCGCCGGTCACGGCTCGCTGATCATCTTCGGCGCCGAGGATGTCTCCGACGCCCGCCGCGCCGTCGAGGTGTCCCTCGGTGAACTGGACCGCACCTTCGGTGACGTCTACGCCAACGACGCGGGCCATCTGGAGTTCCAGTACACCGCCCGCGCCTCCTACGCCCTCAACAAGGCCTTCGGCGCCCCGATCGGCAAGGCCTTCGGCATCACCGTCGGCGCCCCCGCCGGCATCGGTGTGGTCCTGGCCGACACCGCCGTCAAGGCAGCCACCGTCGACGTCATCGGCTACGCCAGCCCCGCCGGCGGAACCAGCTTCTCCAACGAGGTCATCTCCTTCCTGAGCGGCGACTCGGGTGCCGTCCGGCAGGCCATCATCGCCGCCCGCGAGGTGGGCATCTCCCTCCTCGGTGCGCTCGGCGCCAAGCCCGAATCCACCACGACCCCCTACATCTGAGGACCGATCTGATGCGTTCCAAGAGGTTTGAGGCGCTCGACGCGCGCCCCGTGAACCAGGACGGGTTCGTCAGCGAATGGCCAGAGGTTGGCCTGATCGCCATGGACTCCCCCAACGATCCGAAACCGTCGATCACACTGACCAACGGGCTCGTGACCGAGCTCGACGGCAAGACCCGTGACCAGTTCGACATGATCGACACCTTCGTCGCCGACTACGGCATCAACCTGGAGCTGGCGGAGAAGGCCATGGCCATCGACTCCCTCCAGGTGGCCCGCATGCTGTGCGACATCAACGTGCCCCGCACCGAGATCATCCCGCTGACCACCGCCATGACCCCGGCGAAACTCACCGAGGTCGTCGGCAACATGAGCGTGCTGGAGATGATGATGGCGGTCACGAAACTGCGTGCCCGCAAACAGCCCGCCAACCAGTGCCACGTCACCAACGTCGCCGACAACCCCGTGCAGATCACCGCCGACTCCGCCGAGGCCGCGCTGCGCGGTTTCGCCGAGCAGGAAACCACCGTCGGTGTGGTCCGCTACGCCCCGTTCAACGCGCTGGCACTACTGGTCGGCGCCCAGACCGGACGTCCCGGCATCCTCACCCAGTGCGCGGTCGAGGAGGCCACGGAGCTGCAGCTCGGCATGCGCGGGCTGACCGCCTACGCCGAGACCGTGTCCGTCTACGGCACCGAGGCGGTGTTCATGGACGGCGACGACACCCCCTGGTCGAAGGCCTTCCTGGCCTCCAGCTACGCCTCCCGCGGCCTGAAGATGCGTTTCACATCCGGCACCGGCTCCGAGGTGCAGATGGGCTACGCCGAGGGCAAATCCATGCTGTACCTGGAGGCCCGCTGCCTGTTCGTGACCAAGGCCGCCGGTTCGCAGGGCACCCAGAACGGTTCCGTCAGCTGCATCGGCGTGCCCGCGGGCGTGCCCGGCGGCATCCGCGCCGTGCTGGCCGAGAACCTGATCGCCACCATGCTGGACCTCGAGTGCGCCTCCAGCAACGACCAGACCTTCACCCACTCCGATCTGCGCCGGGTGTCGCGGTCGCTGATGCAGTTCGTGCCCGGCACCGACTTCATCTGCTCCGGCTATTCCTCCACCCCGAACAAGGACAACATGTTCGCGGGCTCCAACTGGGATGCCGAGGACTTCGACGACTGGAACATCATCCAGCGTGACCTGCGCATCGACGGCGGCCTCACCCCCGTGCTGGAGGAGGACGTCATCGCGGTGCGCCGCAAGGCCGCCCGCGCCCTGCAGGCCGTCTTCGACGAGCTGGGGCTGCCGGCCATCACCGACGCCGAGGTGGAGGCCGCCACCTACGCCCACAGCTCCGATGACATGCCCAAACGCAACGTCGTCGAGGACCTGAAGGCCGCCGAGGACATGATGAACCGCGAGGTCACCGGCGTGGACGTGGCCAAGGCGCTGTCGCGAGGCGGTTTCGAGGACGTCGCCGAGGCGGTGTTCAACCTGCTGAAACGCCGCGTCGCGGGCGACTACCTGCACACCTCCGCGATCTTCGACGCCGACTTCAACGTGATCTCGGCCGTGAACTCGCCCAACGACTACCACGGCCCGCAGACCGGCTACCAGATCGACGACGAGCGGTGGAACCAGATCAAGACCATCCGTCAGGCCATCAGCCCCGAGAGCATCTGAGGTGAGCCATGAGCATTGATGTGAACACCCTCAAGCAGATCATCGCGCAGGTGGTCCAGGAAATGGCCACCGAGGACCAGGCCGCCGCGACCCCGGCGCCGAGCACCCCGTCCCCCACCTCGGGTGGCACCGCGACGATGACCGCCACGGCCGCCGGGAAACTCACCCTGGCCGAGACCGGACCCGCGGAGCGCGGCTCCGACCCGAAGGAGGTCGTGGTGGCGGTCTCCCCGGCGTTCAGCACCCTGATCCACGAAACCATCATCGGTCTGCCCCACGCCGACGTCCTCAAGGAGATCGCCGCGGGCATCGAGGAGGAGGGCCTCAAGCACCGGTTCGTGAAGATCTACAAGAGCGCCGACGTCGGTTTCATCGCCCACCAGGCGGCGAAGCTGTCGGGCTCCGGCATCGGGATCGGCATCCAGTCGCGCGGCACCACGGTCATCCACCAGAAGGACCTGCCGCCGCTCAGCAACGTGGAGCTGTTCAGCCAGTCCCCGCTGATCGACCTGGAAACCTTCCGCGCCATCGGCAAGAACGCGGCCAAGTACGCCAAGGGCGAGTCGCCGCAGCCCGTGCCGATCCGCAACGACCAGATGGCCCGCCCCAAGTACCAAGCCATCGCGGCCCTGCTGCACAACAAGGAAACCGCCCAGTGCGACCTGGCCAAGAAGCCCCAGGCGCTGCGGGTCAGCACCGCCTAGGAGAGCCACCATGGATCAGGAACAACTCATCCGACAGATCATGTCGGAGGTCATGAAGTCCCTCGGGAACGACTCCGTGTCCTTCGCCAAGAACGCCCCGGCGCCCGCCGCCCCGGCCCAGGTCCCCGCCGCGGGGACCCGCCGGATCGGCCGCGACGAGTACCCGCTGGCCGAGAAGCACCCGGAGCTGGTGAAAACCAACACCGGCAAGGCCCTCGACGAACTCACCTTCGAGGACGTCAAGTCGGGGAAGCTGACCCCCCTCGACTTCCGCATCTCCTCGGAGACCCTGGAGCTCCAGGCCCAGGTGGCCGACGCCGACGGACGCCAGACCCTGGCCCGCAACCTGCGTCGCGCCGCCGAGCTGGTGGCCGTGCCCGACGCCCGGCTGCTGGAGATCTACAACGCGCTGCGGCCGTACCGCTCCACCAAGGCGGAGTTGTACGCGATCGCCGAAGAACTGGAGGGCCAGTACGGTGCGAAGGTGAGCGCGGGGTTCGTCCGTGAGGCCGCCGACGTCTACGAGGCCCGCGGACGGCTGCGCGAGGACTGAGAGAAAGGGAAAGGGACGATGGCGAAACTGGTCGCTGGCATCGACATCGGCAATGCAACCACCGAGGTGGCGCTCGCCGAAACCGGTACCGAAGGGCAGGTGAGGTTCCTGTCCAGCGCCATCGTCCCCACCACCGGTATCAAGGGAACCAGCACCAACATCCGTGGTCTGTTCCATTCCCTCACCGAGGCCCTGGGCAAGGCGGGACGCCGCATCGAGGACCTCGACTCCATCCGCATCAACGAAGCCGCCCCCGTGATCGGCGACGTCGCGATGGAGACCATCACCGAGACGGTCATCACCGAATCCACGATGATCGGACACAACCCCTCCACCCCGGGCGGCCTCGGCATCGGGGTGGGGACCACCATCGCCCTCGACGAGCTGCCCGACGCCCCCGCCGGGCAGCCCTACATCGTCGTGGTGCCCCGTACGATCCCCTACGACCAGGTCGCGGCCCGGCTGAACGCCGTCGCCGAGCGCCTGGAGATCACCGGGGCGATCCTGCAGGCCGACGACGGCGTGCTGGTCCACAACAGGCTGGCCCACAAGATCCCCATCGTCGACGAGGTGCGCCTGATCGAGAAGGTCCCGCTCGGGATGCTGGCCGCCATTGAGGTGGCCGACATCGGGCGCATCGTCGAGACCCTGTCCAACCCGTTCGGCATCGCGACCCTCTTCGGCCTGGAGGCCGAAGCCACCCGCTCCGTGGTGCCCCTGGCCCGTTCCCTGGTGGGCAACCGTTCCGCCGTGGTCATCAAAACCCCGGAGGGTGACGTGCAGGAACGCCGCATCCCCGCGGGCCGCCTCACCTTCCACGGCACCAACACCCTCGACGTCGACGTCGACCTGGGTGCCGCCGAGATCATGGATGTCGCATCCCGGATCCGCAACCTCGCCGACATCACGGGCGAGGCCGGCACCAACGTCGGCGGCATGATGGAGAAGGTGCGCGTGACCATGGCGCAGCTGACCAACCAGCACCCCCGCGAAATCAACATCACCGACCTGCTCGCCGTCGACACCCGGGTGCCGCAGCAGGTGGCGGGCGGCATCGCCAACGAGTTCTCCATGGAGGCCGCCGTCGGCATCGCCGTGATGGTCAGGACCGACCGCCTCCAGATGGAACGGATCGCCTCCGAACTGGCCGCCGAGATCGGCGTGCCCGTCGAGGTCGGCGGCGTGGAGGCCGACATGGCCATCCGTGGCGCGCTCACCACCCCCGGAACGGCCGCCCCCATCGCGATCCTCGACATGGGCGCCGGCTCCACCGACGCCTCCGTCATGCGTCCGGACGGCACCGGCACCTCCATCCACCTGGCAGGCGCCGGGAACATGGTGACCCTGATGATCCAGTCCGAACTCGGCCTCGACTCCTTCGACCTGGCCGAGGACATCAAACGCCACCCGCTGGCGAAGGTGGAGTCGGTTTTCAACATCCGCCACGAGGACGGCACCGTGCAGTTCTTCGAGGACCCGCTTCCCGGGCACGTCTACGCCCGCACCGTGGTGCTCAAACCCGACGGCATGGTGCCCCTCGACGTGGACCTTCCCGTCGAGACCATCCGCCAGGTCCGCATCCGCGCCAAGGAGCAGGTCTTCGTCACCAACGCGATCCGCGCCCTGCAGCGCGTCTCCCCCACCTCGGAGGTGCGCGGCATCGACTTCGTGGTACTCGTCGGCGGTTCCGCCCTCGACTTCGAGATCCCGCAGCTGGTCACCCGGGCCCTGGCCGACTACCGGGTGGTGGCCGGGCGCGCCAACATCCGCGGCGTCGAGGGGCCCCGCAACGCCGTCGCCACCGGCCTGGTGCTGGGGGGTGCGTCGTGACGATCGACGAACGCCCCACCATCAACCTCGCCGTCCACGAGGGCATCGGCGACGAACAGCTCACCCAGGTGCTCCTCGGCATCGAGGAGGAGGGGGTGCCGAGCCGCGTGGAACGCCTCTCGGAGCTGAATCCCCTGGTCTTGGCGCACCGCGCCGCGACCTCGTCGCGGCTGGGCATCGGCCTAGGAATCGCCCTCGACTACGTGGTCATCACCACCGAGAAACTCCCCGAGCGGCGCCCCTACCTGGCGCATTTCCTGGGGCGCAGCGAGCAGGCGGACCGGATCATCGGGTCGAACGCCGCCCGCCTGGTGAAAAGACTTCCCCTCCGTGAACCCGAAAGGAGCCAGTGATGCAAGCACTGGGGAGCATTGAAGTGGTGGGCCTCGTCGCTGGCGTCGAGGCCGCCGATGTCGCCTGCAAGACCGCCGACGTCAACCTGATCGGCTACGAACTGGCCAAGGGCGGCGGCTACGTCACCATCAAGGTCGAAGGCCAGGTGGCGGCCGTCCAGGCGGCCATGGCCGCCGCCGAGGTGGCGGCGTCGAAACTGACACACGTGGTCAGCAGGACCGTCATTCCCCGGCCCCACCAGGAGCTGGAGACCCTCGTCTTCTCGGCCACGACAGTGGGCCTGGCCAAACCCGCGCCCGGTGCGAAGGCGACGACGAAACCCGCCGCCAAGGCCAAATCCCCGGAGAAGACCAAAGCCGCGCCCAAGGCCCCGGAAAAACCCGAACCCAAACCCGCGCCGAAGGCCATCACGAAACCCGGGCCGAAACCGCAACTCGAACAGGCGCAGCCCGAATCCGGCCCGGACCAGAAACCGGATGCCACACCCAAGAACCCCGCGGAGACCACCAAGGCTCCCCGGACATCCACCACCAGGAGGAAACAGTCATGAGCAACGCTCTCGGAATGATCGAGACCAAGGGCTACGTGGGTGCCGTCGAGGCCGCCGACGCCATGGTCAAGTCCGCGAACGTGACCCTGATCGGCAGCGAGAAGATCGGTTCCGGTCTGGTCACCGTGATGGTGCGCGGCGACGTCGGTGCCGTGAAGGCCGCCGTCGACGCCGGATCGTCGGCCGCCGCACGGGTCGGCGAGCTGGTCTCCCAGCACGTCATCCCGCGTCCCCACGGTGACGTCGAGAAGATCCTGCCGCAGTCATGACCGACGCGCTCGTGGCCGAGATCACCAGCCGGGTCCTGGAGCGGATCACCGCCCTGGACCCGCGCAAGGTGATCGTCGGCATCTCCAACCGGCACGTCCACCTGTGCGACGCCGACTTCAAAACCCTGTTCGGCTACACCGAACCGAAGGTCAAGAAGCACGTGCGCCAGCGCGGCGAGTTCGCTGCCGAGGAGACCGTGACCCTGCACGGCCCCCGCGGCACCATGACCCGGGTGCGCGTGATGGGACCCAACCGTCCCGCCACCCAGGTGGAGCTGAGCCGCACCGACTGCTTCGCCCTCGGCATCAAGGCGCCGATGGCCCAGTCGGGGCATCTCGAAGCCGCCGCCCCCGTGCGCATCGAGGGTCCCCTCGGCAGCATCGAATGCGACCACGCCGTGATCGTCGCGGGCCGTCACATCCACATGAGCCCCGACGACGCCGCCGCCCTCAACCTGAAGGACCAGGACCGCGTGAGCGTCCGGTTCGGGGGTGAGCGCGGGGCGCGGCTGGACAATTTCCTGATCCGCGTCAAGGACTCCTACCTGGCGGAGCTGCACCTCGACACCGACGAGGGCAACGCCGTCGGGGCCAGGACCGGCGACTACGTGACGATCTGTCTGGACAAGTGACGATGGCGACGAATCCCCAGACCAGGATCAACCGGTTCGCAGAGCTCGTGCGAACCGGGAAGGTCGCACACAAGAACGCCAAACGCAACGGGCTGCGGCTCGCCGTCGACCTGGGCACGGCCAACATCGTGCTGGCCGTGGTCGACGGCGGGAACCGTCCGGTGGCGGGCGGTTGCCGGAAGGCGAACGTGGTGCGCGACGGCATCGTCGTCGACTGGCTGGGGGCCGTCACCAACGTCCGGGAGATCCTCACCGAGCTCCACGACAGGCTGGGTCACACCTTCACCGAGGCCGCCGTCACCATCCCGCCCGGGATCAGCGAGGGCACCGTGAAGGTGTTCACCAACGTGCTCGACGCCTGCGAACTCGACCCGTGCGAGGTGGTCGACGAACCCGTGGCCGCGGCCCGGGCCCTCGGCGTGGCAGACGGCACCATCATCGACATCGGCCACGGCACCACCGGGGTGTCGCGGCTGCGCGACGGGGTGGTCGATTTCTCCACCGACGAGGCCACCGGCGGCCACCACATGACGCTGGTGCTGTCGGGGGCGCTCGGGATGGGCTACGACGAGGCCGAGGCGTTCAAGTGCGACCCCGCCAACGTCGCGACCGTCTTCCCGGTGGTGCGCCCCACCCTGGAGAAAATGGCCACCATCGCCGAGCGGGCGCTCGGCGGCACCGACCCGGGCAGGGTGTATCTGGTGGGCGGTTCCGCCTCCCTGCCCGAGGCACCCAAAGTGTTCGAGAAGATCCTCGGCGTCAAGGTCGACCGGCCCGAGGAACCCCTTTTCCCCACCCCGCTGGGGGCGGCAATGAGGAGTGGCAGATGAACGAGGAACAGCTGCGCGAACTGATCACCAGGATCGTGCGCGAAATGCTCGCCGAACAGCCCCGGCAGGAAACCCCGGCCACGGGGAAACCCAACGCGCTGGTGCTGTTCTCCGGTGCGCTGCTCGGTTTCGACGCGGCCCTGGAGTCGCTGAAACGGGCCGCGGCACACGTCAACCTCGACTGGCGGCAGACCGACTCGGCCTCCCGCATCCTGGACCAGGAACGCATCGCGGCCCTGGGCATGACCCCGGCCGAGAAGTCACTGGTGCAGGCCCACGACCTGCTCGTCATCCCCACCCTCACCGCGAACCTGGCCGCGAAGGTCGCCCACGGCATCGGCGACTGCCTGGCCAGCAATGTGGTGGCCGAGTTCATCATGAGCAACAAACCGGTGGTCGTGGCCACCAACGCCGTCTGCCCCGACTCGGCGGACAAACGCGGCTGGTTCCCGCAGATGCCGTCGGGCTACGCGGCGATGCTGCGAGAAAACCTCGCCACCCTGAAATCTTTCGGGGTTCACCTGGCGACCGCGGAAACCCTCGACCGGGTCGTCGGGGAGGTCGCGGGCGCGGGCGAGGCGGTGCACTGCACCGCGCGCGTGGTCACCGAATCCGTGGTCCGTTCCCTGGCTCCGGGGTCGCGGCTGAGCGTGCACCGCAAGGCGATCATCACCGACCTGGCCCGCGAGACGGCGGCAGCGTCTGACATCACGATAACGAGGAGGAGCTGAGATGTACCTGGCCAAGGTGGTCGGCACGGTGGTCTCCACCAGCAAGGACGAACGCCTCGTCGGTTTCAAGCTGCTGCTGATCCAGCGCGTCCACTCCGACGGCACCGCCGTCGGCAACCAGGAGGTCGCGGTGGACACCGTCGGCGCCGGAACCGGTGAAACGGTCATCATCACGAAGGGCAGCTCGGCCCGGTTCGCCGCGAACCGGCAGCAGGCCCCCCTGGACGCGACCATTGTCGGCATCGTCGACGTGGTCGAGGTGGAGGACTGACCGTCATGCCAAACGTGTACACGCGCACCGGCGACAAAGGTGACACCGGGCTGTTCGGGGGCTCCCGGGTGCCCAAGCAGAGCCTGCGCGTGGAGGCCTACGGCACCGTCGACGAGGCCAACGCGGCACTCGGGGCGGCGAAGGCGATGCTGCCCGCCGGCCAGTGGCGGCGTCGCGTCCACGACGTGCAGCAGCGGCTGTTCGTGCTGGCCGCCGAACTGGCCAGCGACCCCGAGGGCGCGACGATCCTCGCGAACAAGATCAACACCGGCGACATCACCGACCTGGAGCACCTCATCGACGACTGCCTGGCCGTCACGGGGCCACAGCGGGAGTTCGTGGTGCCGGGCCGCGACGACCGGTCGGGGGCGTTCCACCAGGCCCGCACCGTGGTGCGTCGCGCGGAACGGCGGGTACTGACCCTGGCTGAGACCGAACCGGTACGCCCCGAGCTGATCAAATACCTCAACCGCCTCTCCGACGCCGTCTACTCCCTGGCCAGGCTGGCCGAGACCTGGCGCGACGAGGAGATCGAACGCATCGTCCGAGACGCCGTCGCCAAGGTCCTCGGAACCCCCGCAACACCGGACCGCGAGCCCTTGGGCGAGCAGTCCACCTCGACACCATCCCGCGGCCGGACGCCGGCCCGCCGGTTCGATCTCGCCGCCGCCAAGCGGATCGCCGAGCGGGCGGAGGCGCGCAGCGCCGAGCTGGGGGTGCCCGTCGTGATCGCTGCCGCGGACGCGGGCGGGAACCTGATGCTGCTGCACCGCGTCGAGGGTGCGCTGCTCGCGGCCACAGAGGTCGCGATCAACAAGGCGTGGAGCGCCGTGGCCTTCCAGGCACCGACAGCGACGCTCGGCCCCCTGGCCACCGAGGACGGTCCCTTCCCCGGTCTGGCCGACACCAACTCCGGCCGTGTGGTCCTGTTCGGCGGAGGGGTGCCCGTCCATGTCGACGGGGAACTGGCAGGGGCCATCGGAATCTCGGGTGGAACCGCTGAACAGGACGTGGACATCGCGACCTGCGCGCTGCAGGACTGGAACATGATAGGAGAGCAGTAATGAAGATAGATCCGGCACAGCTGGAGGCGACCATCCGCGAGGTCCTCGCGGCCATGCTCCCCGGCAACGAGAACCAGACCGAGGCGCCCGCGACGCAGCAGGAGGTCCCGGGCGACGGGGTGTTCGCCGACATGGACTCCGCGGTGGAGGCCGCCCACCTGGCGCAGCGCGAATACCTGACCCATTCGATGGCCGACCGGCGCCGCTACGTCGCGGCCATCCGTGAGGCGATGCTGGCCCCCGAGGCCCTCGACTACATGTCGGAGCAGGCCGTGGTGCAGTCCGGGATGGGTGATGTCGGCCACAAATACCTGAAGAACAAGGTGGCGGCCTCCGGGACCCCCGGGGTGGAGGATCTCGTCACGGAGGCGTGGTCCGGCGACGACGGCCTGACCACCATCGAGTACTCGCCCTACGGCGTGATCGGGGCCATCACCCCCACCACCAACCCCACCGAGACCATCACCTGCAACTCCATCGGGATGCTGGCCGCCGGCAACGCCGTCGTGTTCAGCCCGCACCCGCGGGTAGCCAAGTTGTCGTGCTGGCAGGTGCGTCGCATCAACCGGGCGCTGCGCGCCGCCGGGGCCCCCGACAATCTCGTGGTTACGGTCACCGCGCCGTCGCTGGAGAACACCAACGCGATGATGGCCCACCCGAAGGTCCGGATGCTGGTGGCCACCGGGGGGCCGGGCATCGTCAAGGCGGTGCTGAGCTCCGGGAAGAAGGCGATCGGCGCGGGCGCGGGCAATCCGCCCGCCGTCGTCGACGAGACCGCTGACATCGAGCACGCCGCGAAGTGCATCGTCGACGGCGCCAGCTTCGACAACAACCTGCCCTGCACCGCGGAGAAGGAGATCATCGCGGTCGATTCGATCGCCGACATGCTGAAGTTCTGCATGATCAAGCACGGCGCCTACGAGGCGACGCCCGCCGAGGTCGCGGAGCTGGAGAAGCTGCTGGTTGACGGCGACAAGCCGCGCACCGAGTGGGTGGGCAAATCTGCCGCGAAGATCCTGGAGGCCATCGGCGTCACCCCGCCGCCCGGGGTGCGGCTGATCGTGTGCGAGGCCAGCGCCAACCATCCGTTCGTGGTGCACGAGCTGATGATGCCGGTGCTCGGGTTGGTGCGGGTGCCGGACGTGGACGCCGCCATCGACCTGGCCGTCGAACTGGAGCACGGCAACCGCCACACCGCGGTGATGCACAGCCTCAACGTCAGCAAGCTGACGAGGATGGGCAAGCTGATCCAGACCACGATCTTCGTGAAGAACGGCCCGTCGTACAACGGCATCGGGATCGGCGGCGAGGGCTACCCGACGTTCACCATCGCCGGACCCACAGGCGAGGGCCTCACGTCGGCTCGCAGCTTCACCCGGAAACGCCGCTGCGTGCTCGTCGGCGACCTGAACGTCCGCTGAGCCGCCATGACCAGACGAATCGCGGTAACGGGAGCGGCCGGGCAGATCGGATACGCGCTGGTCTACCGGCTGGCCTCGGGTGATCTGCTGGGCGACGAGCCCGTCGAGTTGCGGCTGCTGGAGGTGCCGGCGGCCGTGAAGGCCCTCGACGGGGTGGCGATGGAACTGCTCGACTGCGCCTTCCCGCAGCTGAAGGGCATCGAGGTCACCGACGATCCCGCGGTGGCCTTCGACGGGGCGAACGTCGCGATGCTGGTGGGGGCGTCGCCGCGCAGCGCGGGCATGGAACGCGCCGACCTGCTGGAGGCCAACGCCGCCATCTTCGCCGCGCAGGGCCGGGCCCTGGCGGCCTCGGCGGCCCCGGATGTGCGGGTGGTGGTCACGGGGAACCCGGCGAACACGAACGCGCTGATCGCCTCCCGGCACGCCGACGGGATTCCCGCTTCGAGGTTCACCGCCCTGACCCGGCTCGACCACAACCGGGCCCGCGCGCAGCTGGCGGCGAAGGCCCGCAGGCCCGTGGCTGACGTGACGAACGTGACGATCTGGGGCAACCATTCGGCCACGCAGTACGCGGACGCCTTCAACGCCCGCATCTGCGGGAAGCCGGCGAATGAGTGGATCGCCGACGACGCCTGGATCGCCTTCGACTTCATCCCCACCGTCGCCAAGCGCGGGGCCGCGGTGATCGCGGCCCGGGGACGTTCGAGCGCGGCATCGGCGGCCAACGCCACCATCGCCCACGTCCGCGACTGGCTGCTCGGCACCCCCAAGGGCGACTGGACATCGATGGCGGTGGTCAGCGACGGTTCCTACGGGGTCCCGGCGGGCCTGGTCTCGTCATTCCCGGTACGCTGCCGAGGTGGCGAGTGGGAGATCGTCCAGGGCCTGCCGCTCAACGCCTTCGCGAGAAGTCGCGTCAATGTCTCCGTCGACGAACTGAAATCCGAGGCGGAGGAGGTCAGGTCGATGGGCCTCCTCCCCGTTTGAGACCGAACCCGGCAGGGCCGCTCCTGCGAAGCCCACCCACCTCTTCTCAACCACCGAAGAGCCGCAGGACCCCTGCCGGGTTCTTTATTCTTTGTCCCCTTTCCCAAGCTGGTTGAGCCGGGCCGCGACGTCCCCCTCTCTGAAGCTGGTTGAGCCGGGCTGCGAGGAACGAGCAGCCCGAGTCGAAACCACCCTCCCCAAGCAGACCGACCCGAACCGCGACACCCCCT